>NZ_CP036170.1:437500-1187500 GCF_004295125.1 [Clostridium] scindens ATCC 35704 | reverse complement strand
AATTTCAAATTTACTGCTTTTCGTTGTCATTCTCGCTTCTGTCCAACTTGTGGTAACATGTATTCCATTGACAGAACTACTGCTATGTCTTTTAAGATTATTGATGTACAACATCGGCATTGTGTTTTTACCATTGATGATTCTTTGCGGCCTTTTTTTCTTAAAGACCGTTCTCTTCTTAACTGCCTTTTTTCGGCAGTCAACAGCGTGATTTCTCGTATGTTCCATAAAGAAAATAAATCTGAATTATTTACTCCTGGATTTATTTGCGTCCTTCATACCTTTGGCAGAGATTTAAAATGGAATCCTCACATTCACTGCCTTGTTTCTGAAGGTGGTGTTGGTAATACTCTTTCCTGGCGACACTTCAAACATTTTAACTATCATTTTTTACGTGATGCGTTCCAAACTGCTCTTTTAAATGAACTCCATCAAAAAATAGGTCCAGCTTTCAAAAAAGTAAAATCTGCTATCTATGCAAAAGATAAAAATGGTTTTTATGTTCGCGCCATGCCTAACAAGTGTAATCCTTCTCAGGTTATCAAATATATCGGTCGTTATCTTGGCAGACCTGTTATTGCTACTTCTCGCATTGATTCTTACGATGGTGATTTTGTCACCTTCCATTACAACCGTCATGAAGACAATAAACTTATTACAGAAACTGTTCCTGTTTTGGAATTCATTGACCGCTTAACACAACACATCCCTGAAAAACATTTTAAAATGATTCGCTATTATGGTATTTACGCTCGTCACCGTAATTCTGACAATTTTTTACGAAAAGCCATTTCCAGAGAAAAACATAACTTTTTTCTTTCACTCAATAGGTGGCGTGATTCAATCTTACATTCTTTTGGTTACGATCCTTTAAAATGTCCGAACTGTGGAAAAACCATGCTATTTTTAGAACTATATTTTAATCATAATCCTGTTCCTTTGCATGAATTATACGAAAAGGCTATGCAAAAACATAGATGTCGTTCGCCTGCCTCGTTTTCATATCTTCCAAAACCTCTTTTCTCATGATAAACTCAATATATCTTAAGAACGGAGGCCACACTATGAAACGTATAACAGAAGCAGAACTCGCAAAGGAACTAAGGGAACAGTACATTAAAAATCCACCAGAAGGTATGACTTCTAAAGAAGTCCATGACATGAGTGACGACGAACTTCTGGATATGGATTATTTCTTACATGAATTTGATAACCTTGATGATGACGATTTTGGTGAAGAGGGCTTTTACATCTTTTAATCCAAACCGTCTGATTCACTATGCCCGCTTTTGAGCGGGCTATTTTAGTCCCCAAGTTCTCCGAAAGGAGAACTTTCCTATAAAGTAAAAATAGTGTCTTCGACACTTCAACTCCCCTGCCCCTCAATCATGAGGGATAGGGGTTTCTTTTTGCTTCATTTTGCTTCATAATGGTCTTATGAATATCTTACAAAAAATTTTTATCGAACATTATGAAGAAATGATTTATCTTCAACATCCTCGTGATGCTATTGTTGAGAATGTAGAAAAAATGATTCATTGTGGCGATCCATCTTATGGTGGCGCCATGTATATTTGTCCCAATTGTGGTAATTTCAAATTTACTGCTTTTCGTTGTCATTCTCGCTTCTGTCCAACTTGTGGTAACATGTATTCCATTGACAGAACTACTGCTATGTCTTTTAAGATTATTGATGTACAACATCGGCATTGTGTTTTTACCATTGATGATTCTTTGCGGCCTTTTTTTCTTAAAGACCGTTCTCTTCTTAACTGCCTTTTTTCGGCAGTCAACAGCGTGATTTCTCGTATGTTCCATAAAGAAAATAAATCTGAATTATTTACTCCTGGATTTATTTGCGTCCTTCATACCTTTGGCAGAGATTTAAAATGGAATCCTCACATTCACTGCCTTGTTTCTGAAGGTGGTGTTGGTAATACTCTTTCCTGGCGACACTTCAAACATTTTAACTATCATTTTTTACGTGATGCGTTCCAAACTGCTCTTTTAAATGAACTCCATCAAAAAATAGGTCCAGCTTTCAAAAAAGTAAAATCTGCTATCTATGCAAAAGATAAAAATGGTTTTTATGTTCGCGCCATGCCTAACAAGTGTAATCCTTCTCAGGTTATCAAATATATCGGTCGTTATCTTGGCAGACCTGTTATTGCTACTTCTCGCATTGATTCTTACGATGGTGATTTTGTCACCTTCCATTACAACCGTCATGAAGACAATAAACTTATTACAGAAACTGTTCCTGTTTTGGAATTCATTGACCGCTTAACACAACACATCCCTGAAAAACATTTTAAAATGATTCGCTATTATGGTATTTACGCTCGTCACCGTAATTCTGACAATTTTTTACGAAAAGCCATTTCCAGAGAAAAACATAACTTTTTTCTTTCACTCAATAGGTGGCGTGATTCAATCTTACATTCTTTTGGTTACGATCCTTTAAAATGTCCGAACTGTGGAAAAACCATGCTATTTTTAGAACTATATTTTAATCATAATCCTGTTCCTTTGCATGAATTATACGAAAAGGCTATGCAAAAACATAGATGTCGTTCGCCTGCCTCGTTTTCATATCTTCCAAAACCTCTTTTCTCATGATAAACTCAATATATCTTAAGAACGGAGGCCACACTATGAAACGTATAACAGAAGCAGAACTCGCAAAGGAACTAAGGGAACAGTACATTAAAAATCCACCAGAAGGTATGACTTCTAAAGAAGTCCATGACATGAGTGACGACGAACTTCTGGATATGGATTATTTCTTACATGAATTTGATAACCTTGATGATGACGATTTTGGTGAAGAGGGCTTTTACATCTTTTAATCCAAACCGTCTGATTCACTATGCCCGCTTTTGAGCGGGCTATTTTAGTCCCCAAGTTCTCCGAAAGGAGAACTTTCCTATAAAGTAAAAAACTGTCTGAAACCGATTGTCTCAGACAGTCAATACTGACTAAACGGAGAAAGAGGGATTTGAACCCTCGCGCCGGTTACCCGACCTACACCCTTAGCAGGGGCGCCTCTTCAGCCTCTTGAGTATTTCTCCAGCAAGGGTTATTATACTAAAGGTTTTTCATATTGTCAATCCTTTTTTGCATCTAGCCATTGAATCATATAATCTTTCGCTTTTGATGCTTCATTAATTCCCATAGAATCAATTGACTGACTGCCTGTTATATATAAAATCACCTCATTCCAATTAGACAAACTATATTCTTCTTCATCTATATTTTCCAACTCTGCCTTTAGCCTTGGCAGCCACTTTTCCTGCATAAGGCGTAAATCTGACAGGCAATCGCATCCTATCTTCTCTGCCAGATCTTCTAATAGACTTACACTCCTCACAGACACCTGTCCCCCATCATTCGTAACTTATTCTGTACAAAAAAGCAGACTTTTTTGTACAGTTAATTACAAAACAGTTTACTTTTTCTTTAATATATGTAGTTAATAGATTCAAAACCTATATTTGCTAATTGTTTTCATTATAACTTACCCGCGCATTAAAGTCTACTTTTTTATTCCTTTGCTCTCATTTTCCATATATGTGGCCCACTTTATAAAGGTATTATACGCTTCCATCTTTTATACACCCTGTAAAAATCCATAGAAATCTTTTATACGCTTTCTTGTTTTTAGTCAGATATCTCCATTGATCTAATATTTCCGAATAATTGCGTCCCAGCCTGTCGATAGATTTTATTACCAGGACATCCTCATCTTCTATCATATTTAATAATCTCTTATACTGGGGCATGTTGAAATCTTTGCCGCTTAGCTTATCCATGTATATATTCTTTTGGGGAACAGGAAAATCGCTAAGCGCAATCAACTGTCGGTCTTCATTTTGATCTTTGGAAGAGGCCCTTACATAGCCATATATTTCATTCAAACTTTTCTCCTCTGCAAATAAATAAAGAGAGGACTTCTATCCTCTCTCTACTTATTATAATCATTTTACTGTATTTTCATGAATTGTCTTCTGTATTCTTTCTTTTACCAATGCAGCAATATCTTTCGTCTTCATATCCTTATAATCTTCATAACGCAAAGGCTTTAGAAAATGTACCTGCACTGTTACCGGACTTATAGTATTTGTATCAAAAGGCTTAAAGGAATCAATGAGCGCCACTGGAACGATCGGACATTTAGCCTTTGTGGCTGCCTTGAAGCTTCCTCCTTTAAATTCCTGCACCTCGTTGCCATTCTTGGAACGGGTCCCCTCTGCAAATATCAGATAATTTCTTCCATGTTCCACTTCCTTAGATACATCTATTATGATCTGCATCGCCTGCCTTACATCTTCTCTATCCAGCATATAGGCTTTCATACATGCAAATACTTGCTTCAGGAACTGGATATTGGCAACTTCTTTCTTGGCCACAACTGAAAATGGTCTGGTACAGGCTTCCAATATAGCAAGGACATCATATAATCCCTGGTGGTTAGGAAAAAACATAAATCCATCTTTATCTGGGATATTTTCCCTTCCATGGACATCTATCGTTACATTTCCACCTTTGTTCGCGCGTAATACTATGAATTTAAGCATGGCATAGCGCTGTTCCTCTGTATATTTGTCCACATGGGATGCGTAATAACATAGTTTGACCCACATAGCTGGCACCAGGATGATATTCCGGAACACCATCAATAATATTCTTTTCATATCTTTTGATACTCCTTGATCGCAGTCTCATACAGATTATTGCCCACGCAGTCAGCCACAACGATAACCGGAAAATCAACTACTTCCAGTTTCCTGATTGCCTCTGTTCCCAAGTCTTCATATGCTACTACTTCTGAAGATTTGATACATTTCGAAAGAAGCGCCCCAGCTCCTCCTACGGCTGCCAGATAGACGCTTTTATTTCTGATTATCGCATCCATGACCTCCTTGCTCCTCTTTCCTTTTCCAATCATAGCCGCGAGTCCCATATCAAGAAGTTTCGGCGCATACTTATCCATCCGGCTTGATGTCGTAGGCCCGGCTGATCCAATAGGCCGTCCCTCCCTTGCAGGAGACGGTCCCATATAATAAATTGCCTGGCCTTCTATATTGATTGGCAGCGTCTCCCCTCTTGCCAGAGTCTCATCCATCCTTTTGTGCGCCGCGTCTCTTGCCGTATAGATGGTTCCGGTAATATAAATATAATCCCCTGCCCGTAGAGACTCGGATACTTCCTTCGTAATTGGAGCCTGTATATGCTTATCCATAATTACACCTCCCTGATAATATGCCGGTTTACATGGCAGCATATGTTAATTCCCACTGGAAGTCCGGCAATATGCGTGGGATATGTATTTACGTTAACTGCCAGGGCAGTCGTAGTCCCGCCAAGCCCTCCAGGTCCTATGCCAAGTTTATTGATCTTATCAAGCATTTCTTCTTCTAATTCCCTTGCCCACGGTATATCGGAGTGTGCTCCTGCCTCACGGGTCAGAGCCTCCTTAGCCATAAGAGCGCATTTTTCAAAAGTACCGCCTATTCCTACGCCTACAACCATCGGAGGACAGGCATTGGGGCCTGCATCCCTCACTGCCGTCAGGATTGCATTTTTAACCCCTTCAATCCCATCCGCAGGCTTCAACATGAATACCCGGCTCATATTTTCACTTCCAAAGCCCTTTGGAGCAACTTTTATCTTTACTTTGTCACCTTTTATAATACTATAATGAACAATCGCAGGGGTGTTATCTTTTGTATTCTCACGGATTATGGGATCTCCTACGACAGACTTTCGAAGATATCCTTCCTTATATCCCTGACGGACGCCTTCGTTTATGGCATCTTCCAGAATTCCACCTACAAAATGCACGTCCTGACCGATTTCTATAAATATCACAGCCATTCCCGTATCCTGGCAGATGGGAATCCTATCTTCTGCCGCTATCTGAAGATTTTCCTGAAGCTGAAGAAGTATCTGCTTTCCCAAGGGGGATTCTTCTGTCTCTACCGCCTTTTTCATTTCATTATCCATATCTTTTGACAGATAATGGTTCGCTTCCATGCACATCTCTTTTATATTCTCTGTAATCTCGCTGACATCTATCGTTCGCATTCTTTTCCTCCCGCATCAAAATAGGATATGGCATCTACCGCCTATCTTAGTATAAATGTTCCGGACAATTCTGTCAAAATATGTCTGCTAATATTTATAGTCTCTATACTCAAAGTCATATTCTTTGCTCCTGTCATTTAATTCTAAATATTTGTCTGCAGCCAGTTTGGCGCGGATTCTGGAATAATTAGCCTTTCTGAAAAAGATTCCCTCGTTTCCCTGAGCAATATCAGAAAAGTAGTAGTACATGCTTTGTTCCAGATTGTCAGCATTCTCATATATTCCTTTGGAATTATAGTCTACATCAGACCTAGGATCAATACCCGCAATGATAGGAGCTACGTCTATGGACATTCGGTTCATCATATAACGTACATCTTCAACTTTCAGTTTCTCCTCATGAGCAATGTTATATTTGGCTGCAACAACATCGGGCCTGGAAAATGCAAGGCCTATATACATAATGCTCACTACGCCCATAATATATCGGAATAATGGAAACCTGCCCTTATAGATGCTTATGATTACCCCTCCCATAATCAATGCCAGAACTATCAAGAACCATAAAACCAGGATTCTCAGGAATGTCAAATGATATGCGCCAATATACATCATCATTCTATAGGCTGCGGAAAACAGCATGATAAATGTACATCCGGATATAATTGTCAGTATAATCTTCATTGCGATATGATCCTGGAACAGATACATGCATAACAATACCATGACAAAATTGATCATTCCCACCGTCAGCAGTTCCCAGAATCCAGTCCTTGCATATTGGGCATAAGTGACGTCGGATGGAAGGCCTTTTTGGATTCCTATGAATAAATACATAATCTGAATCAGGCAATAGATAAGATATATAAAGGAAATGACGCTTGTAAATGTAATTCCGATTACAGGATTATAGTATTTTCTCCTTCTTTCCTTACCTTCTGGAAAATTATATTTGCAAAGGCCGCAGAAAAACGCATAACTCAATGTAAATCCTATGACTACAGTAAGGCCAATTCCAAATATGGTTCTGAAATTAATGTATTTTAGCATCTCTCCAAAAAACTTTGCAAATATAATATCTGAATTAAGAAGGAGAGGAAGAATCACGCATAAAGATCCGATGGCTATGCATAGGCCAATAGCTATAGCAATAATGATATGGTTCTTCTTATTTTTGCTTCCTCCAAGATATTCCGCCCCATGTGCATAAGGCTTCGGAATTGACTCTATCACCGTCCCAGCCAGGATAAAGATCCGTTTCAAATAGGCAGGAAAATTCCAGTCTCTATCATTATAGAACTGGTGGATCATAAACACAAAGAAGAGCAGAATAATACCTGCCAGATTAAAAAAATGAAGAAAAAAGGAAGAGGTAAGTACGGTAGATATAGACAGCAATATCATGCCTACAATATAAGGCAAGGACTGCTTCATGATCCTGTAGTTAATCTTCTTAAGAAATAATACTGCAAATACAATTGTAATAGCTACACATACAGGAAATGTGATTCCATGCATATTCTTATACAGGCAGAATGCGAATATTATTCCATATAATAAGCTTAATCCTCCAAAATACCTGTAATTTTCTCTCATCTTAGCGATTAATGGCCTCTCCGTTACATTCATAAACAGCACCTCCATATGATTGCTTTTATTTGTCGTCTTCATCCGTACAGTATTCTATGATATCGCCCGGCTGGCATCCTAACTCTTTGCAAATAGCCTCCAAGGTTGAAAACCGGATAGCCTTTGCCTTATTATTTTTTAGAATGGATAAGTTTGCGGGGGTAATATCTATCCTTCCTGCAAGTTCCACAAGCCCTGTTTTCCTCTGTGCCATCATGACATCCAGATTAATCTTTATTCCCACAACGGCACCTCCTATATTGTAAGATCGTTTTCTTCTTTATAATTTACTGATTTTTCAAATACATCTGCCAAAACCTGGCTAAATAAGGCTGCAATAAAGAAAACCAGTATAATAATCCCTGTAGCGGGAGTTGGAACAAAAAATAACTTGAATATGAACATGATGACAATGCCAATAATCAAAATGCCCAAAATACCAGATATTACAAATACAAAGAGCATAAGTGCAAAATTCTTGGTGATTACCGAAGAATAATATTTACCAAGAAATTTTATAGTTGCTGGAAGTGTTATTAGTACGACAAATCCTCCGAAATACATAATATCAAGCACATATTTAGTAAACTTTATAAATCCTGTATCCATCTATTCCACATCCTTTTGCTATTTTTTAATTGTGTCTTATACTTTTCTTGTATGAAAATACTATATCATGGTTTTTATTGAATTTCAATATATTTTTATTGTTTTTCGATAAAAATATTTTTAGAGACCAGAGTTTAGTTTTTACTTTAAAAATCTGTCATATTGAGATAAAATGGATAATAGCAGAGGAGGTTTTCATATGAATACAAATATTGACATGGAGCAAATACAGAAAGACGCGGTTGATATCTTCAACCAAGGATTCGCCTGTTCGGAATCTGTCATCTATGCAATCCGCAAGCATTTTGAAGTGGATATTCCAGACGAAGCGATTGCTATGAGTTCAGGATTTCCATGGGGACTTGGGGGCGGCGGATGTATCTGCGGCGCATTAGCAGGTGGAACAATGTGCATTGGATATTTCTTCGGAAGGACGACGCCCGGCGACTCTAAGATTACCAGATGTTTTGAACTGACCAATGAATTCCACGACTATTTTAAAGAGGCTTGCGGAGCTACTTGCTGTCGCATTCTTACAAAAGGCATGGAGAGAAATTCTCCGGAAAGAAAAGCACAGTGCAATCGTTTCGTGGAGTTAACGGTAAAGAAAATCGCAGAAATTCTGATACGCGAATTAAAAAAGGATGAAGAATCCAAATAATTCATTTTAAAAGCCAGAAAATCAGACGCATATCTGCATAGATTTTCTGGCTTCTTTGTACGATTGATATTTACCACATTATCAAACTATGATTCCTCATCGGTATCTTCTACACTATCTATAGGTTCTTCATCGCCTTTTCGAACCTTTGCGATGCTTGCGACAATGTCGCCCTCCTGGAGATTAATCAGCTTGACGCCAGATGTAACCCTTCCAAGCACGGAGATTCCCTCGCACTTCATACGGATAATGATTCCTTCCGTATTGATGATCATCACTTCATCATCATGATTGACAGCCTTGACGCCTACTACATTACCGGTCTTTTCCGTTATCTTGTAGCATTTTACGCCTTTCCCGCCACGATTCTGGCAGGTGAACTCTTCGATGGAAGTTCGTTTTCCCATGCCCTTTTCTGATACAATCAGAAGGTCACATCCTTGGGAATCAAGCTGCATGCCGATCACTTCATCCCGGTCTGCCAGATTCATTCCCCTGACACCCATGGAAGTTCTTCCCGTCGGGCGAACGTCCTTCTCATCAAATCGGATGCACTGTCCATATTTTGTTACAAGAAGCACATCCCTGTCGTTATCCGTATACTTGACTTCAATCAATTCATCTTCTTCACGAAGCGTGATTGCGGCCAGCCCGGTTTTTCTCACATGCGCGTACTCCGTGATAGGCGTCTTCTTGACCAGCCCCTTCTTGGTAGCCATGAACAGATACTCTCCATCCTTATATTCCTCGATTGGAATCACTGCGCTTATCTTTTCTCCAGGCATCAATTGCAGAAGATTGACGATTGCCGTTCCTCTTGAAGTTCGGCTTGCTTCAGGTATCTCATATCCCTTCATACGGTATACCCTTCCTGTATTGGTAAAGAACATGATATAGTGATGGGTATGCGTCATGAATAACTCTTCCACATAATCTTCCTTCAGAGTCTGCATTCCCTTAATGCCTTTGCCGCCACGGTTCTGCGATTTAAATGTATCATGCGACATACGCTTGATATATCCAAGCTTAGTCATAGTAATGACAACATCTTCCTTCGGAATCAGATCTTCCATGGAGATATCAAATTCATCAAATCCTATAGACGTCCTTCTCTCATCCCCATATTTATCCCGAATGATCAGTATCTCTTCCTTGATGACTCCAAGAAGCAGTTTTCGATCAGCCAGGATAGCCTTTAACTCTCTGATCTGCTTCATCAGTTCCTGATACTCGTTTTCCAGCTTCTCTCTTTCCAATCCGGTCAGCGCGCGCAGACGCATATCCACGATTGCTTGTGACTGAACTTCTGAAAGTCCAAATCTCTCCATCAATTCGGCCTTTGCGATCTGAACTGTCTGGGATCCTCTGATAATCCTGATTACCTCGTCAATATTATCCAGAGCGATCAGCAAGCCCTGTAAAATATGGGCTCTTTCTTCTGCTTTATTTAATTCGTATTTTGTCCTGCGTGTTACTACTTCTTCCTGATGTTGAAGATAATAGTTGAGCATATCCAGAATGTTCATTACTCTTGGCTCGTTATTCACAAGAGCTAGCATGATCACGCCAAACGTATCCTGAAGCTGGGTATGCTTATAGAGCTGATTTAAAAGCACGTTGGCATTAACGTCCTTTCTCAATTCAATTACTACACGCATTCCCTCGCGGCTTGACTGGTCGCTTAAATCTGTAATGCCATCAATCTTCTTGTCTCTTACCATCTCGGCAATCTTTTCGATCAGTCTTGCCTTATTTACCATGTAAGGAAGTTCGGTAACGATAATCCGACTTTTTCCATTGGGCATCGTCTCTATATCGGTGACAGCACGCACGCGGATCTTTCCACGGCCTGTCCTGTATGCCTCTTCGATCCCTCTGGTGCCAAGGATCATTCCGCCTGTAGGAAAATCAGGTCCTTTAATAATCTTAAGAATTTCCTCAATGGTAGTCTCTTCTTTATCCTCAATCTGATCATCAATGATTTTCACCACTGCATTAATGATTTCATTCAGATTATGGGGCGGTATATTAGTCGCCATTCCTACGGCAATTCCTGATGTTCCGTTAACCAGCAGATTCGGAAATCTGGCAGGCAATACTACAGGCTCTTTTTCCGTTTCATCAAAGTTAGGAGCAAAATCAACCGTATCTTTGTTGATATCAGCAGTCAGTTCCATGGAAATCTTGCTTAATCTTGCTTCTGTATAACGCATCGCTGCCGCGCCGTCTCCATCTACGGAGCCAAAGTTTCCATGTCCGTCTACAAGCGGATATCTGGTAGACCATTCCTGAGCCATATTTACCAGTGCTCCATAGATGGAACTATCTCCATGAGGATGATATTTACCCATGGTATCTCCAACGATACGGGCACATTTTCTGTGCGGCTTATCCGGCCCGTTATTCAGCTCGATCATAGAATACAGGATTCTTCTCTGGACCGGTTTAAGTCCGTCTCTTACATCCGGCAATGCACGGGAAGCAATCACGCTCATCGCATAGTCGATATAGGAGGTTTCCATTGTTTTTTTCAGGTCCACTTCATGGACTTTGTCAAATATATTATCTTCCATTCTCTATCCTCCTACACATCCAAGTTCTTAACGTATTTTGCATTTTCCTCAATAAACTCTCTTCTTGGCTCTACTTTATCTCCCATAAGCGTCGTAAATGTAAGATCCAGTTCTGAGGTGGTCTCTTCATCCATTGTAACCCGAAGCAGCACTCTATGTTCCGGATCCATCGTGGTATCCCACAACTGTTCCGCATCCATCTCTCCAAGACCTTTGTAACGTTGGATCTTATTATTGCCGTCACGTCCTACTTCTGTAAGGATGCCATCCAGTTCTTCATCGCTGTATGCATACCATACCTTTTTGTTTTTCTCCAGCTTATATAAAGGCGGCTGTGCCATATACACATATCCTTCCTTGATCAGATCAGGCATAAAACGATAAAGGAACGTTAATAATAATGTACTGATATGTGCGCCATCCACGTCCGCATCCGTCATAATGATAATCTTATGATAACGAAGTTTTGAGATATCAAAATCATCATGAATTCCTGTGCCAAATGCCGTAATCATAGCCTTGATTTCCGCATTGCCATATATTTTGTCAAGCCTTGCCTTTTCTACATTCAATATCTTACCACGAAGAGGAAGGATTGCCTGAGTCGCACGGTCTCTTGCCGTCTTTGCGGAGCCCCCTGCGGAATCTCCCTCAACAATATAGATCTCGCAGTTTTTCGGATCTTTATCCGAGCAGTCTGCAAGCTTGCCCGGCAGAGACATTCCATCGAGCGCTGATTTTCTTCTTGTAAGATCCCTTGCCTTTCTTGCGGCCTCCCTTGCCCTCTGGGCCATGACGGATTTCTCAATCGTCATCTTAGCAATAGATGGGTTCTGCTCCAGATATACGACCAGCTGATTGCTGACGATGCTGTCTACAGCCCCTCTGGCCTCGCTATTGCCAAGTTTCTGCTTCGTCTGTCCCTCAAACTGCGGGTCTTCGATCTTAACGCTGATAATAGCGGTAAGCCCTTCTCTAATATCTTCTCCTGAGAGATTAGGCTCGTTGTCCCTTAATAACTTATTCTTCCTTGCATAGTCATTAAACGTCTTTGTCAATGCATTACGAAAACCGACGATATGGGTTCCCCCCTCCGGCGTCGTTATGTTATTTACAAATCCATAAGTATTGTCGCTGTAGGAGTCATTATGCTGCATTGCCACTTCGACCGCTACGCCATTTGCCATTCCCTCGCAATAAATAATATCTTCGTACAAAGGAGTCTTGCTGCGGTTCAAATATTCAACAAACTGCTTGATTCCTCCTTCATAATGGAATACCTTCTCAATTGGCTCTTCCTCCGGTCTTTCATCCCTAAGTATGATTTTCAGCCCCTTGGTGAGGAACGCCATCTCGCGGAAACGCTGCTTGAGGATATCATAATCAAACTCGGTTTCCTCGAAAATAGTGTCATCCGGGAAGAATGTAACTTTAGTACCGGTCTTATCCGGCTCACATTCCCCAATGACTGCCAGTTTCTGTGCCACTTTTCCGCGTTCATAACGCTGCTTGTATATCTTTCCTTTACTGAATATCTCAACTTCCAGCCAATCAGACAAAGCATTTACGACAGAGGCTCCAACGCCATGAAGGCCTCCGGATACCTTGTAGCCTCCTCCTCCAAACTTTCCGCCTGCATGAAGTACGGTAAATACAACTTCTACTGCCGGAAGTCCTGCCTTATGGTTGATTCCAACCGGAATTCCACGTCCGTTATCAACAACCGTTATAGAGTTGTCTTTATTAATACTTACCAAAATAGTATCACAGAATCCTGCCAATGCCTCATCCACAGCATTATCAACAATCTCATATACCAGATGATGAAGTCCGCGGGATGAAGTACTACCGATATACATGCCAGGACGCTTTCTTACAGCTTCCAGACCTTCCAGTATCTGAATTTCATCCGCACCATATTCGTGCTGTACTTTTTCTGTACCCATTCTAATCCTCCTAGTTTTCTTTCGCTACCTGCCCATTTTGGACATGAAATACTTTGTTTATAGAAAAACGATGATTTACAAATTCGTCTACACCCGTACAGGTAATAAGCGTCTGTATATCATGAATACTATCTAATAAATAGTTTTGCCTGTGTTTGTCAAGTTCAGACAATACATCATCAAGTAATAAAACAGGCGTATCATGTATTGCCTGTTTTACTAGTTCTATCTCAGAAAGTTTTAAGGATAGGGCTGCCGTCCGCTGCTGTCCCTGGGAACCATAACGCCTGATATCAAGGTCTCCTGCCATAAAGCAGATATCGTCCCTGTGCGGACCGACCGACGTGCTTTTCATCCTAAGATCCCTTTCCAGATTTCTGGCAAGCGCCTGTTCCAAAGTAAGGCTTCCATTGCTTGGTTCATAGATCACCTGAAGGTTCTCTTTTCCACCAGTCAACTTTCCATGAATGGAAGAAATGATTTTGTTTATTTCTTCCACGATTTTTTTCCTTCTGTCTATTATTCTAGTACCATATTGGATTAATTGCAAATCCCATATATCCAGAGTATCCATTAGATCTTGCTGTTTTCCAAACCCCATATCTTTTAATAAATGGTTTCTTTGATTAACAATCCGATTATAATTAGACAAGTCATTCAGATATACTTTATCAAGCTGGGACAGTTCCAGATCTACAAACCTTCGTCGTTCAGAAGGCCCATTCTTGATAATATTCAGATCTTCCGGGGAGAAAAATACAAGGTTCACGATTCCAAATAATTCGCTTGCTTTCCGGATAGGCATCTTATTGATCGCAATGCCTTTGGGGCTATTTTTTTTCAAATGCATATCAATCTGATAGTTAATGCCGTTTCGCTCGACAATAGCCTCAATATGCGATTCATTTTGGTCAAACTTTATCAGGTCCCTGTCTTTGGCACCCCTGTGCGATTTGGTGGTGCCGGACAGATATACAGCCTCCAGTATATTTGTTTTGCCCTGTGCATTGTCTCCATAAAATATATTGGTGGCTTCATCAAATTCAAGTTTTAAAAGATCATAATTTCTGAAATTCTTTAATTTTAAAGACTCAATCTTCAATTCTTATTTCTTCCCCATTAAAAGTTACGATATCTCCTGCATAAAGCTTGCGGCCTCTTCGCGTATCTGTTTCACCATTGACTCTCACCTGGCCATCCACAATTACTTCTTTTGCCATTACGCCTGATTCCACAAGACCTGCAGCTTTCAATGCCTGCCCCAGCTTAATGTGGTCATCTCTTAACTTAATTACTTCCATCTAAGCCTCCCTATGCTACCGCATTAAAATTTACCGGCAATATCAGGTAGATATAATTCTCTTCGTCATCCTTGATAAAGCACGGAGCTTTTGCATTCATCAGATATAAGGTTACTTCTTCATCATCAATTACGCGAAGCGCGTCAATAAGAAACTTAGGATTAAATCCGATCAGCAGGTCTTTTCCTTCTTTGCTTATATATATTTCTTCATTCATGGAGCCAACCTGGGACTTAATCTTAAGTTCCATAAGCTCATCCCCAATGTTAATGATAATCGGCTTTTTATCTCCTTCTTTGACAAGAAGGGTCGCCCTGTCGATACAGTTGAGCAACTCTTTCTTGTTGATTCTTACTTTAGTCTCGTAGTCGCTTGAAAGCATCTGGTCAATCTTAAAATATTCTCCTTCAATCAATCTGGAGACCACAATGGTATTGTCAAATTCAAATACAATGTGATTATTGGTATAAGAGATATTGACCATGCTTTCAATCTCTCCGGACAATATCTTGCTGACTTCAATCAAGGTCTTTCCGGGAACGATCAATTTTTTATCGGTCACCTGGTCCTTTAACTCGATCTTGCGGATGGAAATTCTATGTCCGTCCAATGAAATGACTCTTAAGATATTATCTTTTATCTCGAACAATTCTCCAGTCATTAATTTATTACTCTCCGTATCAGCAATAGAAAATATGGTCTGCCTGATAATTTCTTTCAACGTAAACTGGGATATTTCTATAGACTCCTCTTTCTCTATGATTGGAAGATAGGAGAACTCTTCTCCTGGCTTACCCGCAATATCAAACTTTGCTTTCTCGCAGGTAATAACCGTCTGAAGATTGCTGTCAGTCTCAATGGTTACTTCATTGTCAGGAAGTTTACGTACAATCTCGGAAAAGATTCTTGCATCGATAGCAATCATTCCTCTTTCCGTGATCTGTCCCTCGATCTCAGTCTGGATTCCAAGTTCCATATCGTTTGCTGTCAGTTTGATAATGTCGGTAGTAGCATCTATCAAAATACATTCCAGTATTGGCATGGTTGTTTTAGAGGGAACGGCCTTGGATACGATGCTTACTCCTTTTACAAGATTAGATTTGCTGCAAATTATTTTCATGTGTATAACTCCTTTCGCGAAGCGGGAATAGATATTTATATTAAATATTTCCGTCTTATTCTTATTAGGGGCTGTGGAAAAGAGGAAAACTACTTCCACCCCTCTATTTATCAGTGTTTCCGACTTTTAAAATTGTGTGGATTGTGTTGGATGTGGTTGTGGACATGATGGTGATAAGTTTTCCTTTTTCACGATTTAATTTCTCGAAGAACAAGTTATCCAAGAGTTGTCCACATTTTTATTAACATCATGCCGGATTTATTTTCTTTTTTATAATATTAATGGTATTGGAAAGTGTTTCATTTCTTTTCATTTCATTAGTAATCTTCTCTACACCGTATTTTACGGTTGAATGATCCTTTCCTCCAAGAATAATGCCAATTCCTTTTAATGGAACCTCTGTCATAGTACGGATGAGATACATGGAAATCTGTCTTGGATTGGCAATGTCCGCGCTTCTTTTATTACTTTTAAGATCTGCGATAGAGATGCCGAAATGATCCGATACGATATCGAGTATAAGTTCTGGCGTCACTTTGCGGTTATTCTGTGAAGATACAATATCTTTAAGTGCTTCTGATGCGAGAGAAATATCGATCACATCGTTGTTATTCAGCTTATAAAGGGCTATCAGTTTATTTAGAGATCCCTCTAATTCACGAATATTGGTCTTGATATTTTCAGCGATATACTGGAGCACGTCTCTCGGGATGTTATATTTTTCCAAATGGTCCAGTTCAATCTTCTTCTGCAGGATAGCCATCCTGGTCTCATAATCAGGAGCAGATATATCTGCAATCAGGCCCCACTCGAAACGAGTCCTAAGCCTTGCTTCCAGCGTCTCAATATCTTTAGGGGGCTTATCGCTGGAGATAATGATCTGCTTTCCAGAAGTGTGGAGGTGGTTAAAAGTATGGAAGAATTCTTCCTGAGTACTTTCTTTACCGATAATAAACTGGATGTCATCAATAAGCAGGACATCATTATTCCTGTACTTGTCCCTGAACTTGGACATAGCGGATTCATTGCCGGCAGTCCTTCCATTTTTAAGGGCCTCGATCAGTTCATTGGTAAAAGTCTCGCTTGTGACATACAATACCTTCTTTTTAGCATTCTTATCTAATATGAAGTGGGCGATGGAATGCATAAGATGTGTCTTGCCAAGTCCTACGCCTCCATATATGAATAATGGATTGTATACCTCGCCAGGAGATTCTGCAACAGCAAGCGAGGCAGCGTGGGCAAAGTTGTTATTTCCTCCTACTACAAATGTATCAAATGTATACTTGGGATTCAGTCCTGCCTTTTCAGCTGCGGTCTTTGTCTTTTTCTTCTGGCTGGCCTCGATGGCCATATTCTGGATCTCATCCAGCTTGTCATCGTCTTCTGAAATGAACATTACTTCAAATTCAGTCCCTGTAATCTCTGCGATACACACCTTAAGAGGAAGAAGATACTTCTTTTCAATATATTCAACACTGGCATTCATATTTACTAATATAAATACCGTATTATCAATTACATCATATACTTTTAAAGGCTGTATCCAGGTTGTAAAAGATACATTGGATAATTCATGCTCTATTCTAAGATGTTCGATAATTTCCGGCCATTTTTCCTGTACTATGTTCATTTCAGCAAACTCCTAATCTATCCAATTCGTGGCTTTTTAAATAAAGACCCACTCTCATATATTCTACATCAAAATAAGGATTTAAGCAATCTTTAATCCATGTGGATAACTTTATTCACAGTTTAAAAAGGCTTGTTTTAAACAAATAAAATCAAAAATATTTTAATATCCACACATTATCCACCTAAAATTAACAGGTTATCCACAATTTGTGGATAAAATAATTTATAAAAATCCAGGTTTTGCTTGACGTAGAGCCATTTTTTTAATATAATCAAAACTGATGTCTTAGAAAAAAAAGTAGGGGTATTCCCTTATAAAATATAAGGAGGTGGATATCTATGAAAATGACATTCCAACCAAAAAAGAGACAAAGAGCTAAAGTTCATGGATTCAGATCAAGAATGAGCACGGCAGGTGGAAGAAAAGTACTTGCTAGCAGAAGAGCAAAGGGAAGAAAGAGATTATCAGCGTAGGCCGCATATATGTGGCCTTTTCTTCTCTAAAAATTAGGAGAATCAGGCAATGAAATATTCCGAATCACTGAAGAAAAATAAGGATTTCCAACTTGTTTATAAGTGTGGAAAATCTTATGCGAATAAGTATCTGGTAATGTATATTAAGGAAAATAATACCGGAAAGAACCGATTGGGAATATCTGTAAGTAAAAAAGTAGGAAATAGTATAGTACGACACAGATTGACTAGATTAATTAGAGAAAGCTATAGATTGCAAGAAGACAGATTCAGATGTGGAATAGATATCGTTGTAATAGCAAGAATAGGCGCAAAGGGTAGAACCTATAAAGACATTGAGAGCGCATTGCTTCATCTGGGACGTCTTCATGAAATTATAGATTTGGGGTAACGTATTATGAAAAAGATTATGTTAGGCTTAATCAGGTTTTATCAGAAATATTTATCTGGCCTGAAGAGTTATTCTACATGTATCTATTTTCCAACCTGCTCTCAGTATGCTGTAGAAGCAATTGAAAAGTATGGCGCTTTCAAGGGAGGACTTATGGCGGTTTGGAGAATATTGCGTTGTAATCCCTTTGCTAAGGGTGGATATGACCCCGTTCCTTAATGATTTACAACTACAATGGAGGAAGAGAGAATGACGTTTAGTTTACTGACTGCTGCAAACTGGCCTATTGTCGGTCAGATTTGCTGGTTATTAGGTAAAGTTATGAACTTTATCTATACCATATTAGATAGTATTCTGCCAAGTGACAGCGGGCTTGTCGGATTATCAATCATTATCTATACAATATTAGTATATACATGCATGATGCCGCTGACAATTAAGCAGCAGAGGACAGCAAAGATGTCTTCTGTTATGAATCCTGAACTTCAGGCGATTCAGAAGAAATATAAGAATAAAAGAGATCAGGCTTCCATGCTGAAGCAGCAGGAAGAGATGCAGCAGGTATATGACAAATATGGAACATCAATGACAGGCGGATGTCTTCCTTTATTAATACAGATGCCGTTCCTGTTTGCCTTGTACCCGGTTATCTATGATATTCAGACTTATGTACCGGCAATCAAGAATGCTCCGGACGCTGTAAATAGATTTATTACCATTCCGAATCTGACAGTTTCGCCTACAGTTATGATTAAGAACAGCGGAGATTATGGTCTTCCGGCTGCGGTAATCATTGTAACGGCAATCCTGCTTCCAATTATATCGGGTCTTACGCAATATCTGAGTATCAGGCTTTCACAGTCTATCTCAGGCCAGCAGCTGGACAAGGATAATCCGATGGCTGGAACAATGAAGACAATGAATATGACAATGCCTTTGTTCTCCATCTTCATGGTATTCACACTGCCGACAGGTATTGGTCTTTACTGGATTATAAGTGCGGTAGTACGTTGTGTACAGCAGTTGATGATTAACAAGCATCTTTCTAAGATGTCCGTGGATGACTTGATTGAAAAGAACAGGGAAAAAGCTGCTAAGAAACGTGAGAAGCGGGGCGAGAAGGCAGAGAGAATCAATGCTATGGCTCAGACAAATACAAAGAGCATAAGGGAAACCGCTAAGCGTAACGTATCAAGCATAAGCGAGAAGGAAAAAGAAGAAAAGGTAGCAAAGGCAAAGGAAAATGCCAAGAATGCAAAAGCCGGAAGCCTTGCATCAAAAGCAAACATGGTTAAGAAATTTAATGAAAATGATTAGGGGGCGGCTATCATGGAATACATTACTGTGTCAGCAAAAACGTTGGATGATGCAATTACCGAAGCATTAATTCAATTAGGCGTAACAAGCGATCAGCTGGAATATGAAGTTATTGAAAAAGGCAGTGCAGGCTTCCTTGGTATAGGAATGAAGCAGGCAGTCATCAAAGCACGCAGAAAAGTCGTCGAAGAGCCGGAAGCAGAGATTGTGGAAGATGTAAAGTCAGAGCCTGCTGTTATGAAAAAGGAAGAGCCCAAGACTGTAAAGAAAGAAATTGCGAAGAAGGAAACCATAAAAAAAGAGACAGTAAAGAAAGAGCCGGCAAAGAAGGAGGCAGATCTGGCAAAGGTCGAGAGCCAGACAATCGAGGCTTGCGAAAAGTTTATCTATGATGTATTGAAGGCAATGGATATGACGGACGTGAAGGTGACATCCGTCGTTGATGAAGAAGGTGCTCTTTCGATTGATATGGAAGGAAGCAACATGGGAATTCTTATTGGCAAGCGTGGACAGACTCTTGATTCGCTTCAGTATCTTACGAACAGAGTCGCCAATAAGATGCAGGAAGGATATGTCCGTGTAAAGCTTGATACGGAAGATTATCGTAGAAGAAGGAAGGAAACCTTGGAAAATCTTGCGAAGAATATTGCAAGCAAGGTAAAGAGAACGAGAAGAACCGTTTCTTTAGAGCCGATGAATCCATATGAAAGAAGAATTATACATTCCGCGCTTCAGGGGGATCCGGCAGTATCCACACATAGTGAGGGAGAAGAGCCTTATAGAAGAGTTGTCGTAACTCTTGTACGTAAATAAAAGTAAGAAAGTAGGGGTTAGGATATGACCCCTATTTTTTTCTATATTAGAACAGGAGGAGATCATGAATAATCATTATGATACTACAATTGCTGCTATTTCTACAGCCATGAGTAATGCAGGAATAGGGATTGTAAGAATGAGCGGATGTGATGCATTCGATATAGCGGACAGGGTATATAAGGGAAAGAAGAATAAGAAGCTCTCCCAGCAGCAATCCCATACGATTCATTATGGATATATTACAGATAGAGGGAAAGAGATTGATGAAGTCCTTGTAATGATTATGAGAAGTCCTCATAGCTATACGGGGGAAGATACAATAGAGATTAACTGTCATGGCGGCGTATATATTGTGAAGAAGATTCTGGAACTCCTGATTGAAAATGGAGCAAGGCCGGCACAACCCGGAGAGTTTACCAAGCGCGCATTCCTGAATGGGCGCCTGGACTTATCCCAGGCAGAAGCAGTCGGCGATCTAATCGTATCCCAGAACGAGTATGCGTTGCAAAGTTCAATAAACCAGTTAAAAGGCAGTATTAAGAATAAAATAAATAACATAAGAAAAGAAATAATTTACCATACAGCATTTATTGAGACAGCATTGGATGATCCTGAACATATCAGTGTTGATGAGTATGGGGAAGAATTGGAATCTGTTGTCCGGAAATTAAGAAATGATATTGAGAAACTATTGCGTACATGTGATGATGGACGTCTTATAAAAGAAGGAATTCAGACGGTAATATTAGGAAAGCCGAATGCCGGAAAGTCTTCCTTGCTTAATGTACTGCTGGGGCAGGATAAGGCGATAGTGACGGAAATTGCAGGAACCACAAGGGATGTGCTGGAGGAACATATTAATCTTCAAGGGATATCTTTAAATATTATGGATACTGCAGGAATCAGGGATACAAAAGATGTGGTGGAGAAGATTGGCGTAGAAAAAGCAAAAAGTCATGCAGATAAGGCAGACTTGATTATTTACGTGATTGATGCATCAACAGAATTAGATGAAAATGATTATGAAATATTAAGTCTAATAAAAGGAAAACCTTCTATCATATTGCTAAATAAATCGGATTTAGATATGATAGTAACAAAAGAAAAGGTTCAGGAGGCATATTTTGCAAGTAATCCTGCAAAAAAAAGTGGCGAACCAATACCTATTATTGAGATTTCTGCCAAAAATAAACAGGGAATTGATGAATTGGAAGAAAAACTAAAGGATATGTTTTTTGAAGGAAATCTTTCATTTAATGATGAGATATATATAACAAATATTCGTCATAAGACCGCGCTTCAGGATGCTTATAATGCGCTGGAAAGAGTAACGGAAAGTATTGATGCCGGGATGCCTGAGGATTTCTACAGCATTGACTTGATGGATGCCTATGAATCTCTCGGAAGCATTACAGGTGAAACGATAGGAGAAGATTTGGTAAATGAAATATTCAGCAAATTCTGTATGGGTAAATAAAGATGGATATGATGTAGTAGTAATTGGAGCCGGACATGCGGGATGCGAGGCTGCCCTCGCGACGGCAAGGCTAGGATATCAGACAATGGTATTTACCGTCAGTGTAGAAAGTATAGCATTAATGCCTTGTAATCCTAATATAGGCGGCAGTTCTAAGGGACATTTGGTTCGCGAGATAGATGCGCTTGGAGGAGAGATGGGCAAGGTAATTGATCAGACCTTTATCCAGTCGAAGATGCTCAATAAGTCAAAGGGACCTGCGGTTCATTCTCTCAGAGCCCAGGCAGATAAGGCGTGGTACAGCAGAACAATGAGACAGGTTCTGGAGAATCAGGATAATCTTGATATAAAACAGGATGAGGTTGTCAAAATATTAGTAGACGAGGGCAAGGTTACCGGAGTTCAGACCTTTTCCGGGACAATATATCCATGCAGGGCGGTCATTCTTTGTACAGGTACTTATCTTCGTTCCCGCTGCATCTATGGAGACGTAAGCAATTATACAGGGCCAAATGGGCTGCAGGCGGCTAATTATCTGACAGACTGCCTGGAGGATTTAGGAATCAAAATGTATCGGTTCAAAACAGGGACGCCTGCCAGAATAGATAAAAATTCTGTAGATTTCAGCAAAATGGAGGAACAGTTTGGAGATGAAAAGGTGATTCCTTTTTCATTTACCACTGATCCAAAAGATGTACAGATAGATCAGTCATCCTGCTGGCTGACATATACGAATCCAAGAACTCATGAGATCATCAGGAAGAATCTGGATCGTTCCCCTCTATTTTCTGGTATGATTGAGGGAACCGGACCCAGATACTGTCCTTCTATAGAAGACAAGGTGGTAAAGTTTGCAGACAAGGACAGGCATCAGGTATTTATCGAGCCGGAAGGCCTGGAAACGAATGAAATGTATATCGGGGGAATGTCCAGCTCGCTGCCGGAAGATGTTCAATATGAAATGTATCGGACAGTACCAGGACTTGAAAATGTTAAGATTGTCAGGAACGCATACGCGATAGAATACGATTGTATTGATGCCAGACAGCTTAGACCTTCCCTTGAATTTAAAAATATCAGCGGCCTTTATAGCGGAGGGCAGTTTAATGGAAGTTCCGGATATGAAGAAGCGGCGGCTCAAGGGCTGATCGCCGGCATAAATGCAGCCAGGAAGCTGCAGGGAAAAGAGAGCATAATATTGGACCGATCTCAGGCCTATATCGGAGTGTTGATTGATGATCTGGTAACAAAAGAAAGCCATGAGCCGTACAGAATGATGACATCGCGCGCAGAATACCGCCTTCTTCTGAGACAGGATAATGCTGACCAGAGGCTTACAAGAATAGGCTATGAAGTAGGCCTTATATCAGAGAAGAGATACCATCGCCTGCTTGAAAAGGAAGAATTAATTCAAAAAGAAGTAAAGCGCCTAACTCATGCCAGTGTCGGCGCGAATGAAAAAGTTCAGAATCTGCTTAAGTCGTATGAAAGTACTCCGCTGTCATCTGGATCTACCGTCGCAGAATTAATCCGCAGGCCGGAACTTTCTTATGAAATGCTGGCAGATATAGATGAATGCAGGCCAGTACTTCCGGAGGAATTGGAAGAAGAGGTTGTAGAGCAGATTAATATTTCCATCAAATATGATGGATATATCAGCAGGCAGAAAAAGCAGGTGGAACAGTTTAAAAAACTTGAAAATAAGAAGATTCCGGAAGACATTGATTATAATTTGGTAAAGAGTCTGCGTTTAGAAGCCTTACAGAAATTAAAAGAGTATCGCCCCGCTTCCATAGGACAGGCATCGAGAATATCTGGCGTATCGCCTGCAGATATATCAGTGCTTTTGGTTTATCTTGAGATGAGATAAAGTCTTGATGTATTTAAAGCAAATGGCGGTGATGAAAAATAGTGGAGAGTATAATGGAACATTTATTAGAAGAAAAACTAGAAAAACTAGGAATACAAATCAATGAAATTCAAAGAAAACAGTTTGATGATTTTTACCAACTTCTGGTTGAATGGAATAAAGTGATGAATCTTACGGGGATTACGGAATATGGGGAAGTGGTGGAAAAGCATTTTGTAGATAGTCTTTCCTTGGTAGAAGTATTGGATCTTGAGAATGTAAATCATGTAATAGATGTGGGTACAGGAGCAGGATTTCCAGGCATACCTTTGAAGATTGCATTTCCCCACCTTAGAATTACACTGCTGGATTCTCTAAATAAGAGGATTAAGTTTCTTGATACGGTCATCAAAGAACTTGGACTGAAGGATATTCATACAATTCATGGAAGAGCGGAGGACTATGCAAGACAGGCAGAATACCGTGAAAAATATGATTTATGCGTTTCAAGGGCAGTAGCAAATCTTGCTACGCTCAGCGAATATTGTCTGCCGTATATACGGGTAGGGGGTATATTTATTTCCTATAAGTCCGGGGATATAGATAAGGAAATATATGAATCTGGAAAAGCGGTTCGAATACTTGGCGGTGAACTGGAAGATATCTATAGATTCCAACTTCCAGGTACAGATATAGGCAGGTCTTTTGTGAAGATTAATAAGATAAAGAGTACAGGCAAGAAATTTCCAAGAAAAGCAGGTTTACCATCAAAGGAACCACTAAAGTAAAGATTAAAACAAAGAGTGAGGTAGCAGTATAATTGATTCTGTTACTTCACTCTTTATTATTCAAATTATTTTCTCCGATTATCAACAATTTCCAAGGAGTATATCTACCTTATCTACAAAATCGCTGGATTTTTCTAATTGAGGCAGGTGCTTAGTTTCCTTTACGCCTTCGATTTCTATGGAAGGTAATATATTCTTATACATATCTGCTACACTCATATTTTCTGGATTTCCATCACCAGTAATTATGAAAATACTGTTTGTTAAAGACTTCAGACAGTGAGAGATGTTTACTGTATTATAGTGACCGCATTGACTGGCAAACAAATATTTGGACAGTGCATTTCCAGAATGGGCGGTTTCATAATAAGTATTTATTATACTTTCATCAATATCTTCAGAATTATAATAATAATTCATTCTAAACGTTTCATCAATATTTTTCTTTCTTGTCAACATATTGTATAAGAATGTTCCGAAGATTGGTAGATTAATAAATCCGGTAAGTACCTTCGTTCTTTTAGATGGTATCTTTGACAATAATTTGATGTTAGGTGGATTCACAAGAACAATCTGGTCTATTATTGTCGGGTCGTTTTGGCAGGCAGCTATGGCAAATGAGCCAGACTCACCGGTTGCAATAATATCCGTTTTATTTCCAATTACATGCTTAATAAAATCAGTTAAAAGTTGTACATATAAATAATTAGTATAAGTAAGATTAGGCTTATCAGATCGTCCACAACCTAAAAGATCCAGACAATAAACAGTATTGGTTTTTGAAAACTTATCTATAACCTTATTCCATTCATAAGCAGAACTGGAGGTGGTTAAATCGTGTATTAACAGTAGAGGTTTTCCATTGCCCTTTTTGGTATAATATATTTTTCCAAATTTCCATTCATAGTATGAACCTGATGGGTTACTTAATAAGTTATCAAGCGTTGCTGAAAAATATACAAATTTATTTATCATATGTATCGTTAGTGTGGATAATCCAAGTAATGCTGTACCGGCTGCAAGTTTTTTCTTCCAACTCATACTTATACCCCTCTTTCTATAATAATCTCTGTATGAAAAGATAATATTATTATACTACAGATTAAGTTTTATGTAAATGTTTCACGTGAAACACTAAAGGACTTATATATTAATAACATTCTACTACCAAGAAAAGTATATATGATTGAATATTCCGAGTCGGGTTAATTAAAATGATAAAACTATTAACTACCATAAGTGAAATTAGAAATGAAATGACTTTATAAATAATATTTTGATATACGGTAATACAATAAAAAATATTTAAATAGACAAATATAAGAAATAGTAGTATGAGAAATTAAACTAAAAATGTTTCACGTGAAACATTCCTTGAAAAAATTAACCAAATATAATATGTTTCACGTGAAACATTTATGAATAATAGAAAAACTATGTTTCACGTGAAACATTTTGTAGATAAGTACTATAAAAAGTGTTATACTAAATCTATGCTAAAAAGAAAGGTGATTAATAAATGGGAAGAATTATAGCTATCGCCAATCAAAAGGGCGGAGTAGGTAAAACAACGACTGCAATTAATCTATCCGCTTGTCTTGCCGATAAAGGTAAAAAAGTTCTTGCCGTAGACATGGATCCTCAGGGGAATATGACCAGCGGTCTGGGACTGGATAAAGAGTTTTTAGAAAAAACGGTATATGATATGATAATCGGTGAATCTGATATAGAGGAAGTACTGCAGAAAGAGACAATGGAGAATCTGGATGTACTTCCTACAAATATAGATTTATCGGCAGCGGAAATAGAACTTATTGACGTTGAAAATAAGGAATTTATTGTTAGAAATTCTATTCAGAAGATACGGGATAATTATGATTTTGTTATTATCGATTGTCCGCCGTCGCTGAGCATGCTGACAATCAACGCAATGACAACGGCAGATTCTGTTTTAGTTCCTATCCAATGTGAATACTATGCATTGGAGGGATTAAGCCAATTAATCCATACAGTGGAATTAGTAAAAGACAGACTGAATCCGGATTTGGAAATAGAGGGCGTAGTATTTACTATGTATGATGCCAGAACAAACTTGTCATTACAGGTTGTGGAGAATGTAAAGGACAATCTTCAACAAAATATTTATAAAACAATCATACCAAGAAATATTCGTCTTGCTGAAGCACCGAGTTATGGTATGCCGATTAATCAATATGATCCAAAGTCAGCAGGTTCCGAGAGTTATATGAGACTTGCCGATGAAGTAATAAGTAAAGGATTGTAAACTATAGGAGGATGCGATGGCAGTAAATAAAAAAGGACTGGGAAAAGGACTTGACAGCCTGATTCCAAACAACAGAAATGTAAAACCTGCTAATCCGGATATATCGACAGAACAGGTGAAGCAGCCAGAATTAAAATCTGGAGAGCAAATGATGAAGATTAATATGGTTGAGCCTAACAGAGATCAGCCAAGAAAGAATTTTGAAGAAGATGCGCTGCTGGAATTAGCGGATTCTATCAAGCAATTTGGAGTATTACAGCCTTTGTTGGTGAGGAAGAATAAGGATTATTATGAAATAATTGCCGGTGAGAGAAGATGGAGAGCAGCAAAATTGGCTGGTATAAAAGAAGTGCCAGTAATTATAAAAGATTATTCTGAACAGGAAATAGTAGAGATAGCATTGATAGAAAATATTCAAAGGGAAAATCTGAATCCGATTGAAGAGGCTATGGCATACAAGAAACTTCTTGAAGAGTTCAGCTTAAAACAGGATGAGGTAGCTGAGAGAGTATCGAAAAGCCGGACAGCAGTAACAAATTCTATGCGTCTCCTAAGATTAAATGATAAAGTGCAGCAGATGATCATAGACGATATGATATCTACAGGACATGCCAGAGCATTGCTGGCTATAGATGATAAAGAACAGCAATACATATTGGCAAATAAAATATTTGACGAGAAGTTAAGCGTTCGTGAGACAGAAAAACTTATAAAAGATATTAAGAACCCCAAAAAACCAAAAGAAAAGAAGGTGATCGAACACGTATTTATCTACAATGACCTGGAAGAGAAGATGAAAGAAGTTATGGGGACAAAAGTAAGTATAGCTTCGAAGGGAAAGGGTAAAGGTAAGATAGAGATAGAATATTATTCGGATAAAGAATTAGAACGTGTGTTCGATATGATAATGAGTATTAGAAGGGAAGAATAAATATATGGAAAGTAGTATACTTAAGAAATTAGCAATAGATCCGGCATTCATTTTCCTGTTCATACTGATTTTGATTGTCGTGCTGTTTGTGCTATACGTGAACGTGACGATGAAGTATAATAGATTAAAAAGTAGTTATGCCTCGTTTATGCGTGGGAAAGATGGAAAGACTTTAGAAGAGAGCATGAAGGACAAGTTCTCGGAGGTAGATGCCATCCTTAAAATTACCAAGCAGAACCGTCTTGATATCAGGGAAATCAGCAAAAAGATGGAGAACGATTATCAGAAATTAGGAATTGTCAAATATGACGCTTTTAATGAAATGGGTGGCAAATTAAGTTTTGCGCTGGCAATGCTGGATGGCAATAATAGCGGATGGGTCATTAACGCTATGCACAGCAGAGAGGGCTGCTACACCTATGTTAAAGAGATCGTAAAGGGAGAAAGTTATGTAGAATTAGCGGAAGAAGAGGCAGAAGCGCTTGATAAGGCTATATTCAAGGATGCCTACGATATAGACGCTAAAAATATTAAAGGAAAATAGGATAAAGAGATAATATATAAGAAATGAGGAGGATATATATATGTTAGACATTAAATTTGTAAGAATGAATCCTGATGTAGTAAAGGAAAATATTAAAAAGAAATTTCAGGATGAAAAACTGCCATTAGTTGACGAAGTGCTGGAATTGGATAAGAGAAACAGGGATATTAAGCAGGAAGTAGAAGCGCTTCGTGCTGACAGGAATAAGATTTCTAAGGAAATCGGCGCATGCATGGCACAGGGAAAGAAAGATGAGGCAGAAGAATTAAAGAAAAAGGTTCAGGAGAATGCTGACAGATTAGAATCTCTTTCCACAGAAGAAAAGGACGTTGAAGCAAAGATTAAGAAGATCATGATGACGATTCCGAATATCATTGATCCTTCCGTACCAATTGGAAAAGACGACAACGAAAATGTTGAAATAGAGAAGTTTGGCGAGCCGGTGGTACCAGATTTCGAGATTCCATACCATACAGAAATCATGGAAAGTTTTAGCGGAATCGATCTTGAGAGTGCAGGAAGGGTTGCGGGAAATGGCTTTTACTATCTGATGGGAGATATTGCAAGGCTTCATTCTGCTGTGCTGTCTTATGCACGCGACTTTATGATTGGCCGCGGATTTACCTACTGTATTCCGCCATTCATGATCCGCAGCAATGTAGTTACCGGTGTTATGAGTTTTGCCGAAATGGATGCCATGATGTATAAGATTGAAGGAGAAGACTTATATCTGATCGGAACAAGCGAGCATTCCATGATTGGAAAATTCATTGATACTATGCTTACAGAAGACCAGCTTCCACAGACACTAACCAGTTATTCTCCATGCTTCCGTAAGGAGAAAGGCGCTCATGGAATCGAGGAACGTGGAGTATATAGAATTCACCAGTTTGAAAAACAGGAAATGATAGTTGTCTGCAAGCCGGAAGAAAGCAAGATGTGGTACGATAAATTATGGCAGAATACGGTAGATCTGTTCCGTTCAATGGATATTCCTGTACGTACTCTTGAGTGCTGCTCCGGTGACCTGGCAGATCTGAAAGTAAAATCTTGCGATGTAGAAGCATGGTCCCCAAGACAGAAGAAATATTTTGAGGTGGGAAGCTGCTCTAATCTCGGGGATGCCCAGGCAAGAAGACTTGGAATCCGCGTAAAAGGCGAGGATAGCAAATATTTCGCACATACGCTGAATAATACGGTAGCTGCGCCTCCGAGAATGCTGATAGCATTCCTTGAAAATAATCTTCAGGCAGATGGATCCGTTAAGATTCCGGAAGTTTTACAGCCATATATGGGTGGAACTACAAGACTCATACCTAAAAAATAATTTTGTAAGGAATATGATATGCATCAATACCTGAAAGCAATTGGATTTGGAAATATCAAAAGCAAAAGAGAATTAAATGCAATCCTAAGGCTGACAGAAGAGTCATTTACCCAGCATAACCTTATATCCAGGGGAGACGAAATGGACTTCTGCGAATACCAGAAAGAGTTTGGCGCGGGAATAGGCCTGGCCCTATGCGGCGACATGGATATAGATGAATGGTTTGACCGTCAATATTACTATCCATACTTTTTCGGTACAGGAATAACCTCTCATGCAGATGTTTTTGTAGAGCGAAGAATGGACCGGGAAGCATATGTAGGGATATGCGAAGATATCAAGATAGGAATCAGCCTGATATTCTACCTTCAGAATACGGTGGAATATTTAAAGGAAAAACAACTGTCCAAAAACAGCATCAAATATACTTCCGTGACTTTGTCAGGCCTTTGTAATGGGGGAACAGTCTTGTTCCCTGTATCAAAGGATAAGGAGCAGGAAAAGAGACAGCAGGAGGAGACGCATAACAGGATGATGCTCTTAAGCGCGGCCAAAAGCGGCGACCCCGTGGCAATTGAAAGCCTGACTCTCGATGATATTGATACATACTCAGAAGTATCAAGAAGGCTGATAAGCGAAGATGTATTCAGTATTGTGGATACATATATCATGCCCTATGGGGTGGAATGCGACTGTTATTCTATCATGGGAGAGATTCTTGAATTCCAGCAGATGGAAAATGAGTATACAAAAGAGGAACTGTATATCATGAAGCTGGAGGTCAATGAACTGACTTTTGACGTATGCGTGCCTGTAAAGGACGTAGTAGGAGAGCCTGCAGTGGGGAGAAGATTCAAAGGAAATATATGGATGCAGGGAAGGATTAATTTTAAGTAATTGACAATTGATACCAGTTTGAAGTATAATAGGAGGGCACTAAGGTGCTCTCCTGAGTAAATAAACAAAATAGTACATGTTCCCTTAGTTAAATGGATATAACAAGTGCCTCCTAAGAAAGTGTTGAAACATACACCTTGGAGGCAAAGGGAACAGGTAACAAGTAAAATTAAATATAGATTTTCTAGATGTCGCTATAGCTCAGCTGGATAGAGCGACCGCCTCCTAAGCGGTAGGTCAGAGGTTCAAATCCTCTTAGCGACGCCAAAAACTCCGCCGAAAACGTTGATTTTTCAAGGTTTTCGGCGTTTTCTATTTTCCGAGGAAAATAGAACAAATAGCAAACAGCGATTAGCAGGAAGCATTTTTGCTAATCGGAAGCAACCTTGCTTAACTCGAACGATTGATTTTTGTCACCGATTAGCTTGCTAATGATTAGCAGAAAATTCTCGATTTTTGCTAATCAAATTGCCTCTCCTGCTAATTTGCCGAAAAATCATGCAAAAAGCCTTGCTAATTGGATGGGCGAATGTTACCGAGTAAAAGGCTTTTTTTTGAAGTTTATTCCGTCCTTTTGCTGGCATATTTGAGTGGGTACAGCGCTTCTCGTATAATGATGCTGTAAGGAGGTGCATCGTATGAGAGAAAAAACATTTCATGTTTATGTGGATAGCCACGATAGAAGTCTTTTACTTCAAAGCCTTGTAGAATTGAAAAATCTGTTGATCCAACAAGGCCGATATACAGATTGTGTCGATGAACTGATTTTTAAGGTAATCAATGCTCCTCTCAAAAAAATAAAAACAGTTTATGTGGGAGGGCAGGATGAATGAAATAGACCTAAAAGAATTATTCAAAGTAGCTGTTGAAACACTACGGGAGCAAACAATCCGTTCACTATTGGAAGCAGATATGACTTATCAGAAAGACTCTGAAAACGAAGGAATTGCGGAAATGGAGTATCTCCGGTTGGATTTAACAAAGGAACAACGGGAAGTCTGCAACCACCTATTGGAGTGCCGGGACAAAGAAGATTGTGAATATGCCACCCACGCATATATAGCAGGACTCTACGATGCTTTTCGGATTATGGCGGTGCTGTTTCCAGATCAGTGGGATACAGATAACATACGGGAGCTGTTTGCTGCAAAGGTTAAGAACTGAATATGGAGAATTATTACATAGCCGATTGGTATAAAAACCAGTCGGCTTTTTTGCTTTATAGGAAAGTTCTCCTTTCGGAGAACTTGGGGACTAAAATAGCCCGCTCAAAAGCGGGCATAGTGAATCAGACGGTTTGGATTAAAAGATGTAAAAGCCCTCTTCACCAAAATCGTCATCATCAAGGTTATCAAATTCATGTAAGAAATAATCCATATCCAGAAGTTCGTCGTCACTCATGTCATGGACTTCTTTAGAAGTCATACCTTCTGGTGGATTTTTAATGTACTGTTCCCTTAGTTCCTTTGCGAGTTCTGCTTCTGTTATACGTTTCATAGTGTGGCCTCCGTTCTTAAGATATATTGAGTTTATCATGAGAAAAGAGGTTTTGGAAGATATGAAAACGAGGCAGGCGAACGACATCTATGTTTTTGCATAGCCTTTTCGTATAATTCATGCAAAGGAACAGGATTATGATTAAAATATAGTTCTAAAAATAGCATGGTTTTTCCACAGTTCGGACATTTTAAAGGATCGTAACCAAAAGAATGTAAGATTGAATCACGCCACCTATTGAGTGAAAGAAAAAAGTTATGTTTTTCTCTGGAAATGGCTTTTCGTAAAAAATTGTCAGAATTACGGTGACGAGCGTAAATACCATAATAGCGAATCATTTTAAAATGTTTTTCAGGGATGTGTTGTGTTAAGCGGTCAATGAATTCCAAAACAGGAACAGTTTCTGTAATAAGTTTATTGTCTTCATGACGGTTGTAATGGAAGGTGACAAAATCACCATCGTAAGAATCAATGCGAGAAGTAGCAATAACAGGTCTGCCAAGATAACGACCGATATATTTGATAACCTGAGAAGGATTACACTTGTTAGGCATGGCGCGAACATAAAAACCATTTTTATCTTTTGCATAGATAGCAGATTTTACTTTTTTGAAAGCTGGACCTATTTTTTGATGGAGTTCATTTAAAAGAGCAGTTTGGAACGCATCACGTAAAAAATGATAGTTAAAATGTTTGAAGTGTCGCCAGGAAAGAGTATTACCAACACCACCTTCAGAAACAAGGCAGTGAATGTGAGGATTCCATTTTAAATCTCTGCCAAAGGTATGAAGGACGCAAATAAATCCAGGAGTAAATAATTCAGATTTATTTTCTTTATGGAACATACGAGAAATCACGCTGTTGACTGCCGAAAAAAGGCAGTTAAGAAGAGAACGGTCTTTAAGAAAAAAAGGCCGCAAAGAATCATCAATGGTAAAAACACAATGCCGATGTTGTACATCAATAATCTTAAAAGACATAGCAGTAGTTCTGTCAATGGAATACATGTTACCACAAGTTGGACAGAAGCGAGAATGACAACGAAAAGCAGTAAATTTGAAATTACCACAATTGGGACAAATATACATGGCGCCACCATAAGATGGATCGCCACAATGAATCATTTTTTCTACATTCTCAACAATAGCATCACGAGGATGTTGAAGATAAATCATTTCTTCATAATGTTCGATAAAAATTTTTTGTAAGATATTCATAAGACCATTATGAAGCAAAATGAAGCAAAAAGAAACCCCTATCCCTCATGATTGAGGGGCAGGGGAGTTGAAGTGTCGAAGACACTATTTTTACGTTCTGGGGAACTTTACATAGCCGCCCTGACAAAGCGGCTAAATCTAAAAGAAAGGAGGATGCACCTATGTCAAATTGCAAAGTGATTGCTCTGACCAATCAAAAAGGCGGTGTGGGCAAAACAACCACAGCAGTCAACCTGGGGGTCAGTCTGGCAAAGCAAGGAAAGAAAGTTCTGCTGATTGATGCGGATGCACAGGCTAACTTAACCATGGCCCTGGGGTACAGCAGACCAGATGATATTCCTATAACCCTTTCCACCATGATGCAAAGCATTATTGACGATAAAGCCTTTGATGTTTCACAAGGCATCCTGCATCACCATGAGGGCGTGGATCTGCTTCCGTCTAATATTGAGCTGTCTGGCTTTGAAGTCAGGCTGATCAATGCCATGAGCCGTGAGCGTGTCTTGAAAACCTATGTAAATGAGGTCAAAAAGAATTACGACTATGTACTGATTGACTGTATGCCCTCTCTTGGCATGATCACCATCAATGCTCTGGCGGCAGCTGACAGTGTGGTTATCCCAACACAGCCCCACTATCTTTCAGCGAAAGGTCTGGAGCTGTTGCTTCGCTCGGTTTCTATGGTCAAGCGGCAGATCAATCCCAAACTGCGGATAGACGGTATCCTGATGACAATGGTAATGCCCCGCACCAACATTTCAAAAGAAATTACCGCTTCGGTGAAAAGTGCATACGGGCAAAGGATCAAAGTTTTTGATACCGAAATCCCTCATTCTATCCGTGCGGTAGAAGCTACCGCAGAGGGAAAGAGCATTTTTGCTTATGACAAAAGCGGAAAGGTAGCCGCTGCCTATGAACAATTAGGAAAGGAGGTGGCAGAAATTGGCGAGAAGCAACGGACACAAAATCGAGCTGACCGCATACGATGACCTTTTCCAGACGGATGAAAGCCGTGCGGAAGCCAAACTGAGCAAGATAAGGGACATTCCGATTGCGGAGATTGACGAGTTTCCAGATCATCCGTTCAAAGTTTTACTGGACGAGGACATGGAACAGCTTGTTGAGAGTATCAAGCGAAATGGAGTGATGACCCCGGCAACGGTTCGGCTGAAAGAGGATGGGCGGTATGAGCTTATCAGCGGCCACCGACGCAAAAAGGCATGTGAGATTGCCGGGCTTGAAACTCTGAAATGCGAGGTGAAGGAACTGACCCGTGACGAAGCCATTATTGTGATGGTGGAGTCCAATCTGCAAAGATCAACTATTTTACCAAGTGAGAAAGCCTTTGCCTATAAAATGCGTCTGGAAGCAATGAATCGACAAGGACAGCGCACAGATTTAACTTGTTCCCCAGTGGGAAACAAGTTGCAAGGAAGAAAATCTAGTGATGAACTTGCCGAAAAGGTTGGTGAAAGTAAAAACCAGATTTTCCGATATATTCGCTTGACCGAGCTTGTTCCTGAAATTTTGCAGATGGTAGATGAACGTCAGATTGCTTTTCGCCCGGCGGTAGAAATCTCTTATCTGTCCGATGAACAGCAGTATTCCCTTCTGGAAGCTATGCAGTATAACGATGCGACCCCATCACTTGCACAGGCTATCAAAATGAAAAAGTTCATGCAGGACGGAAAACTCACAGATGAGGTTATCCAGTCGATCATGCAGGAAGAAAAGCCAAACCAGAGGGAAAAACCTGCTTTCCGTGATGAACGGATCACCAAGCTCATTCCCAAGAGCGTTCCCAGAGGCAGGGAATCGGATTTTGTTGTCAAGGCGCTGGAATTTTACAACCGCTACCTGCAGCGAAACAAAGACCGGGAACGATAGCCACACATCGAGGGCGAGGTCTGCCTGTTGGTGTGGATAGCCATATTTTCGCTTTCCCCCTCTCCACACCTCACCCCCTAATTACTACCAAAACTATCCGAAAGAAAAAATTGGCAATCGTTATAGACTGCTTTTTTCGGTTAGTAAAGAAACTCACAAACAAAAAGTAGGAGGTAATGTATGAAATTCCCCAAATTATTCAAAAAGGCTGCGGCCCTTGTCATGGCTGCGGTCACAACCTTCTCTGTGCTGCCAGCGACAACAGCATTTGCTGCGGGAGATATTGGCACGATTTCCTTTGACTTCACTTATGACAGGAATGGAAATGCCATGCGCTATAACTCCAGTGCAGTGTTTGACGGTTATACCGCAGGCGGAACAGGCAGTTACAAGTACCGTATGTATGTAGACGGTGATAATGCGTTCTGTATTCAGCCGGGTGTACCGCTGAAAACAGGCAATACCCTCAAGAAAAATTCTTCCCAGACATGGAATGCCCTTTCTTCCAGCCAGAAAAAAGCAGTAGGACTTGCCCTGCTCTATGGCTATCAGGGAAACCGCAGTCATCTTTCGGGAAGTGATGATGAAAAATGGCTTGCCACACAGACCCTTGTCTGGGAATTTGTGACGGGATGCCGTGAGTCCACAGGGGCTTACCAGCAGACCAGCCAGAAAGCGTACAGCCTGCACTTTGGTTCCAATTATCCCAACAGCGGTGCTGCTGAGGTGTATAACCAGATCGTTTCTCTGCTGTCCAAACACAATACCATTCCGAGTTTTATGTCGGGTGGTGCGGATGACATCACAAAAGAGCTTTCCTATCAGGACGGGAAATACACTATGACACTGACGGATAACAATGGTGTCCTTGCTGACTATTCCTTTGCCACATCCGACAGTAAAGTGCGTGTGTCCAAATCCGGCAATAAGCTGACGATCACATCCGAAACAGCCTTTGACGGTTCTGTAAGGATCACCGCCACAAGAAGCAATGTGCCAACGGTCAGCAGCAGCGCAAAACTGATCGCCTATGGTGATCCCAGCCTGCAGGATGTTGTGACCGGTGTGGAAAATGCAGATGCAGTAAAGGCATATCTGAATGTGGAGACACCTACCGGTACAATCGCACTGAAAAAGACTTCTGAAGATGGCGTCGTTGCAGGTATTTCCTTTACGATCAAGGGCGAGAAGTTCAACAAAACCGTTACCACAGACGAAAACGGCAATCTGACTGTGGAGGGATTGTTCCCCGGCACTTACACCATTACGGAACAGTCCATTGATAAGTATGAGCCGCAGGAAACCCAGACCATCACGCTGATCGGCGGCAAGACCACCACAGTCAACTTCAACAATACGCTGAAAAGAGGAAGCCTTGAGGTTGTAAAAACTTCTGAGGACAGTCTGGTTGAGGGCGTGACGTTCCACCTCTACGGAACATCATTAAGCGGCTTACCGGTAGATAAGTATGCTGTGACCGATGCCGAGGGTGTGGCAAAATTTGAAAATATCCTGATCAGCGGCAATACCCCGTATGTCCTTGAGGAAGTAGATACCGCCATCCGCTATGTGGTTCCGGCAAGCCAGACCGCTCCGGTGGAATGGAATAAGGTCACAGAGCGCAGCTTTACCAACATCCTCAAAAAATTCAATGTAACTGTCACAAAGACAGACGCTGAAACCGGGACACCCCAGGGGGATGCTTCCCTTGCCGGTGCAGTTTATGGCATCTATAAGGGCGAGGAACTGATTGACACTTACACCACAGACGGAAACGGACAGTTTACCACAGACTATTATGTGTGCGGCAATGACTGGAGTATCCGTGAGATCAGCCCATCGGAAGGCTATCTGCTCGATGAAACCATCCATCATGTAGGGGCAGAGCCGGAGCTTTATACCGTAGAGCTGAACAGCACTGCCAACGATGTGAATGAACAGGTAATCAAGGGAAAGATTGCGATCATCAAACACACCGATGACGGAGAAACCCAGATTGAAACACCCGAAGAAGGCGCAGTATTTGAAGTCTATTTGAAATCGGCAAACAGTTATGCCGACGCCAAAGACAGTGAGCGTGATCTTCTGACTTGTGACGAGAATGGTTTTGCCCAGACAAAAGACCTGCCCTACGGGATCTATACGGTCAAGCAGACATCCGGCTGGGAAGGCCGTGAGCTGATGAAACCGTTTGATGTGTTTATCAATTCGGATGGACAGATTTACCGCTATCTCATCAACAATGCCAACTTTGAAAGCTATATCAAGATCGTGAAGAAAGACGCTGAAACAGGCAACACCATCCCGTATGCCGGTGCCGGTTTCCAGATCTATGACCCGAACGGCGAGCTGGTAACGATGACTTTCACTTACCCGGAAGTCACAACCATTGACACGTTCTATACTACGGCAGACGGCGAACTGATCACTCCGCAGACACTGGAGTATGGAACCGGATATTCCCTGGTTGAAGTACAGGCTCCATACGGCTATGTTCTGAACTATGAACCCGTCTATTTCGATGTGGTACAGGAGGATTCTTCTGAGGAAAGCGGCATTACCGTCATTGAGGTGGTAAGGGAAAACGTAGCGCAGAAAGGAACCATTACCGTTTCCAAGTCCGGTGAAGTGTTCAGCTCTGTTACGGAAGCCGGAGGAATGTATCAGCCTGTTTTTGCAGTCGGCAGTCTGGAAGGTGCGGTATATGAGATCACCGCAGCCGAGGACATCTATACGCTGGATGGAACTCTTCGGGCTTCTAAGGGCGAGGTTGTGGATACCATTACCACAGGTGCAGACGGGACGGCAACCAGCAAGGAACTGTATCTTGGCAAATATGAAGTAAAGGAAATCACGGCTCCGTATGGCATGGTTCTCAATGACGAAATTCACTCGGTTGAGCTTATCTATGCCGGTCAGGAAGTAGCGGTGACCGAAACTTCCACCAGCTTCTACAACGAAAGGCAGAAAGTTGAAATTGACCTGACCAAGAGCCTTGAAGTCGATGAGGATTATGGCGTTGGAAACAACGGCGAGATCTTTGATGTTTCCTTTGGGCTTTATGCAGCCGAGGAACTGACCGCCGCTGATGGAACGACCATTCCGGCTGACGGTCTGATCGAGGTGATTACCCTTGATGAGAATGGACACGGTAAGGCAGTCAGCGACCTGCCGATGGGCAGCTATTATGTACAGGAAATCAATACCAATGCGGCCTATCTGAAAAATGAAACCAAATACCCGGTTGTCTTCGAGTACGCCGGTCAGGAAACCGCTGTCGTTTCCATTACTGCCAATGAGGGCGAAGCCATTGAAAATGATCTGATCTATGGATCTGTCAGTGGAAAGAAATCCGATGAGGATGGAAATGCTTTAGGCGGTGCGCTTATCGGTATCTTTAAGACCGGTACCGAGGAATTTACAACCGAAACAGCGATTGCAACTACCACATCGGAAGATGACGGTAGTTTTTCTTTTGCCAAAGTGCCATATGGAAACTGGATCATCCGTGAGATTGAAAGCCCAACGGGTTATGTACTCTCCGATGAAGAAATTCCTGTAACCATCAGCAAGGTAGACGAGGTTGTGGAAATTGAACTGGTCAATGCGTTTATTACCGGCAGCATCGAGCTGACAAAGGTGGATGAAGATTATCCTGACAATAAGCTGACCGGTGCTGTTTTTGAAGTTTATGCAGATAAAAACGGTGACGGAAAACTGGATGACGGCGATGAACTGCTGGGAGAAATGGGAGAACTGGGCGATGGTGTTTACCAGATGAGCAACCTTCGCTATGGAAAATATCTTGTCCGTGAAAAGACAGCGCCGGAAGGATTCCTGCTGGATGAGAATGTTTATCCGGTGTCCATTGAGGAAGATGGAAAGGTCTATACGGTTGAAAACGAAGCAGGTGTTGGATTTATCAATGGAGCGCAGAAAGGCTCTTTGAAGATCGTAAAAACTTCTTCTGACAAAAAGGTAGAAGGCTTCTCCTTCCGTGTGACAGGAACAAACGGATATGACCAGACCTTTAAGACCGATAAAAACGGTGAGATCTTTATCGAAGGTCTGCGAATTGGCGAATACACGGTATCTGAGGTCAGCGACAGTGTTTCTTCTGGATATATCCTGCCTGCCGATAAGCAGGTAACCATCAAGGTGGATGAAACAGCTACCGTAGAAATGCACAACGAACTGAGAGAAACACCGAAAACAGGGGATGACTTCAATCCTGCTCTCTGGATCGGGCTGGCGGCGGTTTCCATGCTTGGTGCTGGTGTCTTAGGTTTTGTTGGCTTTAAGAATAAAAAGAAAAAGGAGGATTAAAGCATGGAGGTAAAAACAATCCTTGCAATCGCACTTGTTGTGTTCATTGCAGGCGGAGCCATCTGGCTGAACATCCGCCACAGAAATAAGAAGTGATCGTGGAGGGGCGGCAAAACATGCCGCCCCTTTCCTTTATGGAGGTATCCAATGGAAAATCTGAAAACCATGGAGGGCAAGATTAAAGCCATCCTGAAAAAAGACGAGGAAACCAGGGATGATGATATGCTGCTCTACCTGAAGGTGTGCAATGCCTATCTGAAAGATGCCGGGGCGATGCCTCTGGCTGAGGTCATGACCCAGTACAAATATCTTGGCTTACCGAGTTTTGAGAGCGTATGCAGGATACGGAGAAAACTTCAGGCAAAGCACCCGGAGCTTGCGGGGAGCAGCCATGTGCGCCGTGTCCGTGCCAAAGGAGAAAAAGATTATCGCAGCTATGCGAAAGAATCGTGAGGTCTGCCTATGAATGAAGAAAGCAGAAAAGCGGTGATGACCGTGAACGGTAAAAAGAAGAAATATGACTGTACGACCTGCCCCTATCCCCGATATAAGGACAGGTCAATGATTTTCTGCGATGTCTGTATCCGAAAGATCTTAGACGAGCAGAACAGGAAAAAGCAAAGAAAGGATGATGCTGATGAATGACGAGAAAAGGATGATCGGCAACTATACTGTGGAACAGAGTATCCACATCGGAAAGAAAGAAGTTGTTTTCTGTGTCGATAAGCGGGCGGAACATCCTTATGTAGTCTGCTACTGCGATTACAATAATCCGTTTTCCGCACCATGGCCAACAGAAGCCGTAGGAACAGAGGATTATCTGGAAGCCATGCAGCTTTTTTGTGATCGTGTGCAGACACAGATCGAACAGACACGGGCCGAACAGGAAAAATTCAAGTTTGACCCTACCCCCTTTACAGTCGCTGACTGTATCCCTGACATGAGGAATAAAAGCATTGTGGGCAAGGTGGTTGTAATCAATGCAGAGCCGAAGCGATATGAATATCAGCACGCTGCTTACCAGCTTGTACTTGCGGAAGGAGGAAACGGTGCCACCGGCGGCAGAGGTCAGGCAGTCTTTGGCACCTGCCTTGCCACCGGCGAACATAGCCGATGGGAACGATATGATGTCCTGGGTGAGATCAAGCCGGAGCGTATGCCCCAATGGGCCAAGGATGCCTTGAAAACCATCCAGAAAGAGCAAAAAGCGAAACACAGCCGGGAGGAACGTTGATATGGAAATCAGACCATTAACTGCGGCTGAACAAAATTATGTGTATTCACAGAGTTCTCAAATCAGCGGACAGACCGGCAATATTGGCCATTTGCGGGGCGATTTTGCTGACTCTGGATATGGTTTCTATACCACATGGTTTGATACCAGACCGCAATGGAAATCAGAAGAATTTAAGAATGAGCTTGATGAAGTAGTGAATACCCTGCGGGAAAATCACGGATTATTGCATAACCGATATGATATGAAGGCTTTCGCAAAGAGCTATCCTTCCAGTGCTTTACAGGGAAATTACTGCACAGAATATGGGTTTCGGATGGACACGGAGAAATATGCCTTTTTATTCCGGTGCAATCCGACAAAGGGTGACTATAACTTCTATTGTTACTGTTATGTGAAAGAATGGCTGGACAGACATATGGAGAAAGCAGCACAAGGGATTCGGTTTATTGATCCGCATTACAAAGAATTGTTTCGTATTCCTGACGGCGGGAAAATTATTCTTCATTTATCATGGGGCGAAACTGCGGAACGTTCCTGCCGCTTTATTGATGAATACCATACAGAGATCGGCGGAAATATCTATCACATTTGTGAATTTGCCGAGCGTATGGAAAGAAACGGCCACACTTATGAACCCAAACCCCAGGAACCACCACATAAAACCGTCAGGCATAAAGAATATGAACGATAAGGAGGATAGATAATGGCGATCAACCAGAAAGCGGTCAAAGTCATCAATAAGATTCTGGATGCTGGTTTTACCGATGAAAAAGCAATCTCCGCCATGACGATGGATGATATTCTCTCTATCCAAGGCATTACTGTAGCGGAGATTGCGCTCATCAATGAATTGCAGAAAAGTATAAAAGCAAACAGGGTGATTTCTTTTTTGACGGAGAGGACAAGGAATAATCCTGAAAATCAATAAGGAGGTGGAAATGAAATGGCTGCAAAGTATCAGCTGATTACCGAGCTGTATCGGCGTACAGAAATTGCGGTAGCCAAGAACCCGCAGACATGGCAGAACTTTCTTGCCGCTGTCTGCCGGAATTACAAATGCCGCTTTGACGAACAGCTCTTAATCTTTGCCCAGCGCCCGGATGCGGTTGCCGTGGCACAGCTTGAAACCTGGAACAAACAGTTCCGGCGCTGGGTAAATAAAGACAGCAAAGGGATTGCGGTATTTGACCCCAAAGGCCGCAGGAATACCCTGAAATATTACTTTGATGTGTCAGACACACACGAAGGTTATTACGGCAGCCGTCCTGTTCCGATATGGCAGATGGAAACCCGATACGAGCAGCCTGTGATGGAACGGCTTTCTGACAGGTTTGGAGAACTGGAAAGTACCGATCTTGCTTCTGCCCTGATGGAAACAGCGAAAAATGCCGTGGAAGATCATCTGCAGGACTATCTTGCACAGCTCAAAGATGTGACGGCGGACAGTTTCTTAGAGGAACTGGACGACCTGAATATTGAGGTCATGTACCAGCGGCTGGCCGTAAACAGTGTGGCATTTATGCTGGTCAGCCGCTGCGGTCTGGATACGGGCGAATACTTTGACCGTGAGGATTTTCAGGACATTGTGAACTTTAATACCCCTGCCACTATTAACGCCCTTGGCATTGCAACAAGTGACATTGCGGAAATGGCACTCCGGGAAATCTCACAAACGATCCGGGATGTGCAGGTGGCAGAAAAAACACAGTCCCGCACCTTTGCGCAGGAAACACAATCTTCGTATGATAGAAGCAGAAAACAACCCGAAAGGAGCGATCATCATGGAGAACATCACATATACCCGTCAGGGGGATTATCTTATTCCCGACCTGACATTACCGACAGAGCCAGAACTTCCGCTTGGCAGATACGCATTGATGCACCGGGATTATCTGGAGCAGCACAAGAGAGTGACCTATCTCAACCTTCTGACACAGGGCAGGCTGAACGAGCATCTGTACCAGACGGAACAGACAGCGCTCCAGAGGCTGGAACTTCTGACGAAGCAGCTGTCAGCCGAGCAGGGCGTGACGGAGGAACTGAAAGAGAAAGCCCCGATGCAGTGGGTGGGAATGATGAACAACATTCGCAGTCAGGCGGAGGAGCTGATCCTGAACGAGCTGATCTACCGCTAAGCACAGCCAATGAAGAAGAGGTCACAGCCAATCTTCCTACCGTAGAGGAACAAATCGAACAGATTGCAGAAGCAGAGGACGAAAAATCCTCTGCTTTTTCTGTTTCACAGGAAGATATTGACTCTGTCCTGGTAAGAGGAAGCGGCTTTGAAAATGGCAAGTACCGCATCTACCGTCAATTTCAGAAGTATGAGGATAAGAAAGCCAACATTGCCTTTCTTAAAAATGAGTACGGCACCGGCGGCGGTACGCACAGTTATCCCGATGGGACACAGGGCGGGACATGGCATGACAGTAAAGGGATCGGAATTGAAAAGCATGGTTCCTATACAAAGCCCGACCTTGTACTTTCGTGGTCTAAGGTAGAAAAACGGATCGGGGAACTGATTCAAAATGACCGTTATTTCAACGCCAAGGAAAAAGATCACTATCCTGAATATCTGGAAAGTGTGGAAGCTCCCCAGTATGAAATTGATGCACAGCGGAAAATGGCAAGGCAGCGTTTTATTGATGCTCACCGTGACCTTCCGCCTGCCGATAAGAGAGATACCCTTTCTTTGCGGCTGTCTGATTTTATCCGTGATCTGGATCATTACGAAAAGGATCTGCTTAAAGAATTGGATCTTGCCGATCTTGCCGATGTTTCTGCCGAACAGATGGAGCAGCTCCTTTCAGAGCCTGCCACTGTCCAGCAGATGCTTGATTTTCTGACGAAAGTGCAGAGGCAGACCGTCAGCGTTTACAGCCGGAGCAATGCATGGCGCTTTTCCCAGGAACTTCTGGAGCTTCACCCTGTCCGCTACCTCTATCACGAGGGAGATATGGTGTATCTGGGAGCAGATAAATATGAAGTATCTGCCTTTGATGAAACTGCTGTATCCCTTCAAAATCCTGAATTTCCCCTGTTTGGAAAAGAAATGAGCCGGACGGATTTTGAAGAAAAGCTCCGTGAAAATCCTGCCAATGACCACCTCAAGGTCATCATCACAGAAATGCAGGGCAAGGAAACACCTGCCGAAACAAAGCCTGACCGTCTGGTATTTTCTATCGGCTTTTCGGAACACCCCGCCTTTTATGACCGGGAACTGAAGGATCGATACACCGACCTGAGCTTTGCCCTTGGCAATTATCTTCTGGGTGTTTTAGACGAGAAGCAGCACCGGGAAAGACAGGCGGAAGAAAATCATGTTGGATGGTATCACAAGACCGATTTTGAGATTACGGCCACTATCGGCGGCGAGGATTTTCACTATGAGGGACGCTTTGACATTGGAGATGGCGAGGGCGATCTGATTGCCCATATCAAAAACTTCTATGAATACTCCCTTTCCCCCAACTGCCCATTTATTCCTGAATGGAAGAAACAGGGAGAGGATTTCTATCGTGAGAAACTAGAGAGCCTGCAATGGGGACGAGATGTATTCCTTCCCTATCTGGAACAGCATAAGACGCTGACGCTAGAGGACGAGAAGCTCTTTGCGGAAATCATGGCAACCGAAAATGACTGGTTCCGTGTCCCGAAGGATAAGAACACAAGCCTTGCCGGGCGTTTGGTGGACTTCATTGAAGAAGTTGATCCATATGAGTATCAGGACGCTTTGGAAGTTGGAGAAACCAAAGAGGATACCATTCAGAAAATCGAGGCAGATTTAGCTGATCCGGCGCATGTGCAAAGTTATGTGGAACAGCTGACGCAGTGGCAGGAAGAATTGGAGGATGAAGAACAAAAAGAGATCTGCAGACAGCTCATTGCTGAATTGCAGCCCACTGCCGGACAGGAAGAAAAAGAACAATCTGAAGTTTCACAGGGTTCTTCCGACCTGATCGGTAAGGAAATCGTGATCGACAACCGCAGATATCGGATTGAAAGCGTGGGAGAAATCAGCGGTGATGTGTCTATGCGTGACATCACGTTCCAGAACCATGTTGGTTTCCCGATCAATCGTGTGGAAAAGAACAGTTATATCCGCAGGATTTTGGAACAGCAACAGCCACAGGAGGAACTACTGGAACAGGCGAAAGCCCTGATCGATGAATTTATCCATGAAGAATACGACAGCGAATTAGGGGCAGATTATGAGGATTTGCACAGCGTAGGGCTTGCCTATACTACTTCCGAGAATGAGGAGTATGATCTTCAGATCAATGCGGATCTGGTGGATTGTACACTGGATATTTATATCGACAGCAGCCTGACTCATCGAGAAAGGTTCAACGGTCTTTCGGATATGATTGAACGCTGTCTTTCTGATCTGGAATTTGGAGACTTAGTAGCAAAGGCAGAAGAACAGGTTGAACGATTGAAACCGCTTGAATCACAGCCCGAAGAAAAGACAGAAAAAGCAGTTGTTCCTTCTTCTGACCGACACAATTATCGGATTACAGAAGATACTTTAGGTGTCGGCGGCGCAAAAGAAAAATTCAGAAACAACATGGCAGCCATCCAGCTGCTCCATGAGCTGGAACTGGAACATCGTCTTGCTACCCCCGAAGAACAGGAAGTTCTTGCCCGTTATGTTGGCTGGGGCGGTCTATCCATGGCCTTTGACGAGAACAATGCTGCCTGGGCGCAAGAATTTAAGGAGTTGAACGCCAGCCTCTCCCCGGAAGAATACCGGGCAGCCATGGAGTCTACTCTGACAGCGTTCTATACCCCGCCGGTTGTCATCAAAGCCATGTACGAAGCCCTTGACCATATGGGATTTTCCGGCGGTACGATTCTGGAGCCGTCCTGCGGTACCGGCAACTTCTTTGGCCTGATCCCCGATCGTATGGCAGGCTCAACGCTTCACGGTGTAGAAATCGACTCTCTTACGGGAAGAATTGCAAAGCAGCTTTACCAGAAAGCCAGCATTGCCATTGAGGGATTTGAGCAGACAAAACTTCCCGATGACCACTTTGATGTCATTGTGGGAAATGTACCGTTTGGCGATTTTAAGGTCAATGACAGCCGTTACAACGCCCAGAAATTCCTGATCCACGATTATTTCTTTGTGAAAGCATTGGATAAAGTCCGCAGCGGCGGCGTAGTGGCCTTTATTACTTCCAAGGGAACGATGGACAAAACAAGCCCGGAGGTGCGGAAATATATCGCACAGAGGGCGGAACTTTTAGGAGCCATCCGCCTGCCGGACAATACGTTTCGTGCCAATGCAGGGACAGAGGTCACCAGTGACATCCTCTTTTTGCAGAAGCGTGACCGCATTGCAGATGTGGAACCGGATTGGGTACACCTGGATACCGATGAGAACGGGATCACGATGAACAGCTATTTTGTACAGCACCCGGAAATGATTCTGGGCGAAATGAAAATGGAAAGTACCCGCTTTGGTTTTGACTCTGCCTGCAAGGCATACAAAGACATTCCACTTGCGGATCTGTTAAGCAAAGCTGTCCAGAACATTCAGGGAGAAATCCCGGAGTATGAAAAAGGGATCGATGAAATCTCGGATGAACCGGACGCTTCTGTTCCTGCCGATCCGAATGTGCGCAATTTTTCCTTTACCTTGGTGGATGGAAAAGTCTACTTCCGGGAAAATGACCGCATGACCCCGGCTGCAGTATCTATGACCGCAGAGAGCCGCATCAAGGGATTGATCGAGATCCGTGACTGTGTCAGAAAGCTCATCGAGTATCAGACGGAGGATTATCCAGAAGAAATGATACGCACCGAACAGGAAAATCTGAACCGGCTGTATGATGCGTTTTCCCAAAAATACGGGCTGATCAACAGCCGTGGCAACTATCTGGCCTTTGCATCGGATGAGAGCTACTTCCTGTTATGCTCTTTGGAAGTGCTGGATGATGAGGGCAATTTCAAACGAAAAGCAGATATGTTCACGAAGCGGACGATCAAGCCCCATCGGGAAGTTACTTCTGTGGAAACAGCCAGCGAAGCCCTTGCCCTTTCTATTGGGGAAAAGGCTCTCGTTGACCTGCCTTATATGGAGCAGCTTACAGGGAAACCCCAGGAGGAGCTGGTACAGGAATTGCAGGGCGTGATCTTTCGTATCCCTGCTTTGGAACCGGCAAAATATGTGACTGCTGACGAATATCTGTCCGGCAATGTGCGGACAAAACTTCTAAGCGCACAGGCTGCGGCAAAGGAAGATCCGGCGTATGAAATCAATGTAGAAGCCTTAAAGCAGGTGATCCCCAAAGACCTGTCAGCGGCAGAAATCTCCGTCCGTCTGGGTACAACCTGGATACCGCAGGAGGATATTCAGCGGTTTGTCATGGAGCTTCTGACCCCTTCCAGCTATGCGGCAGGAAGAATCCGAGTGCGCTACACCCCAATGAATGGCGACTGGTTTATTGAAAATAAGAGTTCCGATTTCGGAAATGTCAAGGCGGACAGCACCTATGGTACAAAAAGGGCTTCCGCCTATCGTATTATTGAGGACACCTTAAACCTGCGTGATACCCGTATTTTTGATTATGTATATGATGAAAACGGAAATAAAAAAGCCGTATTCAATGCCAAAGAAACCACGGCAGCGCAGGCAAAGCAGGAAGCAATCAAACAGGCATTTCAGGATTGGATCTGGAAAGACCCGACACGCAGGAGCCGACTGGTGCGGTATTACAACGACACGTTCAATTCCGTCCGCCCCCGTGAGTATGACGGAAGCCATATCGTATTTGGCGGTATCAGCCCAGAGATCACACTCCGGCCCCATCAGGTCAATGCCATTGCCCATATCCTGTATGGCGGCAACACACTCCTTGCCCACAAGGTGGGCGCAGGAAAAACTTTTGAAATGGTTGCTGCGGCACAGGAAAGCAAGCGCCTTGGATTATGCAATAAGTCGATGTTCGTTGTCCCCAATCATCTTGTGGGGCAATGGGCTTCCGAGTATCTTAGGCTGTACCCAAGTGCCAATATCCTTGTAACCCGCAGGCAGGATTTTGAAACGGGCAACCGGAAAAAGTTCTGTTCCCGCATTGCCACCGGCGATTACGATGCGGTCATTATCGGGCATAGTCAGTTTGAGAAAATCCCTATGAGTATTGAGCGACAGAGAGAACAGCTTCAGCGCCAGCTCGATGACATTGAGCGTGGGATTGACGATGTGAAGGCAAGCAAAGGCGAACAGTTCACGGTCAAGCAGCTGATGAAAACCAGAAAGGCGATTCAGGCAAAACTGGATAAGCTCAATGACACCAAGCGAAAGGATACCGTCATTGATTTTGAACAGCTCGGCATCGACAGGCTCTTTATTGATGAGAGCCATTTTTATAAGAACCTGTATCTTTATACCAAGATGCGAAATGTAGGCGGGATCGCCCAGACGGAAGCCCAGAAATCCAGCGACCTTTTTATGAAGTGCCGCTATCTGGATGAAATCACAGGCAACCGGGGAACGATCTTTGCCACGGGAACCCCGATCAGCAACTCCATGGTGGAGCTGTATTCGGTACAGCGCTACCTGCAGTATGATGCGCTTTTACGGAATGGTTTGCAGCATTTTGACAGCTGGGCATCCACCTTTGGTGAGACAGTCACCGCTCTGGAGCTGGCTCCGGAGGGAACCAATTACCGGGCGAAAACCCGCTTTGCCAAGTTTTTCAACCTGCCGGAGCTGATGCTGATGTTCCGGGAGGTGGCGGATATTCAGACTGCCGATATGCTGAAACTCCCTGTTCCGGCGGTCGAGTACCACAACATCAAGACCAAGCCAAGTGAAATCCAGACGGAACTGGTCGCTTCTCTTGCCAAACGAGCAGAAAAAGTCCGTGCAAGGCTTGTGGAGCCGAATGTGGACAACATGCTCAAGATTACCAACGATGGGCGAAAACTTGCCCTTGACCAGAGGATGATCGACCCCATGCTGCCGGATGATCCAAACAGCAAGGTGAATGCCTGTGTGGACAACGTGTATCGTATCTGGGAAGAATATGCGGATACGAAAGCAACCCAGCTGGTGTTCTGCGACCTGTCTACCCCGAAAAATGACGGGACTTTTAATGTCTATGATGACATCCGGGAAAAGCTGATCGCCCGTGGTATCCCTGCCGAACAGATACGGTTTATCCATGAAGCTACCAGTGACGCACAGAAAAAGGAACTGTTTGCAAAGGTCAGAAGCGGCGAAGTCCGTGTTCTGCTGGGTTCAACCCCTAAGATGGGCGCAGGTACCAATGTACAGGACAGACTCATTGCCATTCATAATCTGGATTGCCCGTGGCGGCCATCCGATGTAGGACGGATTTTGCGGACATTCAAAATAAAAAAGAATGTGGAGGTAACAGACAATGGCAAAATCATTATTTGAGGAACTGGGCGGCAAATACGAAAGGCAAGGGGATTATTTGATACCGTGCTTAACTGTACCCGCCGAAGAAGAACAGGCAATAGGCATCTGGGGGCAACGGCATTTAGATTATCTAAAACAGTACCGTAAAGTTACATACACCAATCTTCTTACAAGCGGCAGGCTAAACGCCTACCTTGCCGACATCAACAGACAGGCACAGGAACGCTTTGAAAGGCTCATAGAGGGTATGAAACAGGCACAGGGCATAACGGAACAGCTAAAGGCAGAAAACGCCTTAGAATGGACAGGATGCCTCAATAACATAAGGGCTTGTGCGAGGGAGATTGTGGAAAAGGAAATTATTTTTGCATAAACAGATGATTAGTGGCAGGGGGAAATCCTGCCGCTTTTTCTGCTTTAGTTTGTCAGCTTGACAAATAAAGGGTTAAGGAATATAATTAGATTCAGTATTATACAAGGAGTTAATAAATATGCGGCAAGGTATTCTTAAATAAACTGTCAATTTGATAGTGGGAACAAAAAGTAGCAGTCCCGTTTCACTTTTAATATGGGGCTTAGTTTTTTGTACCCAGTTTAAGAATACTTTTATCATGTAATTTTATATGCCCGAAAACATATAAGTGTTTTGGGGCTATTGGAGTTATTTACCCAGTGATAGGAGTATTTATCACTGGGTATTTTTATGCCCTTTTTTGGGTGTTGATAGGAGGAAAATCACATGAAAATAATTAACTTAGGCATTCTGGCTCACGTTGACGCAGGAAAGACAACATTAACGGAAAGTTTATTGTATACCAGTGGTGCAATTGCAGAACTAGGGAGCGTAGATGAAGGCACAACAAGGACAGATACAATGAATTTGGAGCGTCAAAGGGGAATCACTATCCAGACAGCAGTGACATCTTTTCAGTGGGAGGATGTAAAAGTCAACATTATAGATACGCCAGGCCATATGGATTTTTTGGCGGAAGTATACCGTTCTTTATCCGTATTAGACGGAGCAGTATTATTAGTTTCTGCAAAGGATGGCATACAGGCACAGACCCGTATACTGTTTCATGCACTACAGATAATGAAGATTCCGACAATTTTTTTCATCAATAAAATTGACCAAGAGGGGATTGATTTGCCAATGGTATATCGGGAAATGAAAGCAAAGCTTTCTTCGGAAATTATAGTGAAGCAAAAGGTTGGGCAGCATCCCCATATAAATGTAACGGACAATGACGATATGGAACAGTGGGATGCGGTAATTATGGGAAACGATGAACTATTAGAGAAATATATGTCAGGGAAACCGTTTAAAATGTCAGAACTGGAACAGGAAGAAAACAGGAGATTCCAAAACGGAACGTTATTTCCCGTTTATCACGGAAGCGCTAAAAACAATCTGGGGATTCGGCAGCTTATAGAAGTAATTGCCAGTAAATTTTATTCATCAACGCCTGAAGGTCAATCTGAACTATGCGGGCAGGTTTTTAAGATTGAATATTCAGAGAAAAGGCGGCGTTTTGTTTATGTGCGTATATATAGCGGAACATTGCATTTGAGGGATGTTATTAGAATATCTGAAAAAGAGAAAATAAAAATCACAGAGATGTGTGTTCCGACAAACGGTGAATTATATTCATCCGATACAGCCTGCTCTGGTGATATTGTAATTTTACCAAATGATGTTTTGCAGCTAAACAGTATTTTGGGGAACGAAATACTGTTGCCGCAGAGAAAATTTATTGAAAATCCTCTCCCTATGCTCCAAACAACGATTGCAGTAAAGAAATCTGAACAGCGGGAAATATTGCTTGGGGCACTTACAGAAATTTCAGATGGCGACCCTCTTTTAAAATATTATGTGGATACTACAACGCATGAGATTATACTTTCTTTTTTGGGGAATGTGCAGATGGAAGTCATTTGTGCCATCCTTGAGGAAAAATATCATGTGGAGGCAGAAATAAAAGAGCCTACTGTTATATATATGGAAAGACCGCTTAGAAAAGCAGAATATACCATCCACATAGAAGTCCCGCCAAATCCTTTCTGGGCTTCTGTCGGGTTGTCCATAGAGCCGCTCCCTATTGGAAGCGGAGTGCAGTATGAAAGCAGAGTTTCACTTGGATATTTAAATCAATCGTTCCAAAATGCGGTTATGGAGGGGGTTCTTTATGGCTGCGAGCAGGGGCTGTATGGATGGAAAGTGACAGACTGTAAAATCTGTTTTGAATATGGATTGTATTATAGTCCTGTAAGTACCCCCGCAGACTTTCGGCTGCTTTCCCCTATCGTATTGGAGCAGGCTTTAAAAAAAGCAGGGACAGAACTATTAGAGCCATATCTCCACTTTGAAATTTATGCACCGCAGGAATATCTCTCACGGGCGTATCATGATGCTCCAAGGTATTGTGCAGATATTGTAAGTACTCAGATAAAGAATGACGAGGTCATTCTGAAAGGAGAAATCCCTGCTAGATGTATTCAAGAATACAGGAACGATTTAACTTATTTCACAAATGGGCAGGGAGTCTGCTTGACAGAGTTAAAAGGATACCAGCCAGCTATTGGTAAATTTATTTGCCAACCCCGCCGCCCGAATAGCCGTATAGATAAGGTTCGGCATATGTTCCACAAGTTAGCTTAACAGCTTGCAAAAGTCATATAAAATGAGATTTGAAAGGATTAGAGACTAATTATGATGAAATGCGAATGGATATTGTGTCCTGTTTGTGGGAGCAAAACCCGTAATAAAATTAGGAAGGACACTGTTTTGGAGAATTATCCCCTTTATTGTCCAAAATGCAGACAAGAAAGATTGATTAAAGTTGACAACTTGAAGATAACTGTCATCAAAGAGCCAGACGCTTAAGACGCAGAGCCGATGAAATTGTGGAACAATTCACGAATCATCGGCTCTTTTTGTTTCGTATTTGAAAGAACAAACTCACCAAATAAAAAAAACGATATTCGGGTGGGTTATTTTGTTATACCCTAAATTACCCTCTGAATTTGTTTTTAAATTTGGAGGGATTTTTTTATGTCCTTTTTTCGGGCAGTTATCTATCTGCTCATACGAAGCAAAATTTATCAATACATAGCATATCAGAGAACGGCAGGAAACCAGTTAAAAAAATTTCTGCCAGTGCAACGGTACTTCTCACCTTGAAAGTAGAAGTACAATCTCCATACAATAGAATTACTATTTCCTATAACCGTAAAGGTCACAGAGCCTTTGCGGTTTTTCTTTTGTCGATTTTTGTTGGAAAGTGCCGTAGGGCTGTTTCTGATATGCGGTGTCGTTCTCCGCCTCTCCATCTGGATTTTTTACATTTCAAAAATTCAGATGGGAGGTATTTATGGTGAAATATGCACCAAGAAAGGTATATATCAGAGAAAGTGGCGGCTATGTGGAATTATCCTACACGGAGTTCTGCCGTTGCAGGGAATCCGACCAGACCTATATGGACAAGCTGTTTATCCCCATTCAAGGCTGTCTGCTTGAAGTCGTGAGGGAGCAATACACAGACTTCTACCGTGACAAGGAACGGTGGCGTTATCTGCAAAAATTAGATACAAAGAATAGACTGCTATCTCTCGACGGATTTACGGACAGCGAGGGGAATCCTCTGGACTTTATCACTGATGAAGCGGTGGACATTGCAGAAACCGTTGTCAATGCGGTCATGGTGGACAGGCTGAAAGCCGCCCTGCCTTTGCTGTCGGATAGTGAACAGGAGCTGATACAGGCAATCTTTTTTGACGGACTTTCCGAGCGTGAAGTCGGGGCGAGGTTGGGCATAACCCAGAGCGTTGTAAACAAACGCAAAGCCAGAATCCTAATAAAACTAAGAAAGATAATAGAAAATTAAAATTTAAGGCGTTCAGCCCCCTTGTTTTTTCCTTTGGGAAGATGAGGGGGCTTTTCTCTGCCCTCTCAATCAATTCTGATTGGAGGAAGTAAGAATGGCATACAACCACGGACGGGAGGACAGGAAATGGCGTATCTGGAAAGAAGCGGAGGAAAAGCTGCTGCGTGAGTGCGGCGTTGATGAAGCGACCATTGAGCAGATACGCATGGCGGACAGGGCAGACTTCAATTCCAACAGGCGGTTTTACCGATGGACGAATGACGTTGCGGAATATCTTGAGGACATGGCAGGCAGGGAGCGGCAGGCGGAAGTGGGTACGGTTGCGGAGTTACTGGAAGAGATTGAGAGCGAAAATCTCTATCAAGTATTAGTCACGGTGGACGGGCGTACCTTGAAAATCGTCCTGCTGAAAATGCAGGGGTATTCCACAAAGGAGATTGCCCCGCTTGTGCATTTGACGACTGGTGCCATCTATGCGAGGTTAGACCATCTGCGGAAGAAGCTGCGGAAAATTTTATAGCTTCTAAAACAGCCTGCCATCCTGCGGGCTACTGGGTGAGGGATGGAAATCCCCTCACTCATTTTTTGCAGGAGGACAACAGGATGGCATACAGGGTTAAGGCATACACGCTTCGGGAGGAATCCACGGAAAGCGGCACAAGGTATTTTATCAGCTTTAAGGACGGGCAGGGCAAATCCCACGAGTTGGAAGTGTCGGAACAGTTCTTTATGGAGTTTCGGCAGATGGAGCGCAGGAACAGGAATCTTTTCTAATGGGACGAGCGGCACAGGGAGTTTAACGAGGTATGGGACGAAACCCTTTACAGACGGGCGTTGCGTGTGCCTAAGAGCCTTGATGAACGCATGGTTGAGGAAGAACGGAATGAAACGCTCTATAAGGCGGTTGGGAGCCTTCCAGAGATACAAAGGCGGCGTTTCCTGCTCTACTACGAGTATGAGTTCAATTTTTACCAAATCGCCGCTATGGAGCATTGCACCGCTTCGGCAATACAGAAATCTGTTGCGATTGCAAAGGAGAAAGTAAAGGCGGAAATTGAAGAAATATCTCCAACCGTGACCGACACCGCCCGAAAAAGAAATCTGTTTTTTATTTGTGTGGGATTGGCGGCATTACATACTCTCACTTTTTTCCGTGGGAGTAAATCTATTTTTAAGGAGGTCAACGCCTATGTGCAACGAAAACAAAGACACCGCCCGAAAGGAGGAAAGCCATGCAGAAGTTACAGACAGTCAACGCCGAAACGCTCCTTTATGAACCGCTTGAGAAACCATCCTTTGTGGTGGACAGCCTTATCCCGACAGGCTTATCGCTGTTCTGCGGCTCACAGAAGATAGGCAAAAGCTGGCTCATGCTGAAGCTATGCTTATGCGTGTCGCAGGGAATCCCTTTATGGGATATGCCGACAATGGAGGGCGATGTGCTTTACCTCTGCCTTGAGGACACGTTCTGCCGCATACAGGACAGGTTATTTCGTTTGACGGACGAAGCAAGCGGGCGGCTCCACTTTGCCGTGGCAAGCTGCAAGCTGTCAGACGGTCTTATCGTGCAGCTTGAAGATTATCTGAAAGATTACCCAGACAGCAGGCTCATTGTCATTGATACCTTGCAGAAAGTCCGTACAGCTTCAAAAGACAATGCCTATGCAAGCGACTATGGGGACATCTCCCTCATCAAAGACTTTGCCGACAGGCACTCTCTGGCGGTCATTGTCGTACACCACATCCGAAAGCAGAATGACAGCGACGTGTTCAACAAGGTGTCTGGGACGACAGGATTAACGGGGAGTGCGGACGCTACCTTTGTTCTGGAAAAGGAGAAACGTGCGTCTGACACCGCCAAGCTGTATGTGACGGGCAGGGACACGCCTTATCAGGAATACACGCTGCGTTTCCGTGATTGCCGTTGGGAGCTTGTGGAGCGGAAAACGCAGGAGCAGCTTGCGAAAGAAACGATACCAGATGTCCTTTTTCGGTTGGTGGATTTTATGAGGGATAAGGAAGAATGGATAGGCACGGCAACGGAACTGTTAGCCGCTATGGGGGAAACGGAAACCATACCCACGGTGATTACGAAATGGCTGAATGAATACCGCACCACATTTTTAAGCGAGAACCGTATCTGCTACCAGTACAGCCGCAGGAAAGACGGCAGGCGGATTGCCCTTGCAAGGAGGGCGGGTGACAGCGGTGATGGTGGTGACAGCGATATTAGGATACCCCCCTGTTACTGTCATTGACGCTTAAAGCCATGTAAAGCTGGCGGCTCTGCCCTGCGGGTGACAGCAGTGACGGTGGTGACAGTGATTTTAGGATACCCTGCCGCTGTCATCCCTACGGGAGAACACCCCGTAAACGCAAAATGCAGGCGTGAGATTTACTCGCCCTTTTCGGTCGTGTAAAACCACCCCTGCGGTCAGAAAAATCATTCCGATTTTTCCGACTGCGTTTACAGGGTGTAACACACTACACTTTGCCCTGCAAAGTCGTGTGCCAGACGTTCCCTCTGGACTCCCTTAAGGCAGGGCTGTGCCCTGCTATCCTACGCCTTACGGCTTCGGATAAAAGAATGGCGGCATGACGGTGACGGCTCTTGCGAGGGGGGTATCCCAAAAACACCGTCATCATCGACATGACCGTCATGCAGGGGGTGAGGGTGACAGTTGCGGCAGTCGGCAGGGGGTATCCCAAAACTGCTGTCACCACCGTCACCGCTGTCACCCCAAAGGACGGTCACCCGCCGAAAGAAAGGAGGAATCCGCCTATGCCTTATGCAATCCTGCGTTTCCAGAAACGAAAAGCGGGCGGCGTTGCGGCTTGTGAACGCCACAACGAGCGGAAGAAAGAAGCCTACAAAAGCAACCCAGATATAGATATGGAACGCTCTAAAAACAATTACCATCTCATAGCACCACCAAAGTACACCTACAAGAAAGAGATTAACCGCATGGTAGCCGAAGCGGGGTGCAGGACAAGGAAAGACAGCGTGATGATGGTGGAAACGCTCATCACAGCTTCACCAGAATTTATGAACCAGTTACCGCCCGAAGAACAAAAAGCGTATTTCCAGACGGCTCTTGACTTCATTTCGGAGCGTGTTGGAAAGCAGAATATCCTCTCCGCTGTCGTCCATATGGACGAGAGAACGCCCCATATGCACCTCTGCTTTGTGCCGATTACGCCAGACAATAAGCTGTCAGCGAAAGCTATCTTAGGCAACCAGAAATCATTATCCGAGTGGCAGACCGCCTACCATGAGCGGATGTCCTCACGGTGGAATCAGCTTGAACGGGGGCAGTCCTCAATGGAAACCAAGCGGAAACACGTCCCCACATGGCTCTATAAATTAGGCGGCAGGCTTGATAAACAGTATGAAGAAATCGTGTCTGCCCTATCCGACATCAACGCCTTTAACGCAGGGAAGAAAAGGGATAAAGCGTTAGATTTACTCTCTGCATGGCTGCCAGACGTGGAGAAATTCTCTAAGGAAATCGGGAAACAGCAGGCGTATATCGACAGTTTGAAAGAGAGAATTGGGCAGGAATCAGACTATGCGGGGCGTATGCGTGATGAAAAGTACGAGCAGGAACTAAAGGTGCAGAAAGCGAATCAGAAGATATTTGAATTGCAGAGAACCAACGAGCAGATGGGGCGGCTGCTGTCAAAAATACCGCCCGAAGTGTTGGAAGAATTGCAGAAAAATCATAGAAGCAGAGCGAAAGAAAGGTAGATATGTGAATGAAGAAACAGGATTTTAAGGTGTTAAAGACCAAAGACTTGTACCCGTTCCCCGACAATCCGTTTCATGTGGCAGAAGATGAAACACTGTCAGAGTTAGCGGAAAGCATCAAGGAATTTGGCATTGTCACGCCGATAATCACACGCCCGAAAGAGGACGGGGACGGTTATGAAGTGATTGCAGGACAGCGGCGTGTCCGTGCTTCTGAACTTGCAGGGATAAATACCGTGCCTGCGTTTGTCCTGCCCTTAGACCGTGACCGAGCCATCATCACCCTTGTAGACAGCAATTTGCAGCGTGAGAATATCCTGCCATCGGAGCGGGCGTTTGCTTACAAGATGAAATCCGAAGCCATGAAGCGGCAGGGTTTCCGCACAGACTTAACCTCGTCACAAGTTGTGACGAAGTTGCGGACGGACGACAAGGTGGCACAGGGCTTCGGCGTGGGCAGGATGACCGTGCAGCGTTTTATCCGCCTGACGGAACTGATACCGCCGATTTTGCAGATGGTGGACGAGGGGAAAATCGCCCTCACGCCTGCGGTGGAACTGTCCTTCTTGAAGAAAGACGAGCAGGAAAACCTCTTTGCCACGATGGAGAGCGAAGAAGCAACGCCCTCACTCTCACAGGCACAGCGGATGAAACAGTTAAGCCAGAGCGGGCGGCTTGACATGGATACGATATTTGCGATTATGACGGAGGAAAAGGGCAACCAGAAAGAAACCTTGAAAATCAACACAAGCAAGCTGAAAAAATACTTTCCGAAGAACACAACGCCGAAGCAGATGGAGGAAACCATCATCAAACTTTTGGAGCGTGAGTTGCAGAGGAAACGCAACCGTGACAGCCGCTAATCTTCTTTTTTCGGGAAGTAAATACAGAGAGTTGAGGTATGGAGAATGAGAGAAATCCAGTATGAAATCGTAAAGGAAATCGCAGTATTGTCTACGGGCGACAGTGGCTACACAAAGGAAATCAATCTCATTTCATGGAATGGGAAAGAGCCGAAGTATGACATCCGCAGCTTTTCCCCGAACCGTGAAAAGTGCGGCAAGGGAATCACGCTGAACGCTGATGAAGCGGCGGCACTCCTTAAAGCATTACAGAAAGAATTAAACAGCGAGGATTAATGGTATCTGATTGGCAGGGCGGGGACATTTCCAAACTCTTCCCTGCCCTGTCTGGAAAGGAAGATTTAAGTATGGGCGAGGATAAGAAAGCAGATAAAAAGAGAAAGCGTATCGTGCCAAAAGCACCAGTGCAGATGATAATCAGCCGTGAATATGTCGGCACACAGACCGTTACAGAAGCGTTTGTCCCGATTATCTCCGAGGATATTCGGAAGAAGATTGCCGAGGGCGACACCTTCGACAATGAGGGGCTGTCCGCTTAGAATGTACGCAATGGGACATGAAAACAGATAGGACAGATACGGAGGTTTTACAGTATGGCAGGAATCAAAGAAGAAAAGAAAATCTATTTAGTCGGCATTTATTGCCGCTTATCTAAAGACGATGGTACGGATAACGAGAGTGCGAGCATTGCGACACAGAAATCCATCCTCACGGATTATGTGAAAAAGCAGGGATGGCACATAGCAAAAACGTATGTGGACGATGGTTATTCTGGTACAAATTTTGTTGAGGTAAGATAACGATACCTTTTTTGCAGAGGGTGTTATCTTACCTCTTTTTGATGTATGTTAGATAGCATAACTCTTTACGTCGGCTCCTATCTGTCTGAAATAGGAGATACTTTCAGTAGGCTTGTCGCCTGTATCAACTCTGCCGACAAAGCTATAAAAGATTTCGATTTTGCGGGTGTTCGTTTCCTTATCCAGTTCGTGAATAAGAATACGGTCAATAAATTCATGGACGTTTTCGTAGGTCAGTTCTTCAATCGCTGTGTATCTGCGTACCAGTGCGACAAACCTTTTTACGTCCGCGCTGCGCTCGGTGGCGTTGTCGATTTCCTGTGACAGCTCCGCAATCCTCCGGGTCAGCGTCTTTTTTTCTTCATCATAGCCGGAAGTCAGAAAAGCAAATTGTTCATCTGAAAGTTTCCCTAAAGCGTTGTCCTCGTAGAGCTTGCGGAATAAGATGTTCAGCTCGTTAATACGGTTCTGCGCCTTGTCAAGTTCTTTCCGCTGCTGTGTCAGCGTCTTTTGTACTGCCTTTGCGCTGCACTCGTTGGCGGTTTCGATAAACTCCTGTTCATGCTCTTTCACATAAGACGTTACTCGCTGCAAGTCTGCAAGGACAAGTTCTTTCAATACGCTTTTGCGGATATAATGCGTAGTGCAGAGCATATCATTTCTTGCCCGGTTGCGGTAGTTGCCGCAAGTGTAGGCGTGTTTCCGTTCAAGCGTCCCGGCTCCGCGTACTGCATACATTTTGTAGCCGCAGTCCCCACAAAAGAGCAGCCCGGAAAACAGGTCAATTTCATCAACCTTTGTCGGGCGTTGCCGGGTGGCAATCCGCTTCTGTGCAAGTTCAAAGGTTTCTTCATCAATCAAAGGTTCGTGAGTGTTGGGGAAGAAATACCTTTTTTCCTCCGGGTTCTTTTTCGTCTTTTTCGACTTATAAGATACCTTGTAGGTTTTCCCGGTTATGGTATGCCCTAAATACTCTTTCCTTGTCAGAATGTCGTACAGTGTCTTATCCGGCCAGTTGTACCATGCGTTGAGCTGTGGGCGGGGGTGGCGTTTGCTCCCTGTCCTGCGGTAGCGCAGTTCCCCGACGGTCAATATCTCATTGTCCCGCAGCCAGTTCTGGATTTCACACATACGGTCGCCCCGTACATACATTGCAAAAATCTGTTTTACGACGTGTGCCGTTTCCGGGTCGGGTATCAGATGATTGCGGTTATCCGGGTCGATAAGGTAGCCGTAAGGAGCTTCGCCGTTGACGCGCTCGCCTTTCTGTGCCTTTGCCTGTTTGACAGCCCGGATTTTCTTTGAGGTGTCGCGGGCGTAAAACTCGTTGAACCAGTTCCGCAGAGGGGTAAACTCGTTATCTTCCCTCGCTGTGTCTACACCGTCGTTAATGGCAATGTAGCGCACTTCGTATTCGGGGAAAACAATCTCTATCAGTTCGCCGGTTTTCAGATAATTACGTCCCAGACGGGAAAGGTCTTTTGTTATGACGGTCGCCACGTTCCCGGCTTCAACCTCATGCAGCATGGCTTGAAGCCCCTCACGCTCAAAGCTCACGCCGGAAAATCCGTCGTCTACAAAAAAGCGTGTGTTGAAAAAGTGGTGTTCGTCAGCATACTTTTGTAAAATCAGTTTTTGGTTCTGTATGCTTTCGCTTTCCCCGGCTTGCATATCTTCCTGGCTCAATCTGCAATATAAAGCGGTAATCTTGTCTGTCTGTAACATTTTGTCCTCCTTTCCGACGACAGACAAGCATGGTATTTGTACTGTCTATATTATACCACATACCGCTGCCTGTGTCATGTATAAAATGTGAAGAAACGCCCTATTTCCGGGCGTTTGCGGGGTTCAGCTCCATGTCCTTGCGAATGAGCTTCTTTATCTTTTTATCCAGTGTGTCCGTTGCGCGTTCACTTGCGGACGAACATACAAGGTAAGTAACTTTTCCGATTTTATGCTCCGTTGTGGTAACGGGCGTCTGGTTTTGCGTCAAAGAAAATCCCCCTTTCTTTCGCAAACATATAATACAGTCTATGAATAGCAGCAAGTCCACTATTCAAGAAAACAAAGGCTTTAATCGGACGGTTATTAGCATAACCTCATGGGAATTTCACCCCGGCATGGTTCTCATGCAGCCCTACCCATTGCCTGCGACGCTCTTAACGCTCGGACTGTGGCTGTAAGGAAGTATCATTGTATATTTTGCGTGTCGTCGCCCGCAAGCCGCTACACTTGCTTTCCGGCGCGGTGTTGGTCGCTCGGCTGTCCGGGCGGGGATAACCTCACCCGGATAGCGTCATGGCGCACCCACCGTATGGCTCGGCGCAAAAGGAACGTATCCGATTTGCCCTATGCTGCGCCGCCGTTATCTTGCGCCGCTTTCTTTGTCAAGGTTCAGAATGGCTTTGCTGCCGCGTCAGCAGCGGAACGGAAAAGGGGGAGAGAGAAAGCGTCCCGCCGCTGCGGTTTATTCCTCTGCCTTAAAGGTGAGGACAGCCATCATCAGTTTTGCTTGCAGCCGTTCCCGAATGTCGTGGTCTACGCCAAAATAGACGTTCCCGCGCTCGTCGTACAGCTTCCGCATGGAGAGGCGGGCTATGTAGCCGCTGAAATGCTGCAAGACAATCTTCATAGCGTCCGGGTCGCCCTTTGTCGCTGCCAAAATGACAGGATAGGGAACAAGGGCTTTTTCCGGGTAGCCGGGTTCGTTACCATTCGTCCCATTCATCAGCATTTTCCTCCAGATATTTTTTTAGCAGCTCAAAAGAGCTTGTCCGCCTGTACTGTATCGTGCTTCTCGACGTATCGAACAGCTCCGCAATCTCGGTGTCGTTCATTCCCTCGAAATAGTACAGGAGTACGGCTTTGCGCTTTTCTTCCGGCAAAGTACGGATTGCTTCAAGAAGCAGCTTCGGCGTGATTTTCTTCCCGGCTCTTTCAAAGGCGATTTCCCCTTTGAAATATTCATCAAAGGTATGAAGCTGCCGCGCTTCTTCTAAGGTCAAGTCGGAAAAGGTAATCTCCCTTGCCTTATGCCTGTGCAGCTCTTTGTGAGCGTCACACGCTTCATTGTGCAGTACCGTATTACAAAACTTCTGGAAAGCGCACTGTTTTATAAACTCCCTGCGATTAGGTTCCACATTCTCACCCCCTTTCTCGTTGGAAAGTTGGTGGTGCTTCCCCCTTTTCGCGGGGCAATACTGCCTTTTGAAAAAAACGCCGAAGATTTTCGGATTTTTTTCAAAAAATTTTTTGAGCAGCAAAATACGCCTGTCCGAAAAGCCCGGACAGACGTATAGGTATTGTAAGCGGTATTCAGATGATTAGACAGTTCATATTGATAGACGTAGTTTTCCCCGGCGGTGGTCGGGCTTTTTTTGATGTGTCAATGACCGTCGGATTTTGTCGATATGGTATGTGCTTCATGGCGGCTACCTCCTTTTAGCCGCCGCTTTTAACAGTGATACCGCGTCATTTCATTAGAAGATAAAAAGAAACGGCGGCTTTGGTTTTTCAAAGCTGCTGCGGAAATCAAAGAACGACAAGCAACAGTTCTGATTTTGCTCCAATATGGTTATTGGGGGCACAAATTAAATCAAAAAAGAGCCGATAACAGCAGTATTTCAAACTGCATATTATCGGCTCTGCGTCTGTGCGTCTGGCTCTTTTAATTAAATTATTTTTGTTGTTTTTTGGCTTTATTATATGTATTAGCTAACTGTCCACAAGCTGCTTTAATCTCTCTACCATGAGAAACTCTCATGGTAACTTCAAGTCCTGTTTGCTCTAATTGATGTTTGAACGCAACCATTTCTTGTTTTTGTGGTGCTCTAATTTTTGAATTACTCGTCGGGTTGTATTGCAGCACGTTAATCATAACATTTTTGCCCTTAAACCATTTTGCAAGTTGCCTTATATCTGAGGAACGGTCATTTATACCTGGTAAAAGCAAATACGCAAATACCACTTTTCGATTATGCCTTTGTGAATAGGACAATGCTTGCTTAACAACATCTTCAATAGCGTACATGTGCATATGAGGAATGATGCAGTTTCTCGCAGCCTGTGTTGCTGCATGTAAAGATATTGTCAACTGAATTTTTAGATGTTCTTCGCGCAATTTTTTTAATTGATTAACTGGACCAACTGTTGATACGGTAATGCCGTCGGTTGGAAAGTTAAGTCCATTTCTATCTCGAAGAATATGGATTGCTGCAATCAAGTTGTCGTAATTGAATAAAGGTTCTCCCATTCCCATAAAAACGATACGATTTACTTTTTGACGTATCAATATGACCTGTTGCACAATTTCAGATGGTGTTAGATTACGAACGAAACCATTGCGTCCGGACTCACAAAAAATACAGCCAACAGAACAACCAACTTGCGTACTTACGCAAACAGTCCCACCATCTCGCCGTTTAATAAAAACCGTTTCGATATACCTGTTGTCTTTCAATTCATAAACATACTTTTCAGTATCGCTACTTTTATAGACTTTTTTTGTTGATATTGATAGATTTTTTTTGTGAAATGGCTGTTTATACAATTCCGCATATAAGGCTCTTGCTTTATCCTCTCCAATTACTTCCGACATTTCTTTGTAAGTAAATCCGTATGGGTCATTCAATATTTCCGTAAGTGTACTTTTAGGTAAGTGTTTCATTTAATATCCTTCCTTTTGTTTTTCAGAGTTTTTGATTATGATTTCTAATTTTTCAACATCAATGATATGTGTTAATTTACATTTAGGGCAGAAAAGAGGAAAATTTCTTAATACCGTATTATAAAATACTTGAACCCTCGTCTTTCCGTTACAAATTGGACATTTTATCCAATATTTTTCAAGCATAATATTTCTCCTTTTGTGCAAAAAAATACAGGTCAATTCTCAACATGAGCATTGACCTGCATTTATACATATAACACTACAACAAAATTAAGGCATAGTTTTTATACTATGTCTATACATCGTTAGTTTTGTTGTATAGCATACGCAAAATAAGCATGACAAAAAAGCCCATATTGAAAATGGGAAAAATCTTTTTTGATTTCAATGCTTATCGAATACGCATGCTATGTAACATAAACATTTCCCCCTTTTAATAATACTATACAAAAAAAGCGGCTAATTGTCAACATATACATATGAATTATTTTGGCTAACTGATTGAATTGTGTAGACATATCCAAGAAGAAAGGGGAACAGTAAAATGTAACAGGGTGAATAACTATGGCAAAAAGACCAGTACCGAAATACGATTTCAAGGCTTTTGGGGCAGCGATAAAGGCGGCGCGGACAGGGCGCAAGGAGAGCCGCAAGAAAGTGAGCGACGAAATGTTTATCTCGCCGCGCTACCTTGCGAACATTGAGAACAAGGGGCAGCACCCAAGTTTACAGATTTTCTTTGAGCTTATGCTCCGCTACAATATATCCGTAGACCAGTTTCTTTTGGAAACGCCGCCAGAGAAGAACACGCAGCGGCGGCAGCTTGACGCGCTTCTTGACGGTATGAGCGATACAGGCATACGGATTGTGAGCGCAACGGCAAAGGAGATAGCGGAAGTCGAAACAGAGGGCAGATAAGAAGTGTCCGTCAGAATTGAATAAGGTTTAGAGAGCGTTGTAATCTTTTTTTGAGGATTGCAGCGTTTTTCTTTTGCGGAAGTTTGGCAAAACCGGGCATAGCTCCGTAGTAAGGCATAAGGGATAAAAACATTCGTAGCAAGCATAGGAAGCGGGTACCCACTTCCGTATTTTCCCCTCCCGCGCTGCGGCGCGTCGGTTGAAAATTGCTTGTTGGGAAGTGTCCCAAACCCTCGGAACGGAAAGGAAAGGAGCGAATACATGAACGGACGCAAAAGAACGGTGCAAATCAAATTCAGAGTGACGGAAGCGGAACGGGATTTAATACTGGAAAAAATGAAGCTCGTACCCACCCGGAACATGGCGGCATATCTGCGGAAGATTGCCATTGACGGGTATATCATTCAGATAGACCATGCCGATATAAAGGCAATGACCGCAGAGATACAGAAAATCGGTGTCAACGTCAACCAGATAGCACGCCGCGTAAACGCGACGGGGAACGCATACCAAGAGGACATAGAGGAAATAAAGGGGGTGCTTGCGGAGATATGGCGGTTACAAAGATTAAGCCTATTAAAAGCACTCTAAGCAAAGCCCTTGACTATATCGAAAACCCGGACAAGACGGACGGAAAAATGCTTGTGTCCTCTTTCGGCTGCTCCTATGAAACGGCAGATATTGAATTTGAATATACCTTGTCCCAAGCACTCCAAAAGGGGAACAATTTAGCCTTTCATCTGATACAGTCCTTTGAGCCGGGGGAAGTCGATTATCAGAAAGCCCATGAAATCGGAAAGCAGCTTGCCGACGCGGTAACAAAGGGGCAGCATGAATATGTACTCACGACGCACATTGACAAAGGACACGTCCACAATGTACGCCCGGATAGGGCAATGAGAAAAGCAGTATGAGGTACTGCCCCGTAAGATAACGCGGGAAACAACCAGCCTAACCGAAAGGCGAAAGCTGACACGGGAACACAGTACGGCTGGAAAGCGGTAAGTCACCTAAAGGCAATCGGGTGCGACTGAACCGCAATGTTAATCGGATATAAGGTATAAGTTGGATTTACTGAACGTGAGCTTCCAGTTTCTGTTATGTGCCGATAGAGGAAAATTGCCTGAAACCTCTGGTACGGAAAAGGCAAGTTATGGTTGTGGGCTTGTCGGTTATCAATCATTCCGTACAACCTGTAGGGGAACCTATGGTAACGAAGCGAAAGCGATACCGAGAATCCGAATTTACCAAGTCTCATTGCTAACCGGGGATGCCCTAACCAGGAGTGCCGCACGAAAGGGGGAATGAAAAAGCGGCTATGGCTTTGGAGCCTGAAAATCCTGCATGGGTACGGAGTGCTCGTAGTAGTCCGAGAGGGGTAATGACCCTTACATGGCGAAGGGGCACAGTTATTGCGCACTAAAATTAGAAGTTGATTAGGGAGGAAAACCTCACATGAAGCCAACAACGGAAATTTTAGCAAGAATCAGTCAAAACTCACTTGCAAATAAAGAAGAAGTATTTACAAAACTGTATCGCTATCTGTTGCGTCCTGACATTTACTTTGTGGCATACAAAAACCTGTATGCCAACAACGGTGCGGCAACAAAAGGAGTAAACGAGGATACGGCGGACGGTTTCAGTGAAGCCAAAATAGATAGTATTATCAAAGCATTGGCGGACGAAACCTATCAGCCCATGCCGGTGAGGCGAACCTATATCCAGAAGAAGAATAACCGCAAAAAGCTGCGTCCCTTAGGTATACCAACCTTTACTGACAAATTGGTGCAGGAAGTGTTGCGGATGATACTGGAAGCGGTATATGAACCTATCTTTCTGGATGTCTCCCACGGTTTTAGGCCAAAAAGAAGTTGTCATACGGCCTTAAAACAGTTGAGACGGGAGTTCAACGGTACGCGTTGGTTTGTTGAAGGCGACATCAAAGGTTGCTTTGACAACATCAACCACGCTGTTCTTGTAGGCTTGCTGAACAATAAAATCAAGGACGCTCGGATAACCAAGCTGATTTACAAATTCCTAAAAGCAGGATATTTAGAGAATTGGCAGTACCATAAGACGTACAGCGGTACACCGCAAGGCGGTATCATTTCTCCGCTACTCGCCAACATCTACCTGCATGAATTGGACAAGTTTGTAATGAAGTTGAAATCCGAATTTGACACGCCCGGAGTGGGACAAATCACACCTGAATACCGAGAGCTGCACAATGAAATCAAACGGCTATCCCACCGCTTGACGAAAGTAACAGGTGAGGAAAGGGAAATGGTGCTGGCAGAGTATAAGCCCAAACGTCAGAAACTGATGACCATTCCCTGCACTGCGCAGACCGACAAAAAACTGAAATATGTTCGGTATGCGGATGATTTTCTAATAGCAGTCAAGGGAAACCGTGAGGACTGTCAATGGATTAAGAGCAAACTGGCCGAGTTTATCGGAGATACACTGAAAATGGAACTCAGTGAAGATAAAACGCTCATAACCCATAGCAGTAAATGTGCAAGGTTCTTAGGCTATGATGTGCGTGTGCGCAGAAGCGGAAAAATAAAGCGGGGTGGCCCCGGTCATGTAAAAATGCGTACCCTCAATGGGGGTGTAGAACTGTTGGTGCCACTTAACGATAAAATCCGTCAATTCGTTTTCACTAAAGGTGTGGCGATACAGAAGAAAGATGGTTCCATGTTTCCAGTTCATCGGAAATATCTGGTTGGGCTCACAGACTTAGAAATCGTTTCAGTATACAATGCGGAGTTAAGAGGAATATGCAACTATTATGGTATGGCAAGCAACTTTTGCAAGCTGCACTATCTTGCCTACCTTATGGAATACAGTTGCTTAAAAACCCTTGCTTCAAAGCATAAAACCAGCCTATCCAAAACCATTGACAAGTTTAATGATGGCACAGGAAAATGGGGTATACCCTATGAAACGAAGCAGGGAAACAAAAGGCGTTACTTCGCAAATTACGCCGACTGCAAAGGCAAGGGCCCTGCTACGGATTACATCAGCAATGCTGCCGTTGTCTACGGATACGCAGTCAATACCCTTGAAAACCGGCTGAAAGCAAAGGTCTGTGAGTTATGCGGAACGACAGAGAGCGACCATTACGAGGTTCACCACATTAACAAACTCAAAAATCTCAAAGGCAAGGAACGGTGGGAAATCGCAATGATTGCCAAACACAGAAAAACGCTTGTGGTGTGCAGGGATTGCCACCGCAGTATTATCCACAAAAAGTGAGTTTTGTCTGAACGAGCAGTAACAGAGCCGTATACTCCGAGAGGGGTACGTACGGTTCCCGGAGAGGGTGGCGCAAACCTATCACAGCAATGTGACAAGGCGGTGCTTCCCTACTCCACCACATTATTTTCTGCGCCGTAAATTTCGTAGACCACCGCAAATATAATTCCAACAAAAGGAGCTATTACGGCATACGGAACATGAGCGACAAGCTGTGTCGGGAAAATGGCTTGTCCGTCGTCGTTCCCGGCAAGGGCAGCAAGGGAAAGAGCTATGCGGAGTACCAGGCAGAAAAGACGGGTACAAGTTGGAAAGGCAAGCTAAAGATTGCCGTTGACGCGCTTATCCCCCAAGTTTCCAGTTTTGAGGAATTGTTGCAGCGGTTACAGGCGGCGGGCTATGAGATAAAGCCGGGGAAATATGTGTCATGCCGCGCCCCCGGACAGGAACGCTTCACCCGTCTTAAAACCCTCGGCGCGGATTATACAGAGGAAGCCATAAGGGAACGGATAGCGGGCAGACGGGCAAAGGCGGCGAAAGCCCCCAGAGAGCAGCGCGGCGTTTCGCTGCTTATCGACATTGAGAACAGTATCAAGGCGGCGCAGAGTAAGGGCTATGAACAGTGGGCGAAAATCCACAATCTGAAACAGGCAGCAAAGACCATGAATTTCTTGACGGAACATAAGATTGAACAGTACGCGGATTTAGTCAGCCGGATTGAAGAAATGGCAGCGGAAAGCGGACAGGCGGCAGACGCATTGAAGGACGCGGAAAAGCGGCTTGCGGACATGGCGGTGCTTATCAAGAATGTTTCCACCTACCAAAAGACAAAGCCCGTCTATGACGCATACCGCAAGGCAAGGAACAGGGAGAAGTACCGCGCCGGACAGGAACAGGCGATTATCCTACATGAAGCCGCCGCAAGGTCGCTGAAAGCGGCGGGCATTGCAAAGCTCCCGAACCTTGCCGCGCTGCAATCGGAATATGAAGCCCTCCAAGCGCAGAAAGAAGCCCTTTATGCCGACTATGGGAAGCTGAAAAAGAAAGTCCGGGAATACGATATTATCAAGCAGAACATTGACAGCATTTTACAGGCAGACAGGCAGCCGGAACGGGAAAAGGGAACAGAGCGCGGATAAGGATAGCAAAATCCCCGCCGCTGTGCTATGATAGGGCTATCAAAAAGCAGAGGAGCGTTGAGCATGGAAAACCAGAAAATGCCGGAATATGAAACCATACGCGCCGCCGTTGCCGGGGAAAAATGGGCGGTGGAGAAAGTCGTGGAGTGCTACAAGGACGAAATCGACAGGCTATCGACGGTAGCGGTCAGACAGCCGGACGGAAGCACGAAACAGGAAATCAACGAAGATATGCGCCAGTCCATCACAAAGAAGCTGATAGAAGCCCTCCCGCAGTTCCCGCTTGAAGAAATGGAAAAGGGAAATGTCAGATAGGCAAAAAAAGAACAGGGCGCGGAAGCCAGTATATGACTTCCGCGCCCTGTCTTTTTATGGGTGCTGTTTTCGTGAATGTTACGCAGTAGAACGCCATTTTTGGGGGTAAAGGTATAAAGTATCGCCTATCCGATTTTCACGCCCGGAAAGCCCTGTAAATCAAGGGATTTTCCGCGCCTACTGCGTAACAGGGGCGCGTCTTTTCCTCATGCGCTCGGCGGCTTGTCTGCGGGTGATACGTTTCCGGCAGACGGGGCAGTATTTGACACTGTTAGAGGTTGACGCAAAGAACGCGCCGCACTCGGTACATTTCTTCTTATCCCCTGTCTGGTAAAGCTCCGCATAAAGCAGCCTGTCGGCGGGAAGCACCGCAACCCGGAACCACTTGCAGAGAAGCGAATAGGAAATGAGCTGCGGACATACGCACTCGTCCCCGTCGTCCAGTAAGATACAGTTCCCGTTATCATAATTGCAGCACGTCCGGCGCACAAGGGCGTTGACTTTCCGGCTCTGGGGCGGCGTCAGCCGCTTAACCCCGTTCATACTTCATCAGCGGCGTAAATGGGAAGCTCTGCAAATTCCGCTTCGGTCAAAGCGTCCACTTTGGAAAGGGTGCGCTTTGCAAGCTCCCGCATATCCGCGTCCATGTAGGGCAGCGCGGCGTTGACATTCTCAATCAAAGCCCGCTTGCCGCCCTCGTTGTAAATGCTCAAAAGGTTTGTTTCTTCAACAGTCAGTCTAATCATGCTCATACCTCCATATCGTGATTTTTTGTTTTTGCCGCCGCCTTTTTCGGGGCGGTCTTTGCCTTGTCTGCTTTAAGCTGCGCCCGGATAGAGGGGCGGGGCTTCCTTATCTCCCTGTCCCGGTTCTCCCCCTTGTCAATCAGCGCATACGTCCCATGTCTGCCCTCGATTTTGGAAAAGGAAAGGGTCTTGTAGGGCAGCATGGAGAAAAGGCGGTCAGTGTCCTTTGTGGCTGCAAGCCGCATGAACGCCGGGGAAAGCTCTGCCATGAAATGGGTCTTGTTCGGGCTGTTCGGCTCGTAATGCCGCTTCATTTCCCGCACAATGCGCCGCGCTTCCGTTTCAATCAGCCCGTCCCGCAAAGCTGCGATATGCATTTTGAAATCCCCCGGCGAAAGCTGCTCCCGGCTGCGCCGTTCTTCCTGTAAGAGCGATTGCAGCGCGTCCGGGTCGTTGGGTACGGCTTCAAAGCGTTCAAATTTCCCAAGCTGCGGGTCTGGGGTTCCGTCAAAATATCTCCCGGCTTCCTGTACCCTTTCCCCATGCTCATAAATCAGCTTCACCGTATCGGCGGGCAGCTCCTTTTCCTTGACGCGCTCATAATGTTTAGAGTAGTCCAGTTCGTACAGATTGCCCTTGATTTTCCCGCGCTCCTTTCCCGTCAGCTCGATTGCATAGGCAAGAACGCGGTCGCTTGTCTGCTCCATGTAGAAACGCCATGTGTTGTGGGGCGCGGTGTCTTTGAGGAAAACGTCGCGCTCCCGGAAACAGTGCGTCCCGGACGGGCGGCAGAACCACAAAAGTGTTTTGTCCTCCCTGTGGGGGCTTGCCGCCGCCTTTGCGATAATCTCTTTGTCAATGTCTAAGTCGCTCTGGTAAAAGCCTGTGTTCTGCTTCATAATCGCTTCAAGGGAAGCAAACAAATCCATGTTTTCAAATTTGCTCTGTTCCGGCATGGGTCAGCTCCTTTCCAAGTCCTGTGACTTCTGCTTTGCGTTTTTCTTCTGTGCCTTTTCCTTGTCGGCTCTAAGCTGCGCCCGGATAGAGGGTTTCTTTTCCGGCTTCGCTCCCTTGCCGCGCTCCTTGTCGGCTTTGACAGCGTTAGCCAGGTCAACAAGGGAAATCTGCTCGCCCGCCTTTACCTTTGCTTCCAGTTCGTCAACGGTGGGGGTGTTGTTGATGATACCGTCAATCATGTTCCCGTTCTGCTCTGTGGTCTGCTCGGCGGTTTTCAAGGGATTGTCCCGCTGCGCCTGTTCTGCGGCAACGGCAAACGCCCGCGTCCCATTCCCCATAATCAGATACTTTCCGTCGTCCGACTGGTGGTGAAAGCCATATCCGGCGGCTTCTATCTGCTCCCGGCTCATGGCGGTCACATGGAAAGTCCCCCTCGGTGTCTTGACAGTTTCGCCCGTTTCCAAGTCGTCCGGGGTAAGCTGCTTTTGCTCCTGTAAAAACTCCGGCACTTCCCGAAAACCTACACTGTCAACGAAATGCGCCGCGTCCTGTCCGTCCTGATGAAGCACTACCACGTCGGAAACGGAAAGGCTGTGTCCCTTAAAATCTTTGGGGTGGTCGATATTGAAACAGGTGTAAATATCTTCAAGGGAAGTTTCCGGCGCAAGGGGCGCGGAATAGACAAGCTCATAGTTCGCCCTGTCAACCACATTCCCCGCCGCCTGCAGGCGGTCGTAAGGCTCAAAGCGGAAATCCCTTGTTTCGTCCCCGCCCTTTATCTGGTAAATGGAAAAGGTGTCTTTGTCCTGTCCGGCGGTCTGCGCCGTTTCCTGTGCCTTTGCGTAAAGCTGCTTCACGTCGCCCTCGGTCAGCTCGCCGCTTTTGAGCTGCCCCATAAGCTCGCGGCATTTCTCCGGCGTTCCCGTATAAAGCACGTCGCCCATTTTCGCCCGCCCGTTCTCCTGTGTCACATAGGCTTGCAAGAGGTAGCTGTTTTCCCGGCTGTCGCTGTAAGGGTTCCGGCGCACTCTGTAAATCGTTTCCGGGGTAAAGGCTTCTTTCGGGGCTGCGCCCGCTTTTTCCTGTGCGCCGGATTTTCCCGGTGCGGCTGCTTCCGGCTCCGGCTTCTCCGGCGCGGCTTCCTGTCCCTCTCTGGTGGGCTGCTCCTGTCCGGCGGTCTGCTCCTTGTCCTGTGCCTTTTGCAGCTCCGCTAAGTTCTCGTCTATGGAATTGATAATCTCGGCGGCTGCGCTGCGTATCGTTTCAAGGGAGCTTTTCAGCTCGGACAGCTCCCGCCCGCTGCTCCACCCGGCGACATAGCCGAAAGAGTAGTCCGACGTGTCAAGCCCGTAATGTTGGCAGACAGTATAGGCGACGCTTTCCGCTTCGACTTCGCGGGTGCGGCGGTCAACGTGGGGCTGCTGCTCGTCCTTTGGCGCGTTGAGGTCAATGTCGTGCAGCTTCGCATGGGCGATTTCGTGAATAGCGGTCTTTAAGGTCTGTAATTCGCTCATGCCCTCGTTGATAGCAATGCGCTTGTCCTCCAAGTGGTAGTAGCCATGAGAGCCGCCCTCGATATTCTCAAAGGCGATAGGAACGGGGGAAGTCTTTTCAAGGGCTGCGAAAAAATCCTTGTAGCGGTCAACGTCGCCTGTCAGCTCGTCAACCGCAATGTCCGGCAGCTCCTTTCCCTCGGTCTGGGAAACGTCAAAGACGGATACCACCTTGTAGGCGGGTATGGTGACTTCCTTTTCCTCGGTGACGGGCTTCCCGTCCTTGCCGATAACGGGCTTCTGCGTGTGCGGGTCGATTTTCTGCATTTCCTGTTTGATTTTATAGGGTGACGGAGCAATGATTTTAATTCCCTTTTGCCCTTTCATCACGTTTCGTTCAAAGTTGTTCTTCCAAGCGGAAAAGCCCGCCACAAGGGAAGCGTCCGGCTTCTGCATGGCGATAAGGACGGTGTTTCGGAAGCTGTAATTATGGAATTTTGACATGACTTTCAGATATTCCCGGTAACGCTCGCTGTCAAAGAGTTCCGCAATACCCTGTTCCAGACGGTCGGTAATCTCTTTGAGCTTTTCGGCGGGCTTCTCGCTCGTCAGCACGATAGGGATAACCGGGCGCGGCTCCTGTGGCTGCTCTGCGGTCTGCGCCGTTCTCTGCCCCGGCGCGGCTGCGTCCATTTCTACCTTTGACGGGTCGGGTCTTTCCGGCTGCGGGGGCTGCGGCGTTACCCGGTATTCCTCCGGCACGTCGCGCCCGTCGTACCATTCTGTAAAGGTGTTGCGGTTGTTGTAGATATAGCCCTTTTCGGTAAACATACCGTCGTCGTTAATGGAAGCGTCCCGCCCGTATTCCTCATACATGAAATACTTTTTCGCTTCTTCGGGAAGTTCCGGTTCTTCCAGTTCATCAACCAGATAACGCCCGTATTCTTCTTCATTGTGGACGGACGGATAAATCCAGTAGCAGTCAAGGTTCTGTGCAAGGTTGATAATGTCCTGTAAGCTGTCGGCATGGTCGCCGTATTCAATGGCTGCAATGAATTTCTCCCGGTCGTCGTCAAACTGCATTTCCAAGAGCTTCCCTAAATAGTTCAGCTCGTCGGGGTGGGAATACTCGCTTAAATGCTCCGTCAAGCCGGGGATAGTGGATTGAAATTCTGTGAAATGCCATTCCTCATAGTGCTTGAAGTCAATCCCGATACGGTCAAAGACTTCTTTCAGATGTTCGGCAGTCGTGGGGAATGTCACCCATTCGCCCGCGGGTCTGCCCTCGGTGTACTTCCCAAGATTGGAAAGATAGCCGCTTAAAATCGGTTCTGCCATTTGTTCGCTCCTTTCTTTTTCAATCATGCGGTGCATAAGCTCAAAATCCTCAATGCTCATGCTCCCGTCAAATACATAGGGGTTAAAATCCTCCCCGTCCCGGTAGGGCTTTTCGGAAAAGGGAAGCCCCGCTTCATGGGCGGCTGCCCTCGCTTCCTCGATAACCTCCGGGGAAGCCTGTCGTCATGCGCTCCGATAAAACCGTCAATGTCGTTCATGCTGTTTTCGTAGTGGTAACGCACTCCGGCGGTCAGCTCGTCAAGGCTCATGTCCTCGCCTAAATACCCGCAATAGTAGCCGTTTAAGATAACGGCGGCGGGGTCAATGCTTTTTATTTCCTCTAACCGGCTCCTGTCCTCCGGGTAGAGCGTATCGTCCATATCAAGATGAAAATATTCCGCGTTCCATGAACGCCCCTGTTTCCAGAACGCCACCCATGCGATACCGTCCCTAAGCTCGTCTTGATAGTCCTTTACGGTGTCCCGTAAACTTGCCATAGTGAAAAACCTCCTTTCTCTGCGGCAGCGTCATAAGCTGCATTTTTTGGCTGCATGGTCTACTACGGGTACGCCCGCATTTCTGCCAAATATTTTTGAAAATTTTTAGAGGGTGAAGCCCTCCGCAAAAGAGGGTTTGGGAAACTTCCCAACAAGCAAAATCCCCGTCCGGCGCGTCAGCGTCGCAACGGGGATTTACGGAAGTGGGTACCCGCTTCCTATGCTTGCTATTCAAGTTTTTAGTTCTTCTGCACTTCGATACGGTAGTTGACGTATTTCCCGCCAGTGTCAGCCAGAACGATAGTTCCGTCGTAGGTCTTGCCTGTTTTCGGGGAGTAGAGCTTCTTCACATTCGCCTTGCCGGATTTAAGGAGCGCGGCGGCAATCTTCGCGGAAAAAGCGGTCTTGCGTTCCTCGAAAAAGCGGTCATTCTTCCACATGACAAAGGCACATTCTTTGTTGCTGCAATAATAGTTTTTCTTCCCCTCATGGACGGGGGAACCGCAACGGGGGCATTTGCCGACAGAGGGCTTTTCCTCCCGGAACAAATCCTTTTTCCCGTCCAGTGCTGCGGCGTGTGTCTGCACAAGCTCCCGCGCCATAGCTTCAATGCCGGACAGAAATTCGCCGGGGTCTGCGGCTCCCTTTGCTATCTGCGTCAGATTGTTTTCCCATTCTGCGGTAAGCTGTGGGGAAGTGAGTATATCCGGCAGAATACAGATAAGGCTGTTCCCGTTTTTGGTAGGGATAAGCTGCTTCCCCTTGCGCTCCGCAAAGCCGCCCTTTACCAGTTTTTCAATGACGGCGGCGCGGGTGGCGGGAGTGCCAAGCCCCCGGCGTTCCGCGTCCGGGTCGGTGTCCCCGTTCCCGGCGCGTTCCATAGCCGACAAAAGGCTTGCTTCGCTGTGGGGCTTCGGCGGCGTTGTGGTATGCTCCGTTACTTTTGCGGCGGGGTTAGGAAAGCCCTGTCCCTCGGAAAGCTCCGGCAGCGTCACGTCTGCATTTTCCCCGTCCTCCGCTTCGGGCTTATCTTTCAGCGTCGCCCGGTATCTGCGTTGAAGCTCTTTCCAACCCTCCGCAAGTACGGTCTTTCCCCTTGCGGTGAAGTCTGTCCCGGCGCATGAGAAAACCGCCGTAACCGCTTCATAAATATGCGGCTCGGCGGTGGCAAAAAGCAGACGCGCCCCCGCAAGGGTAAGGATATTCTTCTCGCTTTCCGGCAGCGCGTCCGGGTCAGCCTTTGCAAGCTCCATAGTGGGAATGATTGCGTGGTGGTCTGATACTTTTTTACTGTCTAATACCTTTACAACCTCCGGCGTGAAGTCCGCGCCCGCCATAAAGGGGAGTTTTTCGCAAAGCAGCGCGATAATGCCCGCTGCGGTGCCGCCCATGTCGTCAGTAAGAAAGCTGCTGTCCGTCCTCGGATAAGTAAGGAGCCGCTTTTCATAAAGGGATTGTGCAAGGTCAAGGGTCTGCTTCGCGGTGTAGCCGAAAATGCGGTTCGCTTCCCGCTGCAAAGAGGTAAGGTCAAAGAGCTTCGGCGGGGCTGCGGTTTTCTTCTCTCTGGTGAGGGAAACGCATACCGCCGTTTCCGCTTCGCAAGCCCCTTTCAGCGCGTCGGCTTCTGCCTTGTCGGAAATCCTCCCGCTTGCCGCTTCCGCGCCGGATAAATCAAGGCGCACATGATAATATTTTTCTTTCTGGAAATGGGAGATAGCCGCGTCCCGGTCGGTGAGCATTTTTAAGGTCGGGGTCTGGACGCGCCCCACGTTCAAGGTCTTTCCATACAGGCAGGAGAAAAGCCGGGTGGCGTTAATGCCGATAAGCCAGTCAGCCTTTGCGCGGCAGAGGGCAGACGCAAAGAGCGCGTCGTATTCCTGCCCGTCTTTGAGGGAAGCAAAGCCCGCCTTGATTGCCCCGTCCTCCATTGAGGAAATCCACAAGCGGCGCATGGGCTTCTTGCAGCCCGCCGCTTCGTAGACAAAGCGGAAAATCAATTCTCCCTCGCGCCCCGCGTCACACGCATTTACCACTTCGGAAACGTCGGCGCGGTGCATAAGCTCTTTTAGGGTTTTGAATTGCTTCCCCTTGTCCGGGTCAACGGCGTACTGCCATTCCTCCGGCAGAATGGGTAAGCTCTCAAAACTCCATTTTTTATATTGCTCCCCGTAGGCGGCAGCTTCCGCAAGCTGTACCAAATGCCCGACGCACCATGAAATGAGGTAGCCGCCGCCCTCGATATATCCGTCTTTCTTTTCCTTAACGCCAAGCGCGGCGGCGATAGTCTGCGCCACGCTCGGCTTTTCTGCAATAATCAGTTTCATTTTCTGTTCTCCTTTCGGTTGTTTTAGGTTTGAAATTGGTTTATACTTTAAGCATTACTATAAGAAACAGGTGACAATATGAAATCAATACATACTTTCGATGTTTTTGCTCCTACTGATGAACAGGAAGAAGCAATGAATAAAAAACGTGGCGGGCATTACAGGCGCGGTAAAAACAAAGAAATGGATTACTTTATTGAGTGTGCTACTTCGCTATTTCCCAACAACCATTATTCAAGGTTCACACCTATATATGATACGACAAAAGAGTTTTATCAACTGATTACTTCTTCCGATACAACAGAAAGAGCTATACTAAATTGGATAGCTTCTAATCGTGCATGGAATTATTTGTTTGGCTTATTACGGCATTATTACAGAACAGGACACCATGACGATAATTATATCTTTCCAGAGTTCAAAATCGGGTCGGCTTATGTGGCTGATTATCTGCTCATAGGTAATAGTTCAGACGGTTATCAATTTGTCTTTGTGGAATTAGAAGCTCCCAACGGGCGGATAACAAAAGAAAAAGGTACTCGTTTCGGGGAAGTAATCAATAAAGGGATTGAACAGGTTAGGGATTGGCAAATGTATATTGCTGCAAATTGGAATGTAATTGTAGCAGAATTGGAAAAGCACTCATTCTCCAATACAAAGTTACCCAGACAATTATACAAATATTGCCCTTATCAAATCTACTATGCTGTGATAGCCGGACTCCGTAAAGATTTTGAGAATATTCGTGATAGAAAGCTCCAACTGCAAAATGAAAATAACATAACACTTTTGCATTACGAAAATCTCATAGATGTTGCAAACGAAAATTAAAAGTCCATTTTCAGCGTTCCGGCTCACTTGCCTTTTTCTCCTGTACCTGTTTCAGACAGTAGCCCACACAAGGGAGCTGCCCTTTGTACGGACAGGAAGCGCAAGCCGGGGAATGGGGAACGGGCGGCGCATTGTCACGCCGCCCGCCCGGTCTTTGTATCATCATCTTTTCAAAGGGATTGTCGGTAAACAGGGTCATGCTTCCTCGTCCTCCTGTTCTTCATCAGAAAGCCCGTCCCCCTCGTCCGGCTCGTCCTCGTCGTAGTCGTCAAAATCGAAATCTTCAAGGTCGGTGCCGCCCTTGACGTTTTGCTTCGGCTTCATAAACTTAAAATAATAGAACGCGCCCCCGCCGCCAAGAAGTGCCACGACAAGGAAAAGCACAAGCCCGCCCGCATTGCCTTTCTCTTTGGGCAGCTCCGGCGGTTCCTCGGTTTCCGGCTCTGCTTCCTTGCCGCTGCAAGCGGTCATGTTGTCCTTGCAGACGGGGCAGCTCACATTTACCTTTCCGGCTTCGCATTTTTCGGTGCAACTGCAAACGGCGGGCGGGGCTGCTTCGGTGCTTCCGTCCTCCATAAGTGCTAAGAGGTCGGCTTCGTCCACTTGATTAAGGAAATGTACGGTGTTCTCGCCCTCGTCGTCCCGGTCAATGAGGATATAAAAGTAATTGCCGTTTTTGGTCGTTACGGTGATAAGCTGCTTGTTGCCGCCGAAATCGTCTACAAGGGTCGCGTTCCCGTCCGGGGTAAGGGGTTCTTCCTTTTGGGGTTCCTCGTAGACAACGCCGCTGTCGTTGGTGTCGTCCTCTCCCTCCGGGGTCTGTGCAAAAGCGGTGACGGAAAAGCCGCCCGAAAGCATAAGGGCGGCGCAAAGTGCGGTCAGTGTTCTAAGGATTTTCTTATTCATTCTCGGTGTCCTCCATTTCTTCGGTGTCGTGGTCTGCGGGTTCTGCGGGGTAGCCCGGCGCGGCTTCCATGCCCGGAATACCGCCCCCGGAAAGCATAGCGGAAAGCTCATGCGGGGAAAGGCGCATGGAGCGCACAAGCTGTACGATTTGCAGGTTTTCCGCTTCGGTTTTCTGCGCTTCAAGCCCCCTTAATTTATTCTGGTACTCGGTGATTTTCTCGCGGGTCTTTGCAATCTCCTTGTCGATACGTTCAATTTTGTTCATAGCCATCAATAAATTTCTCCTTTCAGATTTTCATTTTTTTGTTGTCAGTTCCAATTCATTAAGCCGTAGCCCTTGATACAGGAGTAATTGACGGGGTAGCTCTTTATCTTGCAGGCGTCGCCGGAATTGCCCTCGACGGTATAGACGCGCTCCCCGTCCGTCCCGATAACAAGCCCTACATGGTCTGCGCTCCCGTCCCCGTCCCAGTCGAAAAAGATAGCGTCGCCGGGGGCGATATTCTCATAGCCCCTCGCGCCCCATTGCCCGCGTGACTGGAACCAGGGTACGCCCTGTGACTGGCACCCGGCAAAGCGCGGCTCGCTTTTCCCGGCTTGATTGTAGCACCATGAAACAAAACAGGCGCACCATTCCACGCGGCTGTTAAATCCGTACCAGCTCCAAAAGGGTCGCCCGCCTACGTTGCCGACTTGCCGCTTCGCAAGGTCTACAACGGCGGTGTTGCCGGGGCGTGTGCCGTTTACAAGCTGTACGCCGCTTAAATCCTCGGACGCGCCCATATCGGGGGAGCCGCCGCCGAAAATCAGCGGCTTGTTTCCGCTTGTTTCCAGATAGACGCGGTACATTTCAAGCTGCTGTGGCGTTAGAAGTTCCTCCGCAATCTCGGAAATGGGCTTGTTCGTCAGCTTCACGTTGAGGATATGGTACTCGTAGGGTACTTCCTCGCTGGTCGTTTCCCCTGTTTCCGGGTCTGTGCTTGTTTCTGTGCGGTAGCGGATTTCCGTTTCTTCCGTCAGCGTCAAAGTGTACTGCATGGCAAAGACGCGGTTTAGTTCTGCCTGTGCGCTCTGCGGGGTGTAGGTCTGTAAAAGGGCGGTGAGGTAGGACGCTAACTCATGGGGGTTATGCCCGATACTGTCAAGGTCATAGCGGTATTCGTCATAGCCGGGGTGGGTGCTTTCGATATTGTCAATCTGCTGCTGAAGCTCGTTTTCCTTTGCGGCGTAATTATTTTCCGTCGCCACAAGGTCGCTGTCCTCCGACGTGTAGGAAGTCCCAAGTATGCCGTTCATCAAGCCGGAGAACATGGAGCCGCAAGAGGAAAGCCCCGCCGATACCATGATGAATAAGAGCAGCGCGGCAACGGCGATACATACGCCCGCCGGGTGCCGCCCTACAAAAGCGATTGCCTTTTTTGTTTCCTCGGCGGTCTTTTTTGCCGCCTTGCGGGTGTTCTCTGCGGCTTTCTGCGCCGTTTTTGCGCCGCCTTTCCTTGCCGACTTTGCATACTGCCGCTTGATTTGCTGCTTCTGCATGAAGCGGGAAAGGGGATTGCCCGCAATCTGCGGATTGTCATGTAGGGATTTATGGTACTGGAAATCCACATTCGCCTTGAACGCCGCTTTCTCTGCCTTTGCCGCCGCCCGGTAGGGTTTGAGCTTGTGGCTGCGGTAGCCCTCCTTGACTTTCCGCGTCCCGTACTTTGCGCCGCGCTCTGCCAGTTCTTCGGATTTGTGCGCCCCCTCAACGCCGGAATTGTCCTTTTCAACGGAATGTATCTTGTTGTGGACGAAAATACCCGCTTCCTGTGCGGGGCGGGATAGCGGGTTATTGTGGGGCTTATTCCTTCCTATGGGCTTTTCCTGTTCCTCAAAATGTAGGCGGGTCTTGCCTTTCCCGGTGGCTTCATCAAAGGTGCGCTCCCGTACAAGTTTCTTTTCTTTGGGGATAGCCGCCTTTGCCGCGTCCAGACGGTCGGCTGCTTTGTCCGATTTTCGGATATACCTTTCAAGCTCCGGCGTTGCCCGTTCCTCGTCGGTAAACTGCAAGCGGGAAGATTTTTCTTTTGCTTTGGCTTCTGCCTGTGCTTTCCTCGCCGCCTTTTTGCTCGCCTTTCTGGTACGCGCCCCGTCGATACGCTCCAAGACGCGCTCGGCTGCGGCGGTGTCCTGTTCCCGTTCTGCCCCCGGCGCATGGGGAAGCGGCGGCGTGTCGGTTAAGGGCGGGGAAGTTGCGCCGCCCGGTAGGGGCTGCGCTGCCTGTTCCGGCTGCGGTGGGGCTTCGGTCTTTGCAAAGTCCGCGTCCCTTATCCGCTTGCTGATACGTTTCTTTTTCCCGGTAGCGGCGTTTACCTCGACAGCCCCCTCGCGGGTCATTTTCTGCGTGACTTTTTCACGCGCCTTATATTGTTTTATGTGTCTGTCCCTCCAATCCGCGCCCTTGCAAGGGCGCAATACTCGGCGTTTATCTCAATGCCTATATAATGCCTGTCAAGCTGCTTTGCGGCTGCCCCCGTCGTGCCGCTGCCGAAAAAGGGGTCAAGCACAACGCCGCCTTTCGGACAGCCCGCCTTGATACAGGTTTCGGCAAGTTTTGGCGGGAACGCGGCGAAATGCCCGCCCTTGTAGGGAACGGTATTGATAAGCCACACGTCCCGCCTGTTCCGCATGGTCGGCATGAGGGCTTCGTCGTAGTAGCTGCCGCTTCGCGCCCGGTTAAGCCCCTGTACGTTCCCCTGTCCGGGTACTTCGTCCGCATATTTCTGTCCCGCGCTGCGCCCGGTGCGGTACCGCGCCGCCGTTGTGGGGGCTAACGGCTCGGCTATGGCGGCTGCGTCATAAAAATACTTCTTTGACTTCGTAAGCAGAAAGATATGTTCATAGCAGCGGGTAGGGCGGTCTTTCACGCTCTCCGGCATGGGGTTTTCTTTCTGCCAGATAATGTCGCTCCGTAAATACCACCCGTCAGCGCGTAGGGCAAAGGCTAAAAGCCAAGGGATACCGATTAAGTCCTTTTGTTTGCAGCCGGAAACGCGGTTGTTTCTTGCAATCTGCTGTCCGTTTCTGCCTTTCGGGTTCTTCGGGTCTGCATGGTAGCCCTTGTTCCCTGTGCCGCAGTAGGTGTCCGCGATATTCAGCCAGAGCGTACCGTCAGAACGCAGTACCCGGCGCAGCTCGCGGAAAACCTCGGTCAGCCTGTCAATGTACTGCTCCGGCGTGTCCTCCCGCCCAATCTGCATATCAAGCCCGTAATCCCTAAGTGCATAGTAGGGCGGGCTTGTGACGCAACAGTGTACGCTTTCCTCTGGAAGCTCCCGCAAGGCATAGAGCGCGTCCCGGTTGATGATGGTGTCAGTTTTCAGCCCGTTCATGCTTCGCCCACTTCCTCCGGCTTCGTCGTCATTACCCGGTAAAGCTCGGTGTCTTTCGGGAAGCGGTCTACAAAGGGCAGCACCACGTTTCCGTAGAAGATAAGCCCCTCGCCCGCTTCGGTGTGGGTGACATACTTCATCTGCTGCGGGGAGATGTTGAGCTGCTTTGCAAGGATAGCCCGGTCGCCCGCCGCCTGATTGAGCATGAGGACAAAATCAGAGTTTTCAAAGATATTCTCCACTTCGCGGGAAGCAAGCAAATCCTTGACGTTCTGCGTAATGGCTGTGGGTATGCCGCCCCATTTTCTGAAACGCTTCCAGATTTCAACGGAATAGGCGGCGGTCTGTTCCTCTTTCAAGAGAAGATGAAATTCGTCCATAAAATACCGGGTGGATTTCCTTTCTGCCCGGTTGACGGTGACGCGGTTCCATACCTGGTCCTGCACAATGAGCATACCTAATTTTTTGAGCTGCTTCCCAAGCTGCTTGATGTCAAAGCAGACAAGGCGGTTTGAAAGCTCTACATTCGTCCTGTGGTTAAAGACGTTAAGGCTCCCGGAAACATAAAGCTCCAACGCCGCCGCGATACGCGCCGCTTCCGGCTCCGGCTGCTTCAAAAGCTCGTCGTAGAGGTCGCCCAAAATCGGCATTTTCTCCGGGTCGGGGTCTGCAAGGAAAGGGCGGTACACGTTCCTAACGGCGCGGTCAATGACGGTCTTATCGACGGGCTGCAAGCCCTCCTTGCCGCCTATGACAAGCTCGCAGAGGGAGAGGATAAAGTCGGATTTCAGCGCAAGGGGGCTGTCGTCCTCGCTGTAATTGAGGTTAATATCCATAGGGTTCACATACTGGAGCTTCCCGTCAATGCCCTTGCCCGTAGGCGACAAGCGTATCACTTGCCCGTCAAGCCGCTGCACAAGGGAAAAATACTCGGCTTCCGGGTCGCAGATGATAATATCGTCGTCTGTAATGAGGAAAGCGTTTGTCATTTCCCGTTTGGCGGCAAAGGATTTCCCGCTTCCCGGCGTTCCTAAGATTAAGCCGTTGGGGTTTTTAAGCTGCTTGCGGTCGCAGAGTATCATGTTGTTAGAAAGGGCGTTCAAGCCATAGTATAAAGCCGCGCCCGTCTGGAAAAGCTCCTGTGTGATAAAGGGGATAAAGATAGCGGTGCTTGACGTGGTAAGCCCCCGCTGTATGGCGATAAGGTTCTCCCCAAGCGGTACAGAGGACATAAGCCCCGCTTCCTGTTGGTAGTCAAGGCGGGTCAAGGCGCAGTTGTTCTTCTGTGCAATGCCCGCCGCCGCGAACACGTCATTTTCCAGTTTCCTTTTTGTGTCTGCCATGTTCACCACAAGGAACGTGAGCAGAAACATACGCTCGTTGCGGCTCTGCAAGTCCTGTAAGAGATTTTTCGCTTCGCTGCCGAACGTGGCAAGGTCGGACGGGATTATATCCATGTCATAGCCGCTGCGTACCGCCTTTTTCTGTTCCTCGATTTTCATTTTGTCAAGGTCGGTGATTTTCCGCTTGATTGTCTTTATGGCTTCGGTCTGGTCGATACTGTGGATATGCAGATTGACGATAACGCCCGTTTCCAAGTCCAGAATGTCGGATAAGATACGGTCGTTTAATTCCGGCGCAAGGATTTCAAGGAATGAAACCGCGCCGATTTTGCGCCCCATGCGGAAATACCGCCCCTCGCCAAAACGGAAAGAGGACGGGGCGATAAAGTCCTTTGTGGAAAGCCCGGACGGGGCAAGCCATGAAAAATCAAAGGCAAACTGCCCGCCCTCCGGGTGGAAAATGCCATGCAGCATTTTAAGGCGTTCATAGCCTGTCATGGGGCGGGCAGACACGCCCAAGAGCTTAAAGTTGTTGAGTACGTCCGTTTCGATACGGGCAAGGCGGGATTTCGCCGCGCCCAGACTGTCGGCTTCAATGGCAAAGGTGATGTATTTTGCCTTGACAAGCCCGTTGTTGCCCTTTGCAAGCTGGTTTTTCAGCATATCCCGGTATTCTGTGCGGATAGAATTGAAAGCGTCCTCCTGTGCCGGGATATTGACCGCTTTCTCCGCTTCGCCCCGCTGCGTCCCCTGATTGATGAAAGAGAGCTGCACCGAAACGGAAGCGTCAAAGTAGTTGAGGAAGTCGCACCAGTTCTCAAAAATGGCGGTCTTGTCGTCTGCCTGTGCAAGCTGATAGTTAATATCTTCAAAGGCGACGGTCTTTGAGTATTTCCGTCCCGTAACCTTGCAGATACCGTCCGGGTACATCTGGATATAGGGGATTGTCTGCTGCGCGGTGTGCGCTTTCCCGTCGCCCTTTGCCTGTCTGATGATTTCCGCAATCTGCTTTTTCTCGGCGCGGGTGAGCTTGCGGGGCGGGTTAGGCTTTGTGCTTCCCGCCGCGCTGTTTCTTCGTGTTTCCTTTTGCAATCGCTGATACCTCCTTTTCAAGTTTTCTCTGCCGTTCTAAGACGGAATAAAAGTTGTCTGTCCTGTATGGTCGTTCTTTGGGGGCTATGAATTTCGTCTGAATGATGTTCTTCACCACCACTTCAAGGGGCTGTCCATGCTTCTCATACATGGCAAAGAGGAAACAGGGCAGCATGACGGCAATCATAGCCATAGACGCAAGGCTTGTGCCTGTGCTGTCTTTGAGCAGAAAGAAAAGCGGCAAGCCGAACAGGAGAGCCGCCGCAAAACATACAATCTGCCGTTTGGTAAGGTTGAACGCTACTTTTGTCTTGACTTTGGATAAGTCTTTGGGTACGGGTACATACGCCAAGTGAAAACCTCCTTTCTCTGGGTTTGGTGTTGCTGTAACTTCCCATAAGGGTAATCAAGGCAAAGGTCAATCTATGCCCTTTGCCCGCCCGTATTATATGGGGTTATCCGCGTCAAGGTCGGGTAGTATTTTCGCCGCTTCGCTCTGAAAATCTCCACCCTGCCCTTGACACGCCGCTAATGCGCGGAGAATATCGACTTCGCCAGTGCGCCGGATTTGAACAGGGAGAAACAGAGGATAACGGTATAGGCTGCAAGGGAGAATATCGCACTGTGCAGATTGTCCGCTATTATCATGTTGTTTACCAGAACCGCGTAAATGCCGACGCATATCATAATGAGGAAGCCTTGAAAACCGATAGCGAACAGGGATTTGAGGTAGTTGTTTCCTATCTGCCCCCATTCCCGGTTCGTCATTGTTGCAAACGGGATAGGCGATACCGAACAGTAAAGGTAAATCTCTATCATGCGCCCGTAGAGGATAACGGTTATCAGTACGGACATGATTTTCATGCACAAGCTCACAAGGCTTGTTTCCATGACAAGTAAGAGCAGTTCGGGGATTTCCATAGCGTCAAGCCCGTCCTGCATGGAAGCAAGGGCGGCGGCAACATCAATCTCTGTGCTGCCGCCGATTACCCCCGCCGCGCCGGAAACAACGTGCTGCGCCATATCGAACACCGCCATAGTGATGTCAAAGGTGTGCGTCACAAGGTAGACTGCCACAAACGCCTTGAACACCCACTTGAAGAACATGGAAGTGTCAACGTCGTGCATATTGTTCTTTTCCGTTACCATGCTGATAAGCTCATAGCATAGGACGTAGGTAATGACAAGCCCCGCAATGGGTACGATTACATTCTCACTAAGGGTCTGTATCATGGAGAATATATTTGCGTTCCACCCTTGCGGGGTCTGCCCTACCTCTGCGGCGATAGTGCCGACTTTCTCGTTTACGTCCCCGAACATAGTTGACAGATTACCGTTTATGGCTCCTATGAGGATTTCCTTTATCCATTCGTTAATCGCGTCAAGTATGCTCTGCATAAGCCTTTACCCGCGCTTCTTAACCGAACAAGCTGGAAAGCAGCGGTACAAGGGTCATGCCGATAAGGGCAACGCCGCCGCCCGCCATAAGCTGCTTCATGCCCTGGCTCTTCGCGCCCGGATTGTCATTGCCGTAGCCCTCCATCAGATTGATTACGCCCCAGATACCAAGCCCGGCTCCAAGTGCTACAACAAGGGTCTGCAAAACGTCTACTGCGCTATTGAAAAATGCCATAAATATATCCTTTCTGCCGCGTCTGCGGCTGTCCGGCAAGCGGACAAAAGGCGGTCAGCGTATGGTCGCCGCCGCACAAAAAAACCGCCCTCTGGTAAAGGCGGCTGTCCCCGCGCTGCGTAAGTTCTGCGGCGCGGCGGTATTCAGTTGTAAGGGGTGCGGCTCCTGCCGCTGTGTACTGCGCCGGAAAGTGGGGGCGCGTATCATGTAGCCGGTATGGATAGATGTGATTGCTTCAATCGCTCCTCGTATTATAAAGTAGTAGTGTTTATAGTCCCTCTCCAAGGACTGTATGCTATACTGTTGGAGATACTGTGGATTGTTTAATCACTCCTACCACTTGATGGTTTCAGAAAGGCTACAACCACAGTCTCTTTGTATAGTTGTTAATCAGTTAGATACCGCATGACGGTTTATTTAGAACGAGGTTACAATCGCAAGGAGTACCTGTGGCTCTAAACAGTATCAAATTTATTCAAAGGAGATTTCTTATGATTTACGTTGGAATTGACGTTGCCAAAGATAAGCACGACTGCTTTATTACGAACTCAGATGGCGAAGTATTATTTAAGCCCTTTACCATCTCTAATAATCGCGAAGGTTTTGAAACCTTATTTGAAAGAATCTCATCCGTATCAGATGATTTAAACAAAGTAAAAGTAGGACTGGAAGCCACCGGACACTACAGTTACAATCTTCTGGGATTTCTTCTTGATAAAGGTTTGCCGACCTATGTTATCAATCCGTTACATACGAATCTTTACAGAAAAAGTCTCAGCCTTAGAAAGACGAAAACGGATAAAGTTGATTCCCGTACCATTGCTACTATGATGATGTCTGACATGAACTTAAAGTCCTACTCAAACACATCTTACCACAATGAGGAGCTAAAGTCACTCACTCGTTATCGTTTTGATAAAGTCAAAGAACGGGCAAAGCTGAAAAGTTCTGTTTCAAGACTTGTGTGTATTCTTTTCCCAGAACTGGAAAAACTCGTTCCTACGCTTCATATGGCATCCATTTATGCTTTACTTTCTGAATTTCCAAGTGCAGATGCTGTTGCAAACGCACACCTCACAAGGCTTTCCAACCTGCTCTCTGAAAGTTCTAAAGGCAGATATGGGAAAGATACTGCTGTCATGTTTCGTGACGCTGCAAGAGGTTCTATCGGTTCTCATATGCCTGCAAAGTCTTTGGAACTAAAACACACCATCAAGCTCATTCAGGAATTAACGATTGAGATTAATGAAATCGAAGCAGCCATCAAACGAATCATGGATGAAGAGATCCATTCTCCCATCCTTACCATTCCTGGTATCAGTTACCGGATGGGCGCAATGATCATTGCTGAGATTGGGGATTTCTCTCGTTTTGATTCCGCAGATAAGATACTCGCATATGCAGGAATGTCTCCCTCCACTTATCAATCGGGACAGTTAGATAACTGTTATTCCCATATGGAGAAACGAGGTTCCAGATACCTTCGGTATGCCCTTTACAATGCCACAAAATATGTCTGCCAGTGGGATGAATCCTTTCGTGTATATCTAGAAAAGAAACGTTCAGAAGGCAAGCATTATAATGTTGCATTATCTCATACCTCCAAGAAACTTGTGCGATTGATTTTTGCACTGGAAAAATCAGGACAAGCATACCTTCCAACAACTTAATTCTTTTCTGTAAATATCTCCTTTTAGAGCACCTGTAAAGATGCTCTTGTTGTCATGCAGTTTTCAAGGTTCAAAAATATCTGAAATGCATTTCTGCAATTCATTCATAAAACTTTCATTTTAGACTTGACTTTTAATAGTTAGTCTTTCTGTGTCCCGCTGTGCTGCCGGACGTTTTTTTCAGACTTGCGGGAAGTGAATAGCTTGCGTAGCAAGGTGTTCGCTTCCCGCAAGTTCACAAAGGGGTAGCTGCCGCAAGGCAGCGTAGGGGAAGTGTAGCTTCCCCTGTCCCCCGGCGGTCTGCCATGCTGTCACTGTTGCGGGATAAGCCCCCGGCGCGTGACATACTCCGTTGCAAAACGGCGGTGTTCCGCTTCCTTTTCCCGCCAATACTCCCATAATGCAGCGTCGGCGGCTTCCGCAACATTCATTAAAAACCGTTCAAGCTGCTTTTGTTTTTCCTCTGCGCTACGTTTCCTCATGGTCTGCGTCCTCCTGTAAGTCTGCCGCGTCAATCTCGTAATAGTCAAAAACCTCGTCGGGCTTGACAATGGCGGGGCGGCGTTTAAGGTGCTTTTCCATGTCAAAGGCGTTCTTCGGGTCTGCGTCGGACAGGTACTTGTATTTCGGGTGCTTCGTTATGTCGAATTTGTCCGAAAAGAACGGGCGCACCCCTCGTAGCTGCAAGATACATTTCCCTCCGTCCATGACTGCAATTTCATCTTCCGTCATAAGCTGCTTTCCCAATTTCTGATAGTTCAGCCCATGCGAAAGCTCCCGCCCCCTTGTTTCGGAAGTGTTAAAGCTGTCTATCGTTTCTTTTCCTAAAATTTCCGATATTTCTTTAAGGGTGGTTTTCTCCTTGCCGCCCAAGAAAAGCGTGGTGTCGCAGTTGCCGACTATGGTATCGGCGTTGTCCTTGTAGATTGCCTTTAGCTGTGACTGGCTCTGCAAGATGATTGACGCGGATATTTCCCGGCTCCGTATCGTTGCAATGAGCTTTTCAAACTTTGGTATCTGCCCGATATTCGCAAATTCATCAAGTAAGCACCTAACATGGACGGGAAGCCGCCCGCCGTATTCATCATCTGCCTTGTCACAAAGCAAGTTGAATAGCTGTGTGTAAAGGATTGAAACGACAAAGTTAAAAGTGTCGTCGGTGTCGCTGATGATGACGAAAAGGGCGGTCTTTCTGTCGCCTATGGTGTCAAGCTCCATTTCGTCGGTTTCCATAAGCTCCCGCAGCTCCTTAATGTCGAATGGGGCTAACCTCGCGCCGCATGAGATAAGTATGCTTTTTGCGGTCTTGCCCGCCGCAAGTTTATATTTGCGGTACTGCTTGACAGCGAAATGCTCCGGGTCTTTTTCTTCCAGACGTTCAAACATGAGGTCAACCGGGTTCTGGAAATCCTCGTCGTCCTCGCGGGCTTCCGACGCATTTATCATCTCAAGCAGCGTCGTGAAGTTCTTCTCGTCCTCCGGGGCTTCATACCAGATGTAGCCGATTAGCGCGGTGTAGTAGAGCTTTTCCGCTTTCACCCAGAAATCCTCGCCGGATTTTTCCCCGTCGCCTTTGGTGTTGGCGATAATGGTATTGACTAACTTCAAAATGTCCTTTTCGCTCCGCAGATAGGCAAAGGGATTGTATTTCATGGATTTTTTGAAGTTAATCGTATTTAGCACTTTGATACGGTATTTGTACCGCTGTAACATTTTCCCGGTTTCCAAAATCAGTGTTCCTTTCGGGTCAGTGACGATATACGACGTTGGAAAATCCTTTGACGTACATTGCATGAGCGACGGTTTCACAAAGAACCGGGTCTTGCCGCTGCCGGAACCGCCGATTACAAGGATATTTTTGTTTCTTGCGTATTTCGGCTGCTTCGGGCGGCTGTTCATGGTGAGCCGTTCCGTCTGCGTAAGCGGGATATTGTTCTCAAATACCGGGTCGGTGTACGGCTTTATGTCGTCAGTCCCGCCCCAACGCGCCGAACCGTATTCTGTCCCGCGGCGGTATTTCTTCGCGTTCTTGCCTTTGGTGTAGATAATCAGCCGGACAATGACCGCCCCCGCAATGCCGATAAGTAAATCTATCGGGTGGAAGCTCGGCGCGATACTGGAAAAGGCGGCGGTAAAACCGTCCCCAAGATGTAGCAGCTTTGCGCTCGCGTCCGCGCCGGGGGAGAGCCGGACAGCCGCGCCCACTTTATCAAAGAGCCAGACAAAGAGCAGATACGGGAGATTTAAGATAAGCAGCTTCTTGATTTCCGGCTTCATAGCGATACCTCCCTGTCTTTGTTCTTGACCTTTGCCCGTTCCGCGTTCTTGCCCTGTGCAGCTTCTTTGAGGGTAGAGAGCAGCTTTCGGATTGAGGGCTTTTTCTCCTGTGTCAGCTTTTTTGCGGAAAATTCCTTAAAGGCTGCGGTCAGCACGTCCGCGTCCCGCCCCTTGAAGAAAACCAGATAGCGGGGCGGGCTTTCCGTCGCGTCCTTTTTCAGCGCAAAGTCGATACCGTACTTTTTCGCCGTACTCTCAAAGGCTTTGATATTGCCCTCGGTAATCTCAATGTTGGAAACGCCCGCGTTCTGCTTCATAAGCTGCTTTAAGCTCTGCTTGCCCTGTGGCGGTTTGGAAAGCTGCTTTTTTCCCTTTGACAGTATGGCTTTCATTGCCTTTTGGAGCGTCTGCGCGGTCAGCTTCCCGGTCTTGATGTAAAGGGCTATGGTCTTTTCGTTTACTTCGTCCTGCAATTTGTCGCGTCCTCCTTTCGCGTTTCTTTATGGGGCGGCGGTCAGATACGCACCCGCAGCCCGTTCAAGTCCTCGGCTCTGATACCCACAAGATACCAGTTGTCGCCGTACTCAATCCGGGTCGGCTTCCACTTGCCCCGCACGAATACGTCAAAGCACTCGCCGCAATGCAAGCCCCCGTAGTAGCTGTTTAAGTCAAAGCGGATGTCGTAACGGTCGGTGCGCTCGTCAAATACCAATGCTCCTGTCATTTTCTGTGCCATAATAAAATCCTCCTTTTGTTGTTTTACAGGCTTTCGCCCGGTTTGAATGAATAATAGTCCGGGTCGCCGTACTGCGGCTTCTTCGGTGACAGTGCGCCGCTTGCCATGTCATGGGCGACAAGGGAAGTGTAATAATTGCCGATAGTGGACGGGGCGTTGAAAAGGGCTGCTTTCAGATATTGCTTGATGTTGCGGATTTTCGTTGTGTTCTCCCGCATACAGTCAAGCACAAAGCGGATATGCTCGCCGTCCAGTTTCATAAACTTAGATTTCACAAGCTCTGCCGGGTAGTCGTCCCCCGCAATCCGTACCCGCTTTCTGGCGGTGCATACCGTTTCAAGCATGAGGTCTACAATCTCGTCAAGCCTGTCACTGTCAAACTTCATGTCCTGTTTGAGAATGTGGTAGTCGATATTGTCCTTGATGATTTCCCGGTATATATCAACTGCGCTCTGTGCTGTCGCTTCCGTTCCTTTCCGTTCCGGCGGCGTAGCCGCTTCTCTGCAAGGAGAGGGGTTAGGGGAAAGGATAGGAATGGAATGGGTACTTTGTTCATCAGTAATTATTTTTTCTTTTTTTGGTAAGTCAGTTCTTTGTATATCTTTATTTAATTGCGTTGGATTTTCCAACGTAGGTTTTTCCAATGTTGGTTTTTCCTGCGTTGGATTATCCAATGTTGGATTTTCCAATGTAGGTAAATCCGGCGTAGGCGGCTGCGGCTGCTCGAATATCACATAGTCTGCGCCACGCAAGCGTCCTTTCTCGTCGCGCTCCCTTGAACGGACGATATACCCGGCGCGTTCAAGCTCCTTAATGGCTTCGCGGATAGCGTCTATCTTCTCCCGGTTGATAAGGGATAAGCCTTTCAAGGTGTAGTCCCAATCTTCGGGGAGTGACAGCATTTGCGACAACAGCCCCTTTGCCTTTAGGGAAAGCTCCTTGTTGCGTAGGTGGTGGTTGCTCATTACGGTGTAGCCCTTGTTCCGTTCCACTCTGAAAACTGCCATAGTTCATAGCTCCTTTGCTTTGGATTTGTTACGCAGTAGAAGCGCAGTTTCGGGGGATAAGGTATAAATCCCTTGCCGCGCCAGATACACACCCGCAAAACCGCTTGTAGCAAGGCTTTTTCTGCCCCTACTGCGTAACAAGGGCATGAAAAAAGCGGCGTTCCTGTTCTCCCGTATAGAGAGTAAGAAACGCCGCTTCTGCGTCGTATTCAGTTTTTAGTACAATACCCTGCTTGTCCGTCGCTCGAAAAACCTTGATTTTCCAGTGTTTTCAAAAGTATCGTTATCTAACGTCAGCTTTCCAAAGACCAAGTTTCCAGAATATGATAAAAGACATTGAAAGCGGTCTGATAAACTGCGTGATTACGAAAGATTTATCCCGTCTGGGGAGAAACTATCTTGATTGTGGGTTATATCTGGAAGTTTTCTTCCCAGAGCATAACGTGAGGTATATAGCGGTCAATGACGGCGTAGATACCTTGAATAAATCTGCTATGGACATCACGCCTTTCCGCAACATTTTAAACGAAATGTATGCCGCTGACATATCTGTTAAGATAAAATCGGCATATCGGGCGAGGTTTCAACAGGGGAAATTCATGGGAACTACCGCCCCTTATGGCTATATCAAAGACCCTGCCGACCACAACCATCTGCTGATAGATGATAAAGTGGCACATGTTGTAAAAGAGATATTCGACCTTGCATTAAAAGGGAATGGAGTTGCCAAAATTTGCAGACATCTTAATAAACAGCATATCCTACGCCCTGCCGCTTATGCGGCGGAGCGTGGCGAAACAGGCTTTGAACGTCATTTTGAGGGGAACGAGGACAAACGCTATATTTGGAGTGGGAACAGCGTGAGGAGCATTTTAAGAAGCCCGATATATGCGGGAAATCTTGTAGGCTACAAACGGATTGCCGCCAATATGAAAAGCAAGAAACGCCCCTCTAAGCTGCCCGAAGAATGGGAAGTGATACCCAATACCCATGAGGGAATAGTCACGCAGGAGGAATTTGATATTGTCCAACAGCTTATTACAAGTCGTAGGCTTCCACAGAACAAGGGAGGATTTGTAAATATTTTTGCAGGCGTTATCAAGTGTGTGGACTGCGGATGTGCTCTGCGGGCAATGAACGTACACAGGAGGAAACGCCCAGAGATTATCGACTGTGTACAGTATTCATGTAATAATTATGCAAGAAACGGAAGAAGCGAGTGTAGTGCCCACAATATAGAAGCAAGGGATTTATTCAATGCCGTTCTTGCCGACATCAACTGTTTTGCGGATATGGCAGTGAATGATGAAAAGGCGGTCAGGGCCATAGAAAAGCGGCTCACGGAAACAGACCAGAGCAGGGCGAAAGCATTAGAGAAAGAACGTAAGAAGCTGAACAAACGCCTTGCGGAACTGGACAGGCTGTTTTCCTCTCTCTACGAGGATAAGGTCATGGAGCGTATTACCGAGCGGAATTTTGAGATGATGTCGGGGAAATACCAGAAAGAGCAGCTTGAAATTGAAGCAAGGCTGAAAGAGGTGACGGAAACTCTTAATGAAAGCTACGAGAAATCACGGGGAATCCGTGACTTCCTCGCCCTTATCCGAAATTATCAAGGCTTAAAAGAACTGGATGCAACAGTTATAAACGCACTCATAGACAAGATACTTGTTTCGGAGCGTGAGAAGATGGCAGACGGAACAGTGAAGCAGGAAATCAAGATTTACTATAAATTCATCGGCTTTGTCGATGAATTACATATCATACCTACAAAACGGTGGGCAGCAATGCCCGCTAAAAATTGTACGGTGTGCGGCGTTGAATATGTCCCGGGCTCTGGTGCATCAAGGTATTGTCCTGCTTGTGCCAAGAAGATACGGAGGGAGAAATCAAACGAGAGCAAACGCAGGAGCAGAGAACAGAAAAGGATAGCATGTATGAACTGTCCGCAAAAAATGACCGACTGATCTGGAACAGCGCCAGGGACGTATTGAGCGCCAGGGAAACAGGTTCTCGGAAGTTCAGGTTTACCGTTATGTGACGGAGCAGACCTTTGATGCCTATCTCTATCAGCTGGTGGAATCGAAGCAGAAATTTATCTCCCAGATCATGACCAGCAAAAGTCCTGTCCGTTCTGCGGAAGATGTGGATGAGGTGGCCCTTTCCTTTGCGGAAGTCAAAATGCTTGCCACAGGGGACGAGCGTTTCAAGGAAAAAATGGACTTAGACATTCAGGTTTCCAAGCTCAAAGTGCTGAAACAAAGCTATCTATCCGAGCATTACGACCTTGAGGACAGGATACTGAAATATTTCCCGCAGACCATTAAGGAGTGTGAACAGCGGATTGTCTGCTATGAAGCCGATGCTTCCCTTGCCCGGCAGCATCAGCCGCAGGGCGAAGAAAAGTTCTGTCCGATGACCTTAAAAGGAATCACTTATACGGAAAAAGCAGCCGCAGGCGAGATGCTTCTTGCGGTCTGTAAAGAATATCCGATGGCTGAGCCTGCGGAAATCGGAAGCTATCGTGGGTTCAAACTGGAAGTTTTCTATGATACCTTCAATGCCCATTACTGTTTATATCTTTGCGGAAAGGCAAAGCACAAAGTAGATTTAGGTACTGATCCACTGGGTAACCTGACCCGAATTGAAAATGAGCTTGCGAAAATTCCTGCAAAACTGGAAGCCGCAAAAATCAAAAAAGCAGAAACGATGGAACAGCTTGAAACCGCTAAGATTGAGGTGGAAAAGCCGTTTGGCTTTGAAGATGAACTGAAAGAGAAATCAGAACGGCTCAATGCCCTCAACATCGAGCTGAATTTAGATCAGAAAGATCCCGCTGTGCTTGATGCAGAGCCGGAGCAAAGTGAGGAACCGCCCGAAAGAAAATGCGCAAGCCGGGAGAGATAATCAGATTTCCACATTTGTGAAGCTCTTTTTTGAGAGGTATATTTTTGATGAATACGATACTGACTTTTTCGATTATCTCAGTAAAACAAACACAGGTTGTCATTCCGAAACGAGGTATAAAGAGCTGTCGGAAAAGATAAAAACGCTCTATAAACAATATCCTAATGTGCGGAAAGTCCTTGATGTAGATAGCCCCTGCGAGCTGTCTGCGGAAGAATGTAACGCTTTGAATGAAGTGCTGAAATGCAAAAACGAAATAGCAAACTTAGAGCTGAAAGAGGTTTATTTCAAAGGCTGTATTGATTGCGTCAGCTACCTTAAAAAGCTAAGTATTCTATAACCCATTGCGGCGTTGGTGTGAAGCTGATGCCGCTTTTACATAGAGTAGGAAGTTTTATATCCTACTCATAGATGTTTTGTAACTGCCATATGGAATAACCGATGTGGATGTGATATAATCAGAGATATAAATTGGAAGTTGTCAAAAAAATTGGAGATGTAAATATGGGTTTGTTCAATAAGAAAAAAAGCGATTTTATTAAAATAAAGATTGAAGATTTAATTGAATGGAATGAGCCTAACGGAAATGGTTGTGTGGTATCTGATAGAATAACAAAAGAGGGATTTAAGGTTGGGTATATGTATAGGGAGCAACCGGATGAACAGAACCCTGATAGTGGTTGGAGATTTTTGGCAGGTAACGAAGATGATGAATATATGGCTAATTCTAATAATCATCATATCTTTGCAATCAATACCATTTGTAATTACGACAAAGATATAATTCCTTTTCTTCATTCTAAGACTGGAAGTTGTTATATACGAGTTGATAGTAATAACTTTGAGTTAGATGACGGCACAAAATCAATATGTGTTGAAAAACGAAAGAGATAATCAAATCCCAGTTTATCGCTGACTTGCAAATATATAATTGAGTATGCTTTTACATAGCCGAGAGGTTTTCTTAATGGAAAATCCCTCGGCTTTTTCTATTTTATTGAATGAGAAGTAACCGATCCTATGTGCAGCTTAATTTAGACCAGAAAGATCCCGCTGCACTTGATGCAGAGCCGGAGCAAAGTGAGGAACCGCCCGAAAGAAAATGCGCAAGCCGGGAGAGATAAATTCCCTTTTTGCACATTTGTATTGCATAAATATGGGCAGTATAATAAGTGTAGAATTGAAACTATCGGAGGTGAGAGCGGTGTCTGACGAGTTCAGATTTGAAACCTTTGTAGATGCCCACAGCAATATCTTTCGTGAATATCTAAGCTCCGTGATTGCAAGACTGCCGGAAAGCAATGAGGACTACCGTGCCATTCAGGAACAGATGAAAGCGATATTTCAACAATATCCCAAAGTGCTGGAGGCTGTTGATACCGAAACCGCAGCGGAATTATCCCAGCAGGAATGTGCGGCTCTGATCAAGGTTATGGAGCTTAGAAACAATCTTACAGATATTGAAATGCAGACGGTTTACTTCCGTGGCTGTTATGATGGCGTTGGGTATCTGAAAAAAGCAGGAATTTTATAACCGACAAAGGCGGCATTGGTGTATAGCTGATGCCGCTTTTACATAGGTGTGGGATAGAAAAAATTATAAAAGTGTGATAAAATATAAAATTATAAATCGGAATTTGGAGGAGGAAAATCAATGGACAGTTTAATTAAATTCTTGAAAGATAAAATTACTGATAAAATGCCACTGGAAGAAATTGTAAATGTATTTGAGCAGATGTGCAGTATACCACTCAAAGAAGATATGATTTTATTTGAAACTGGAACATTTACTACTTTTGGACCCGAACAAGTGTTTGAAATTTCGTTAGTTAGACAATTTCCAAATGATGATGAAGAATTTTACCAAATCCATGTAAACATTTTATATAAGCCTACCAGTGAAAATAAAATATTTAGTGAAGCAACATGGGACGAAGATTTAAGTGAAAATATATTTGACTACATTAGAAAATCAGAAGTTTTTGCCTATGCAAAAAATAAAGAATACATCAAAGTAGAAATATATTTGGACGAAACTTAAATTGCCAATTTCTAATTTATTTATTGAGAAGTTGATCAGAGCGACAAATCTCCAATAATTAAATATGATTTTACATAGCCGAGAGGTTTTCATTACGAAAATCCCTCGGCTTTTTCTATTTCAGGAGGTGATTGTATTGAATGAAAAGTAACAGACCCTATGTGCAGCTTGATCCTGCCGTGATCGAGCAGGCACGGGAGCTGGGCTTTTTTACTTACTTGTATATTATGGCGTTAGGTTGATATCGCTAATCCACATAGAGCAGGAAATCTTATTTCTTGTTATAAAGAGATATAGAAATTATCAGATAGAATTAAATGTCGGGATATTGTATAATAAAAATAATATAGGAGGTCTTGATATGATAATAGATGACCTAACCAATAATATTATTGCTAATCGCTGGAAAGCACGGTGTAAGAATCTTCCAATTGACGTAAAAGAGAAATTAGATACTTTTGAAAAATCAGATTATCAGTTGCAAATTATAAAAAGAAAACGAAAGTATCCGTCAGTTGGAGATATATTCCAAGTGAATCCGAGAGAAAATATTTTTTTTAACGGTCTAGTTGTAAATACACATGTTAACAATCTTAACGGTGATGATTTATTAGTAATTCTGATTTTTCATAATAAAACTGACATAAAAGACTGTGTAAAAAAAGGAATAAAAGAGAAAGATTTGTTTATTCCCCCTCAAATTGTAGGTAAAGAATATTGGACAAGAGGTTATTTTTTTAATATTGATCGGTTGGAGGAAATGATGGATATTAGTAATTATGGCTTTTATAGGATTGGATACAGAAAGTTCGTAGATGAATATGGAAATGATCTTAACTATGAGCCAGAATTATTAGGAACTTTTGGGGTATCAACAATCAACGGAATTGCTTTGCAGATTACACAGGAATTAATCATAAGAAGAATTATATAGCATTAGAAAAAGAGTTTTCACTACCTGTTATCCAGCTTGATTTTTCAGCAAGGATTCCTAGGGTACTGAAAAAAGAAACCCTTATTAATAATGACAAATCCTATGATTTTACATAGCCGAGAGGTTTTCATTATGAAAATCCCTCGGCTTTTTCTATTTCAGGAGGTGATTGTATTGAATGAGAAGTAACAGACCCTATGTGCAGCTTGACCCTGCTGTGATTGAGCAGGCACGGCAGATGGACTTGCTTTCCTACTTGCAGAGGTATGAACCAGACAATCTGAAGCATGTGGCGAGAAATGTTTACTGCACCAGAGAACACGACAGTCTGAAGATTTCCAATGGCAAATGGTACTGGTGGTCAAGAGGTTTTGGCGGTGTTTCTGCCCTGGACTATCTGATCAAAGTCAAGGAATACAGCTTTGTAGAAGCCGTGGAAGCTTTGGCAGGTATTACCGCAGGCTGGAGTCCACCACCTGTTTCTGTGCCAAAGGATGAACCCAAAGAGCTTCTTCTGCCGCCCAGAAATAAAGACTGTGACCGGGTGACCCAGTATCTTTTCGGACGTGGCATTGATTTTCAAATCATTCAGGAGTGCATTGCAGACGGTACGATTTATGAAAGTGCCAGGTATCACAATGTTGTTTTTATCGGCAAAGATGAAAGCGGAACCCCTAAGTATGCTGCCTATCGTGGTACGATGGCCAGCTCCTTTAAGGGCGATGCATCGGGAAGTGACAAGCGGTATTCCTTCCGCCTTCTGGCAAGAGAGTCTTGCCAGTCGGTGCATCTGTTTGAAGCAGCCATTGATTTATTATCTTACGCTACTCTGCTTAAATGTGAAGGTAAGGACTATAAAAAAGAAAATCTGCTTTCTCTTTCGGGTGTGTATCAGCCAAAGAAAGAGATAAAGGACAGCAAGATCCCTGTTGCCCTCACCACTTTTTTGAAGGCAAATCCACAAGTAAAGACCATCTTTCTGCATTTGGACAATGACAAAACAGGCAGGATCTGTACTGCCGCCTTAAAAGAGTTGTTGCAGAAAGACTACCAGATCGTTGATGATCCACCGCCTGTCGGTAAGGATTTCAACGATTTTTTATTGTCCTATTTAGGAATTGCAAGACCAAATCGGAGCCATGAAAGGAGGGATGCCCGTTGATTGCCCATTGATTTTTGTCAAGAAACACCACGGTATCCAAATCAAAATGAACAAAGAAAGCGAGGAAATTTTATTGAAAAAATTTAAGGTTACTCTGACTGGACACTATCAAAAGACCATTTCCGTATATGCGGAAACCCCGGAACAGGTAAAAGAAAAGACAGAAACCATCCTGTTTGACACTGACCTGATCGACTTTTCGGATGAGGATTTCATTGGCGGTGAAGCTGTCGTCACCGTAGACCGGGAGGACGGTCTTGAAGAATCGGTCGAGGAAGAAACGGATGAGGACGACTGCTGTTCGGGCTGCCCGTACTTCTGTTCCGTTTGCGGAGAATGTGTGTATGAGGACGAGTGCGAGGAGTGATGTCTTACCAAGCACTGAATTTGGTTATCCAGAATCTTCTGGATGCCAAATTCGCTTGTTAGGGGGTAGCCCCTAATACCCCGGCAGAAGAAAGGAGTTTAAGAATGAGTGAATTTATTGCGTTTACCCTGGGCGGGATTTTCGGCGTTGTACTGATGTGCTGCCTGCAGATCAATCGGCTCTACGCCAGAAAGGATGTGGGAAATGAGAAACCGAAGCGTACAGATCCTGTTTCGTCTGAATGAGGAAGAAGCACAGCATCTCTATGAGCTTGTAAAAAGATCCGGCCGCTCCAAAGAAGCATTCCTGCGGGAAATGGTCAAGGGCTACCGTCTTTGTGAAAAGCCCGATCCTGAATTTTATAAGATCATGCGGGAACTGTCTGCCATCGGCAACCGTATCAACCAGCTTGCCGCAAAAGCCAATGCCCTGGGATTTGTAGACGCCCCCATGCTTTCACAGGAAGCAAAGAAGTGGCATGAGTTTCAGGTGGATGTCCGAAAAAAATATCTGCTTCCCCAAAGGCCATCGGGATAATGGCAGTCTGTGAGATCTGGGATGTACGGGGCAGGCTTGACCACCCGATTGACTATGCCGAAAACCCGGAAAAGACTGCCAATCCCAATTATTCGGAAACAGACCTTCAGGCTTTGGTTGATGTGATGGAATATGCGACCAATCAGGATAAGACGGAGCAGCGGTTTTTTGTCACGGGTGTCAACTGTGATCCTGCCTCTGCCAGAGAGGAAATGATGATCGCCAAAGTACAGTGGAATGATGAAAGTGAGATCATCTGCTATCACGGGTTCCAGAGTTTTAAATCGGGAGAGGTCACGCCCAAACAGGCACATGAAATCGGTGTCAGACTTGCACAGCGGATGTGGGGCGACAGGTTTCAGGTAATCGTTGCTACCCATCTGAATACGGACTGCCTGCACAATCACTTTGTTGTGAACTCGGTTTCTTTTATGGACGGGAAACATTACCACGACAACAAAGCCAATCTTCGATTGCTTCGCCAGCGTTCCGATGAACTGTGCCGGGAATATGCCCTTTCGGTCATAGAACATCCAAGCGGCAGAAAGAAACCCTATGCACTTTATCAGGCGGAAAAGAATGGGATGCCTACACGGGACAACGTGGCAAGGCAGGCAGTGGATGAAGCGATCAGCAAGTCTTTTACTCTGAAAGACTTTGACCGTCAGATGGCGGAAATGGGATACCAAGTCCGATTTGACCCGAACCGAAAATACTGGACGATCATGGGTAAAGGATGGAAGCGCCCCAAGCGGCTTTACAAGCTGGGAGAAAATTATACTAACGAGAGGATCATGGAGCGCATCCGGGAGAATTCCTATGCAGTGAAGTTTTCCCGGTTTGCCGGGCCGCAAAAGCCAATCCCGGTGTACCGCCTGAAAGGCACTCTGAATGGAGCAAAGAAAATCGGCGGGCTGCGGGGGCTGTATCTGCATTACTGCTACAGGCTCGGTATTCTTCCGAAAAACAGAAAACAGAATTATGCAAGGCTTCATTATCTTTTGAAGGATGACCTGATGAAGATGGAAGTTATATCGCAGGAAACAAGGCTGCTTTGCCGGAATCGCATTGATACGGTAGAGCAGCTTTGTTCTTATAAGGAATCTTTGGAAACGGAAATGGCTGACCTGCTTCAAAAGCGCAAGGGGCTTTATTCCCAATCCCGTAAGATGGGCAGTGAAGAAAAGGAAGCGATACGGTCACAGCTTTCCGATCTTTCCAAACGATTGCGAGTGATCCGAAAGGAGGTGAAACTGTGCGAGGGAATTGAGGCCCGTAACGATACCCTCAAGGAAAAGCTGAAAACCATACGGGCAGATGAAGAACAGCAAAGAAAGGAGCTGATGACAAATGAACACAAGCGGCGAAGCGGCAGAACAGATCGTCCGAATGAGCTTGGAGGGATTTGAAGTCGCCGCCAGGATTACCGGTGCTGGTGCGAAAAACATTGCGATCCTCTTGTATTCGATTCTCAAAGAAGAAAAGAAAACCAAAGGCAAGGCAAGGCTCACCAACATGCTGCGCTCTGGAAAGGAACTGAAAGTCTTTACCGTCAAAAATGGTGATTTGAAGAAATTCACACAGGAAGCCAAGAAATACGGTGTTCTCTACTGTGTGCTTGCTGACCGAAAAAACAAAGATCCCAATGCCGAGGTGGATGTGATCGCCCGTGCGGAGGATGCATCTAAGATCAGCCGTATTGCGGAGCGCTTCAAACTGGCATCCGAAAGCACGGCGTCTATTGTGACGGAAACAGAAAAGTCCAAAGATACGAAGGACGGCCAGCCGGAGCCAGACATCGGAGTACAGGAAAAGGCAGAGAAAGATAAACTTCTTGACGCACTGATGGGTGCGCCGGTTCAGAAGGAGGAACATGCCCCGGAAAACCCCTCTGTGGCAAAGACCGAAAAATCCCCTCAGTCCGAGCCTATCTTAGAGCAGCCAAAGAAGTCCGCAGAGGGGGCTACTATGACTAAGGAAAAACCTTCTGTCAGAGAGGAACTGCGGAAAATCAAAGAGAGCCGTAAGGAGCAGGAAGCGGAGGCTTCCCCTTCCCTGGACAGAAGCACTGCTTCCGACAAAGCCAAGAAACCGCCAGCAGGAAAAACAGAGCATAAACAACCGCCAAGGCGGAAAAAGAAACCCAAATCCAAAGAAACGAGGTAAATGATAATGAGTATTTATGATGTATTTAGCGGCGGCAGTAAACCGTTTGATAAAGCGGAGTGGGCTGCCCAGAAGCAGGAACAGCGAAAGGAAGCTTATGAGTTGATCGACAGTACCTGTACCAAAATGATGACCAGCGGAAATTGTTTCCAGCAGTATCTGGATGTGCAGAGCCGTTTTGACCGTTATTCAGTTGCCAATGCCATTTTGGTATCTGCCCAGAAACCCGATGCAGTGCAGCTGAAAGATTACAGCGCATGGAAGCAGAATCGGATCTATGTCAACAAGGATGCACACAAGATCGTCATTCTTGAACCGGGGAAGGAATATATCCGTGAGGACGGTTCAAAGGCAGTCGGCTATAATGCGAAGATTGTCTATGACATTTCTGAAACCTCTGCGGCAGGAAAAGTGCAGGCACCCGAGACGAAAACCATGCGGGAGCTTGTTTCTGCCCTGATCGATGCAAGCCCGGTTCCCTTTGTCCCGGTTGACGATCTGGAAATGCCTGCCTACTACGACAGTAAGCAGCAGACGATTTTTATTAAGACCGGCCTTTCCGAAGAACAGCTTTTTGTGAGCATGGCAAAGGAAGTTTCTGCGGCGGTCTTTGACTTCAAACACAATGAAAGCCGTGATGCTTCCGATTTCAAATCTTTCTGTGTCGCCTATATGGTCAGTGAACGTTATGGCGTAGATACCAGAGGGTTCAGTTTCGACCGGCTTCCAGGTGAATTTTCGGAAATGGATACGCAGGTGTTCAAAGGCGAGCTTAACTCCATGCGCGATGTTCTGGGAGAAATCCAGAGCGACATGTTTAAGAGTCTGGAAAAGAACAGACCGCCTAAGAACAAGGAGCAGGAACGCTAATCGGAGGTAGAGCCTATGAAAGAAGAACGATACCATATCGCACTGGATAAGTACGACAGAAATATCGTGATCAATGCCTTAAATACCTTGCGGACACGGCAGATACAGGAGGAACGCCCCACCGAGCCTGTGGATGAGCTGATTGACAAGGTAGCCAATGCACCGACAAAGAAAGTCAGGGTGCTTCCCTGTAAGTGTCATGAGGAACGATAACAGCCAGAAAACGAGCATCATCCTTTCTGTCTGCGGGATTGTTCCTGTCGTATGGTTTGCCCTGCTGACAGCGCCCTATGTCAGTGGAGGCATGGTAGAGATCGTCAACGGATTACCCGTGGCGATGCGCCACCCTTTTGCAATCAGGATGTGTGAGGACAGCTTAAAAACTGTCCTTCTTTTTTTGCTCGCTTATGCAATGGGAATCGGCATTTATTTCTCTACCCGCAGGAACTACCGCAGGCGGGAGGAGCATGGCTCGGCAAAATGGGGCAACACCGGGACTTTGAATAAAAAGTACCGGGATAAAGATCCGTCCGCAAATAAGCTGCTGACGCAGAATGTCCGTATTGGTCTGGATGGCAGAAAACACCGCAGGAATCTGAACATTTTAGTATGCGGCGGTTCCGGCGCAGGAAAAACAAGGTTTTTCTGTAAGCCTAATGCCATGCAGTGCAATACCTCTTTCGTGATCCTCGATCCGAAAGGAGAAATTGTCCGTGACATTGGCGGTCTGTTGGAAAAGAAAGGCTATGAAGTGCGAGTCCTTGATCTGATCAATATGAACCGAAGCCATTGTTACAATCCCTTTGTTTATCTTAGGAATGACAACGATGTGCAAAGGCTGGTGACCAATCTTTTTAAGGCAACCACGCCCAAAGGCGCACAGTCGCAAGACCCCTTCTGGGATACAGCGGCCAGTATGCTGCTTCTGGCACTGGTGTTTTATCTGAAATACGAAGCGCCGCCTGATGAACAGAACTTCCCAATGGTCATGGAGCTTTTACGGGCTGGTGAAGTCCGGGAGGATGACGATAGCTATGTCAGTCCTCTGGACGAACTGTTTGACCGGTTGGAATTGGATAACCCGGAGCATATCGCCCTGAAGTATTACAGGGATTATCACTCTGGTTCTGCCAAGACCTTAAAGAGCATCCAGATCACCCTTGCCGCAAGGCTTGAAAAATTCAATCTGGAGAGCCTTGCCGGTTTGACAGCTACGGATGAGCTTGATCTGCCCAGTTTAGGGGAAAAGAAAGTCGCTTTGTTCGCTCTGATACCAGACAACGATACGAGTTTTAACTTTCTTGTCAGTATCCTTTATACGCAGCTTTTCCAGCAGCTCTTTTATCTTGCCGACCATAAGTATGGCGGCAGCCTGCCTGTCCACTGCCATTTCATCATGGACGAGTTTGCCAATGTTTCATTGCCCGATGACTTCGATAAAATTTTGTCCGTGATGCGCTCCCGTGGTGTATCCGTCAGCATCATTCTTCAGAATCTGGCGCAGCTGAAAGCGCTTTTTGAAAAGCAGTGGGAAAGCATTGTGGGCAACTGTGTGCGCCCAGAAGTCGCCAGCGCATTATAAATTCGGCGGCGTGGTATTTATGGAATACTGCCTTTAGCAAGCAGTAGGTAAAAGTATCAAGTGATGAAAAATCACAGCCTATTATTCTACAACTTATCCGAGAGGGGAAACCCGAAGGGGAGTGTAGCATGTTGTCGCTTTTGTCAATGGATAAAAGCCTGAATGATAAGGTACTAATCCTGTGTATCTGAAAATTCAAGAATAAAAATTCGTGTATGAGGTACAAAACTAAACTGCCTGAACGATAGCCAGAGTGGGGGAATCCGCACTCCGCATACGAAAAGGATTGAAACGTATGCTATTCCATGTTGGTTTCATTTCGCAGTTATGAAAGCAAGCGATACTCATGGAAGGACAACCGCAAGACAGCGGGTAAATGGCGAAAGTCGGTGCCGACAACACGAAACGCTAATTCCATAAATACTAACTGGGGATGACCTAAACCCGGTAACGGGCATGGTCACACAGCTCCCATAGTAGTCTGAGACGTTAATGACGTTCACATGGCAAAGGGGAGCAGCTTATTTACTAATACGATATGAAAGGACGGTGCGAGAGGCATTGAGAAATCCAATCCAAGTATTAAGTAGTTTGACGGAAAAGTCAAAGAATGAATCTTACAGGTTTCAGAGATTATATCGGAATCTGTACAACCCAGAGTTCTATTGGCTTGCATATAAAAACATATATGCAAACACAGGCAGTATGACTGCCGGTGCAGATGGAACTACCATTGATGGCATGAGTAACGAAAGAATCCAAAGGATTATTGAATCCATGCGAGATAAAAGTTACCTGCCAAAACCTGCACGTAGGGAATATATTGCTAAGAAAAACAGTAATAAAAAGCGTCCGTTGGGAATCCAGTCGGGCAATGACAAACTGGTGCAGGAAGTAGTGAAAATGATTTTAGAAAGCATTTATGAGCCTGTGTTTAAGAAAACATCTCATGGGTTCAGACCAAACAAAAGCTGTCAGACCGCATTATACCAGATTCAGAAAACCTTTACGGGAACGAACTGGTTTGTTGAGGGCGATATACACGCCTGCTTTGACAGTTTTAATCACCACACAATCATCAGATTGCTGAGAAAACGTATTGATGATGAAATGTTTCTACAACTCATCTGGAAATTTCTAAAAGCAGGCTATATGGAGCAATGGACGTACAATCGGACATACAGCGGAGTACCGCAGGGTTCAGGTGTCAGTCCAGTGCTTGCAAACGTGTACCTTCACGAATTAGATAAATTTATGGAGGAATATGCACAGAAATATAACCGGGGAAAGAAGAAACAAATGAACTCCGACTACAATAAAGTTGTCAAAAAGGCATCCTATTATAGATGTATGGGCAAAAAGAAGTGGACGGATTTATCTCCAGAAGAACGTCAGGAACGCAATAAGCATTTGAAAATGCTTGAAAAGCAAGCAAGACAATTAACTCCTACCAAACCTTTGGATGAGACATATAAACGGATTCAGTACACCCGTTATGCTGATGATTTCATTATCGGAGTAATCGGGAGCAAAGCGGACGCAGAACAGATGAAAGCTGACGTCGGCAGATTTCTTAGGGAAGAACTGGATTTGGAAATGTCCGAAACCAAAACGAAGGTTACGCATACAGGAGACAGAGCCAGATTTTTAGGCTATGACATTACGGTATCCAGAAGTCAGGATTTAAAGAAATCCGCAGGAGGATACAAAATCAGAAGCAATGCAGGTGTGGTGAAACTGCTTGTACCCAGAGAAAAATGGGTAGGGAAGTTACTGGAATATCATGCAATCAAAATCAAGATTAACGAAAACGGAAAAGAAAGATTTGTAGCCCTGCACAGGGGAAAACTGGTAAATCAAAGCGATATAGAAATTCTGGCAAGATATAATGCGGAAGTTCGTGGACTTTACAACTACTATGCCATAGCAAATGATTCCTTTAAGATAGGCAGATTTGCCAATCTTATGAAGTACAGTATGTACAAGACATTTGCCTGTAAGTACAAAACAAATGTTCACGAAATCAAGCGCAGATATTGTGTTGGGGGTCTGTTTACAATCGCATACGATACCAGAGCAGGCAGGAAAACCACGACCTTTTACAGAGATGGGTTTAAGCGAAAAGAATCAGCTACAAAGTTTGACAATGTGAGTGAACTTCCGCAATTCTCAAAATACGCTAAAACCAACACTCTGAAACAGAGAGTGGAACGCCATACCTGTGAACTTTGTGGAAAGGATTGCAGAAATCTGGAAATCCATCAAGTAAAGAAACTAAAAGACTTAAAGGGCAATGCGGAGTGGGTACTCCTTATGCGCAAAAGGAGACGGAAAACTCTTGTGGTATGCCCTGAATGTCATAAACTGATTCATTCTTAATACCGTAAATATAATAAGCGGAAAGCCGTATACATCGAGAGGTGTACGTGCGGTTTGGGAGGGAGGGGACGCAAGTCCTGCAAAGGATGAGCTGAACCTTACCTCATGATGAATTTTTGTATCTGGGCGGCAACGAACAGAGTACCCACAAATATGTGTCCGAGCTTTTAGGGAAGGAAACTATTGATACGAACACATATGGAAAAAGCTCCGGGCGCAGCGGAAACTATTCGACCAACTATCAGATTTCAGGACGTGAACTGATGACTCCGGATGAGGTGCGTATGCTGGATAACCGTTATGCACTGCTGTTTATCCGAGGGGAGCGTCCGGTTATGGATCTGAAGTACGACATTCTGAAGCACCCGAATGTGAAGCTGACGGTGGATGGCGGCCAGCCGCCGTATATCCACGGAGAGCCGACACAGGCGGTCGCTACGCTCGTGTTTGACAGTGAAATTCCAGAGAATGCCGTAAGCATTGCATCTGTCAACACAACTTATGAACTTCTGTCCGATGAGGATTTGGAAGAAATGTTTAACATCTAAAGGAGGATTTATCTATGAAATTTTTTAGCAAGAAGGATACCCAGAAGAAAGAAACCGTGAAGCTGCCGATGAGCAGAAAGACCAAAAGAGCCTTGGTGGCGTATGCAGGTGCTGTGCTTTGTATGACCTGTTTTACCACGACGGCATTTGCCGCTAACGATCCCATTACCGTAGTCAATAACCTCTCCGACTTTATTTTCGGACTGGTCAGGGCTGTGGGTATGATCATGCTCGGCTTTGGTATCGTACAGATCGGCCTTTCTCTGAAATCTCATGATCCGTCCCAGAGAGCGAATGGATTCCTGACTCTTGCGGGCGGCGTAGTCATTACCTTTGCAAAAGAGATCCTTACCCTGATCACAGGCTAAGATAACGGACGAAGCAAGACAATGGGAGCAGATCTGCTGCGGCAGAAATGCTCTCATTGTCCATTTTATAAGGAGGTGGTCAAATGTCTGATAACTGGGTCGTACAGAATCTTGAAAATGCCCTGAACACCTGGAATGAAAAGTTAGCCGAGATATGGCAGCTCATTACCCAGTCACCGGAGCAGTTCAAAGGCGGTACGATATGGTCTGTTATCCTGGATATTCACGGCGCACTGCAGGCAATCGGACTTGCCCTGCTGGTGCTGTTTTTTGTCGTTGGTGTCATGCGCACCTGCGGCAATTTTGCAGAAGTCAAAAAGCCGGAACACGCTTTGAAGCTGTTTATTCGTTTTGCCCTTGCAAAAGGAGTCGTCACATATGGCTTAGAGCTGATGATGGCTCTCTTTAATATCGTTCAGGGTGTGGTTTCCACGATCATGAATGCCGCTGGATTTGGCTCTGCCACACAAACGGTACTGCCGCAGGAAATCGTCACAGCCGTTGAGGACTGTGGCTTTTTTGAGAGTATCCCCCTCTGGGCAGTCACATTGATCGGCGGTCTGTTCATTACGATACTGTCGTTCATTATGATTATGTCTGTCTATGGCAGATTTTTTAAACTGTATCTCTATACGGCGATTGCTCCCATCCCTCTTTCCACTTTTGCAGGGGAACCAAGTCAGAGTGTTGGCAAGAGCTTTATCAAAAGCTATGCTGCTGTCTGCCTGGAAGGTGCGATCATTGTGCTTGCCTGTATCATCTTTTCCCTGTTTGCAGCGGCTCCACCGGCAGTCAACCCGGATGCGGCAGCGGTATCTATGGTATGGAGCTACATCGGGGAACTGGTATTTAATATGCTCGTCTTAGTCGGTGCGATCAAAATGGCTGACCGTGTTGTACGGGAAATGATGGGCTTATAAAGGAGGTATCCATTTGGAAGTAAAGATCAATAAAGAAATCCGTAACTATACGGAAAGCATGTTTTTTGGACTGTCATTAAGGCAGTTCATTTTTTCTGTCCTTGCCTGCGGTGTTGCGGTAGGCTTGTATTTTCTTCTCCGCCCATACTTTGGCATGGAAACCCTTAGCTGGGTATGTATTTTAGGAGCCTTCCCCTTTGCGGCAATGGGCTTTATCAAATATAACGGCATGACCGCAGAACAGTTTGTCTGGGCATGGTTTAAATCCGAATTTCTGATGCCCAAGAAACTGATGTTCCGGCCAGACAATCTTTATTACGAAGCCATGAAGTCCAGCATCGAAGCCAGAGAAAAAGGACTTCCTGTCGTTCCCAGGAAACAGAGACGAAAAGAGCGAAAGGAGAAAAAACAGGATAAGAAGAAAACGAAAAAGAATAAAGGAGGCGCAGCATGATTAAAACACTGAGAACCCTGTTCAAGCAGGATAAGGAAAAATTTGTGGTGCCAAAGTCGGTACAGAATGTCATTCCCATTTATACCATCTGGGAAGATGGCATTTTTCTTGTGGGCAGGAATAAATACGCAAAGACCTTTAAATTTGAGGACATCAATTATGCCGTGGCCAGCCGTGAGGACAAGGAAGCCATGTTTTTGGAATACTCTGAACTGCTCAATGCATTTGACAGCGGCGCTACCACAAAGCTCACCATCAATAACCGACGTCTGAACCGGGTGGATTTTGAGCAGACCATCCTGATCCCCATGGCGGAGGACGGTCTGGATAAGTACCGTAAGGAATACAACAAGATGCTGCTGGATAAGGCAACAGGAGCAAACTCTATTGTGCAGGACAAATATGTGACCATTTCTGTATGCAAAAAGAATATCGAAGAAGCACGGAACTATTTTGCCCGTGTGGGTGCCGACCTTGTCACTCATTTTTCCCGCCTGGGCGCACGATGCGTGGAACTGGAAGCGGAAGAAAAACTCCGTATCTTCCATGACTTCTACCGTACCGGCGAAGAAACCGCCTTTACCTTCGATATGGTACAGAGTATGCGCAAAGGTCACGATTTTAAGGACTTCATCTGCCCGGACACCTTTGAGTTTGAAAAGGACTGTTTCCGTATGGGCGACCGATACGGGCGTGTGATCTTCCTTAGAGAATACGCTGCCTATATCAAAGACAGCATGGTAGCGGAGCTTTGTGAGTTGAACCGTAACATGATGCTGTCCATTGATGTTGTCCCGGTTCCCACGGATGAAGCGGTGCGGGAAGTGGAAAACAGACTGCTCGGTGTCGAAACCAATATCACGAACTGGCAGAGAAAACAGAATCAGAATAATAACTTCTCCGCAGTTGTCCCTTATGACCTTGAGCAGCAGCGCAAGGAAAGCAAGGAATTTCTGGACGACCTGACAACCCGTGACCAGAGAATGATGTTTGCGGTGCTGACACTGGTGCATACTGCTGAAACCAAAGAGCAGCTGGACAGCGACACGGAAGCCCTGCTGACCACTGCCAGAAAGCATTTGTGTCAGTTTGCGGTGCTGAAATATCAGCAGATGGACGGACTGAACACGGCGCTGCCGTTTGGTGTGCGTAAGATCGATGCCCTGCGCACACTGACAACGGAGAGCCTTGCCGTATTTATACCGTTCCGGGTGCAGGAGATCTACCACAAAGACGGTGTATATTATGGGCAGAATGTGATCAGCAAGAACATGATTATTGCCAACCGCCGCCACCTGCTCAACGGCAACTCCTTTATTCTCGGTGTGTCTGGTGCAGGTAAATCCTTTACGGCAAAAGAAGAAATGACAAATATCATCCTCACAGACCCCAATGCGGATGTCATTATTATCGATCCTGAACGGGAATATTCCCCGCTGGTCAAGGCCATGCAGGGCGAAGTCATCCATATTTCTGCGACCAGTGAAAACCACATCAATGCAATGGATATGAACTCCGATTACGGTGACGGCGCAAACCCGGTCATTCTGAAATCGGAGTTTATTTTGTCTCTCTGTGAACAGCTCATTGGCGGTGCAAGTCTGGGGGCAAAACAGAAATCCATTATTGACCGCTGTACGGCCAGTGTTTACCGACACTATCAGCAGGGCAATTATCAGGGTGTCCCGCCTACTTTACAGGACTTCCGTGAAGAACTGCTCAAACAGAATGAGCCGGAGGCGCAGGAAATCGCCCTTGCCATTGAGCTGTTTACCGATGGCAGCCTGAACACCTTTGCCAAGAACACCAATGTGGATACCCACAGCCGTCTGATCTGCTATGACATTCTGGATCTGGGCAAACAGTTACAGCCGATCGGTATGCTGGTTGTCCTGGACAGTATTCTAAACCGCATTACGCAGAACAGAGCCAAAGGCAGGAACACGTTCATTTTCATTGATGAAATCTATCTGCTGTTCCAGCATGAATACTCAGCAAATTTCCTCTTTACCCTCTGGAAGCGTGTGCGTAAATATGGTGCGTACTGTACCGGTATCACACAGAATGTGGATGATCTGCTCCAGAGCCATACCGCAAGGACAATGCTTGCCAACTCTGAATTTATCATCATGCTCAATCAGGCATCTACGGACAGAATCGAGCTTGCCAAACTTTTGAACATCTCTGACCTTCAGATGGGCTATATCACCAATGTAGGCGCAGGCCAGGGACTTTTAAAGGTAGGCAGTTCCCTTGTACCGTTTGTCAACAAATTCCCACATAACACCGAACTGTATAAACTGATGACGACCAAGTTTGGAGAGGTATAAGGAAAGTGAGAGAGGAGACAGAGTGTTTAGATCTGCGCAATCAAATTTACTGTATGGATTGTATGGAGCTGATGGCGCATATCCCAGATAACTTTGTGTCACTGATTCTGACCGATCCGCCCTATGGCATTGCATACCAGAACCATTTTGCCAGACAGCCCCATGAAATATTGGATGGGGATCAAGGGATTGATTACGAACGCTTTGCGTGGGAAAGTTACCGTATTTTGCGGGACAATTCCCACGCTTATTTTTTTACCCGGTTTGACTGCTATTCTTTTCATTACGACTGTCTGCGAAAAGCAGGATTTACGGTAAAAAACTGTCTGGTGGTGGAGAAAGGAACACTGGGCGGCATCGGTGATCTGAAAGGCAGCTATGCCAATAATTCGGAGTGGATCATTTTTTGTCAGAAAGGACGGCGATTGTTTCAGCAGACACAATTACTGGAGAACCGTAAAAAAGAAGGCACACAGTTCCATAAAGGCAGAGAACCAAGTAAGAAATACAAGACGAGGTTCCCTGCCTGCTGGTTTGGCGAGGAATATCCCAAGGCAACCTACAATGCCACATGGCAGAAGAAACATGGCATTTACCATCCAACCGTAAAAAATGTGGAGTTTTTGTCGTGGCTGATCCAGATTTCCAGTACCAGAAAGGAACTGGTCTTTGACGGTTTTATGGGGACTGGAAGCACTGCTTTGGCTGCCTTGGCAAACGGCAGGGATTATTTAGGCGCAGAGATCAATGAGGCATATTTTAAGATTACGCAAAAACGGATAAAGGAGGTATTTTCAAATGTCTAATATTCAATTTCGCTCCGCAGAGCATAGAGATTTCTTTCTGGAAAACATGAGTAAGTGCAGAGTCAACGACTGCTATCACCGGGCATTTTTCTATGTCATGGGGATTGCTTCGGAAACAAGGGCAAATATCGACCAGATGTTTGACTTTAAGAATGACTGTATCGAGCCGGACGGGATGCACGGCGGATGGCAGACCAGCGGAACTGTTAGGGTTTGTCGCCTTGCCTTTAACCTCTGGAATGGTTACACCGACATGGACAGTCCCCAGTCTTTTACACCGGAAGATCTGTTCTGTTGTGAATTTGCCCCCTACTTCATGGAGGGCATCAAGGTCAGGTATCCCGAATATTGCAGGGATCTTCCCGCACCCAGAAAACAAAACGAATTGTCACGCTAAGAAAGGAGAAACCCATGAAAAAATATCAATCTATGATCTGCCTTGCTGCCGCCGTGTGCCTTTTAGGTATGGCGGCATTTTCTGTTTATCACATCTATGATCATTACGCACAGCTGGACGAGCAGACCGAAGTATTTGATGAGATTGCAGAAGTGGTGGCACAGGCTCCCGATGAAGAACCGGTTCCTGATGATGTTCCCGTCAGCGAGGGTGAAGATGTCCTGTCCAAATATAAGGAGCTGTATTTGCAGAATGAAGATATGGTGGGCTGGATTTCCATTTCCGGCACATCCATTAACTACCCTGTTATGCAGACAAAGGATGAACCGAATTATTATCTTAAACACAATTTTGAGAAGCAGTACAGTGATTTAGGTACTCCGTATATTCAGGAAAACTGTGACCTGCTTACCAGTGATAATCTAATCATTTACGGACACCACATCAGCGGCAACCGCATGTTTGGAGCTTTGGAGGATTATAAATCCAAAAGCTTTTATGAGGAACACAAAACCATTCAGTTTGATACCCTGACAGAACAGGCAGAGTATGAGATCGTTGCTGTATTTAAGACAGTCGCTTACAGCTCCAGCGGCTACCGCTATTATGATTTTGTAGATGCCAAGAATGAGGAAGAATTTAATGCCTATATCCAAACGTGTAAAGAGCTTGCCCTGTATGATACGGATGTTACCGCAGACTATGGCGACAGGCTGATTACCCTTTCTACCTGTGAATATTCGGCCACAAATGGAAGGCTTGTCGTGGTAGCAAAAAAGACTGCATGAGGAAAGTACAGCTTCTAAGAAAGGAGGGCTTCTATGGCTGATATTAAAACCAGGGATGCAGTCAAAGGCACGATTAAGACCATAGATAAAGCCGCCGTTGCTTCAGAGCGTATGAAAGCTGCCTATGCAAAGACAAAGGAGAAAGCGGAAGAAGGGTATTATGCCAACGAAGGCTCTGCTACGGAATATGCTGCGGATAAGATCTCCCATGCTTCTGACCGGGTAAAAGATGAGGGTATCCACCAGTTCAATAAGCAAGGGCAAAAAGGCGTTAAGACTACCAAAGAAACTGTCGTTAAGGCAAAGGACAAAATGGCTGATTTTAAGCAGAAGCGGGCTGCCAAAGCTGCTGAGCATAGGTCAGCAAGGAATGTGTCTGGACAGAACGGCTTGCAGATCCATCGTGGAACTGCAGGCCGTTCTCCTGTTTCGGATGCTTCTGTCCAGACCATAAAAACATCAACAGATACCAAAAGAACGATTAAGCAGTCTGCCAGAAGCGCAGGAAAAACCGTCAAGGCAGCGGCAAAAGGCTCTGTAAAAACAACCGAAAGAAGCGTAAAAACAGCACAGGTGACTTCCAAAGCGGCCATTAAGACCACACAGCAGGCTACCAAAACCGCACAGGCAGCGGCAAAGGCTTCTGCCAAAACCGCACAGAAAGCAGCGCAGGCGGCAAGAGCATCCGCAAAGGCATCTGCAGCGGCGGCTAAAACAACCGTCAAAGCCACCATAGCGGCTGTCAAAGCGATCATTGCAGGAACAAAAGCATTGATAGCAGCGATTGTTGCAGGCGGCTGGATCGCAATAGTGATTATTTTGATCGTGGTATTGCTTGGTTGTGCGATCTCCCTGTTTGGCGGCGGCAGTGAAAGCACTTCCTATACTCCGGTCAGTGCCGAGGTAGAAGCCTATGAACCGCTGATCCAAAAATATGCAAAGCAGCATGGGATTCCTGAATATGTGGAACTTATCAAGGCGGTCATGATGCAGGAGTCTGGAGGACAGGGAAACGATCCCATGCAGGCGTCGGAATGTGGATATAACACACAGTACCCGAATACCCCCAATGGCATTACAGACCCGGAATATTCCATCAATGTCGGTATCCAGAATTTAGCTGCCTGCCTGAATGCCGCACAAGTGGAAAACCCCATTGACATGGATCGGATCAAACTGGCCCTGCAGGGATATAACTTTGGAAATGGCTATATTTCCTGGGCGCAGACCAATTACGGCGGCTACACTTATGCCAATGCGGTTGAGTTTTCCACAATTCAGGCAGAGCGATTGGGATGGGACAGCTATGGTGATACCCAGTATGTTTCTCATGTACTGCGCTATTATCCTTTCGGGCGGGCATTTACCAGTGGCGGTAATCAGGCAATCGTAGAAGTTGCCCTGACGCAGCTTGGCAATGAGGGCGGACAGCCCTACTGGTCATGGTATGGTTTCAGCAGCCGGGAAGAATGGTGTGCCTGCTTTGTTTCATGGTGTGCGGAGCAGTGCGGTTATATCGAAGGTGGCTTTATCCCGAAGTTTGCAGGATGCGTCAGCGGTGCAAACTGGTTTAAAGAACGGAACCAATGGCAGGACAGAAACTATGAGCCTACTGCGGGGGACATTATTTTCTTCGATTGGGAAGGCGATGGTTTAACCGACCATGTAGGTATTGTAGAGAAATGCGAAAACGGAGTTGTCTACACCGTAGAAGGAAATTCCGGTGATGCGGTAAAACAGAGACAATATACGATTGGAAGCAGCTCTATTTATGGATATGGTGTTCCAGCCTACTAAAAATCAGCAAAAGAAAACCAGAGGATTTTATTCCTCTGGCTCTTTTGCCATACATAACCCGTTCACAGTTGCTTCTATGACGGACAGTTCTCTATCATTGAGTTTGTCGAGCTGTGCGTCTAAGCGTCTGCGGACAGAACTTTTCTTAACTTCTTTTTCAGGAAATATGTATTCATCAACAGACACATCGAACATGGTAATTAGCTGAATAAACAGCTCAATACTGGGATGCTGTCCCTCGTTCTCAATGGACTGAATGTGTCGTGGAGCATACCCAATGATCCCGGCAAGCTGCTCCCTGGTCATTCCTCTGGCTTCACGGGCTTTTTTGATCGCCTGTCCAATGGGCATAAAATCAAAGTCAAAATCGTTGTTTCTTTCGTCCATAAGCTCACCACCTTGTAGCAATATAATGTTACTTTTCTATTTTACAGAGGTCAGAGTTCTTATGAAACGATGTGAAATTTCTCCTTATAAGAGATTATACATCTTATTAGAAGAAATATAAATTCGCATAATTGAATGAATATTATTCATTGACATTTCAAAAAATGGTGTTATACTGATAGATGGAAAGGAGGTCAATGCCATGAATACTATAAAAGAAAACTCAAAGGCAGCCTTTAACCAGCAAGCTGCTACCTATGACAACGATATTAAGGGCCGACACGCCCGCTCCCTTTATCCTGTCCTATTGGAAAAGCTGTCGCACATTCCATTCCAATCTGCCCTTGATTTAGGGTGCGGAACTGGCGAGATGTTAAAACTTATTTTGCAAGAAGATATTGGCAAAGAATTATACGGAATTGACTTGTCAGAACAAATGCTTCATGTTGCAAAGTCAAAGCTACCGGAGCAAGTGAAATTGTTGTTGGGTGACAGTGAGGCACTCCCTTTCCCGGACAATACTTTTGATGTCGTGTATTGCAATGATTCGTTTCACCATTATCCAGAGCCGATGAATGTCCTAAGAGAAGTACACCGGGTATTGAAACCCGGCGGCACATTCCTGATGGGAGATTGTTGGCAGCCGCTTGTAGGGCGCATTATTATGAATTTCTATATGCGTCACAGCAAAGAGGGGGATGTTAAGATTTACTCTGAAGCAGAAATTGTTTCTATGCTTTCAGAATATTTTCGTAATGTATCGTGGGAGCAGATTGGAAATACTGCGTGTATTGCTATGGGCAAAAAATGATTGATATTCACTCATTGTTTTTTTCGTATGGGGGTGATATGATAAAAAAGGAGGCTTAAAATTATGCGAGTTACAAAAGAGCCGGAAGTACGCAAGCAGGAAATTTTAGATACTGCCCTCAAATTGTTTGGGGAAAACGGCTATGAAAAAACCTCGATTACAGATATAGCAAAAGCAATCGGTGTGGCACAAGGTTTGTGCTATCGCTATTTCCCGTCCAAAGAGGTTTTATTTGACAGTGCGATTGAACAATATGCCGATGTGTTGGTAGAGCAATTCACAGATGCCGAAAAAGACGATCACAAAACCTTACGTCAGATTATTGAAGAAATGCCTGCCACTATGGAAAAACAGGATACAAAATATTATTCTGTTTTTCACGGAACGGAGAACAGAAAATTTCACGATCAGCTTGCCCTTAAGGTATGCGAGAAGTTGGTACCGCTTGTAGAAAAACTGCTGCAACGTGCCAAACAAAAAGGCGAAATTCAGTTTGATGATTTACAGGCCGCCGCGACATTTTGCGTATATGGGCAACTTGGTATTCTACTGACAGACGACCTTACACAAGAAGATAAATCCAAACGGATTCGTGAATTTCTCATATTTGCACTTCACCTTTGAGATGATCCCCCGTTTTGGGACGGGGGATTTTCAAAAAGCAAAAAATGAATAACATTCATTCAATATAATATACCGTGAGAAGCGGGATTTATTTTTGATTTCTATATGAATGTTATTCATTCATTATACATGGAAAGGATGAACGATTTATGCCAACGAAAATTGATTTTATAGGTGGTAACACAAAGCGTTGCCTTATGGCAATGGCGCTCCCGATGATTGCCGCCATGTTCCTTAATATGATGTATAACCTTGTAGACAGTCTGTGGATTGGAAATCTGCTCGGTAAAACGGCTTATGCCGCTTTAACAAATTCTACTCCCATCATTTTAATTTTGACTTCTGTTGCCATGGGAGCAACAAACGGTGTGTCTATTTTGATCTCACAAGCCATTGGTGCAAAGGATAAGAAAAAGACCGAAAGTTTGATAGCTACATCGTTCTGCGTAGCAGTGGCATTTTCCCTGCTTGTCACCATTTTGCTTGAAATCTTTCTTCCGGGAATTTTGAAAGCCTTGAACACTCCTGCTGAAACTTATGATATGGCATATAGCTATTTGGCAATTTATATCCTTGGCTATCTGGCAGTTTACCTCTACCTGTATTTCACTGCGGTTTTGCGTAGCTTTGGTAATTCTATGTTTCAGGCTGTTGCGATGCTGGTATCAACCATTTTGAACGCAATTCTCGATCCCATTTTTATTCATTTCATCGGGTTTCATGGTGCCGCGATTGCAACATTGCTTTCACAGATGATTTGCCTGCTGTTTATGCTAATCTATCTGAAAAAGAAAAAGTTATTTACATTCAAAATCTCTGCTTTTAATTGTAATGATGTTCTGCTGCTGATTCAAAAAGCAATTCCCTCTGTAATTCAGCAAAGCATTCCAGCAATCAGCACAACTTCCCTTACAGCACTCGTCAGTACATATAGTGTAACGGCAATCGCAGCTTATGGGGTAACGGGAAAACTGGAAACCATCCTGTTCTATCCGGCTATGGCTCTGAACATGGTTTTAACCACCATCATCGGCCAATGTGCTGGTGGAGCGCGATATGATCGAGCAAAAGACTATTTGAAATGCGCTTTGGGATATGGGTGTGGACTGCTTGTGATCCTCTCTGTTCTGGTAGTTGGATTTTCAAAACAGCTTTCCGGCCTGTTCGTCAGAAGCAGCGATGTTGCGGTTATTGTCGGTACATATTTTCTGATTGTCAGCATCGGCTATGTTCTTAACACAGTCACAAACTGCTATTTGGGTGCGCTTAACGGCATGGGAAAGCCGTCAAAAAGCATGTTCTTGATGATTTTCTATTATATTGTAGTTCGGATACCTTTGGCCTATTTGCTATCTTATTTGGGATTTGGTCTAAACGGGATTTGGGTTGCGGTACTGGTTAGTCATATAGTAGCCAGTCTTGCAGCTGCTATAACAGGGACAGTTTTTGTAAGGAAGAAAGGAAACATTAAAGCGTAACGACTTTTTTTGCAAAGCCCATCATGCGCCATACAGTGGCTATTCTACGAGATGGTAGATTTCTCACAATGGATGAAGATCACTTTCTCCATTTGACCGATGTAGGCTGCGAGGTTGCTGAAAAGATTTATGAGCGCCATTGCTTCTTTATGGAACAGCTTATCGCAGCTGGCGTTGATCCTGAAACTGCAGAGGTCGATGCCTGCCGGATAGAACATGTAATCAGTAATGAAAGCTTTGAACGGTTGAAAAAGCCGCTTTTAGAAATCAGGAAAATGAGATTTCTGCCCTGTCAAAAGCGATAAAGAATAAGTCCACCGAATAAAAAAAACGGTGTTTCGGTGGGCGACTTCATCATGCCTTATTACACATCTTCCCTCTGAACCCGTTTTGGGTTTGGAGGGATTTTCTTGTGCTGGTCTGCTTCTACCGCCCCGCTGCTTATCCGAAGCAGCGACTATCTACACAGCTTCGATTATAAATGAGGATAATTTATTAAAAAAAGCTTCTGCTGTCATTGGTATTCTCACACCTCAAATGTAGAAGCCTTGTTTCTGCAATATAGCTCTTATTTTTCCTATTGCCGCAAAGGTTTAACAGCCTTTGCGGTTTTTTGTTTGTCGATATTTGTCGGGAAAAGGGATAAGCCATCTTCCGGTATCGGCTGCCGTTCTCCGCCCTTTCCAATCTGAATGTTCAAACAAATCAGATTGGAGGTAAGGAAAATGGCATATAACCATGGAAAAGCAGAGCGCAAATGGAAGCTCTGGAAAGAGAAAGAAGAAAAGATTTTAAGAGACAGCGGTGCTTCTGAAGATATGATTGAAGAAATCCGTCTCTATGACCGTCAAGCATTTAATTCAGACAGACGATATTATGAGCGTGTTCAGGAAACAGGTACATACCTTGATACTGTTGCAGCATCCACAGATCAGCCGGAACCGAAAACAGTACAGGATTTCTTGGATCATATTGAGAATCAGGAATTGTATCATGTACTGATTACAGTGGACAGGCTTACCCTTCAGATCGTTCTGATGAAGATCCAGGGGTACAGCACCCATGAAATTGCCAGGTATCTGAAGATTACCGAAAAGGCAGTTTACAGGCGTATGGACAGGCTGAAAGAAAAAGTGGAGAAGATCTTTGAATAATTCATGATAATCACAAAGCAGGGTGTGAGAACAAACTCCGCCCTGCTTATCATTTATTAGAAATTTTCAAACGTAGTATTAGGAAGAATGTAGGTACTTTTTAAGCCATTATTTCTGTGCCATTTTACGATATTCCCCCGGTAACAGCCCTGTACTTTTACGGAATAATTCTGCAAATCGGCTTGAAGTGGAATACCCGACGGTTTGAGCAACCTGCCCTATTGTCAATTCTGTGTATGCTAACAGATATTCTGCCTGACTCATACGCCGCTGCTGAACATACTCTGTGATGGTGCAATCGTAGTATTTCCTAAAACAACTTTTCAACTTCGTTGTCCCCATGCAGGCAATCTGCGTTAGCCGCTCCAGAGGAATATCAGAAGCATAGTGGTCGCTAAGATATGCGGCAACCGTCTGGATACTTTCTATATCCTGCCGGGAGAGCTTATTGGTAGGTTTATCAGGATGTCTTTTCTGATATTCAACTACCATTGAAACAGCTTCTGCGACTTTGCCCTCATAAAAAAGTTTTGCAGCAAGCCCTTCCCCGCGATAGTCCTTAATCTCCGTGAGTAACTGTGACATTTCTGGAAAATCCGAGGTTTGATCGATTTTGCGAAAAGCGTCAACTGGATTGATCTGTGCCTCCGGGTACAGCTTTTTCAAATAATCCTCATAATACGCCGGTGCGATTTCAATTCCAATGGAACGAATTGGAATGTTTTTATGTATTAAAGCCTTGTATGGGGCGTAGTCTCCGATAAATGTTTTAATACACCCGGCAGACAGTCTGCGGTATGGAGATAATTCCTCCCCAGAGATAGAGTCATACCGAGTGATACTCAAACATTCCGGCAAAGAACATTCCAACATGAAATCTTCGTGGAAGAAAAAATTATGGATTTTAATATCAAATAGGTTTTTTTGTCCATAAGTCCAGTATGTGCCTTCTCCGATTTCGGGAGAAAGTTTCCAGCACACACCTAATGCCCCGTATTGTTGGTTGTTTGGGTCACGGATAAAACCGTGTTCAATCAGCAGAGGTGTATAAAATTGGTCTATAATTTCAGACATAAAAACAGACTGCCTCCTTTTTGCAACGATTGGACGAACTTTTGAAAGGAACAGACGAATATCGCCGGACCCTATTGAATGTTATTCGGCACAAGAGTACTGTATTAGATGATGGTTAGTTATAACTAACCAAAGAATATCACAAACTGCTTGTCGAGTCAAGACAACGAAAGGTAGGAGGATCAAAATGAGTAATCAAACAAATTCTATGAACAAGGGTCTGACCGTGAAAGACCTGGTAACAACAGGTATTTTTACTGCGCTGGTATTCGTTTTCATCTTAGTGGGTGGTATCCTTTTTGCGCCTAACCCCGTGCTTACATTTTTCATGCCAGCCGGGAGCGGCCTGCTTACTGGGCCAGTCTTTTTATTGATGATCGCAAAGGTTCAGAAACGGTGGAGCCTTTCTATCATGGGTGTTGTAATCTGCATTATCTGGTTCGTGACCGGTATGCACTGGGCTTTTGCGTTGGGCTATCTGATTATGGCGATTGTCGCTGACTTTGTTTCCGGTGCGGGCCAGTACAAAAGCAAGAAGCTGAACAGTCTTGCATACATCCTGTTTTCTCTCGGCGGTACTGGATCGTATATCGTTTTCTTTGCCGATCCCAACGGCTGGGCGCAGACTATGCTGGGTAATGGAACCGAGCAGAGCTATATCGACACTATGCAGGCAACCGCTAACACCGGCATCCTTGTTGCCATGTTTGCCGCCGCTATCGTTACATCTGCGATCAGCGCCTTTGTAGGCTGCAAAATGCTGAAAAAACAGTTTGAAAAGGCTGGTATCACGGCATGAGCGGTGAACGCCATAAGAAAGGGATTTGGCTCGATCCACGAGCAAAACTTTTTCTCATTCTTGTGTGTGTTTTATCTTCCATGTTCGCCCCTTCGCTTGCCTATCAATTTTCTCTTGTTGTGCTGATTGCGGTATTAGGGGCCTTCTTTGGAAAATGGAAATATGTCATTAAGGCAGTATGCTTTTATGCGGTTATCTGCGCCCTGACAGTTTGGATTATGGCAGAATTGACTGGCACGCTACGAACAATGTTCATCGCCTTTTTAGGTTTGTTCCATAAAGTCTATGCGTGCGGGACTCTGGCCGGAATTGTTCTGACTACCACAAAAGTTAATGAGTTTCTGTCAGCGATGAACCGTGTCCATGCGCCGAAAAAGTTAGTCATTCCCCTGGCAGTCATGCTGCGGTATATTCCAACCATTCAAGAGGACTGGCGTTACATCAAGGATGCTATGCAGATGAGAGATGTTTCACCTTCTCTGGCAGGCTTCCTGGCGCATCCGGGCATGACAGTTGAGTGTATCTATGTGCCTTTGATGATGGCGGCTTCAAAAGCGGCGGATGAACTTTCCATCGCCTCTGTCACTCGTGGAATTGAAAATCCCCATCCCCGCACCTGTCTTATCCAGATAAAATGCGGAGCTGCTGATTGGGGAGTTATGGCTGTTGCCGTAGCTTTTCTGATTTTTGAATTGTGTGTGGGGGGAGGTGTGATTGGTTGATCGAGTTTGAAAATGTATCGTTTTCCTACACGGGGCAGGAACATGACGGGCTGCATGAAATTAATCTGAAAATTTCGGAAGGAGAATGTGTCCTGTTTTGTGGCCGCAGCGGGTGCGGAAAGACAACGATCACAAGGCTGGTAAATGGATTGATCCCTCAGTTTTACCAAGGAGAATTCCATGGCCGTGTGCTGGTAGACGGTCATGAAATCAGCAGCCTCCCCATGTACCAAATTGCTGCTAAGGTCGGCTCCGTTTTCCAAAATCCACGGACACAGTTTTTCAATGTGGACACAGACAGCGAGATTGCCTTTGGCATTGAGAACGAGACCCGTCCTCCACAAGAGCTGATAAAGCGAGTAAAAGAGGCAGCCGAAGATCTGCGTATTCAAAAACTGCGGAACAGGAACATTTTTGAGCTGTCCGGCGGTGAAAAGCAGAAAATCGCCTTTGCTTCTGTTTATGCCATGAACCCGCAGATTTATTTGCTGGATGAACCGTCCTCCAATCTGGATATGACTTCCATTCAGGAGTTGAGGGAACATTTGCGGCTGATAAAAAAACAAGGAAAAACGGTTTTGATAGCGGAACACCGGCTGTACTACCTGATGGAACTGGCCGACAGGATTGTTTATCTGGAAAAAGGAGAAATCAAAGGGATTTATACTCCGGAGAAATTTCGACAGCTATCGGAACAAGAGCGTGAACACATGGGCCTGCGGGCAGTCAATCTGTGGGCGGTGTTTCCACCCAAAACCCACTTGCTTGCCACTACCCCGGTATTGGAACTGCGGAATGTGACGCTCCGTTACAAGAAGCGAACCATTTTGCATGATATTGGCCTATCCGCAGGAAAGGGTGAAGTTATTGGCGTGGTCGGCCATAACGGAGCCGGAAAGACTACATTTTCCCGCGCCCTCTGCGGGCTTCATAAAGACTTCGAGGGGCAATTCCTGTGGGAAGGCAAGCCGATGGAGCGCAAGGCAAGGCTGAAACGCTCTTATATGGTTATGCAGGATGTAAATTATGAGCTTTTTGCTGATAGTGTAGAGGCAGAGTGTTCCTTTGGCATCCGCAATCCAGATCAAACGCTGGTAAATGCGACTTTGGAGGAATTGGGGCTTAGCCCACACCGAAAACGCCATCCAAACACACTTTCCGGCGGCCAAAAACAACGGGTGGCGGTAGCCGTCAGTATGGTTTGTGGGAAAGACCTGTTGGTATTCGATGAACCGACCAGCGGCCTGGATTTTGACAGCATGACGCAGGTAGCAGGGCTGATCCGCCGGTTGTCCGATATGGGAAAGATTATTTTCGTTGTCACCCATGATTTTGAATTTGTCTGCCGCACCTGCTCCCGTGTTTTGCATTTTGACGAGGGCGAAATGCCCGATGATGTACCAGTTACAATGGATGCCCTCCCGAAATTGAGAGAGCTGTTCTCTGTTTCAGATGGAAAGGAGAGGTAGTCTATGAAGCAGAAAAAGGAAAATAGAGTAGCATTGCTGCTCCATTGGGCTGGAGTCCAGAAGTTCTGGCTGTTTCTGGCAATCCTGCTGTCCATGTGCAGCGGCCTTTGTATTATTGTTCCGTATATTGGGATTTACAGGCTGATGGACGCCACAATCAACAATGCCTGCACAAAAGAACTTGTGGTGCAGACTGTGGCAATGATTGCCGCTGCTGTCACCCTGCGTTTTGCACTGTTTGGCTGTTCCGGTGTGGCAGCTCATAAAGGCGCATACGGCGCACTGTTCAAAGTGCGCTGTATGGTGGCGGAACACATGGCGAGAGCGCCTTTGGGTGCCTTGAATGAACGGCGCACAGGAGATATTAAAACGGTTCTGAATGAAGATATTGAAAAGTTGGAGCTGTTCCTGGCCCATAACCTTCCAGACCTTGTTTGCTATCTGGTCGGGCCGGTTGTTATTTTTATTTATCTGGTAACAGTCAATGTTCCGCTGGCTTTGATCTCCCTTGTTCCGCTGGTTTTGGCCGTACTGGTAATGGGGATGATGTTCCGCAACACAGATGCTCTAATGGAACGAGCCAACCGCTCCATTACTACATTGAACTCCGTTATGATTGAATATATCAGCGGAATGAAACTGATTAAAGCCTATAACATGGGGAGCAAGTCATTCCAGAAGTTTTCGGGTGCGATCCAAGAGGAAAATGCCATGTGGAATGAAACCTCACGGCGTATGGGGCCACCGTATGCAGCGTTTGTCGTTATTATTGAGTGTGGAATGTTGCTGATGGTTCCGATAGGCGGAATGTTTTTCTTGAAAGGCACACTGGCAGCCAGTGCGTTCCTACTGTTTGTTTATGTCGGCTCTATGTATCTGACAGAAATCCGACCTTTGCAGGAATTAGGAACAAATTTCGCAAATGTACTGAACGCTGTTACTAAGACTAAAGAAATACTGGATATTCCAATCTATGAAGGTGGAACAGACTTTCCTCAAAATCACGATATTGAGCTTAGGAATGTTTGGTTTTCCTATGACGGCAAGACCGATGTACTGCAAGGCGTCAATCTCAAAATCAATGACGGGGAACGCATGGCGCTTGTAGGACAATCTGGTGCTGGTAAAAGCACAGTGATTGAACTGATCTCCCGGTTCTATGATGTGCAGGAAGGCGAGGTGCTTATTGGCGGAAAAAATGTCAAGGAGCTTGACTACGATACCATTCTGAAAAATGTAGCCATTGTGTTCCAAAAGACTTTTCTCACCCGTGACAGTGTGCTGGAAAACATCCGTATGGGTAGCAACGCTACTTTGGAAGAAGTGCGGGCAGCCGCAAAAGAGGCACAGATTGATGATTTCATCATGTCTTTGCCAGATGGATATGATACGAAGGTAGGCAGTTTCGGTTCCCGTTTCTCCGGCGGTGAAAAACAGCGGATTGCGATTGCAAGGGCTATTTTGAAAAATGCCCCTATCTTAATCTTAGATGAAGCTACAAGCGCCTCTGACCCGGAAAATCAGATGGAGATTGATAAGGCCATTCAAAATCTATGCAAGGGCAAAACGGTCATTGTGGTAGCACACCGTTTGAGTGCCTTGAAAATGTGCAACCGGGTGGCTGTGGTGGAAAATCATACGATTACCAGTGTTGGCACCCATGTGGAAGTCAGAAAGAACAACGCCTATTACCGAAAAGCGTGGGAGGACTACGAAACAGCCCGGAATATTACTTATCAGTTGGAAGGAGGCGAGCCGCATGAGTGAGCATGATGTATTGAAGAAGAACCGCAATTTCTATGTTGGCGTTGTCGGAACTGTTCTGGAAGGGCTTCTCTCCGGCAGCTTGTTCATGCTGCTTTACTCTGTTATGCAGTTTTTGTGGTCGGGGCAATTTGACATGAACCGTGTCCTGGTTCTGACCAGCATAATTGCGTTGGTTTTTCTTTTCCGTATCCTGATTTACAGCTACGGCTATACCAAAGCGCAGATTGGCGGCGCAGAGGTCAGCAAGAATATCCGGCTTTTTATGGGCGACCATTTGAAGTGCATTCCGCTTTCCCAGTTTACCCAAGGACAGACCGGCGATTACATTAACACTATCACAAGCGATGTAAACAACTATGAAAAAATCCTAACCCATAAGATTGGGGATTTGGCAAAGAGTTTTTCGCTGTCATTGATGCTGATCGTCTTTGTTATGACCATCTATGTTCCGGCTGGGATTATCCTGCTGATTGCCGACCTTCTCTTAATCCCTGGCTTGTGGCTTTCTTTCCGCATGGTGCGGAAATATGGAAAAGAAAAGAACGATATATGCGCGGAAAATGTCAGCAGCATTGTGGAGTATGTTTCTGGCATTCAGACCTTCCGGGCCTATGGCATAGGCGGTATGAAGAATAAAACCGTTATCAACGCCATGCAGGAGTTCTGCCGGATCAGTTTTGTATATGAAGCAAAGGTGCTGCCTATCGGAGCTGGATTTGGTATTTTGAGTTGGTTGTCCTGCCCACTGGTTATCTGGACGGCTTATGCGCCCTGGGCTGACGGGACATTGAACACGGTAGACTTCCTTTTGATCTGTATGCTGCCCCTGTTCTGTGCAAAACTGGCGAACTCGATTTTTGTAGACCTCACCAGCTATAAGAACCTGATGATTTCCAAAAACAAAATCCTGGGTGTGATGAACGAACCAGAGGAAACCGGCAGTATGGAACCGCTTCAAACAGTTACCCATGAAATCACCTTCGACAATGTGAACTTTTCGTATGTTCCCGGCGAGCCAGTGCTGAAACACGCGACCTTCTCAGTCCCCGACCAAAAGCTGACTGCCATTGTCGGGGACTCCGGCTCCGGCAAATCTACGATTTTGAACCTGATTGCAAAATACTATGAGGCAAATGGAGGAACCATTTCAATCGGCGGCAAACCGATCAACCATGTAGCCGCAGAGCGTGTGTTGGAACAAATCTCTATGGTAGATCAAGATGTATTTCTCTTTGACGATACCATCCGGGACAATATCCGGCACGCCCGTCCCAATGCCACGGACGAGGAAATCGAGGCCGTCTGCCGGGAGGCAAACTGTGACGGTTTTATTCGCAAGCTGGAAAGGGGATACGATACGCCAACCGGTGAGAACGGAAACCTTCTTTCTGGTGGTGAGCGTCAGCGAATTTCAATAGCCCGTGCTATCTTGAAAAACAGCCCGATCCTGCTTTTGGATGAAGCAACAGCGTCCCTTGACATTGAGAACGAGCTGGCAGTAAAGCAGGCCATCGCTAATCTGCTGAAAAAGAAAAAGACTGTGGTAATGATTGCTCATACCCTTTCCATCGTCAAAAACGCAGATCAAATTCTTGTGGTATCTGAAGGAAAAATTGCTGAAGCTGGTACTCACGACGAATTACTGGCTAAAGGCGGGAAATATACTGCTATGTGGAACGCGGAGCAAAAATTATCAGTTTGATGGGAGGTCTTAATGAAACTTCATGCGTCTGGGGAGGACTATCTGGAAACCATCCTTGTTCTCCATAAGAAACTTGGCATGGTACGCTCCGTAGATGTTGCCCGGCACATGGGAGTGTCAAAACCGAGCGTTTGTGTGGCGGTCAACACCCTGAAAGACGGCGGATTTCTTACGATGGAAGAAGATCACCTTCTCCATTTGACCGATGTGGGCCGGGAGGTTGCCGAAAAGATTTATGAACGTCATTGCTTCTTTACGGAACAGCTTATCGCAGCAGGTGTTGATCCTGAAACTGCAGAAGTCGATGCCTGCCGGATAGAACATGTAATCAGTAATGAAAGTTTTGAACGGTTGAAAGAAGCCGCCTTTAGAAATCAGAAAAACGAGATTTCTGCCCTGTCAAAAGCGATAAAGGATAAGCCCGCCGAATAAAAAAAACGGTGTTTCGGTGGGCGGATTCATCATGCCTGATTACACATCTTCCCTCTGAACCCGTTTTGGGTTTGGAGGGATTTTTTACTTTATAGGAAAGTTCTCCTTTCGGAGAACTTGGGGACTAAAATAGCCCGCTCAAAAGCGGGCATAGTGAATCAGACGGTTTGGATTAAAAGATGTAAAAGCCCTCTTCACCAAAATCGTCATCATCAAGGTTATCAAATTCATGTAAGAAATAATCCATATCCAGAAGTTCGTCGTCACTCATGTCATGGACTTCTTTAGAAGTCATACCTTCTGGTGGATTTTTAATGTACTGTTCCCTTAGTTCCTTTGCGAGTTCTGCTTCTGTTATACGTTTCATAGTGTGGCCTCCGTTCTTAAGATATATTGAGTTTATCATGAGAAAAGAGGTTTTGGAAGATATGAAAACGAGGCAGGCGAACGACATCTATGTTTTTGCATAGCCTTTTCGTATAATTCATGCAAAGGAACAGGATTATGATTAAAATATAGTTCTAAAAATAGCATGGTTTTTCCACAGTTCGGACATTTTAAAGGATCGTAACCAAAAGAATGTAAGATTGAATCACGCCACCTATTGAGTGAAAGAAAAAAGTTATGTTTTTCTCTGGAAATGGCTTTTCGTAAAAAATTGTCAGAATTACGGTGACGAGCGTAAATACCATAATAGCGAATCATTTTAAAATGTTTTTCAGGGATGTGTTGTGTTAAGCGGTCAATGAATTCCAAAACAGGAACAGTTTCTGTAATAAGTTTATTGTCTTCATGACGGTTGTAATGGAAGGTGACAAAATCACCATCGTAAGAATCAATGCGAGAAGTAGCAATAACAGGTCTGCCAAGATAACGACCGATATATTTGATAACCTGAGAAGGATTACACTTGTTAGGCATGGCGCGAACATAAAAACCATTTTTATCTTTTGCATAGATAGCAGATTTTACTTTTTTGAAAGCTGGACCTATTTTTTGATGGAGTTCATTTAAAAGAGCAGTTTGGAACGCATCACGTAAAAAATGATAGTTAAAATGTTTGAAGTGTCGCCAGGAAAGAGTATTACCAACACCACCTTCAGAAACAAGGCAGTGAATGTGAGGATTCCATTTTAAATCTCTGCCAAAGGTATGAAGGACGCAAATAAATCCAGGAGTAAATAATTCAGATTTATTTTCTTTATGGAACATACGAGAAATCACGCTGTTGACTGCCGAAAAAAGGCAGTTAAGAAGAGAACGGTCTTTAAGAAAAAAAGGCCGCAAAGAATCATCAATGGTAAAAACACAATGCCGATGTTGTACATCAATAATCTTAAAAGACATAGCAGTAGTTCTGTCAATGGAATACATGTTACCACAAGTTGGACAGAAGCGAGAATGACAACGAAAAGCAGTAAATTTGAAATTACCACAATTGGGACAAATATACATGGCGCCACCATAAGATGGATCGCCACAATGAATCATTTTTTCTACATTCTCAACAATAGCATCACGAGGATGTTGAAGATAAATCATTTCTTCATAATGTTCGATAAAAATTTTTTGTAAGATATTCATAAGACCATTATGAAGCAAAATGAAGCAAAAAGAAACCCCTATCCCTCATGATTGAGGGGCAGGGGAGTTGAAGTGTCGAAGACACTATTTTTATGTGCTGGTCTGCTTCAGCTGCCCCGCTGCTTATCCAAAGCAGCAATTACCTACATAATTTCATACAGGAATGAGGATAGCCTCTCAAAAAAATCTTCTGCTGTTGGTGGCACTCTCACGCCCCTAATGTAGAAGTTTTAGTTCTACAACATAGCTCTTATTTTTCTCACTGCCGCAAAGGTTTAACAGCCTTTGCGGTTTTTTGTTTGTCGATATTTGTCGGGAAAAAGGACAAGCCTTCTTCTGGTATCGGCTGCCGTTCTCCGCCCTTTCCAATCTGAATGTTCAAACAAATCAGATTGGAGGTAGGAAAATGGCATATAACCATGGAAAAACAGAGCGCAAATGGAAGCTCTGGAAAGAGAAAGAAGAAAAGATTTTAAGAGACAGCGGTGTTTCTGAAGATACGATTGAAGCAATCCGTCTTTATGACCGTCAGGCATTTAATTCAGACAGACGCTATTATGAGCGTGTGCAGGAAACAGGTACATACCTTGATACCGTAGCAGCATCCACAGATCAGCCGGAACCGAAAACAGTACAGGATTTTTTGGATCATATTGAGAATCAGGAATTGTATCATGTACTGATCACAGTGGACAGGCTTACCCTTCAGATTGTTCTGATGAAGATCCAGGGGTATAGCACCCATGAAATCGCCAGGTATCTGCAGATTACCGAAAAGGCGGTTTACAGACGTATGGACAGGCTGAAAGAAAAGGTAAAAAAGATCTTTGAATAATTTATGATAATCACAAAGCAGGGTGTGAGAACAATCTCCCCCCTGCTTTGTGATTTGAAATATAATAATTCGGTACCATCATTAGTTATGTAGTTGATAATTATTAGACAAATTTAAAGAAATATTTGTATCTTGATTTTATAACATTGTTCGGTCGGGAGTAACTAACCCCATATGGCTGGGAACTCCCGACGCTAATATAATTCAATATAAATGGCAGCGCCCGCCGGTCGTCAGAAATGATCGATGGGCGCTATTTCGTGTTGATTATTTCAGATCTGTTTCAAGATATTGGCTATAGGTATAGATATTATCAGCTCCAACCAGTTTAGTAAGAAAAGCTCTGAACACTGTATCTACTGGAACCGACACAAAGAAAAACAATCTCTTTTTGGGTCTTGAGCAACACACATAAAATAGATTTCTGTTTCTTTCATAAGAAGCTTGCTTTCCTTCGGGAACATCAGAGTGTCCTGTTATCATCGGTGCATAGGTTTCAAACTGATATAGATTCCACCCTTTGCTGATAACAAAGACAACATTGTCATATTCTTCGCCTTTAACGCCATGTTCAGTGGAAAACATAGCATCAGGAAACAAAAAATCGATTGCTGCGGTAAATTGAAGGTAGTCCAATTCTAAAAATGACTGAATTGAAGCTTTAGAAACATACACGGTGTCTGGTGCTTTCTGATATAGATGATACCATCCGTCCAGTTTTGGGGGAATAGGAATCAATTTGGTCCGCTTGATTAACTCAAATACATCAATTGCTCTTTTGGTGCGAGCATCTTCCAGCTGTTGCTGTAGCTCTTTCCACTTGACTTTTTCGGATTTTTTCTTAATGGGAAAGCGTTTAATTCCGAGTGTATCAAAAAGCAACTGCATATTTGAATCTTTAAGTGCTTTATAAATTGGCTCAACAGTATCCATAAAAAACAGCAGGAACGGATCTTCTTTATCTCTCAGCCCGTCAGCTAAAATTTCTAAAAGTTGTTCGTACCCTTGCTGCGTAGCGAGGACTTTATGCGTTATCATTAGAACTTTTAGATCATCCTCTTCGGATGATTCACGCTTGATCTTCTCTGTGACATTACTTAGACGAATCTTTAATTCTTGTGCAGGTAATTCGCCTTTTAGATTACGTTCTGTCCGGCGAGGGCCAGTGTAATCGTCACAGGTAATTACAATCACTTCTCCGTCAAAATTATCTATTGCAGATGTTTGGGGTAAGTCAGGCCGCAAATCATTTAGAAGCTGAACAATCCGTGGTGCAGATCTGAAATTTGAGCCTTTCTTGATAATTGCGAGGTTCTCGTTTTCAATTAGACCACAAGCCTTGTTGGATTGATAAATGGTTTGCCAGGCATCACCAAAAAAACCGAATTGAGGGCCTTTTTTCTCTGCGATAAAGAAGTTAATAAAGCGATCAATGATTGGTTTATAGGAATCTTGATACTCATCAATTAAAATTAAAGGATACTTGCCTGCAAATACATGCCGGAATTTTGCATTATCTAAAAGCAGACAAAAGAGCTTTAGAACGTCATCGTGGTATAAATATTGAATTCCATTTTCCTTGTAACGGTGCCCCAAGGTATATGTAACTTCTGTGACCTTGAAAAAATCTCCTTCATCTGGCAAGAAGTCAGGATCGCTTGTGACAATATCAATGAGAAAGCTTTGATACTGTTTGATAGCGTTCCATGCAAAGGAGTGGATTGTCGATGGAAGAATAAATGAATCTTTTGATAGTCGTTCAGCAATGACATCCACTGCAGCATTAGTATATGTGATGCAAACTACAGTTTGTTTCTTTCGGCGATACTCCGTCCACTTGTTTGCCTGAATCCATTCAATGGCTTTGTTTAGCGAATATGTCTTACCTGAGCCTGCACCAGCCTCCACACGGAAGCTAATCCCATCCTGAAGTGCGGAAATGATTTGTTCATCTACTTTATCGGCTTCAGCTTTTGCAAGGTCGTAGTTTGTCCTTTTGTGTTCTTCACTCACGAACTTACACCTCCTTACTCAAGCACCCGTTGGTCATTGAGCCACACCAGCCCATCTTTAATATAGGCTGGAATAGCATAATCCTCACATTCACAAATGAGATTAAGAGCAAAATCTGTTTTACTCTTCCCCGAAAACTCAAGATCGTTTTCAGTAGGAGTATCTCCTAATTCATAATGTGCACGGTTGACATTCCGAATTGCTTCTTCCAAAGAATGTCCGCACAACCCGTTCTCTGTTGTTTGGAATTCAATGTGACATTTGCATCGAGTTTTATCAGCAGGAGACATCGATGTAATATCAGTTAGAGCGATTTGAGTATTATCATCCTCTGAAAGTCCTTTGTTCTTCCGGACCCACCATTTTAGAGTTTCATTAGATGTTGTTTCACCGCATGAAACTGGAACGGAATTATAATATATTCTCCCGTTCGCGCCTTTTTGGCCAGATACAGAATCCAAATCAGTAAGAATCAGGCATGGAATTCCCAAGAACTCAGCGAACGGAATAAATTTATAGGCATAAGCACCACCAATTTCAACCAAGGCATAATACTGAGCAGGTAGTTTATATTCTCGAGAATCAAAGTCCCCCGCCTTAGCGCATTTATCGATCATGTCGGGCAATAACAAACGTTCTGACGCCCCTTCAATAAAGATTGCTTTATCAGCAAAAAATAAATCGCATTTGGTTAGAGTAAGATACTTTCGGATGAAATCGGTGTTGGAAGGATTTTCCTGAGCAAACGTATTTAGGTTCTTATAGATAACACCGGCCTTTGTTTTTTGCGCATATCGAATTTTAGAGAAAACCATTGTGTTCGCAATATGAGCAGAATGCGAAGTTAAAAAAGTTTGAATTCCTACAGAAGTAATTTTCGCAAGAAACGCTTCTAAGTACTCTGCAAAGGCGTGTTGCATCTGCGGATGCATATGGGACTCTGGTTCTTCGATAAAAAGCAACGGTATACAGGCGTCCCCACATTTTTCTACCTTTTTGGCGAATGCTGCAAGAAGAAATTCCATTTTGATTAGGTTTTTATATCCCAAACCATTATAGGTACTGGGGAGTCGCTCTTTGCTTGTTCCAGCAGTATAAGAAAGTTGTGTTTGATTCTTTATCTGGTCATCAATGCTTAGTTGGGTTGTAACTCCTAACTGTAGTTCTTCACCATTGGGATAACCAAACCCAACTGCGCTGCTGACCAGAGCACTTAGGATGCTATCGCTTTGCTGTTGAACATTTTTGTTAGCGTTTTCAACAATAGCTCGAAGTTCCTTGACTTTTTCAGCAACACTTGGATCTAATTCATCTTCACTCATGTCAAAGAAATCAGAGATAAGCGAAGACAAAGAATTGTCTTGGGTTCCGTCCTCACCAAGGCAGCGCTCTGCCTGGATAATGTGAAACGGAAATAAATCGGCCAGCTCTGCCTGCTTTTTACTCTGCTTTTCATCTGGTTTTTGGGGATTTATTGCATAAATCGTCATTTCAAAAAGCTTGTGGAAATTGCTTATAATAGCATTATGGACATCATCAGCAGGAGAAAAGTTCCCATTTTCATAATAGTTTGGCTCTAAAATTTTCCAAATACCTTTCTCGTCTGCTTTCAATTTGTATTCGGCACGAATCAATGCTGTAGTGGTATCGATATCTACATCAATGATAAACGGAGACAATGCACCTAAGTTATCCTCCGGGTCATCTAGGGAATAGTCTACAAGGAACTCTATAGATATTGGTTCCAGCCGTTCACAGAGTTCTTCAAAAGCAATTTCCTTTGCCATGAACGAAGTAATATTAGCATATAGATTTTCTCTTTTTGACAACGGGTAATCATTGAAAGAAAACGGAGTTCCATCCAATACTTTACCGATGCACTCGAAGCACGAGGTTTTGGCAGTATTATTGCGTCCCACAATTAAGGTTGTTTTCGAATCAACTTCCAATTCAGCATCAATAAGCAATCTGTAGTTTTTTATTTTTATCTTTGATAATCGCATGCCAATTTCCTTTCTGATAGCACAGGTATATGATGTAAGTGCCATCGGGATTGCCCTTTGTACACAAAAAGATTTTTACAAGCAAAAACGTCCAGGATAGTATATTTCCAAAGACTGCAATAGGTCATGACCATTCATAATTGTCACATTCGTAATACGAGCTTCATCACGGCCTTCAGGAGTAAAATCGGAAGTTGTAATTACCCAGGCCCTACTTGCATTTCGTGTGCGCATATAGCTATGGACACGCTGGATAGGTGTGGAGCCAATATTATTGCCCTGACGATACCTTTTGCATTGGATCAATTCATATTCTCCGTGAATATTGGTAGCAAGGACATCAACGCCTCTATCTCCAGAACGCCCAATGACTTCTGCATGTACAAAACCTCTCCGAACAAAATAGTCTGCAATCAATCTTTCAAAGTCATAAGGATCCATTGTGCACAAATGCTCTCGACCATTAGTGTCATAATCGGTATTGACTGTATTACGAGCAAAAAATTTCCCCTGCTCGGGATCTTCTACAGCATAAACATTCAGCAGTTCTGGAATTAGTCTATTGGCGGTGTGCAATTGATTGATGATTTCTCGACTACCATTTTCCATGAAGGAAGAAAGGTGAATCACATACTCCTCAAAAGTAAAACCTTGTCCATTAGATGTTAATTCCTCAATTACGACTGGAGCAAACTCACGAAGCCTAATCTCAGCGTTCATCTCACGGTTCATCAGAGTATACGGAGATAGGCCAGTCAGTCGATACTGCGCACCATTTCTTGTTGTAAATCGATCTAAAGTTTTTCTAATTTTGGCTTCATACATCGGATGAGCCAATCTCATCAATCCACATCTACGCAATTGAGACAAGAACTCCTGATTAAATTGAGTAATGACAAACGGATTGCCTTGATCTGTTGCAGCACTTGTGGCGGCTAAGAAAACAAGTTCGTCAATATCAGTTTCGCCCTCGTACCATCGGCGCTCGTTTTCTTTTAGCTTCAGGAAAATAAAGCATACATCATTTTTGAATGTCCAAGCAGCAGAAGCCAATGCCCGCATAGAAGGATCTGAAATTCCCGCAGAAATAGTTAGAAGCGGCTCGAAACCATGACGTCGCCCAAAATCCTTCAACTTGTTAAGATCGCTAACCCAATCTCGTTGTTGCGGCCTAAAATACAACACCATAAATCCATGGTCATCAACAATCCGATTCGCTTCAATAAATAGTCTTTCTATATCGTTAAGAAATTGATCTTTACTATGCTTATCTACTCTGGAGGGAGCATTGCTAATCACGACTTCGTTGCGAAGTCTGTCATCATCGTCTTTTAACGAGTACCCCATAAGCGGATGGATTCTTTGGGCGTGCTCAAAGTATTGAGCGTTATCACCATATGGAGGATCTGTCAGCAGAAGATTGACTGTGTTGGGCAGAATAGTGTGCAGAAAGCATCTATAGTCCATAGAACTTGCTTCTAACAAATTTAGGTCAAAGTCTTGCGCAGCGATATACTTTCTGCGTTCTTCCAGTTTCTCTAAAAATCTATGATATAAATTGGTCTCCTTTAGGCGATTTTCAGGGCAATGATTATCTTGACTCTTACTACGATAGTCAGTGTATTTTCCGCAGTGTGCAATCGAAATAAAAGCATCTTCAAAGAAGGTACGTGTAGCATCCGGAAGTTCAGCAATGGCATCCTTGAGTGTCATCAATGCAATTTGCTGACGCTTAGAGAATAGATTCTGATATGCCGTATACTTCGGGGCTGTAAAATTCAATCGAGAATTTTCGATCAACTCTACATTGGGAAAGTTGCAAGGCATAGCCTCCACTTGGAGGCGTACAGCTTCATCAAAATCATCATAATGTTTTTCTGTGCAGCCACAATGACATCTGTATCGTCTATTTCTAAAAATTACATTTTCGCCATTTGCTCCAAGGCGTTCGTGCTGTGTTGGATGGTAGTACTCAAGCGGTTCACGGTCAAAGAATAAACCATCAAAAGACAACTCAGCTCCACAGTTTGGACATCTTGTTTTATAGATGGCGTTCATAGTAGGTTCTACCCGCTGCGCAATAAAACGCAAAGCTGCACAATATTCCTCGGAAGATGGAACACCACGAAACGGAGCAGTAGACAATTTATAGGCGTACGGCTCCCATTCATTAAATCGCACATGACGACCAGCATCAAGTGCAGCGTATGCAAATGTACCAGACCCGCCAAAAGGATCTACGACGAGCCCATTCTCATCCGTGAGATTCTCAATCAATGTTCTTGCAATAGTGCGGCTCTTTCTACCAATGAAAGGAAAAATCTGCTCTGATTGATCTCGAGGCTGCCTATTGAGAATTGTGCTTTGCAAGTGAATCATTCGCTGGCGCAGGTTTTCCTGTTCTGCGTAATCTAATAACCAATACATTACTTACACCTCCATAACCCATCCTGGAACACGAAGCAATCATTGATGACATCGACAAAAGATTTATATTTTGTCGACAGAATTTGCAGGTATCCGCGTTCAAAAGATTCTTTGAGCATACCACAATCGTACAGATCTTGAGATGTTACCTCTTTACGTTCTGTAATGATTCTCTTTGCGCATTCAACCGCAAGCTTTTTTGCCTCGTCTATAGTTCCGTTAAATTGTGGTGCTTCACTGATTGCTCTTTTCTGGAATACAACGATATAGTTACCATTAAGCGTGCCTTTAGGAGTCATAATTGTTTTAAAGGACTTTCTTGGTGTAGCACTTGGAATCTGACCACAATATGCCAAACCATGTTCCTGCATCGTCTTGAGAATATCGCTCCACGATTTCAAATCAAACGAATGGTAAAACATTATGAAATATCCGTTTGTTTTCAAGGCAGGAGAAATGCGGCTAAGAATCGCCTCGAAAACACGATTGAAATCGTCACCATTCTTATTTCGACTTGGGGCATCAGAAACAACCAGTTCATCTTCTAATGACTCGTCCGTAAATCCTTGCCATCCCATCACCTTATACCAAAGCTGGTTATACTCGAGATACGGAACCTGATCTGTATAGGGAGGATCGGTCAAAATTAAATCAACAGATTCGTTTGGAAGTAGATCTATTGAAATGTTCTGCGCAGGCATATTCTTGAGAACTATATTTTTCTCATCAACAAAGCTTTTGCATTTTTCGCTAAGATATTTTAATCCTTCCTTAAAAGCAGTCGCTTTTTGTTCTATTATCATGACAGCATTTCTTGAAGTAACATCCTTTTGGGGAAGCCAATATGGCATCTGACTGGATGCTTTTTTATCCGATAACTTAATCAAATTGATTGCCGACGAAACAAGCAATTCTAAAATATCGTAGCAATAACTGTTTTGATGCGAATGAAGAATACCGATTATTCGGTCGATTGCAACCAAATTTCTATTGCAGAAATAACTGTACACTGTCGCATTAGGTTTAATAGCAATTCGTGAGTTAGGGATCAATGCCTGATCGTCAATATTTTGCTTATCGTTGTGTTTAAACATCTTATACTGCACAATAAATTCATTTGATGCAACTGCTTTTTTTCGACCAGTTAACTTCCCCTTTTTTTGTAATTTATACCAATACATCGTCGGAACAAGTTCTGCACCATGTCTATCAAAATGGCATCTCTCTAATATGCGATTTTCATCCTCTTCAACAAACATATATAGAGGATTGCATGCAGAACGAACTTCCTCGCAGAACGAATCAATCTCTATTTCAACTTGGTTCAGGTCCCATTTCGAAAGAGATGTTTTACACAGCTTATATGCGAGAAGATTGATATCTGTACCAATAGCTTTCCGTCCGAGCTTGCTTGCCTCAATGATGGTAGTACCAGAACCAAACATAGGATCATATATACATCCGTTATCAGGACAAAACCGTTTGATTATTTCAGAGACAACATTATATGGTTTACGTGCCATATAGTTGTGCATAAAGCCAGCGGGGTTATCAACGATTGGTTTGAGTTCTTTGACCACTAACAATTTCTCATTCACGTCGTGAACAAACTCCTTAGGACGACAAATGAAAATGTATTCATCAACCTTTGATATCGAACTGCGACCTTGTTTTGAATGGCTAAGTTCTACTTTTTCAATAAGAACATCGTATTGTTTTTCAGCCAATGTTTGTAGATCAGTAATGTCTACGATGGAATTATCAGAGTAACTAATCATTAACCACGTCCCGGCTGTGGCACATTTTGTGATAAGCGTCTCAAATGCTCCTAAAGCTTTAGCCTTTTTGCCAAAGTCTGATACCCGTCTGTCTTCTCTATATCTACCAATCGAAAGTTCATGCGTCTGAGGATTAATAGCCATTGCCGGGTAATCGTATAAGCACAGTGTATTTAGCACGTGGTAGTATCTGGAATAATGCTCTTTGAAATAAGGGGGATCAGCGTATACCAGAGTGCTTTTGTTTAAAACAATAGAATCTAAGCATTCAGAAAAATCAAGGTTATAACAATCAAATGTTGTGTATTCATTTTGGGAGCACAATCCCGATTTCCGGTACTCTTTCATTAATACCTTACACTCTTCAATGATGTTGATTTTTCTTTTGGTAAGCAAATTATTGCATGTTGATTTGCTTTTCACTTTTAAGAACTGGGCAAAATGTGTTGTTGTAGAAGCCGCTGTGCTCATGACAGACATTAGGACGGTTAATAGAACATTTTTGGTATGTTTATCCATTACCTGTTCAATGACGCTACGCAACGCATCAATTTGACAACATTGTGCAATGCCAAAATAAGCATTAGCAAAGTAAGTTAAAAATAAGCAGGGGAAGTCGAGAGCAGGCTCATTCCCTGGAATTACATGAGAAACCAACTCTGTAAGTTCTTTCATTCGGGGATCGTCGCTATGAGGTTCAAATACAGATGGTGTTTTTTCGCAAAAGGTCTGGTATAGCTTATAGTCTACGTTATCAACAAAAAAGGTTTTTTCTGCGAATAGAGCAGTCGATACTTTTTCTTGCAGAAGCGTATATTTTTGTTCTACAACTGCCCAAAATGAAGCTTCTTCTAACTCAGAAAAATTACATCCGTTCAATATAGCCTGGTTAATGATATATGCGTAGTACTCAATGTCGTTGCTAATGACATTTTTATATGACTTAAGAGCATAGCCAACAGAACCTGTTCCTGCAAATAGATCAACAACGGTTTTAATTGACTTATTCTTAATTATTGGATCACATATATGAGAAATGATACGTGCTTTACTTCCCATATATTGAAGTGTAGAGATTTCATTATATTGATTCATTCTATTCGCCTCAATGATTTTTTGAATTATGGAGAGAAATTGGTCAATGTGAGTTATCTTAGCCGTTTCTCCATTGCCAAGCCAATCAGCCGATCAGTCTGATCCGCCATAAACAGTGGGATGTTCAGTACATCATCATCCAGTTTCAGATTATCCAGTGAGAATCGGACACGGAGTTTAACTTGATCCGGGAACAACTCTTTGAATTTCTTAAGGCTCCTGCTGGTGGTATTGGCTTCGGACTTGACCTCCACAGGGAAAATATCGTTTTCACGCTGAATCAGGAAATCCACCTCATAAGGAGGATTTGTTTGCGTCCAGTACCGAGGAGTCACTTCAAACTGTGTAATCAAAGTTTGAAGCACAAAATTTTCGGTTAATGCACCTTTGAACTCGGTAAATAACCGATTACCCTCGCCAAAGGCAGTCGGTGCGAGTTGCGCCAGTCTGCGGAGCAGTCCCACATCTACCAGATAAATCTTAAAGGCAGAGAGGTCATCATAGGCAGCTATAGGCAGGCCAGGAGCAGTACTGCGGTAGATCTTATGCACCAGTCGGGCATCCACCAGCCACTGCAAGGCATCCTCGTATTCACGGGCCCGTGCCCCTACTTTGACTACCTTATAGATAAACTTTTTGTTTTCTCTTGCCAACTGGGACGGTATGGATTTCCATATCATCGAAATCTTGGGGAATTCGCTGATATTGGGGTGTTTGGCAAAATCACGCTCATAGGCGCCAATAATTCCAGACAAGGCTTCCTGCATGGCATCTACATCCCGTGCCTCCGTCCACATCTTGACGGATTCCGGCATACCACCGGTTACATAGTACATCTTCATCTTTTCATATAGAGGATTAAAAAGGGCATCAGGAATCGGTTCGATAGTGTTTACTGTCTCCAGATAATTTGCAAGATTCGCATCCCCGTTGGCTAACAAAAATTCTGTAAAAGTCATGGGGTCAATCTGCATAAAGTTGACTTTACCTACCGGAAAGGGAGAAGGCTTTGTTAAGGCAATACCCAGGAGAGAACCAGCGCAGGCAATATGATACTGCGGTGCATTCTCACAGAAATACTTCATGGAATTGATGACCTTGGGGCAGTCCTGTACCTCGTCAAAAATAATAAGGGTCTTTTCTGGCAGAATCTTCTGACCACTTGCCAGCATCAGATTCTGCAAAATCCGGTCTACATCTTTTGTGGTTTCAAAAAATTGCTTGTATTCTTCGTTTTCATCAAAGTTAAAATAAGCAGTATTCTCGTAGTAGCGTTTGCCGAATTCTTTCAGAATCCAGGTCTTACCTACTTGGCGCACACCTTTCAAAATCAGAGGCTTGCGATAGGGAGAATTCTTCCAGTTCAGCAGTTCCCTTAAAATCAATCGTTCCATATATACACCCCATCACGCTTTTATGATAAATTTAGTGTTTTTAATCACACTTTTATTATATACAAAAATAGCAAATAATACAAGCTAAATCACAAAATTATATGTGTTTTAAGACGGTTGAATCACATTATTATTGATAGTCTCGGTCAGATTGCTTTGAGAGTAACTATAGAGTTATACAGGAGACGGTCAATTGCCTCTCATCCAGAACAGATATGTTTTTGACTACACATTTTCTGCCATATTTGACTCATGATGTTTTCTAAAACATAGAAAGTCAAATGGTCAAGTCGGCATCACTTCATTTAGTCTTATCTCTTCTTTCTTTTCTTAGCACTGTGATAGACTTGTGACCGGACTTTCCTCCTCATATTATTGGGATTCTTTAGTAGTTTGAACAGGCTTAGTATCCTCATAAATGCTGAGAAATCCTCAGAGGTAATTTTGTCAAAGGGTAATTCGAGAATATTGGCACTATATCAAAGATGGTAATTGACAATCAGGAATTGTATCATGTATTGATCACAGTGGACAGGCTTACCCTTCAGATTGTTCTGATGAAGATCCAGGGGTATAGCACCCATGAAATCGCCAGGTATCTAAAGATTACCGAAAAGGCGATTTACAGGCGTATGGACAGGTTGAAAGAAAAAATAAAAAAATATTTTAATATGAGGGGAAATTGATAGTTTCCCACTGGCGACAGGGTGAGAGGACGAAATCCTCCACCCTGTTTTCCTTTGTGTGGCGAAAACAGGATTGTTCCTTGACAACCAAATAAGTCATTCGCCAAATACTTCCTCTTTGTGATTGTGATGAGCATAAGCGTACGGAGCAGTACGCCAAGACCTGCCGACAAGCAAATAGCGATGAAAGGTGGTGAGCGAGCCTATACTGACTCCAAATATCGGGTAGCCCCCGGTTTCGCCATAACCCACAAAGAGCATAATGGTACTCCCGTCCAGTCACAGTCCGAGCGGTATCCAATCCGCCGCAGGCAATGAGGGCGGCTCTGGCAGACCGTCAGTTGGGGTGAAACTCCCGTGGAGTCAGTTCGCTGCTGACCGTTTGGCGATTTCCCTACGCTTTTACGCATTTGCATTTCGGGGTGTCGAGGACAAATAGAAATGCCATGATCATAAAGCCAGATACAAGGTTATCAATGAGAACAGAGCTTTGTTTTATATGCTCCCGACCTCACAAAGCCTTTCGTCTGGCTTATTACATAGACAGAAACTGTATGTCAAATATAGATTGGAGGGCATTTATAATGAAAAGAACTGTCAGGCGTGGAGATATTTACTACGCAAAACTTGATCCGCATATCGGCTCTGAACAGGGCGGCACAAGACCTGTCCTCATTCTTTCCAATGATACAGGAAACAGGTTCAGCCCTACGGTCATTGTTGCTGCCATTACGAGCCGAGTACGAAAGAAAACGAAGCTGCCGACACATTACTATTTGGAAGATGTTGACGGGCTTCCCGAAAATTCAATTATTCTCTTTGAACAGGTGCGCACGATTGACAAAAGCCGTCTCAAAGAGAAAGTAACACAGCTTGATAAACAATCTATGGAAAAGATTGTTTTACCCCTATTTATCAGCATGGGCGCAGAAAAAGAGCTGAAAGCAGAAAGACTAACTATTAAAAGTCAAGTCTAAAATGAAAGTTTTATGAATGAATTGCAGAAATGCATTTCAGATATTTTTGAACCTTGAAAACTGCATGACAACAAGAGCATCTTTACAGGTGCTCTAAAAGGAGATATTTACAGAAAAGAATTAAGTTGTTGGAAGGTATGCTTGTCCTGATTTTTCCAGTGCAAAAATCAATCGCACAAGTTTCTTGGAGGTATGAGATAATGCAACATTATAATGCTTGCCTTCTGAACGTTTCTTTTCTAGATATACACGAAAGGATTCATCCCACTGGCAGACATATTTTGTGGCATTGTAAAGGGCATACCGAAGGTATCTGGAACCTCGTTTCTCCATATGGGAATAACAGTTATCTAACTGTCCCGATTGATAAGTGGAGGGAGACATTCCTGCATATGCGAGTATCTTATCTGCGGAATCAAAACGAGAGAAATCCCCAATCTCAGCAATGATCATTGCGCCCATCCGGTAACTGATACCAGGAATGGTAAGGATGGGAGAATGGATCTCTTCATCCATGATTCGTTTGATGGCTGCTTCGATTTCATTAATCTCAATCGTTAATTCCTGAATGAGCTTGATGGTGTGTTTTAGTTCCAAAGACTTTGCAGGCATATGAGAACCGATAGAACCTCTTGCAGCGTCACGAAACATGACAGCAGTATCTTTCCCATATCTGCCTTTAGAACTTTCAGAGAGCAGGTTGGAAAGCCTTGTGAGGTGTGCGTTTGCAACAGCATCTGCACTTGGAAATTCAGAAAGTAAAGCATAAATGGATGCCATATGAAGCGTAGGAACGAGTTTTTCCAGTTCTGGGAAAAGAATACACACAAGTCTTGAAACAGAACTTTTCAGCTTTGCCCGTTCTTTGACTTTATCAAAACGATAACGAGTGAGTGACTTTAGCTCCTCATTGTGGTAAGATGTGTTTGAGTAGGACTTTAAGTTCATGTCAGACATCATCATAGTAGCAATGGTACGGGAATCAACTTTATCCGTTTTCGTCTTTCTAAGGCTGAGACTTTTTCTGTAAAGATTCGTATGTAACGGATTGATAACATAGGTCGGCAAACCTTTATCAAGAAGAAATCCCAGAAGATTGTAACTGTAGTGTCCGGTGGCTTCCAGTCCTACTTTTACTTTGTTTAAATCATCTGATACGGATGAGATTCTTTCAAATAAGGTTTCAAAACCTTCGCGATTATTAGAGATGGTAAAGGGCTTAAATAATACTTCGCCATCTGAGTTCGTAATAAAGCAGTCGTGCTTATCTTTGGCAACGTCAATTCCAACGTAAATCATAAGAAATCTCCTTTGAATAAATTTGATACTGTTTAGAGCCACAGGTACTCCTTGCGATTGTAACCTCGTTCTAAATAAACCGTCATGCGGTATCTAACTGATTAACAACTATACAAAGAGACTGTGGTTGTAGCCTTTCTGAAACCATCAAGTGGTAGGAGTGATTAAACAATCCACAGTATCTCCAACAGTATAGCATACAGTCCTTGGAGAGGGACTATAAACACTACTACTTTATAATACGAGGAGGATTTCTCATGTTTGAGGATAGAATTGCAGCATTAAATAAGGATACAGAAGCTATGCCGAGTATTCCATATGAGAAAAGAATTTATACAGTTGATGAGATCCAGGACATTTTAGGCATCGGCAGGAATTCTGCCTATAATCTTGTGAAATCTGGCGTATTCCACAGTGTCCGTATCGGCGGCAATATCCGTATTTCAAAAAAGAGCTTTGACGATTGGCTCGATAAACAGATGGATACTTGTCAAATGTGAAAAATCCCTTGAGCTGTCGGATTTGCACATTTCACTTTTTCTCCGATTTTCCATACTATATAGCCAAGCAGAGATGCTTGGCTATATAGCATACCCTAACGGCTGACGAGCCGAAAAAAATATGAATCGGAGGAAAATACAATGAAAAAGAAAAGCATGTCCGTGCGAGAAATGCGTCGGCTCCTTGGGCTTGGCAAGACGGAAGCATATTGGCTCGTGAAAAAGAACTATTTTGATACGGTCATCATCGCCGGTAAGATGCGTGTGATGATCGAGAGCTTTGAAAACTGGTATGCCAACCAGCTTCATTATAAGAAAATAATTGGTGAAGCACCGGGAAAGAATTGGACATCCATCACAATGTCAATTCAGGAAACTGCCCGCTTACTTGGGATTGCTGAAGGAACCCTATATGACTTGATGAAGAAGAAACCCTTCAAAACGGTAAAGGTTGGCATGTATACCCGTATTTACATAGATAGCTTCGAGGATTGGTACAACTCTCAATCCCACTATAAGAAAGTTATCAAAAATGAGGAGGTGGCAGCATGTTTGAAGATCGCATCGCTGAATTAAATGGAGTTTCAAAAACTGCTCCGAATAAGAAAAGCTATACTGTTGCAGAAATTCGGCAGATTCTTGGAATAAGCCGCCCCACTGCATATAAGCTGATAAATCAGAATGTGTTTCAGAGTGTTCGATTGAATCGTGGCATCAGAATCGTAAAAAGCAGTTTTGATGCATGGCTCGAAACAAGAGAATAAGGAGGTGTTTTACATGGCATCTATTGTTAAGAGAAAAAACCGCTATTCTGTGGTTTACAGCTATACGGATGAAAACGGCGTAAAGAGGCAAAAGTGGGAAACATTTGCTACTAATGCCGAAGCCAAAAAGCGCAAAGTGCAGGTTGAATTTGAACAGGAGACAGGTACTTTTATTACCCCTTCCGCTAAGACGGTCAGTGATCTTCTGGAAGAATACATGTCTATTTATGGTGTGAATACCTGGGCATTATCGACCTATGAAGCAAGGCGAAGCCTGATCTTCAATTATATTACTCCGCTGATTGGAGATATTAAACTGGAAGATCTGACACCGAGAACGATGGACAAATTCTATCAGAGCTTATTATCGGTCAAGGCAAAGGTGGTAAATAACCGCAGGCCGAACAATGAATATCTCACGGCTCATACGGTCAGAGAGATTCATAAGCTGCTCCGCAATGCCTTTAATCAGGCAGTAAAATGGGAACTGATGTCAAGGAATCCTGTTCTTAATGCTACCCTTCCAAAAGAAGAACATAAAGAGCGTGCAATCTGGACAGCAGAAACACTGCTCAAAGCATTGGAAGTTTGTGACGATGACAATCTGGCATTGGCACTGAATCTTGCTTTTTCCTGCTCATTGCGAATGGGTGAGCTTCTCGGACTGACCTGGGACTGTATCGACATTTCGGAGGACAGCATAAAAAATGGATGTGCCTACATCTTTGTCAACAAAGAGCTTCAGCGTGTTAATCGCAATGCGTTGGAACAGTTGGGTGAAAAAGGAGTTGTCTTTAAATTTCCGCCTGCGCTGGCAAGTACACACACAGCGCTGGTGCTGAAAGAGCCGAAAACTAAAACCAGTATCCGAAAGATATTTCTTCCGAAAACAGTTGCGGAAATGCTTGTTGATCGACATGAGGAAATTGAAAACTACAAGGCACTGTTTGGAGACGAATACTTGGACTTTAATCTCGTATTCGCTTCTTCCTGCGGCAGACCGATTGAAGGACAGGTTATCAATCGAGCTTTAGGGAAGCTGATCAAAGATCACGACTTGCCGCCTGTCGTATTTCACAGTTTCAGACATTCAAGTATCACTTATAAGCTGAAACTCAACGGTGGCGATATGAAATCCGTACAGGGGGATTCCGGCCACGCACAGGTCAAGATGGTAGCCGATGTGTATTCTCATATCATAGACGAGGACAGACGTTTAAATGCGCAACGATTTGAGGAGCAGTTCTACCAGAGCAAATCAACCCCAGCAGTTGAAGAACCGGAGGAAACAACCGAACCTAAAGAAACACAGACTGAACAGGAGCTGCTTCAGAAACTTCTTGCCAATCCAGAAATGGCAGCCCTTTTGAAATCACTGGCTCCTTCTGCTATATCGTATTAAGATTGGAGTGATTGATTGAAAGATATTTTTACGGATATGCAGGCCAAAATAGGATGTCAGTATATATCCGACCTGACCTATCATAAGCGGGCCGTCTGGCTTGAGATGAAACGCCTTTGTCTGTCTGCCTATCCTAAAAAACAGTTAGAAGATTTTTCACGCTATGTATTCGATGTGCCTTATACCGTTATACAGGAAGCGTTGCAAAAAAAAGATATAATGAGCCATAAAAGAAAAGTGTGTGCAGATTGAAGTAATAGATCATAGAGCAAGCATCTGCACCCAAAGAAACACAAGAGGACAATCCAACATGGGTTGTCCTCTTTCTTTCAGTCTATTATTTACATACTGTTCTTGAGAAGTTCCAGATCAGAAGAGCCGTCCTAACACCAGAAGGGACGCACCCACACAACAGCGGCTTGTTTTTACCATTGAGCATTTTCCAAAATTCGAACTTCGTGCTAATCACCTGCAAATTGGAAGGTCTAAAACACTTTAAAATCAGCAAAAATACCGAGGTACAGGATAACATCCTGATGCCGTGAAAACCCAGTAAATACGGGGATTATTTAAACTTAGAAGGTAGCTGATTGACCTTTAGAAGTGCTTCTCCTAAGCACTAGTTGTGAGTTCGATTCTCGCAGGGAACGCTAAAAGCGGCGCTTTTCATGGAAGATGAAAGGCGCTATTTTTGTTAGACTCTTTTTGTTCCTATTTTATTGGAATATAAATCTTAACCTGATTATCCGGGTCATCAAATGACCGTATCTCGCGCTCATAAACTTCAAAATCCTCCTGGCCATCCAGTTCTTTACTACGATAACTGTAAATGAGATATTTCCATCTTTCGTATAGGTAGTCTGCTTCGTCTCGCAGATGCTATAGACCGCACCCGCCGTCTTTAGATACTTCTTATTAAAACGGTGAAATTCCTCCCATAGTTCTGGAATCTGGTTATCAAAGAGTGAGACGGTTCCATGGATACCAGCCACTTTTTGTTCCTCCATAACAAGAATTTAAGGAGAATGAGATATGTTGTTAGCAATATGAGCAACATCCTCAGGCGCCAGTTCATTGTTCGATCTGACCGTATCCCGTGGAAATACCCTTGTGGTGATCGAACACAATCTGGATGTGATGAAACAGACGGACTGGATCGATCTATACCGAAATCCTGCAGATGGGAAACGACGGGGAATATCATTGGATCTGTTTCGTATACTGGATGAGCAGAGGGCAGAGAAGGCAAGGCAGGACCAGCGTGTCTGCGCAAGACCAGAAGGAGGAAGAAGATATCAGTCTTTCTGCCTGCCATATTCTTCTTGTAGAAGATAATGAATTAAACAGAGAGATCGCTAAGATGATTCGAAGATACGAGGAAGAAAGAGATAAGGGGGTTCTTATTTTATTTTCTTTTACAAATGCTGAAAGATGATGTATAATTTCCGTATATCAATATTTTGGTAATCTTTATTAGGGAGGTAGACATATGCAGGATTCCGGATACTTTCAGAAAATGACAGAAGGATTAATTCATACCTATTATCTTGATCAGGACTGGAATGCTGCATTATCATATTTCGACCGGAATCAGGTATCGTGGATTGGGGTCAGCGATCAGGCAATGGCCCTTGATTATGATAAGCTAAAAGTCTTTTTCGAGAAGGGGTGCAACAGCAAGTATGAAATACGTCTTCTGAATGAGAACTATAGCATGGTGAGCAAAGGAGAAGATTTTGCTGTAGTCATAGCACAGTTTTTAATTAATTCCAGAGTGGATAAAAATGGATTTTTTAGTCTGAGACAGAGAGCCTCATTTATATTCCATCTATGCGGCGGCCAATGGAAGGTGACGCATATGCATGTATCCGCCCCCAATTCCATTGTAAAAGAGAAAGAATATTATCCGGAGGAGATGAGCGTAGAAAATTACAGGCTCCTGAAAAGGCTTCTGATTGAAAAGACACAGCAGATGGAAATCCTTGCCCAGACAACGGCTGGAGGGATGAAAGGAAGCCTTGATGATGAAGATTATACGTTCTTCTATGTAAACGATGAACTTTGCAATATGCTAGGATATACCTATGATGAATTTATGGAGATGAGCGGGGGAACAGCAAAAGGGGCTATCTATCCGCCAGATGTCCCGAAGGCTATGAGAGATTGCAGGGAATGCTTCAAAAAAGGGGACGAATATAAGACGGAATACAGAATACGAAAAAGGGATGGCACCCTGCTGTGGGTTATGGATTACGGAAAAAAGGTAAGGGATGCAAATCAGGAGGTTATTATTAATAGTATCCTTACTGATATCTCAGAGATCAAGGAGACGATCGGACAGTTGGAGATGGAAAAGGAGAGAAATGAAATAGTTTCAGAATTATCGGATGACATTATCTTTGATTATAATATGAGAGAAGATGAACTACAGGTATTCTATCCGGCATCTATTGCTGGGGAGAAACATAAAAAGATCATAAAAACTGCCAGAGTTTCTGATGGGTGGAAAGAGTTAGGAGTGTCACCGGAAGATGAGGCAGAAATTTATAAGAAAATAATGGATATATCTAATGATAAGATCAGCAATAAGACGATTAAGGCAGAATACCGGATAGTTGATTGGAATGCCAAGAATATTTGGCGAAGGGTGCTGATGAGAGGAGTATTTGATTCTGAAGGAAATCTTGCAAAAGTAGTTGGGAAAGTGGTTGATATCAGTTCAGAAAAGGAGCTTATGCTTCGATCTAACACAGATTTTCTTACCAGCGCCTATAATAGAAGCTATCTGGAACTGGCGGTAAAAAAGGCTATAAGAAATAAAGGCGTTGACTTATACTACGCCTGCCTGCTGATAGACATAGACTTTTTTAAGGAGATTAATGATAAGTTCGGGCATTTGCAGGGAGACTGCGTATTGATAGAAGTCGTAAAGATGTGCAGGGCTTTATTTCGTTCAACGGATATCATCGCACGGCTGGGCGGCGATGAGTTCATGATTTTCATGCGCGATATATATGATCAGAAAATTGTTCTTGAGAAGGCTCGAAAGATGCTTGATATGGCAGAAAATTATAGTATCAGGGACGACATTCCCGATCGATTAAGCCTGAGCATAGGAATTGTGATTGATGATGATATAGCAAAAAACTTTCAACGATTATATCATCAGGCGGATATTGCATTATATCAGGCAAAACAGAATGGGCGAGGCAGGTATATGGTTTTTGAGGAAGGAATGATGCATCCATCGGATTAAAAGCAGCATGTGTGGGATGTGAAAGGAGAAAGTATGGCATATAAAGATTTGCTGACCGGGCTGAGTACCAGGAACGAGTTGGAAGATTTTATGAGCAGTCACCTAAAAAATGGGTACTCAGGGATGCTTCTTGAAATCGATATACATGATTTTCGGGGAATTAATCTGAAATACGGATATCAGATGGGGGACAGGCTATTAAAAAGAGTTGCGCAGATCGCAGAAAAAATGGCTGAAGGATGTGGAGTTGCAGCAAGGATAGGATTGGATATATTTGCTATATTTTTTACAGAAGAAGCGAAAAGGGAGCAGGTCTATCAGGATTACAATAATAAAGCGAGAAATTGAAGGAAAAAGGCGGAGTGGAGATTCTGCTTATCTTCTTCTGCTTACGCTGGAAGAAGGGGAAGATAAGTTTGATCCTGAAAAGAAGCAAGGCTTGATGGAAGAACTGTATGAAATAATACGTAATGCATTGCGCAAAGGGGATGCTTTTACACAGTATAGCAGCAGTCAGTATCTTTTGATGGTTATGGGAACTTCTTCAGAGAATGCCAGAAAGATAGGAGAATGCATAAAAAGCAGGTATGAGGCCGGCTTAGAGAGAAAGATACGTTCTGATATAGAGTATGATATCTACCCATTAGGATAAAAAAGATAATGGCCGGCGTTTATCGCGCCGGCCATCATTTATGTCTAAAGTTTCTTTCTAAGCATGTCAGGATTGGTAGCAAATGCAAGCGCTGTGTCAGCAGATATGATATTTTCCTTGAACAGCTTCTGGAGGCTTGAATCCATGGATACCATGTCCTCGTTGGCTGAAGAATAGAGGATGCCGTCAATCTGAGGAATCTTGTTGTCACGGATCATATTACGGATAGCAGGAGTAACGGTCATGATTTCAAAGGCTGGGACCATCCTTCCATCGATGGATGGCACGAGCTGCTGAGATACGACTGTCTGAAGCACCATGGACAGCTGGACGGCAATCTGACGCTGTTGGTTAGGCGGAAACACATCGATGATCCGGTCAATGGTATTGGCGGCTCCAATGGTATGAAGCGTGGAAAAGATAAGATGGCCGGTCTCGGCTGCCGTCATGGCTACCTGCATCGTCTCATAATCCCGCATCTCTCCCAGAAGGATGACATCCGGACTCTGACGAAGCGATGCCCGAAGCGCAGTAACGTAACTCTGAGTATCTACATTGATTTCCCGCTGGCTAACGATGCTTTTATTGTGCCGGTGAAGGTATTCCAAAGGGTCTTCAAGCGTGATGATATGCTTGTCGTAACTCTTATTAATATGATCAATAATACAGGCAAGAGTGGTGGACTTTCCGCTGCCGGCAGGACCGGTAACAAGAACCATCCCCTTTGAATAGTGGGCGAAATTAATAATCTTGTCCGGCAGTCCGATTTCCTTTGGATCAGGAAGAGTGAAGGTTATTATCCTTATGACGACGGATAGGGCGTCTCTTTGCTTATATGCGCTTACCCGGAACCTGGACAGTCCGGGAATCGCGAATGAAAAATCATCGTCTCCTGAATCTTCAAGATTGGATAGCGGGCGATTTCCGGCAAGATGGTAGATCTGCCCGATAACCATTCTGGTATCTTCCGGCAAAAGACGGCATTCATCTTCTCTGGCGATCATCCCGTTAATCCTCATGGAAACGGGAAGCCCGGCTACGATAAACACGTCGGAGGCACCTGCCCGTACGGCGTTTTCTAGTAATTGCGATGTATTCAAGTTCATAATGGATATTCCTCCTACTTATTCTTCACCGATTAATTTGATGCTATTGTCGCCCTTCCATTCTTTCGTATTGATTTCCTTCCAGGCGACAATCTGATAATAACTGCTTGATCCATTGGATGCTATTTCCGTAGGCGACAAGATTCTTAACTTTACGAAGACTGCCTGGGAATCATTCATCTCAGCCTGGTATGAGATCAGGGGATTCTCTTTCGTAAACGTCTGGGAGATTTCTGGAAGGCTGTCTTTGATCTGCTGATAGTAATCATCATCAGACTCGGCGCCTTTATATGCTATGTCCAATATACGGTCAATTTCCGCAAGTTTTGTCTCCGCCTGTCCGGAAGCCTTATAATACTCTTTGGAATGGTCGGCCATCTTCTGGCTGAACCTGTGATCTGCCGCGGCAGATGATAAGGAAAGCGCGGCAAAGGTAACCATACAAAGGATGATGAAAATCATCAGCAGTGATACGTTACCTATATTTGTAATCGAAAAGTTTTTCTTTTTCATAGAAGCTCCTTATAAAATATTCCCTTTTTCATCCTAATGTAGTGCTGGCTATGGATGAAGAGGGGGATGAAGGCTTACATTAAGCGAATAGACAGGCTTCTTTTTCTCAGAAGTCTTATATGCATCTATGCAAAACACGCAAAGGGATTCCTCCTGCGTTTTCCTGACCTTTATATAATATGTCGCGTTTCCGGAAGTACAGCAGTTCCAGCTGGCATCATAGTATATGGTTAAACAATTGCCATCTACAGCGATATCCGGGTATTCAGAAGTAAGAAAGCCGGAGGTTCCTTTCATGTCCATGGAGGAAGATTCCGGGGATTTCAAGGAATAGGTCAAAAGTTCCGCGATATTCTCGGACTGGTTCACAGCCATATTCAGATCATTGGTATCCTGTCCCATCTGTCGGGAAGCAGTAAAAATACGCAGACAGATGGCGCTTACCAGGGAAAAGAAAAGAATTGCAATCATGATCTCCATCAGGAACATGCTGGAGTGCCGGTTTAATGACTGTTTCATGGCGTGCTCCTTTCTGCGACAAGAGACGAAGACTTCCTGCCATCCTTGTCTGTAAATACAAATCGAAATAACCCTTCTTCAATTTCTTCCATTTGGAATGACTCAAGTTCCATAATGTCTTTCCCGCTTTTCAAAGAGGCTGACACGCCGTCGCGTATAAATAATTCCTTCAGGCTTCCATCGTATTCATAGATATAGGTGGTATATGCAATTCCGTCAGAATTTCCTGCAAGAACAAGACAGTCGCGTCCGTCTACAGACTGGATGGAAATGCCGCCTCCTTCATCATTCTGGTGTATCTTCTCATTGACATAGGCAAGGGAGGTGCGGGCAACATAATTGCTGTTGGATTCTTTTGTCTGCGTATTATAAATGTTGGCAGAGAGAACCAGCACGGCAAAGGAAGAAGCCGCGAATACAAAAAATACCGCTAATGGAAATATAAAATCTATGACATGTCTATTCTGACTACGGAATCTCACGCCTACTCCTCCTTTTTGATAATCGTTACGTCAGGTATTATATTGGAGCCCAGAGGCTGATAGTCTACAAAAAATTTTTCTTCATCATAGTGGAGCCCGTAACTCTTCTTCAGATAGTCGAGACTCTCCGGATAATTCCCCTCTACGGCATAGCACTGGGTAATGCTTCGCGTCAATGCGGTTTCAAGGGTCTGATACTCTTCCTTGTCAGATTCGCTGGAGACGGACATTACGGAGAGATAGAAACACAGTAATATGGCTAGAAAGAACGATAAAGAAATAATAATATTTCTAATGTATGAACTTTTTCGGTTTCTTTCAAAACGGTGCGTCATAAAAACTCCTTTGCTATAGGGCAGCCATAATGTTCATAAGAGGAAGCATTACCGACAGCAGTATAATTCCTACGATGATGGACAGTATGATGACAAGCGTGGGTTCAACGGTTGCAATGATGCTGGAAAGGTGAGTGTCGATGTCTTCTTCATACTGATGGGCGATCTTGTTCATGACATCATCTAATATGCCGGTTCTTGATCCAATAGATGCCATTCTTGCATATACTTCTGAAAATACGCCGTTTTCCAGCAGAGTATTGCAGAGATCTTCGCCGGAGGAAACCGCTTCCTTACATTTGGACAGTCTCCTACAAAACTCATCCTGCTCGATCAGATCCGCTGCCAGATTCAGACACTCTTCTGGCGTAAGCCCGCTGCTTAATGTCAGCGCCATGCCGTTTGCAAATCTGTAGGAGGAAATTTTCTCAGATATATTCCGGGTTCTCCTGAATCGAACAATCAGGCTTCGGAATGCATTCTGTCCTCTGGTAGTTTTAAAGGCATAGACAGCCAGGACGGCAATGATTATAAGAATACCGATAAAAATAACGGAATGCCGGTCAAGAAAGGCTCCGATATGCAGAATGGCCCCGGAAGGGCCAGTCATTTCGCTGCCAAGCTGCTTGAATACCTGATTGAAGACAGGCATGACTTTTGTAATCAGGACGATAATTACGAGAATCATCATAAATATCATGATAAGCGGATAAGTAACCGCGTTCTTGATGGTCTGTGCCAATGAGGCCTCTTTTTCATAGTACTCGGCCAGCGACTGCATGACATCATCCAGGCGTCCGGTCTGCTCGCCGATACGCACCATATTAAGCAGGTATCCGGGAAAAGCGCCCGTCTTTTTTAAAGCTTCATGAAGAATGCCAGTGTGGGTCAGCACATCGTTCATAACGGTCAGCAATTCTTTTTCATCGCTGCCCCGCGCATCTTGCAGCATGATCGAAACTCCTTCAATGGAAGAGATTCCGGACTTTAAGATCATTGCCATCTGGGAACAGAAGGAAGCAATCTCTGTATTTGATAGTGGCGTAATATTTTTCTTAGGCATAAGGGCTCCTTTCCTTAGGCATAGTATTAATATGAGTATTTTAGTACATAATGGCTTTCGTGGCCGATGTATTTGCCGACAGAGGAAGTATTGTTATTGGCAGCAAGCGTGGGATCCATCAATTCCCAGGAAGTGCCGTCAAATTCAATGATATCGTCTATCCAGCCAGTGTCTTTGGTATAAGTGCTGATCCAGGCATGCAAGGCTTCTCCGGAATATCCTACTTCAAGTTTTGTAGGCATGCCTTGGGAGCGAAGCATGGCGGTCATTACAGAAGCATAGTCGAAGCAGATGCCGGTCCCTGACTTGAGCGTATCATCAATGTCAGGCAGGTATCCATAAGTAACACTATTCGCCTTTGCAGTATCATAAGAGATATTCTCGATGACATAGTGATAGATGTTCTGGATGACTTCCAGATCGCTGTAAGCATTCTTTGCCAGTTCGCTCCCTTTGATAACCGTCTTTGAACCGGCAGTAAAGGATACATATTGATTGGGATAGAGAAATGGCAGGAATTCATCTTCAATAGCGACATCGATGTCCTGGGATAAGGCGATAAGGTAAGAGTCGCCTTCCACATTTTCCAGCACCTGTATCGTGTAAGCGCCATTTCCGGCAGAGAGGGGGAAGGTGGTATAGGCTCCCCTGTCTATCAGCAGGTAGGTATAAGGAATCTGATCAGATCCGGTTATCTGTACCTTCACCTTTGGGCAATCCCCGGAGTAGCTGACCATAATGTAGCCCTGGGATGTGTTTGATGCATCTATGGATGCATAGTCATTATTGTAAACGACTGTCCCATCCGCACAAGGCGTAAGAACCTTGGGAGCGGAATCTCTGGGAGGGACCTTATGCTCGCTCTTGGCAACAGATTCCTTGCCGGAACAACTGCAAAGGAGAATACATGACAGTATAAAGGTGATACAAGTCAGACTTGTAATACGGCTCATGTCGGTACTCCTCCTTAATTCAATCATCATTCTTCAATTGGAGAGACAAGAAGCTTCAGTTCGTTTCCTGCGTGGTCCGGAATGATTACAGATGTAGGCGTTTTTGGTATCCGGAAGGTAATGATTCCTTCTTCTATGTCATAGGATACTGGCTTAAGGCCGCGGATATTTCCGTAATCTATACCGGAATAGGTATCCTGGACCACCAGATATATCAGGTCGTCTTTGGTATAAGATTTAATAAATACAGGCTTATCCATATCCAGATGCGTTACGGTATAAGTCTTGACTGCTGTCTGCCCGTTCATAGATACTGCCTTGATCTTTAACTTCCCATTGGAAATGATCTCGGCTGTATACTCTTTGGAACCGGATTTGCGTAGATGAACCGGTGTGCTGTTATCAAGCGTTGCGTTGACGGAGCGCACCGGAAGCAAACTTTGGATGCGGATCACATACAGTGCATTAGATGCCGAGTCTACATTCGTGCGTTCTGCCACAATGGAAGGCTTAAGAAACAGGCAGGGCAGAAGCAGAAGAAGAAGCAGGAATATACAGGCAGCAGCCTTCTCCCATATAAATCCAGGCTTTTTATAATTCTCCCAAGATTCTAGAATCTCCACAGGGATTGTGGCGGGTTCCATATCACGCCTGGCAAAAATATGATTAAGCAATTCTCCTGCAGCCTGCGGCTCCAGATCTGGAATCTTGGCTCGGAGAAAGTGCGAGGGAACATGATCCTGCATGGATGCTTCATGGCAGATTCGATAATTGATCTCTTCCAGCCAGGATGCAAGGCGGCGCGAGTCATCGAGCAATTCTATATTCTCAAAGGCGCATGTATAGACATCCTTCAAGATAGCCTGCGCCAGAAAAGGATCTTTGATATATTGGCATGCGTAACGGTACTGCTTCCTGTAGGTGGCTGCGTACAATTCGGCAAGGGCGTCGCTATCGTTCTCTTTTGCCTTCTTTAACAGTCTGTCCAAATATTCATAATCCAGTTCAGCCATAAAACAAAACTCCCTCCTATATTATGATTATTTGTAAATCCGGTTATTGGCAAGAGCGATAAGCCCGGTAATCTTCGCAAGATGCTCCTTGCTGTTAAGGGCGGCCCCGACTTTGTATTCCATGTCTATGGAATCTGCCTTTGCATTATGGCGCTGTACTTTTTCAAAAACTCTCGTAAGAAATGCATCCAATTTTTCCTGGGTACAGTCTTCAAATATAGCAAGAAATTTATTTCCTCCGTTTCGCCCTACAAAGCCAAGCGACAGCGCGGATGAAGACAGGATGGCGGAAAAATCTTTTAACAGACGGTTGCCGGCAGCGTGGTCATACAGCGAATTGACCTCAGACAGATTGGCCAGTTCAATCATAATGCATCCGATATCCTCGGGCAATTCGGAATCAATATACTTTTCAATCAGCGTATCGCAGCTGAAGCGGTTGGGTATGCCGGATAAAGGATCTGAATATGCCACCCCATACAAATTATGAAAATGAAGTTTAATGGAAGATATAATACTTAAATCTATCATAATAAACAAAAAACTTGCTATTAAAATAATCCAAATTAAAAAGAATAATGTGGTAGCAGAAGAAGAGGAAAACACGAACTGCTTTACCTCTGGCTTTAATAGGAAAAAGACGCTGATAAGGGTGATCACAGCCAGGATGGATAGCTGGATGATCTTAAACACGCTTAACTTCTTCATGACAATCAGACTCCTTTGATAGTTGCTAATATTATAAGCCATTATATCATAACTTGTATTCAGTTGGTCAATCTATTATAATAGTAAGATAATAAATTTGCAGAACAGAAGGTCATATTATGGAGATAGATGAGATTAAGAAAAAGGTGCTGGAAGATGTAGACCCGCAGCTGCGCAGTCAGAAGAAAAAGGAAATGAGAAGGGCCAGGCTCGTGATTTCCCTGCAGTTTTTAGCGCTGGCTGCCGTGATCCTGCTGGTTTTCTATCTGATGATGGGATTTTCCACCGTGACAGGCAATTCTATGTATCCCACCCTCCATGACACGGATATTGTAGCTTATTCCCGTCTGGGAAAGGAGTATAAGCCAGGGGATGTTATCGTGTTTAAAAGATCGGACGGAGAGGAATTCGTAAAGAGAGTCGTAGCAGTAGCCGGAGATACGGTAAATATCCAGTTGGGCAAGGTATATGTGAATGGAGAAGAAGCAAAATTCAAAGGAACGCTTGGGAAGACCAGCAGGACTGGGAACTGCATCGAGTATCCGGTGGTGGTTGAAGATAAGGAAGTCTTCGTCCTGGGAGACAACCGGGAAATATCAGAAGACTCACGGGAATTTGGCGCGGTGAAGAACAATGATATAAAAGGAAGGATCATCTGGTATCTGGGAAGACTGTAATTTGTTTTACTGGTGCAATGACTCCTGCTATGGTAAAATGTAATGCAAGAAAAAGTTATACGGAGGACGGGATGATGAGACGAGGCAGGCAGATACTGGCAGCAATAATACTACTGGCAGTCATGTGCGCTTGCAGGGAAACGACCGCATTTGCCACTGAGCCAGATGCGGCCGAACAGACAGAGGAACTGTCAGAAGAACAGAAGGCTGAACAAGCAGCCTATGAGATGAAGGTTGATAGCAATGACTGGAAGAATTGGCCGCAAGGGCCGGGAACCTACGGGGAGGCGGCAATCGTAATGGAAGTGGGGACAGGGGCAATCCTGTATGCGAAGAATATCGATTCCCACCAATATCCGGCCAGCATTACCAAGGTGTTGACCGCCCTGGTAGCGATGGAAAACGGGCAGCTTGAAGATCCGGTGACATTTTCCCATGACAGCGTGGCATTCCTTAAGCCGGGAGATTCTTCCGTAGGCCTGAAGGAGGGAAACCAGATATCCCTGGAGCAAGCGCTGCACGCAACGCTTCTGGCATCCGCCAATGAGGCGGCCTATGCGGTAGGCGAGAGCGTAGGCATCAATGCAGGCCATGATTACAACTGGTTTATGGAACAGATGAATATCCGGTGCAGGGAACTTGGAGGGGAGAATTCTAATTTTGCCAATACGAACGGGCTTCACGATGAGAATCACTATACTTGTGCCAGGGACATGGCGCTTATAGGACGGGAACTTTTCAAGCATCCGGATTTCTTCCGCATCGTCCAGACGCTGAACTATGCAATTCCTGCATCTGAGACGGTAGAAGAACATATCTTTCAGCAGAAGCATAAGATGCTGATACCGGAGAATTCGAATTATTATCCATATGCGATCGGAGGGAAGACGGGGTTTACATCGGATGCATTGTCTACGTTGATAACCATGGCAGATAATGGCGGCATGCAGCTGGTATGTGTAGTCTTAAGGACCCATGGGGTGCATATCTACCCGGACACGGCAGGCCTGTTCGAGTACGCATTTAACAATTTTGGAAAAGTGCCGGTGGCAGATTATGAGTCATCCAAGGATGTAGGAGAGATATTGGAGGATGGAAGCTGCAATTACGTAATGCTTCCGCAGAGCGTGAAGTTTGAAGATTTGGATATGGAATTGGTACCGGACGGAGGAATCAGCAGCGAGGCAACACTTCAATATACATATGAAGGCAATCCTGTTGGCTCTGCCAGATGTACCTTGAGCGACAGTTATAAGGATGAGCATTCGGCCAAAGTTACGGCTGCGAAGAAGGAAAAGAAGCCAAAGGATGATGGCCAAAAGAAAGGCAAGACAAAGAAGATGGCTGTTGCATGCGCATCGGTGGTGCTGGCAATTCTGATCACTATATTCATCAGCGTGATCATGCGCAGGAGCCGCATAAGGAAAAGGCGGCGCAGAAGATAGAAAGATTGTAAAAAACCCTTGACTATTCAGGGGCTTTTTTACTATAATAGAACAGCATATATGAAAGATGTTGACGAAGACAGTAGGATAGATCAGAAAGGCATAGCGAGCCAGGGACGGTGCAAGCCTGGTACAAGTAAGGTATATCTGAATATCACTTCCGAGTTGCAGCGTTCGAAAGGCCAGAGGACGGCCAAGTAGATGCTGACGGCATTCCCCCGTTACAGGGAAGGCATATGATAGTATGTTTAGGTGGTTTATAAACGCAGGCTTGGCTTTCGTCCTATTCAGGGCGGAAGTTTTTTTATTTTTAATTAAGATACATGATTAAGGAGGTTTCAAAATGTACAAGAAAGTTTCAACGGACTTGAATTTTGTAGACAGAGAAAAAGAAATTGAAAAATTCTGGGAAGAAAATGGCATCTTTGAAAAGAGCATGAAAGAGCGTGATGGCAATGATATCTATATGTTCTATGACGGCCCGCCCACAGCCAACGGCAAGCCGCATATCGGCCATGTGCTCACTCGCGTTATCAAGGATATGATTCCAAGATACCGCACGATGAAGGGATATGAGGTGCCGCGCAAGGCAGGATGGGATACCCATGGGCTGCCGGTAGAACTGGAAGTAGAAAAAGCGCTGGGCCTGGATGGAAAAGATCAGATTGAAGAATATGGCCTGGAGCCATTCATCGACAAATGTAAGGAAAGCGTATGGAAATACAAGGGTATGTGGGAAGATTTCTCCGGAACGGTAGGGTTCTGGGCTGATATGGAAAACCCATATGTTACCTATCATAATGACTTTATTGAGTCCGAGTGGTGGGCGCTTAAACAGATCTGGGATAAGGGCCTGCTTTACAAGGGCTTTAAGATCGTGCCTTACTGCCCGCGCTGCGGAACCCCGCTTTCCGCACAGGAAGTAGCCCAGGGCTATAAAGACGTGAAGGAACGCTCTGCGATCGTTCGTTTCAAGGTGGTAGGCGAAGACGCGTATTTCCTTGCATGGACTACCACGCCTTGGACATTGCCATCCAATATCGGCCTTTGCGTAAATCCGCAGGAAGACTATGCAAAGGTGAAGGCAGCAGATGGATACGTATACTACATGGCAGTCGCTCTTCTTGATACGGTCCTTGGCAAACTGGCAGAAGAAGGAAATCCAGCTTACGAGATTCTTGAGACATATAAGGGACAGGACCTGGAATACAAAGAATATGATCCTCTGTACCAGTGCGCGGCAGACTGCGCTGCAAGGCAGAATAAGAAAGCCTTCTTTATTACCTGTGACTCCTATGTAACGTTGACGGACGGTACAGGCGTTGTCCATATCGCGCCTGCATTCGGTGAGGACGATGCCAAGGTAGGACGCAAGTATGACATGCCTTTCGTTCAGCTGGTAGACGAGAAAGGGCGCATGACAGAGGATGCTCCATGTGCAGGAGTATTCGTAAAGGATGCTGATCCAGAGATTCTAAAGGACCTGGATGCAAGAGGCCTTCTATTTGACGCACCTAAGTTCGAGCATAGTTATCCACACTGCTGGAGATGTGATACGCCTCTGCTTTACTATGCGAGGGAATCTTGGTTCATCAAGATGACGGAGGTAAAGGATGACCTGATCGCAAACAACAATACAATCAACTGGATCCCGGAGAGTATTGGAAAGAAGCGTTTTGGGGACTGGCTTGAAAATGTCCAGGATTGGGGCATCAGCCGGAACCGTTATTGGGGAACTCCGCTGAATATCTGGGAGTGCGAGTGCGGTCACCAGCATTCCATCGGAAGCATTGCGGAATTGAAGGAAATGTCTGATAACTGCCCGGAAGATATCGAGCTTCACCGCCCATACATTGATGCGGTTACCATTAAGTGTCCGATCTGCGGCAAAGAGATGCATCGTGTTCCGGAGGTGATCGACTGCTGGTTTGACTCTGGATCCATGCCATTTGCACAGCACCACTACCCATTTGAAAATAAGGAACTGTTCGAGAAGCAGTTCCCGGCTGACTTTATATCTGAGGCTGTGGACCAGACCCGTGGATGGTTCTACTCCCTGCTGGCAATCTCTACATTGATATTTAATAAAGCGCCGTACAAGAACGTGATCGTCCTCGGCCACGTACAGGATGAGAACGGGCAGAAGATGAGCAAATCCAAAGGAAACGCCGTAGATCCTTTCGATGCGCTGGAAAAATACGGAGCAGACGCGATCCGCTGGTATTTCTATGTCAACAGCGCACCTTGGCTGCCAAACCGTTTCCACGGAAAAGCAGTTACGGAAGGACAGCGTAAGTTCATGGGAACTTTATGGAATACGTATGCATTCTTTGTGCTGTATGCCAATATTGATGGATTCGACGCCACAAAATATTCGCTTGATTATGATAAATTATCGGTAATGGACAAATGGCTGCTGTCCAAACTGAATACATTAATTAAAGAAGTAGATGACAATCTTGGAAATTACAGGATTCCGGAGGCAGCAAGAGCATTGCAGGACTTCGTGGATGATATGAGCAACTGGTATGTAAGAAGAAGCCGCGAACGCTTCTGGGCAAAGGGAATGGAGCAGGATAAGATAAATGCCTACATGACGCTTTATACCGCGTTGGTAGAAGTATGCAAGGCAGCTGCGCCGATGATCCCGTTTATGACAGAAGACATTTATCAGAATCTGGTAAGAAGCATCGACCAGAGCGCGCCGGAAAGTATCCACCTGTGCGACTTCCCGGCCGCAGACAACTCCTATATTGATAAAGATCTGGAGTCCAATATGGAACGTGTGCTGAAACTGGTCGTGATGGGCCGCGCATGCAGGAATACGGCGAACATTAAAAACCGTCAGCCGATCGGGCAGATGTATGTAAAGGCAGATTTTGATCTTCCGGCATTCTACCAGGAGATCGTAGAAGACGAGCTGAATGTAAAGACTATGACATTTACACAAGAAGTACGCGATTTTACCTCTTATTCTTTCAAGCCACAGTTAAAGACAGTGGGGCCAAAATATGGTAAAATGTTAGGAGGCATCAAAGCAGCCTTAAGTTCGATCGACGGCAACGCTGCCATGGATGAATTGAATGCTGCGGATGCCCTGAAACTGGATATTAATGGGCAGGAAGTCACACTGTTCAGAGAAGATTTGCTGATCGAGACGGCCCAGATGGAGGGCTATGTATCAGAGAATGACAATGGCATTACCGTTGTTCTGGATACAAACCTGTCAGATGAACTTCTGGAAGAAGGATTCGTCCGCGAGATTATCAGCAAGGTCCAGACCATGCGTAAGGAGGCAGGATTTGAGGTCATGGATAAGATCGAGATCTCTTACGAAGGAACAGAGAAAGCCGAGAAGATATTTGCAGAAAATGCCGCTACGATTGGGGATGAGACGCTCGCGCTCAAGGTAACGAAAGAGACGCCGCAGGGATATGTAAAGGATTGGAAGATCAATGGCGAGAACGTAACCCTTGGAGTAGAGAAGAAATAAGAATGCTCAGGCTTAGAAAGAGAAGGGAAATGAATATGTATAATCCGAGATTTGAAAAGGAAGCATTTAAAAAAGAAGTTACGAATAATGTAAAGACGCTGTTTCGCAGGACGGTTGATGAGGCCACTCCTCAGCAGTTGTTCCAGGCGGTATCTTATGCGGTGAAAGAGGTCATTATAGATGACTGGCTTGCAACCCAGAAGAAGTATGATGAAGATGATCCGAAGATGGTCTACTATATGTCCATGGAGTTCCTGATGGGAAGAGCGCTTGGCAATAACCTGATTAACATGACGGCGTACACGGAAGTAAAGGAAGCATTGGACGAGATGGGAATAGACCTAAATGCCATCGAGGACGAGGAGCCGGATCCGGCTCTTGGAAACGGCGGCCTTGGCCGTCTGGCAGCCTGCTTCCTGGATTCGCTGGCAACCCTTGGATATGCGGCATACGGCTGTGGCATACGTTATCATTACGGAATGTTTAAGCAGAAGATTGAAGATGGATATCAGGTGGAGAAGCCGGATAACTGGCTCAAGGATGGCAATCCCTTTGAACTTCGCAGGCCCGAATACGCAAAGGAAGTGCGCTTTGGCGGAAATATCCGGGTAGAGTATGACGAAGAGGGCAGGACTCATTTCGTTCAGGAGAATTATGAGTCTGTACTGGCTATACCGTACGACTATCCGATCGTGGGATACAATAACCACGTGGTAAATACCCTGCGCATCTGGGATGCGGAGCCGATCGTGGACTTCCAGCTGGATTCTTTTGACAGAGGCGACTATCACAAGGCGGTAGAGCAGCAGAATCTTGCTAAGAATATTGTGGAGGTCCTGTATCCGAACGACAATCATTACGCAGGTAAAGAGTTAAGACTGAAGCAGCAGTATTTCTTCATATCTGCCAGCATTCAGGCAGCAATTGTGAAATATAAGAAGAAGCATGATGATATTACAAAACTTTGTGAAAAAGTCACCTTCCAGATGAATGATACCCATCCAACGGTGGCTGTAGCAGAACTGATGCGTATTCTTCTGGACGAGGAAGGGCTTGGATGGAATGAGGCGTGGAATATTACCACAAAGACCTGCGCATATACCAACCACACCATCATGGCAGAAGCGCTTGAAAAATGGCCAATCGATCTGTTCTCAAGGCTGCTTCCGCGTATTTATCAGATTATCCAGGAGATTGACCGCCGGTTTGTAGAGCAGATTCGAAAGACTTATCCGGGAGACGAAGGCAAGGTAAAACGCATGGCTATCCTTATGGACGGCCAGGTTAAGATGGCACATCTTGCCATCGTCGCAGGATATTCGGTCAACGGCGTTGCACGCCTGCACACGGAGATATTAAAGAACCAGGAACTGAAGGATTTCTACCAGATGATGCCGGAGAAGTTCAACAATAAGACCAATGGCATTACCCAGAGACGTTTCCTTATGCATGGAAACTCTCTGCTGGCGGACTGGGTAACCGACAAGCTTGGCACCAAGGACTGGATTACCGATCTGTCCTTAATGTCAGGCCTGAAAAGATGGGCAGATGACGAAGAGGCTCTCAAGGAATTCATGAGCATCAAGTATAAGAACAAGGAACGCCTGGCAGAATACATACTGGAGCACAATGGAATAGAAGTGGACCCGAGATCCATCTTTGATGTACAGGTAAAAAGACTTCATGAGTATAAGCGCCAGCTGCTGAACATCCTGCATGTGATGTATCTGTATAACCAGGTGAAGGAGCATCCCGAGAAGAGCTTCTATCCTAGAACGTTTATCTTCGGGGCAAAGGCATCCGCAGGATATATCCGCGCAAAACAGATTATCAAGCTGATCAACTCTGTTGCGGATGTAGTGAATAATGACCGCAGCATCAATGGGAAACTTAAGATGGTATTCATTGAAGATTACCGTGTATCCAACGCGGAGTGGATTTTTGCTGCAGCAGATGTAAGCGAACAGATATCCACTGCTTCTAAGGAAGCATCCGGTACAGGCAACATGAAGTTCATGCTCAACGGCGCTCCTACCATTGGAACGATGGATGGAGCCAATGTAGAGATTGTTGAGGAAGTAGGAATAGACAATGCGTTTATCTTTGGCCTAAGTTCGGATGAAGTGATTCACTTTGAACTAAACGGCGGCTATAATCCGATGGATATCTACAACAATGATCCGGATATCCGCCGTGTCGTAGATCAGCTGGTTGACGGAACTTATGCTCATGGCAACACGGAGTTATACCGCGACCTTTATAATTCTCTGTTGAATACGAAGAGCAGCAGCCGGGCAGATATGTACTTTATACTTAAGGACTTCAGGGCATATGCACAGGCGCAGCAGGAGGTAGAGGAAGCATACCGGGATAAAGACAGATGGGCAAAAATGGCTCTTTTGAATACTGCATGCTGTGGCAAATTCTCTTCTGACCGAACCATTCAGGAATATGTTGAGGATATCTGGCATCTGGATAAGATTACAGTGGAGGTATAAAAATGGAGCGTTTTGCAGGAGATATGGCAGTGACAATTTTATTATCGTATTTAGTTATTCTGGGAATATTGGCGATCGGCTGCATTGCCAGTTACCTGCTGCGTGGAATTGGGATGTATACCCTTGGAAAACGACGTGGAATGAATTATCCATGGCTTGCGTTCATACCGTACGCAAGAACCTATTTCCAGGGAGAATTATGCGGCACTTTGCATTTTAAAGAGAAGGAGATCCGTAATCCGGGCATCTGGATACTGGTAATTCCGATCGTCAGCAACTTTGTAACAGGAATCTTTGGAGGGCTGATCTTTGGAGGCGTTGCCATAAGCATGGCCAGGCTGGGCGTGAACTATAGTTCCATTGGCTATCATGATCCAGGATCAGCATTAGCCAACATGTTTTCCGGCACGGGAATAGGAATGCTGATGGCGGGGATTGCGCTTATCGGGATAATTTCCGTGCTGGTGGGCGCCTTGGTCAAGACGCTTCTGGTCCTGGTCAATCATCAGATCTTCGAAAGATATACCGACAAGAACTATGCATTGGTGCATGCGGTTGCAGGAGTCTTCGTGCCGCTGTACACTTCCATCTACTTTTTCATTATCCGTAATCGCGAGGAATAAAAAAGGACACCCTTCCATACAGTGTATGGGAGGGTATTTTTTATGCGGCAGAATTTAAAGAAACTAGGATGCTATATCATCATCATCGTACTGTTGCCATATGTGGTCACCGTGTTTTTAAATGGGCCAAGCATTACTACTTATTCGCATGTGGACAGTACTTATATAAAGGTAAAGTCCGGGAAAAAAGAGGTTAAGATGCCAATAGAAGAATACTGCATCGGCATCCTGGCCAAAGAGATTCCTGCATCCTATGATAAGGAAGCGCTGAAGGCCCAGTCAGTCCTGGTGCGTACGGACGTTTATAAGAAGATCAAAGAGTCAGGGAGCAATACGGTACTGGAAGGGGAGTTCTGGACGCAGAAGCAGATGGAGGACGCGTGGGGAGCGAAATATTCCAAATACTACCGCAAGCTGAAGGACGCCTGGAGCGAGACGGAGGGGCAGGTGCTGCTCTATGGGGAAGACCTGGCATTGACACCCTTTTTCCGCCTAAGCAATGGATGCACCAGGGATGGAGCCGAAGTCCTTGGAAATGGGGATTATGCGTATCTTAAGATTGTGGACTGCCCGCTTGATATCGAGAATACGAAACAGATACAGACGGTGACGGTGGATGATATGGACGCGGAGATAACAGCGCTGGATACCGCCGGATACGTTATAAATGTACGGGTGGGGCAGGAGAATGTGAGTGGAGAGGAATTCCGCAATACTTATAATCTTGCATCCAGCTGTTTCACCCTGCAGCGGTATAACGGAAAAATGAGGATAACTACGCGAGGAATCGGACACGGACTGGGAATGAGCCAGCATACAGCCAATAAAATGTCAAAAAAAGGAAAGACTTATAAAGAAATATTGCAATTTTTCTTCGCGGGGACGGAAATCAAAGAAGTAGCAGAAATATTGCTGGACACAGAATAAGTCCATTACTATCTGGCAAAAATATAGTCAGAGGTGGTGATAAGATGAATAAGAGGCAAAGACCTTCACGAAAAAAGAGAGGTGCTACCGTCGCGGCAGTATTGTGCTTTGTGGCAGCAATTGCAATAGTTGGAACATATACATTCAATGATTACAAAGAGACGCAGCGAAAAGAAGAACTTGCACGGGCGGAAGAAACCAATGACACAAAAGAGAAAAAAACAAAGGAGCCTTCAGAAGAGGCCAACAACCTGGTAATCAGCAATCAGGCAGATACAGATACGCAGGAGAATACGGCGGATGAAGGAACCGGCACAAATGAGACAGAAAACGGCAGCGCAGGAACACAAGCGACAGCCGGTGGCGGCACATCCGTAAGCTTTAATGAAGACAGCAAGTTATTATGGCCGGTGAACGGCACCATACTTTTGAACTACAGTATGGACAAGACCGTATATTTCTCAACACTGGACCAGTACAAGTACAACCCGGCGGTAATCATCTCCGGTGCGGAGGGGGATCAGGTAATCTCAGCAACAACCGGAATCGTTAAATCCATCGATGTAACCGCAGAGACGGGGACAACCGTTAATATTGATATCGGTAATGGATATGAGTTGTTCTATGGACAGTTAAAGGAAGTACCAGTGAAAGTCGGCGACTATGTAGAAGCCAAGACAGTTCTGGGCTATGTAAGCCAGCCGACCAAATACTACAGCGTGGAGGGCTGCAACGTATATTTCGAGATGCGTAAAGACGGACAGCCGGTGAACCCAATAGAATATATGGAAGAATAGCAGATGGGGCGTGACATTAGATGTGTCGCGTCCTTATTTGACATCTGCGGGACATCTTTCTATAATAAAGGTGTAAATGGGCCTAAAGGGAGACGGATATATGAACTATACATATATACTTAAATGCAGAGATAACAGCCTGTACACAGGATGGACGAATGATATAGACAAGAGGCTTAAGGCGCATAATGACGGAAAAGGCGCCAAATATACCAAATCCAGGCGTCCGGTTGAGCTCATCTACTATGAGAAATACGAGACGAAGGAAGAAGCGATGAAACGGGAATATGCCATCAAGCATATGACCCGCAGGGCAAAAGAAGAATTATTAAGAAATGGCCGTGCAGAAAAGGGGACGAAGTAGGGCATTAAAGGCTCGATTCGTCCCCTTTAAATCTACAGTATAAATGCATACATTAAGATGAAGTGGCATGCGCTTCCGCCCATTACGAACAGGTGGAAAATCTCATGGCTTCCAAAGTTCTTGTGCTTGGTGTTGAAAAATGGAAGTTTTAATGCGTAGATAATACCGCCTACAGTGTAGATGATTCCGCCAGCCAGAAGCCATCCAAAGGCTGCGGGCGATAAGGCGTTGAGTATCTGGGTGAATGCAAGCACGCAGGTCCAGCCCATCCCGATATATAGTACGGAAGAAACCCATTTTGGACAGAATACCCAGAATGCCTTGATCAGCATCTCAATCACTGCAATTCCCCATACAATGCCAAGCAGGATAATTCCCGTCCTGCCCTTGAGAACCAGAAGGCATATAGGAGTATAGCTGCCGGCGATCAGCACGCTGATCATCATATGATCAATCTTCTTAAGGATTGTGTTGACCCGCTCGGATCTGTCAATTGTATGGTAAGTCGTGCTGGCTGCATATAATAATATCAGGCTTATCGCATACACCGTAATGGATATGATGTATATCCTGCTGGGCTCATGAGCCGCCTTTATCAGTAGTGGGACTGCCGCAAATATTGCCATCAGCATTCCGATGAAATGTGTGATTGCGCTTCCAGGGTCTTTGATGTGTTTTTTAATAATCTGTGCCATAATACTGCCTCCTAGATGATGAGAATAAAAAATACAACATGTAGTTTTTAAAACTACATTATCTATATATGTATATTATACCCTTGATTCCTAAAAATCAAGCATTATATTAAAACTTATAATATGGAAACAACTGGACTGGTTAAAAATTAAATAACTGGACATTTCTACATGACCACTTTGGTGATAGTATAGGTGCAGTCATAAGAGAAAGGAAGTCGTCATTATGGAACAGAAGAATCAGACGGTAATAAAACTTGCACAGACAGCGATTTTGGCAGCGCTTTGCTACGTTTCATTTACATTTCTGCAGATCAAGATCCCTATGCCCGGAGGAGATGCCACATCCATTCATATAGGAAACGCATTCTGCGTGCTGGCGGCATTGCTTTTAGGCGGTGCTTATGGAGGGCTTGCGGGTGCCATCGGCATGGGCGTTGCGGATCTCATGGACCCGATCTATATAACAGGGGCGCCAAAGACATTTATATTAAAGATGTGCATTGGCCTGATTGTAGGACTGGTGGCGCACAGAATCGCGCGTATTAATGATAGCAGCGATAAGAAATATGTTTTTAAGTGGAGTATGATTGCCTCTGTAGCAGGATTGGGATTTAACGTGGTGGCTGATCCGATCGTAGGATATTTCTATAAGATGTATATACTGGGTCAACCTCAGAAAATGGCGGAAGTGCTGGCAAAGTGGAGTACAGCAGCTACTTTTGTGAATGCCGTGATCTCTACGGTTCTGGTAGCATGCCTGTACAATGCACTACGTCCGATTCTGCTAAGAAGCGGGATGATTCTAACAAAGAGCGCTGGGAAATAGATCCAGAATCAATACAAAAGCCCGTTAAATGCATTCGCTTATAGCTGCATTTAACGGGCTTTTGTTCGTTATCCAGTTTTAATAATTTTCAACTTTTCTTTCAAAATATGCTCTAGGATGAGCGCATACCGGACATTCTTCCGGGGCTTCCTCGCCAATAAAGATATATCCGCAGTTTCCGCACTTCCAGCCAAGAGGAGCCTCTCCCTTAAAGGTTGCGCCTGCCTTATAGCTTTCCAGCAGCTTGCGGTAGCGTCTCTCGTGAGCGGCCTCTACCTCTGCAACGCCTTCAAACTTCTTGGCAAGTTCTTCAAATCCCTCTTCTCTTGCCTCTTCTGCCATGCGCTTGTACATATCCGTCCACTCAAAATTCTCGCCGGCAGCGGCATCTTCCAGGTTAGCTTCTACATCGCCGATTCCGTGGAATTCCTTGAACCACATCTTAGCGTGTTCTTTTTCCTGACCTGCGGTCTCTTCAAAAATATTAGCCATCTGTACATATCCAGCTTTTTTTGCTGCGGATGCGTAATAAGTATACTTGTTTCTTGCCTGTGATTCGCCTGCAAATGCTTCCATCAGGTTCTTCTCGGTCTTGGTTCCTGCGTATTTTGACATATTAAAATCCTCCTTTGTGAAATTTAAGGGTGCAGCCTTTAAGTGCCGCACCCTGCTGTTAAAATATATCTGATATCATTATATCTCTATTTGTATGATTTTGGAAATGATTTTTTAAATCTTAGCCAAAATATCTCTTTAACAGTCCTTCGAATGCTTTGCCATGACGAGCCTCGTCTCTTGCCATCTCATGCACTGTATCGTGGATAGCGTCCAGGTTAGCGGCCTTTGCGCGCTTAGCCAGATCAAACTTGCCAGCTGTTGCGCCATTCTCAGCATCGATTCTCATCTCGAGATTCTTCTTGGTGCTGTCTGTTACACATTCGCCGAGCAGTTCCGCAAACTTAGATGCATGCTCTGCCTCTTCGTAAGCAGCTTTCTCCCAGTATAAGCCGATCTCCGGATATCCTTCTCTGTGAGCAACTCTTGCCATTGCAAGATACATTCCTACTTCTGAGCACTCTCCTTCGAAGTTAGCTCTTAAATCAGCCATAATATCTTCGCTTGCGCCCTGAGCAACGCCTACAACATGCTCTGCAGCCCATTCCCTTTCGCCTGTCTGCTCCTTGAACTTATCAGCGCCTACATGGCATACCGGACATTCAGCTGGTGCTGCGTCTCCCTCGTGAACATAACCACATACTGTACATACAAATTTTTTCATAATAAAACTCTCCTTTTCTTATTTAAATTTAATTTTTAATATTAGTAATTGTTACTGATATTAATTTATCACAGTTGATTCTAATTGTCAATCCTTATTTTATGATTTTATTTACTTTTTTTCCAGACACTTTTTACAAGTTCCATAAAACAGAGTCGTGTGGGAATCTATGGTTCCCTGGAAATGCTCATTGGCAAGTGCGTTGATGCCCTGGATGTGCTGTTCATCCAGCTCCAGGTCAAATACATTGCCGCAGGATGTGCACACAACGTGATAGTGAGGCTCAGTTCTGCCGTCAAATCTGTCGCCGCCGTTAGGAGTGGAGATCTTAATGGCCTCCCCCATATCTGCCAATAAGTTTAAATTGCGGTATACTGTACCGAGACTAATTCGCGGGAACTCTTCCCTGACATGGAGATATACGGTATCAGCAGTTGGATGCGAGGTGGTATTGGCCAGATATTCTTTAATAGAAGCTCGTTGCCTGCTGTATTTTAAGTTTGCCATCTGCGCCCTCCTTTCAATAATGATAATAATTACTGTCATTATTATAGAGCAGAATAGAGCAACTGTCAACGATTAATTCCAAGATGTAACAATTTGTAATAATTAGATGTGAAAAAAGAGTATTATTTTCGCATAAAAACGTATAATATGGCGAGAATATTATTGATAAATAGGGTTGACATTGATGACACACATGATATAATATCAACGTAACATATGTAACAATTCTGTAACATTTACTAAAGATAAGAAAACATAAAGGAGGGAGTTTATGGATTCTATTCTTAGGAAAGGATTGTTCCTAGTTACTTTTACAGGAGCTATGACAGCATTTCCTGCCACGGTAAAGGCTTCAGATACAGTAACTGACAATATAATGCCGCAGGTGGGAATCGAGGAGGTACTAAGTGACTGCTACTTATCCGATAAACAGATTGAAGTAGAAGATTATCTGGTACCAACGCAGAAGGGTGAGTATTTAGATATGGCGTTCGCCAATGTCCAATCGTTTCTATATATAAGAAGCGAGCCGACGACGGACAGTGAGTGGGTAGGCAAGCTGTATCCTGATTATGCCGCTAAGATTATCGGGCCGGTAGGCGAATGGACGCAGGTCCAGTCAGGCTCGGTAACAGGCTATGTGTATTCCGACTATATATTAATAGGAAAGAACGCAGAGCAAAAGGCACAGGAGATGGTACAGAATTCAGGAACCGAAAGTCCTGATGAAGCATTTACTTATGCTGAATCCAAAGAAGAAGAAGCAGCAAGGCTTGAGAAGGAAGCAAGCGAGGCAGCCGCAAAGGCCGAAGAAGAAGCGAGTGCAAAGGCCGGTACGGGACAAGCCATTGTGGACTACGCCTGTCAGTTTATTGGAAACCCCTATGTTTGGGGAGGTACAAGCCTTACAAATGGGGCAGACTGCTCCGGATTCGTACAGTCCGTGTTCGCCCATTTTGGAATCAGTCTTCCACGTACAACGTGGGATATGGAGAATGTAGGGACGCCTGTAAGTTATGATCAGGCAATTGCCGGAGACATCATCCTGTATGATGGCCATGTGGGAATATACATGGGAGACGGCCAGATTGTAAATGCGATCAACAGTTCCAGAGGTATTGGAATCTTGCCTGCCACTTATACAAGCATTATTACAGTAAGAAGACTAATTTAGAATATACACGAATTATGAGAAGAAAAGTCCCAGGAAAAATCCCGGGACTTTTCCATGATTAAAAACTTTGTCAGGTGAATGTACAAATTGTACAAAATTGTAAAAAATTGTAAAATACTGGAAAAACGACTTATCCAAGTTTTCCACATTGAAATAGCCAAAAAAGGTGGAAAAAATGATGTTTTAGAAATTTTATCCACATTATCCACATAAAAAGCATCAAAAACGGGGGATTATTCAAGGCAAATAAAAGAACGGATGTTTTGTGAAGTTATAATAAAAATTAGATTTTGTCGAAAAAAACCAAAATAGTTATTGACTTTTAAGAAGTCAAATATTAAGAATAAATTTGCAGAAAATGTTTACACAATGATAAAAACCAGCTATAATGGAAACATTGAAGAGAAAAGGAGGAGTTATGATGGCACAGGTTTCAAGAGATACGACTATTGGCGAGGCACTCAGCATGAACCCGGGGATTGCACCAATCCTTCAGGAAATTGGGATGCATTGCCTAGGATGCCCGGCTTCACAGGGAGAGTCTTTGGCAGAGGCTGCAATGGTTCATGGTATAGATGCTGAATTATTGGTCGAAAAGATCAATGCATTTTTGAATGCATAATATGACAGCAAATAACAAAAAGATGCATCGGGACAAGCCCGTGCATCTTTTCTTGTTATTTGACATATAAGCGCGGTTATTGTAATCCGCAGGTTAAACTGCCGCAAGCTTTTGAACTGCGTTGGCAGATACGAGAACCTCGCAGTGCTCTTCCAGAAATGCCAGTGTAGCGCCGGAAGCCTTTTCCAAAGATCCATATTCTGAAAGCATGTTGCATATCCGGTTGAAATCATTAGTGGTGAGGTCTGACTGTGTCAGCGCAAGGATATACACGTCTTCGCCTTGATCTTTGTACAAGGTATTGGAACCAGAGTACATCGTGCTAAGCAGGCGCGCGGCCTTTAACACATGATCCATTGTTGCAAATGAGAACAGCCGCAAGGTAGCCTTAGGTGCTTTGGATGACTGCTCTTCATTGGCAGTTTCCGCCGCCTCGGCCGTGCCAAGTTTTTCTTTGACCTTGCCTAACAGATCCAGTAATGTCTCAGCGCCTTCCAGTTTAGCGGGGGCGTCCTTTTTCTTAGTATCCCAGTCGCCATCCGGTGACGGAGCGAATTTTGAAAAACGGGTATCGAGTTCCTCTGGATCCTCGACTTTAGTAATTATCAGCACGATTGAATCAGCGGAAGCAGGTATTGCTTCTATCATAAGAGGAATATCTTCTGCTTCGAATCCAAATTCAAAGGCTGCCTGTTGCATCATATCGTGGAAAAGTGACTTCGCTTTTTCGGTTCCGTAGGCCAGTTCGCTCAACTGAAGCTGGCGTGCAGCCAGATCGGCACGTGTCAAAGTGCAGCGTATCTGATTGTCGTTGAGTTTCTCAATCTTCATATTCATCACTTCCTTCTAATTTAGTATAGCATAGAAAATATGGGATGTTCAATAAAATAAGTATAAAATAAAAAAGTGCTTGATTTCGCTGAATCTATCGGATATAATGACGATACTAGAAGATAGTTTTCCCTGATAGCTACGTTCTTAGAACAAAGGAGGGAGAATTTCTTAATTTTATTTTTATCTTAATTTCTCAATGTAAGACGATCCGCGAATCTATCATAGACAAATCAGAGATTGCCGTTTCAGGCATAATTATCACATTATTTTTTAGAGGAACTTATGGAAAAGTACTATAATGCCAAAACTATCTTCTATATTTACCAGCTGCGGCATATATGGCGGAAATGTATCACGAGTATCTCCTTTTATATTATTATATGCAATCGCAGCCGTAGTTATCATATGGCATTGAAAAGGAGGCTAGTACATGGGGAAGGAAGAAGATTTAAGAAGGATGTTCCAGGAATTGACAGGCTATGAGAAGAAAAAGATAGACCTGAAGATGGAGGGAATACCCGCAAGCCCCATGCAGATAGTCCTGGCTCACGAGATGCGGGAGGGTGTGACTTATATGAGGGACTATATACTGGATGATGAGGGCGATATTATCGAATTGGACTTCCAAGGCGTAAGAACTGAAGAAAACCAGAAAAACGAAGAAACGCAAATACCCCGAAAAATCAATAAAATGTCGAAATAAATAATGACGTGTGTCAATGCTTTTGCTATAATAAGGTCTAGTAGGAGGTGCAGCATGGAAGAAAGAGAAAGAAGAAGCCGCACAGTTCCGGACCGAACAAGAAGCACAAGCCGGCCGGGGACGCCAAGAATTGGCACAGCAAGAAGCCGAACCGCGACAGGCAGACAGGATACGACAAAGCAGCAGAATGCCAGAAGGCAGCAGGATGCGCTAAGGCAGCAGGAAGCCAGAAGACAGCAGGAGGCAGGAAGGCAGCAGGAGGCCAGAAGGCAGCAGGCGAGAAGATCGCAGTCCGGGAGACCGGGAAGCAAGCGGACGCCGGCGAGAGGGCCCCAATCCAAGAGGAGAAGAAAGAGAAACTTGGGAATCAAGATATTCCTTGTGATTATATTAGCGATATTAGCTGTTGTGGCAGCATTTTTATGGAAACGATACAGTCCTTCAAAAGAAAAGTATGATTTGAAAAAGTATTATGGGATTGAACAGGAAGGACAGTTGGCTATTACCGTTAATAATCAGGTCGTAGAACCCCATGGCATGATTGTGGATGGCAAGGCATATATCCAGTATGATGTCGTAAGAAAATACATCAACAGCAGATTCTATTGGGATCCAGATGAGAATATCCTCTTGTACACGCTTCCAAAAGACATGGTTTCTGTAGAAGTAGGCAGCAAGGACTATATGGTGTCGAAGGATAAGAAAAGCGAAGACTACGTCATCCTAAAGACCGAAGGAAGCACGGCATATATCGCACTTGATTTTATCAGCCAGTATACCAATATGGAGTATGAGGTTTACGATAATCCGAGCAGAGTCATGATCGTCAGCGACTGGGGAAAGACTACAGTGGCAACAATAAAAAGAGACACTCAGGTTCGCTATCAGGGCGGAGTCAAGAGTCCGATCCTTACCGAAGTATCGAAAAAGGACGAAGTTACGATCGTAGAGAGCGAGGAGAACTGGAAGAAGGTCCGCACGAAGGACGGATTTATCGGATACGTCAGGAACAAAGACCTGAAGAATGAAGAGACCAAGACGATATCCAGAGATTTCGAAGAGCAGGAATTTACCAGTATTTCCAAGGATTATACGATCAACATGGCATGGCACAACGTGACCAACAGTGACGCAAATGGAAGCGTGCTGCAGAAGATTGCAGAGAGTAAGGGTCTGACGACAATTGCGCCAACCTGGTTCCATGTAAAAGATACGGATGGGAATATGGACTCCATAGCTTCCGCGGATTATGTAAATTATGCACATCAGGCCAACATAGAAGTGTGGGCGACTATCAGGGATTTTGACGGGGGCATCAACTCCTATGATGAATCCTATGCATTGCTAAGTTATACCTCTAAGAGGGAGAATTTGATCAACCAACTGATTTCCGAAGCATTGCGCGTGGGAATCGATGGAATCAACGTTGATTTTGAAAAGATTTCAGAAGAATGCGGAGAGCATTATATACAGTTCATCCGCGAATTGTCTGTAAGATGCCGGCAGAATGGAATCGTGCTGTCTGTCGACAATTATGTTCCTAAGGGCTATAATATGCAATATGACCGTAAGGAGCAGGGAATCGTTGCAGATTACGTAATTATCATGGGCTATGATGAGCATTTTGCAGGCTCGCCGGAGGCAGGCCCGGTTTCTTCTTATAATTTTGTAAAAGAAGGCATCGAAGAGACGCTCAAGGAAGTTCCGGCTGAAAAGGTGATCAGTGGAATCCCGTTCTTCACCAGGCTATGGTCGGAGACTCCGAAGACGGAGGAAGAACTGGCAAGCCAGGCAGGAACGGATGCCGCGGAATATACCATGAATGTGGACAGCCAGGCCTTGGGAATGACCAGCGCAAGCGATCAGGTGGCCCAGGCCGGGGCAGAGATTACCTGGGATGATAAGGCGCAGCAGAACTATGCCACATGGACCGTAGATAATGTGACATACGAGATATGGCTGGAGAATGAGAAATCTATCGAGCCTAAACTGCAGCTGATGAAAGAGAATAAACTTGCAGGTACGGCAGCATGGGCTTTGGGACAAGAGAATCCAGACATCTGGAATCTGATATTAAAATACGTAAATTAGTGAAATAAAATATAAAATACTTCCGGCAGTCATATATTTAATCAATATATAGACTGTCAGGAGGTATTTTTTTGCGTAAAAAAGTAGAGTTCGCAGTCCTGGTGCTGGCGCTGGCAGGGCTGCTGGCCGTCAGCAAGAATTTGGAGAAATATGTATCCAGCGGGGATGTAAAGAAAGGAAGCGCTACCGTAGTCATAGATGCGGGACACGGCGGGAGCGATCCGGGCAAAATCGGAGTGAATGATGCATTGGAGAAAGACATAAACTTAAAGATTGCCAAGAAGGTCAAGAAGCTTCTGGAAAAAGAGGGCGTGACCGTAGTCATGACCCGTAAGGAGGATGCCACGCTGGCTAAGGAAAGTGACCAGAATCAGAAGATCCAGGATATGAAGGCGCGGGTCGATGTGATCAACAAGACGAAGCCGGCAATGGTAGTCAGCATTCATCAGAACAGTTATCATGAGGAGGGGATCCATGGAGCCCAGGTATTCTACTATTCCCATTCCAGCGATGGAGAAAAGGCGGCGGTAATCATGCAGAAAGCGCTGCTGGCCGTGGATAGCGATAATACCAGGCAGGCAAAGGCCAATGATACATACTATATGCTTAAGAGAACGGAGGTTCCGACAGTAATTGTAGAATGCGGATTCTTGAGCAACAATGAAGAGGCGGAAAAATTAGTCACGAAGGAGTATCAGCAGCAGCTGGCGGAAGCAATTACTCAGGGAATCCGAACTTGTCTGTCGAAGTAGAGTGTAGTATAATGAAATCTATGAGAACAATAATAGAGAAAATAGATAAAAACAAAATAAATACATATATTATAAGAGAAGCCGGACGCATACTAAGAGAAGGAGGCCTGGTGGCATTTCCGACAGAAACCGTATATGGACTGGGGGCAGACGCGCTGAATGAGCACGCAGCGCAAAAAATATATGCTGCCAAGGGAAGGCCATCCGACAATCCTTTAATCATCCATATAACCAACATGGATGACCTTGCAAAGATTACCTCTTTCATACCGGAGGCGGCTAAGGTTATTGCCGACAAGTATTGGCCGGGGCCGCTTACCATGATCTTTGATAAGAGCGGCATTGTCCCATATGGAACTACCGGCGGTCTTGATACGGTGGCAGTCCGCATGCCAAGCCACGAGATAGCCCGGGAAGTGATCGATGCAGGAGGCGGCTATATAGCTGCCCCCAGCGCGAATACATCGGGAAGGCCAAGCCCTACGACAGCCCTGCATGTGGAAGAAGATATGACAGGGAAGATTGATATGATTATTGATGGAGGCTCCGTGGACATAGGCGTGGAGTCTACCATACTGGATATGACGGTTGTGCCGCCAATGATCCTCCGTCCCGGCGCCATTACCCGGGAGATGCTGACAGAACTGATCGGAGAAGTGTCGGTGGACAAGACATTGATAACGCCGGACAGTAAAAAGACCCCCAAGGCTCCGGGCATGAAATACAGGCATTATGCGCCGAAAGCGGAATTGACTATTGTAGAGGGTGAAATCAAAGAGGTAATTGCCAAGATCAACAGCCTGGCGGCAGAGAAACTGGAAGAAGGTCTGAAGGTGGGGATCATTGGAACCGAGGAGACGGTAGGATGCTATCCGGCAGGAGATGTAAAGAGCATAGGCACCAGGGAGGATGAAGCGACTATAGCGGGAAGCCTCTATGGCATCCTGCGGGAATTTGACAATGACGGCGTTGATTATATCTACAGCGAGGCATTTGCCACAGGAGGGATTGGGAGCGCGATTATGAACCGCCTGCTGAAGGCAGCCGGACATCACGTGATTCATATATAAACACTAATAAATAATAAGGACAAATGAGGAGGAAGAAAAGATGTCTAACGTACAGATCATGGATCATCCGCTGATTAAGCATAAGATCAGCTATATCCGTCAGGAGAACGTAGGATCCAGGGATTTCCGGGCAGTTGTGGGAGAGATTGCGGCACTGATGTGCTATGAGGCTACAAGGAATCTGAAGCTTCAGGATGTAAAGATTAAGACTCCAATCTGCGAGACGGTGGGCCAGGAATTAAGTGGAAAAAAGATGGCGGTAGTGCCAATCCTGAGAGCGGGGATCGGCATGGTGGACGGCATACTGAATATGATACCTGCCGCAAAGGTAGGGCATATTGGCCTGTACCGTGATCCTGAGACTTTTGAGCCGGTGGAGTATTACTGCAAGCTTCCGGCTGACTGTGATGAAAGAGAAGTCTTCGTGGTGGATCCCATGCTGGCTACCGGCGGATCCAGCGTTGCGGCGATCCAGATGCTGAAGGACAAGGGCGTGAAGAATATCCGGTTCATGTGCATCATTGCGGCGCCGGAAGGCGTGGAGCGGATGACAAAGGCACACCCGGATGTGGATCTGTATATTGGGGCTCTGGATGATCATCTGAATGAGCAGAAATACATCGTGCCGGGGCTGGGGGATGCGGGAGACCGTATCTTTGGAACCAAGTAATGGCATATCTGCGGTAAGGAGGTAATGCATATGGGCAGCAAGAGGAAAGACTATATCAGTTGGGACGAGTACTTTATGGGTGTAGCCATGTTATCCGGCATGCGTTCCAAAGACCCGAATACGCAGGTTGGCTGCTGTATCGTAAGCCAGGATAACAAGATTCTGTCCATGGGATATAATGGACTGCCGATGGGATGCTCTGATGATGAATTCCCATGGGTGAGGGAAGGGGACGACCCGTTGGAGACCAAATATGTATATACGGTGCACAGCGAATTGAATGCGATCCTTAACTACCGGGGCGGAAGCCTGGAAGGAGCGAAACTGTATGTGTCTCTCTTTCCATGCAATGAATGCGCCAAGGCGATCATTCAAAGCGGGATTAAGGAAGTGATCTATGATTGCAATAAATATGAAGATACGTCCTCTGTGAAGGCATCCATGCGGATGTTTGATGCGGCAGGCGTGAATTACCATCAGTACCACCGTACGCAAAGAGAGATTACCATCAGGCTGTAAGCCTGGCAAGAATAAGGAAAGGGAAGATCCCGGCCGGTCAGGTGGGATCTTCCCTTTCTTTATTCTTGCTTATAAAACTATGCTTATGAAATCATCTTGGCCTGCCGCAGAAGGAAACGGTAGCGTTTCCAGGCAGCATTGCCTTTGTAGATATAGCAGTCGATCAAGTCCGGGTCTGAGGCATTCTGAAAGTTGTTGTATGCATCTTCGATTTCCTGCCTTGCCTGGGCGATCTCTTCAATCAAAGTATTGCACTGGGGATCGAAGGATAAGCGCCTGTATATATCTTCTTCGGCAGCACTTCCTCGCTCAAATAATCTCATAATCCACCTCCATTGCTGTATCGCTTGGTTTTCTTTTTTCTAGTATAGGCAGATTTGAAGAATAAAATACCAGATACGAGGATATATATGGAATTAGGAAATGAATTTGGGAGGGTGAATATGCCGGAGCAGAAACCTCATATTTTAGTTAATTTTTTAGTACGGGCAATCATAGGCATTGCAATTATTTTTTTTGTAAATGAGTTTTTGGCTTCTAAGGGGATTTCTGCGCAGGTTGGCATGAATCCGATGACATTTTTGACGTCCGGGGTCTTTGGAATACCAGGGGTCGCGCTACTTTACGGCATTACTTTCTACCAGATTTTGTAAGGGTTGCACAAAGTTCTACCTTTTTTAAAAAAGGGATGGACAAACAGGAAATATGTGGTTTATAATCGTTCTACAAGTTACATCTGGTGACTTGTATCTGATTATCTAATTCTATTGATAGATTCTATGCCGTATCGGCGGAAGATCACACAGACATGATAAGACAGCAACAGAGGAGGGATTTTACGTGAGCAGCAAGAGTCTGGTTATTTGCGACCAGGAAGAGAAGTATGCCTCTGCGTTCGCGGCGTATCTGACAAAGAAAAAGGAACTCGCGCTGCAAGTGCAGGTGTGCAGCGACCCGGAACAAGCACGGAAAATCCAGCAGGAGAAGGCGATTGATATCCTTCTTATCAGTAGCGGTTATTCGCAGGAGATGAGAAAGGAGATCCAGGCGGGGAGCGTGTTCGTCCTGACAGAGACGGCAAGTGCGAGTACTGGGCCTCTAGAAATCCCGGTATACCGATATCAATCGGGGGAGGCCATTCTTGCGGAGGTCATCTGCCAGTGTGGCCTAAAAGGAGAAGAAGAAGGATTATTTCTCCAAGCGGCAAAGAAAAGGCAGATGCGGATCATCGGGATTTTCTCGCCGGTACACCGCACGGGAAAGACTGGTTATGGGCTGGAAATGGGAAAGGAACTGGCCGTATCTTATAATGTCCTGTATATCAATATGGAACTGTATGGAGGGATCGGCGGTCATTTTCCAGAGGAAGGGCAGACGCTGGCAGATCTGATCTACTATTCCCGCCAGGAAAGCCGGAACTTCGGAATGATACTTACCACGCTGGCAAAGCATATGGAATCGCTGGACTATCTGCTCCCGTTCCGGGTATCCGAAGACATAAAGGCAGTCACGCCCGAGGAATGGACGAGCCTTCTTATGCAGATTGAGCAGTGCGCCATCTATGATGTCCTGATACTGGATATAGACGAAGGAATACAGGATGTATATGGAGTTCTCAGGCAATGTACGGAAGTGATGGTGCCCGTGGCGAGGGATCCGGCTGCCAGGGCCAAACTGTTCCAGTTTGAAGAGGAACTAAGGCTGCTTGGCTATGAGGATGTGAAGAAGAAACTGGTGAAAAAGGAGCTGGAGCGATGATACAGGCAGAACAGCTGCATGCCAGGATTCTGGAAGAACTGGATATGACCAGGGAGATAGAAGATGAGGAACTGACGGAACTGATCTACCGGGTTCTTCAGGAAGCGTCTTCAGAAGAGTATCTTTCTCTTTCGCGCAAGACGGAACTGGGCAAGGAATTATTCAATGCATTCCGCAAGCTGGACCTGCTTCAAGAGTTTCTGGAAGATGAAGGAATTACAGAGATCATGATTAACGGTACAAGAAGTATCTTCTTTGAACGGGATGGCAGAATCCATAAGTCGGACAAGCGGTTCCTGTCGAAGGAAAAACTGGAAGATGTCATTCAGCAGATCGTAGCGAGTTCTAACCGTCTGGTAAATGAAGCATCTCCTATCGTGGACGCCAGGCTGGCCGATGGCTCCCGGGTCAATGTTGTGCTAGAGCCAGTGGCAGTGAACGGGCCAATTGTTACGATAAGAAAATTTGGAAAAGATGCCATTACCATGGATCAGCTGATTGCATGGAATTCCATCAGTAAAGAAATATCTGATTTTCTGGCCGCTCTGGTGGCAGCCGGATATAACATATTCATAAGTGGAGGGACTGGTTCCGGAAAAACCACTTTCTTAAATGCATTATCGCAGTATATTCCAAAGGATGAAAGAATTATAACCATTGAAGACAACGCAGAATTAAAATTGCAGGATATCCCCAATCTGGTCAGTCTTGAGGCAAGGAATCCCAATGTGGAGGGGACTGGCGCCGTAACGATCCGCGACCTGATCAAGTCGGCCCTGAGGATGCGCCCGGACAGGATCATTGTGGGCGAGGTCCGGGGAGCGGAGGCGATCGATATGCTGCAGGCCCTAAATACCGGACACGATGGCAGTCTTAGTACCGGACATGCCAACAGTACGGCAGATATGCTTGCCAGGCTGGAGACGATGGTATTGATGGGGATGAATCTGCCTTTGCCGGCAATTCAAAGGCAGATTGCCTCGGGCATTGATATCATCGTCCATCTGGGGAGACTGCGGGATAAGAGTCGAAAATTGCTTGAAGTGTCGGAGGTTCTGGGATATGAGAACGGAAAGATATGCCTTCAGTCATTGTATAAGTATGAAGAAGAAGGAGAGAAGGCAGGGAAAATCACGGGGAATTGGAGGAAGATACATGAGATTACGAACGATCAGAAACTCAAGATGGCAGGATATGACCAAGAAGGAACTTGCGATGATCACAATTAAGTCAGGCGCAGTTACCTTAGTGACCGCCTGGCTGTACTACCGTTCATTCTGGATGTTGCTGCCACTGCTTCCCGTATGGGCCTGGCATTTTAAGATGATGGCAGAAGAGGTGGCTCGCAAAAAAGATCAGGAATTCCTACTGCAGTTCAAGGAAGCGATCCAAGCCATGGCATCAGCCCTGAATACAGGATATTCCGTAGAGAATGCCCTTCTTGAGGCGCAGAAGGAATTAAGGCTTCTGTACCCTGAGGATGCAAGGATATCACGAGAATTCCTGGTGATGGCAAGACAACTAAGGCTTCATGTACCTATGGAGCAGATCCTGGAGGAGTTTGCCGGAAGGTCCGGGCAGGAGGATGTGGAGAACTTCGTGGCAGTATTTGCAGCTGCAAGAAAAAGCGGAGGAGATATGATTTCTATTATCCGCAATACAGCGAACCAGATAGGAGACAAGATTGATGTGAAAAGAGAGATAGATACCGTGCTGGCGGCGAAGAAGTATGAGTTTCGGGTAATGGCGGCAATCCCGTATGCGATTATCGGCTATATGTCATTAAGTTTCCCGGAATTTATGGACAGCCTGTATGGGAACATAATGGGAATCGGGGTGATGTCGGCTTGCCTGACAATGTATTTGGGCGCATATTATCTTGGAGCAAGGATCATAAGGATCGAGGTATAAAGATTCTGGCGGTAGGAGCCATCCTGCTGGCGGGAATCCTCCTACTGATTGTGGATTACATGTCTGCGTCTACCAGGACAGTGGGGAAAATTGTAAGGAACAGCCATGGGCAAGGCGCGAGCACGGAGATGCTGGAGGTATTGCTGGAAGGCGCGGCAGAAAAGATACCTGTGGAGATTAAAGTATCTGAGCAGCAATATAGCAAAGAAGAGGTCCGGGGATTATTTCAGAGGGTAATGCGTAGACTGGACAGGCTGATTCTCGGGAAAAATGAGAGCCTGGACAGGATAGAATATGACATGGATCTTGTGACGCAGGTGCCGGGCGAGCCAGTAGGAGTTGAGTGGGAGCTGGATCGTTATGATGTGATGAATATCAGGGGAGAACTGCAGGAGAACGTGCTGGATCAAGAGGGGACGCTTGTAAAGCTAAGCGCTGTCCTTACCTATAGCGAAGATCCGAAGGAACAGGCACTATATGAGTGCATGGCAAATATATTTCCGAAGGCCTTGACCGGGAAAGAACAAAAGGGGCAGCGGGTCATGCAGGAAATTATGAAGCGGGAGGCAGATAGCAAGACCAAAAGGGTATGGCTGCTTCCGGAGAAGATACAAGGAAAGGCAGCCTCCTATTATAAGAAGATGGACTACCGGGGACTGGTCTTGATCGTGATGGCAATATTGATAGCCATCCTGCTGTATGCCTTAAAGCAGCAGAATATCCGGAAGGAAGGAGAAGAAAAGAAGCGGCAGATGATGCTTGACTATCCGGAAATTGTCAATAAGTTGGCTTTGTTCCTGGGGGCAGGCATGACTGTAAAAAGAGCGTGGAGAAAAGTAGTGGAGGATTATGAACGACATAAGACAGATGGAAATGCCCGACATGCATATGAAGAGATGAAAAAGGCGTGTTACGAGATGGAAAGCGGGGTTATGGAGACAGAAAGTTATGAGAATTTTGGAAGGAGATGCAACGTGCAGTCTTATATCAGATTAGGGGCGCTGCTGTCACAGAATCTTCGCAAGGGAACGAAAGGCCTCACTCATCTATTACGGCTGGAATCCATCCAGGCTTTCGAAGAACGCAAAGCCAGGGCAAAAAGGCTGGGAGAAGAAGCAGGCACGAAATTGCTGCTTCCCATGTTCCTGATGCTGGCAATCGTGCTGATCATAGTCATAGTGCCTGCGTTCCTATCTATTCAGATTTAGTGTATGTCAGTAAAGGAACGGGCTGACGAAGGAGCAGATGTGAAGCCAGAAGCAGAGATAAACTTAGGAGGAGAACGTGTATGTGGAGAATATGGTATATATCGCAAGTATTAAGAGAAAAGAGAGGAATCGGAGTCGTAGAAGTTATATTGATACTGGTCGTGCTGATTGGGCTGGTCATTATATTCAAGTCCCAGCTTACCAGCCTGGTGCAGATAATCTTCCAGAAGATAACCAGCGAAAGTTCAGGCATCTAGTCCGCGGAGAAGTGACAGCATATTTAAGCCTGGTCTTCATCCTCTTTATAACATTGGTAGGGGGACTGATGGAAAGCGCCTCGATACAGATGGCGAAGAATTACAGACGGGCAGATATGAACCGGGCAGTCGAGTGCATGTTTGCAGAATATCAGAAAGAATTGCTGGACGAGTACCATATATTTGCACTGGACGGTAGTTATGAGACAGGGCAATATGAGCAGTCAAACTTGATGGAGCGTTTAGGGTATTATGGTGCGGGAAATATGGAACAGGAGATAAAGCGGATACAGTTCCTCACGGACCAGGGCTGTCAATCTTTCTTTGATCAGATTACCGCATATATGGAGCACAAGTATGGAATAGATTCGGTAAAGGATATGCTGGGGATGACTTCCGTCTGGGGGCAGCAGCAGGATAAAGGAGCGGAGTATGCAAGGGAGGAAGCCAAAACCCAAAAAGGCTTGGAAGATCTGCTCGCTTCGAATGACAGCGAACTGCCCAAAGAAGATAACCCCATTGACCACGTAGGTCGATTGAAGGCCCAGCCACTGCTGGAACTGGTACTGCCCAAAGACAGGGCATTATCAGAGAAGCAGGCCGATGAAAAGGAAATGCTCTCCGCTAGAGCCAGACAGGAGGGATATGGAGATTTTTCCGATGTGGCTAAGGCGGGAGGAACTGTGTCATCTCTCCTTTTCGGAGAATATATGCTGGAGAATTTCTTATCCTTTACAGATGAAGGAAGGGGAGGAGCCTTAGATTATGAATTGGAGTACATCCTGGCGGGCGCAGGCAGTGACAAAGAGAATCTGGAGAAGGTGGCAAGGAAGTTAATGATGCTTAGGTTCGTTCCTAATTATGCGTATATTCAAACGGATGGAGAGATGAAGGCAGAAGCAGAGGCGATGGCCGCAACGCTGTGCATGCTTCTTGCCGTCCCTGCCATCACGAGCGCGGCTGCCCAGGCGATTCTTCTGGCATGGGCATATGGAGAGACGGTTATGGATCTGCGGTCTTTGTTAAAGGGAAACCGCGTGCCGCTGGTAAAGTCCAGGGAAACCTGGCAGCTCCAGTTATCTTCTCTGCTTACTCTGGGTACGCAAGAGGACACAAAAGAAGGAGCCGATGCGCCGGAAGGTCTTGAATATAAAGATTATCTGAGGATGCTGCTTTTTCTGGCGCCCAAACAAACATCTGGATTACGGGCGCTTGGAATCATTGAGCAGAATCTGAGAAAAGTATATGGACAGGCATATTTTCGTGCGGATTTGTGTATCAGCAGGGTGGAGTTTCGATCAGTCTGCAGGTTAAGAAGAGGAATCCATTATGAATTTCCAATTTATTTTGGATATCAGTAGAGGCGGATGCAGATGTCCTTCCGGATTCTTAGGCACTCATCCAACAAAAAGTTAAACATAAAAGAAAGGAGAAGGATTCGTACCATGAATAGTAAAATACTCCCCTTAGAACCTATCTATTCTGTCTGGACCGGGAGGGCATCTGCATCTGTCTCTAAGAAAGGCAGCGTAACTGTGGAGGCAGCGATGGCAGTCCCGCTGTTTTTCCTTGCAATTGTGAGCCTTCTGTATCTGATGGAGACGATGGCAATCCAGGCCTCCGTCCGGTGTGGGCTCCAGGCAGGCGGAAAGAGAGCGGCAGATGAAGCCAGCAGCACGGCGGTCATAATGCCTTACCGCATAGAGAGCGATGTTGTGAATTCGATCGGCCAGGATCGGTTGGAAAGGAGTATCATATCGGGAGGTAGCGGAGGGATTCACTGTGACAAGTCCAGAATGTCGCCCCGTACGGGAATCGGAGAATTGGTGGCATCGTACGAGATACGCGTCCCACTTCCTATATTTGGAATCTCTCCGGCAAAGCATGAAGAAAAACTGCGTATCAAGGCTTGGACAGGCTATGAGAAGCAGGGATTTGGACGTGATGACGATGATACGGTCTATGTAACGGAGACTGGGCTGGTGTATCATCGTGATTACCACTGCACGCACCTGGAACTATCCATACATATGGTGCTCCAGTCGGAGATAGAATCCTTAAGAAATGAAGGCGGTGGAAAGTATCATCCTTGCCAGCATTGTATGAAAGGAGCCGGAGGCGGGGTGTACATCACAGATACCGGCGACCGTTACCATAGTTCGCTATCCTGCAGCGGCCTAAAGCGAACCATCTATGCAGTGCCGCTGTCAGAGGTGGCAGGAAAGGGGGCTTGCTCAAGATGTGGGAAATAAGCCAGATGATTTGCATGGGCATATTGCTAAGCCTTTCTGTGATTGACATCCATTTCCGAAGGATACCGGCGGATATCCTGGTCATGGCGAGTATTGCAGCATTGGCCTATCAGGGGATAACAAGGCAGCCGGATCTGTGGATGGCAGCAGGAGGCGCTGGTGTAGGAATTCTGTTTCTCCTGGTCAGCAAGGTTACGCGGGAAGGTTTTGGTTACGGAGATAGTTGGGCGATTTTGGCCTTGGGAATATATCTGGGGCTGTGGGGAGTGCTGGATGTGCTGGTGGGGACATTTTGCTTCCTCGCCGTGGCCGCTCTGGTCTGTCTGACGGCAAAGAAAATGTCTAGAAAACATACGATTCCATTCATTCCCTTTCTGGCGGCAGGATATTTGCTTAGCGTGCTGGCAAGGGGGAGATAAATGGGGGAAGAGTCATATAAGAAAATGAAAAAACGGGTAAAAAGCAGGGGCTGCTTAAAAGGCAGCCTGACGGTAGAAATGTCATTTCTTATGCCAATGATCCTTTTTCTGCTTATGGGATGCATCCTGGCGGCTTTTTATTACCATGACAAACTCATCTTAACCGGCGCGGCATATGAGACGGCTGTGGCAGGCAGCACAAAAGCGCGGGAAAAAGACGGGGTAAAGGCAGGACAGCTGGAAAGCCTTTTCGTCCAGAGGGTAAAAGGAAAGTGTATTCTGGCCAGCAATGCTCAGGCGAATGTGAAGGTCAGAAAGGACGAGATTGAAGTGAATGCCATTGCTTCTTACGGGCAGATGAAGATATCCGTGGTAACAAAGGCGGCAGTCACAGAACCCGAGAAGCATATTAGGGATATGCAAAGGTTGAAGGAGAAGTGAAGATGGAACGTAAGATTACAATTGAAGAACATGACTTATATCAAGAAGACTATCAAATACGGATGCTGAAGGCAAATTCGCTGGATGGGATTCTTAAGGTAGGCGCAAGAGGAATGAACGGCAGCAGTTATTATGATTATGATGTCAGTGGGAAAGTTTCCATGAAAGCAATGTATGAGCGAAGCAAGATCAGCGGAGAGGACCTTAAACTGTTTCTGACGCAGTTCAAGGCAGTTATTAAAGAAGTGGAGGCGTATTTGCTGAATATACATTGTATCTTGCTGAAGCCGGAATACATCTTTTATGAGGAGAGCAGATTCTTTTTCTGCTATTATCCTCTGGCAGCCCAGGACCTGTGGGAAGAGTTCCATACATTGACAGAGTATTTTGTCAGACAGGGGGATTATGAAGACCAGGAGTGCGTCCGCCTGGTCTTTCTGCTTCATAAAGCCACAATGGAAGAAAACTATAGTCTGGAAAAGATTATGGCAGAATGCCTGAAACGTCCCGAAAAGGACGAAAAAGTAGACACAGTAGAGGAGATAGAAGAAATGGAATATGATACAAAGGAACATGACTGGATTACGGAACAGGAGATGGGAAGTTCCATTATGAAAGAAACAGAAAACCTGTGGACGCCTGTGAAACGATTTCTCAATAAGCACAAAAAGCCTAAGTGGGGCGACTGGGATGGGCTGCATATCGAGGAAGAAGAACTATAAATACAATCTGAAAAATGGATTGTTAAGAGGAACGAGATTGTGGTAAAATAAAGGAGAAACATATGGGGAAAACAAAAGATTTGATACCATTAAAAGAGTTAAACCTTACGAACCGCTTTCTGTTTGATGAAGTGCTGGAAGATCCGCAGACACATCAGGATATTCTCAGTATTATCTTTGGAAGGGATATTCCTTTGCTGGAACAAAATGAGACGGAGAAAGAGTTGAGGGTATCGCCGCATCTGCGTGCAGTTCGGATGGATGTATACGCCATGGATGAAGAAAAATCAGTTTACAACACAGAAATGCAGCAGAAGAAAAGGACGGACTTGGCAAAGCGCAGCAGATATTACCAGTCTATGATAGACGCAGGCCTTCTGGAACCGGGGATTCCGGATTATAACCAGTTAAATAATTCGTATATTATTATAATCACGCCATTCGATCTGTTTGGGTATGGCAGATATGTGTACACGTTTCGTGCTGGATGCCTGGAAGAGCCCGATTGCTGTCTTGAAGATGGAGCGGTTCGCATATTTCTGAATACCCGGGGAAAGAATGATGGCGAGGTATCCAAAGAACTAGTGGGATTCCTGCGTTATGTGGAAGACACTACGGATGAAATGGCTGCAGATATGGACAGCGAACGGATTAAGCGTATCCATAACCGTTTGCGTAAGGTAAAAGCCAGTGAAGAAGTAGGGGTGAAGTATATGCAGGCATGGGAAGAAAGATACTACGACAAAGAAGAGGCAAGGCAGGAGGGACTGGAAGAAGGCAGGCAGGAAGGAAGAGAAATAGGAAAACAGGAGGGGAAACAGGAAGCCATTAAAAATTTAATTAGGAAAAAATTAAAAAAGGGCTGTTCGGCAGAGGAGATTGCGGATATACTGGAAGAGGAACTGGGCATGATCCAGGGGCTTATTGATGAGATAGAGAAAGAAAATCTGTGAATAATCAACAAAGAATAGATTTGGAGGTTACTATTTTTCAATCTTATGCTATACTGATAGAGAATAAAATCAGAAGAGATGTCAGAAAGCGGTTAAGTGATATATGAATAGCAAGAAGATGAAGGCTCCATGTACAATTTTATTACTGGCTGCCAATGTGGCAGTGTTCTTTTTGCTGTCCTTTCAAGGCGCGACGGAAGACGGGCTTTTTATGCTGGAACATGGGGCAATGTACGTACCCTTTATTACCGAACAGGGAGAATACTACCGGATGTTTACCAGCATGTTTCTTCATTTTGGCTTCGAGCATCTTTTTAACAATATGATTACGCTGGTATTGATCGGCTGGAACCTGGAAGTCGAGATTGGCAGCATCAGGTTTTTGGTTATATATATTCTAAGCGGTCTGGGTGGAAATATCCTGTCCTCATGGTGGGACATCCGCTTGGCAGACTATGCCATAGCTGCCGGAGCCTCGGGAGCAATTTTTGGAATTATCGGGGCTTTATTATATGTAGCAATCCGCAACAGAGGTCGGATCGGCGATATATCAGGCAGAGGCATTGTCTTTATGATTTTTATTACGCTTTATTATGGATACTCCAGCGGAGGAGTTGACAATATGGCACATATCGGCGGATTGACGACGGGATTCCTTCTATGCATCCTGCTGTACTGGAAGCGTAAGCGTGAAGACAGTCCCTTTATCCAATACTGATTCCACCGTAAGAGAACCATGATGGGCCGAAGCGATACGCTTGGCTATGGCAAGGCCTAAGCCGGTGCCATTTTGCTTATGGGTCATGAATGGCTCGAATATTGTGGACAAGTCTTCTGGCGCGATGCCGCAGCCGGTGTCAGATATAGTAATTACGACCTGCTGGTTCTGGAAGGCAGCCGTCAAAGAGATGGCCGCATTATCCCTATCCGGGCATGAAAGAACCGCGTCCTTGGCATTCTTAAGCAAGTTTAGAAGTACTTGCTTCATTTTCATAGGATCAATGCTTATGGATGGAAGCGTGGCAGGAATCCTTGAAGTAAATTCAATCTGTGAATCCACAAGGGTGGAAGCGAAGGAAAGCGCGATCTTTCTCAAAAAAGTTCGTGCATCTGTTGCAGCGCATTCCAAGCGCTCGCCGTTATTATATGAGGAGAGTTGCTCTAATAACTGCTTCATATATTCAATATCCTGCCGCATTCCTTCCCAATGATGAAAGGTTAATACTTCCGGATGCTGGGATTCAATTAATTGCAATGTGCTGTATACCAGCGTCAATGGGTTACGGATTTCGTGGCTGATGGTGCTGATGTCCACGCGATGGGACTCCAGGAGTCGAGTGAGAAGTTCTTTTTTCTGTGGACTTTCTGCCATGATTTGTTGCAATTTGTCGTAGTCTGTCGTTGTAAACATAGTTATTACCGCCCTTTCTGAATTAACAGTTTAGCATTGGCGGGTAAAATAATCAATCACTATTTTAAAGAGAGAGGGATGATAAAAATGAAGGACGAAAACTGCATATTCTGTAAACTTGCCAATGGTGAAATACCTACAGCTACATTATATGAAGATGAGGATTTCAGGGTAATACTGGATGCAAGTCCGGCATCAAAAGGTCACGCTTTGATAATTCCAAAGGAGCATTATGCTAATCTGTATGAATTGGATGATGAGTTGGCTGGAAAAGCGCTTGTGCTTGCCAAGAAGATGATTACGAAGCTTACAGGCATCCTGGACTGTGATGGTTATAATATCGTCCAGAACAATGGCGAGTCGGCAGGGCAGACCGTATTCCACTTCCATATGCATATGATTCCAAGACATACTGGCGACGGCGTGGGCCTGGGATGGAAGATGGGCGAATTGACAGAAGAAGATAAAAATGATATCTTATCAAAGTTAAAATAATAAGGAAGCGAAGGATAAACAAGTGAGTGTGGAGTCGATAGGAAAAGTGGCCTTTGATGTAATCTATGAGGACAATGTCGAGCTTGTGTATAAGGTAGCAGCAAAATATTGTGGAAATCATCACACAGCGGAAGAGATTGCACAAAGTGTTTTCATTAAATTGTATATGAATATGGATCATGTAAATCTTGATGCAGTGCGTCCGTGGCTAGTTTTGACAACTAAGTATATGGCGCTGAATGTGATTAGAGATCGGAAACGTGAAGTTTTGATTGATGACCTGCTGTATGAAAAGCATGAAAAGGCACCCTCCGATTTTGATCACAGTACAGAGGACGTATTTATCAGAAAATTAAAAGAACGGGCAAGTAGGGAACTTGTAAAAGATATATTTTCGGCCTTGTATGATCTGAATCCCAGTTGGTATGAAGCAGTCACAATTACATATGTTCTGGAAAAGCCGCAAAAGGAAGTTGCAGAGATCATGGGTGTGAAACTGGAGACGCTTCATAGTATGTTGTATAGAGCAAAGAAATGGATTCGGAAGCATTTCGAGGAACAGTTTGACCGCTTGAACAAAGCATAAAACAGGTGCCTGAGCGACACCTGTTTTATATATTGCCATTGTGCTGAAGCACGGATTATTTTTTGGATACGGCTTCTATTAAATCTATAATAGTATCAATAGAATTCTGCTGTGGGGAGTTCTTCATAGCGCTTATGTAAGAATCCCGGTTCTCATATAAACGCAGGATGGACTGAAGAAGGACATCTTTATTAAGTTCTTCTTCCTCCAGCACAATGCTGTATCCCTGACGCTCGAAGGAACGGGCATTGAGTATCTGATCCCCACGGCTTGCATTGGCGGAAAGAGGAATCAGAAGATTTGGCTTATGGAGAGCCAGCAATTCGCAGATAGCATTGGCGCCAGCTCTGGATATTACTATATCTGTCAATGCAAAAAGGTCTTTTAATTCTTCTTTGACATATTCGAATTGAGCATATCCCTCCAAGCCTTTCAACGATTCGTCAACCTTTCCCTTGCCGCATAGATGTACGACTTGGAAGTCTTTCAGAAGTTCGGGAAGGATGCCTCGCACTGCATCGTTAACGGCGACAGAGCCAAGGCTTCCGCCAACAACCATGATAACAGGCTTGTCAGTGGTAAATCCCAGGAATTCCTTTGCCTTATACTTGTCACCGGACAACAGTTCCTGACGGATAGGGGAGCCTGTAAGCACGGCTTTTCCTTCTGGAAGATGCTCTAAAGTCTCGGGAAAATTGCAGCAGACCTTGGTTGCCGAAGATAAGGATATCTTATTGGCAAGACCAGGGGTCATGTCTGACTCATGGATAATCGTTGGGACGTGATGGCTCTTTCCGGCCAATACCACCGGAACAGAGACAAAGCCGCCTTTGGAGAAGATTACGTCTGGCTTTAGTATCTTGACTAACTTGCGTGCTTCTCCAAGTCCTTTGATAACACGGAAAGGATCTGTAAAATTCTGTACGCTGAAGTAGCGCCGCAATTTTCCGGAGGATATCCCGTGATAAGGAATCCCGAATTGCTGGATCAGTTCTTTTTCGATACCATTATAGGAACCTATATAATGGATATCATATTGTAATTCTTTGAGCCGTGGCAAAAGGGCAATGTTAGGCGTAACATGGCCAGCGGTGCCGCCGCCTGTTAAGATGATACGTTTCATAATGACCTCCCGATTTTGTTTGTAGGTTGAAAATATGCCATAAGGACACTTGTTATAATTATATTATACGTTTACAACGGAATTGGTCAAGAGAAACAGCAGATTTAGGGCAGGGGCTGACAGTTTTGTATATAGAAGTTCTCTAATCAAGGATAAATAGAAATATAGGGGTAAGTAATGAAGGGAAAAAAGGACCAGTTTGAATACATGATAACCGAAGACTTTGAGCAGCTAGCGAAGGAAGAGGAAGAAGAAATCCTGAAGGATGACAGCATCCAGATGCCGGAAGGGTTCAAAGAATCACTCAGAGCAAAACTGGAAGAGCAGATCAAGGAGAAGGAAAGAGAAGAACTATACTCTAAGCTATCAGAGGAAGACAGGCTTGCATTAGAAGTAGGGCGCAAGGTACTAGAGGAAGAAAAAAATAAAGAAGTTGAAATCGAAGTTACGCGTAAAAAGAAACGGCGTAAACTGTATCTTACATTGGCGGCATCACTTGTGTTGGTGATGGCCATTAGTGTGACTAGTATAGGCGTACCTAAGAGAATTGTATCTATGATGAAAAGGATAGTCGGAGATAGAGAAGTTGAGCAAGTAGATTCTAGCGAAGATAATTTGACAATTTTAGAAGAAAGCGAGGAAAAAGCATATCAGAAAGTCGATGATGAATTTGGTACTATGCCAGTTAAGATTGTTTTAGGACCGGCTCAAATGAAGTTTGATAGAATGGAAATGGATGAGGAACTCCTAACGGCTGAGTTTATTTATAATTATAATGGATCAAAAGTTGTTTATTTTGTTAATGCATCATTTAGCAATACATCTTGGGGAGTAGACGTAGAAGATGAGTTTCGGAAGCAGTATATAGAAAAGGTTAATGATTGTGAGATTACAATTAAAGAGTATAGAACGCCGAAAACGAATAAAGAGCGATATTCAGCTCGCTTTGAATATAAAGGGTTAGAATACTTCTTAATCGGGACTATGCCCAAGGAGGATTTTAATTTAATTGTAAATAATTTGTTTTTTTCAAAATAAATGCGTCAGTATTTGTCGAGTTATGTGTTTGTATATATGAGGGTAAAGGAAAATTGTGAGGATGGAGGTGAAAGATGAAGAACAAATGGGCATCTACAGGATGTTTGATCGTGTTAGTTATTGGAATGTTTTTTACATCAACAAGAAGTTTGTATGCTGCGGAAAATAGGCCTATTATAGATGGTTCTTATTTGACGCATGATAATGAGTCTATTGGTTATGATACTAAAATTACTCGAGGCGAAGATTTGCTTACCGGATATTCAAAGTGTGTAGTGATGGGGCCTGGAAAATTGTATGCTGGTGGTACAACTATTGCGGCGCATACCGTGCAAAGCGTGCAAGTAGCAGTAACGATAGAAAGGGCACAAGAAGGCGATACTACATGGGAAATATATGATGGTTGGCACAAAGAAAGCCTCAACACAGATCGAGTAGGCTCTAATAGAAGTTTAGATGTTGAGGGAGGCTACTATTATAGAGCAAGAAGTACACATGCGGCAAACAGTGACGTAAGCAGTTCCTTTACGAATGGCATCTATGTGGAAGAGCCATAAAATGTGAAAACCAAAGTATAAAAGAAAAAGAAGAAAACAAAAAGAAAAAAAGAAAAACATTTTGCAATCGGAAAAACAAATTTAGAAAACAAAAATGCCAATATGCTATATCCGGGGAGATTGCGGGAAGCGCCGTCCGCGGTGCAACAGGAGAAACTATTAACAATAATTTCGACCTTACATTGAGAAACCGTAGACCCACGAGACGGGTTAAAGTCGTCGTAGACGGTGCTTCCCACAATCTCTCCGGAATCAAGAGAAAAACGTATAAGACAAAAAGGACAGAAAAGGATGCGAGGTTATATGCTAGGCCTCGTATCCTTTTTCTACAGGAAATTGGTAGTCGCAGATTTCCTGGCAGCGATGTCTATTGGCCGATTGCTTTCTTTAATGCATATGCCAGCTGATCCGGGCAGGATGTAGACTTATAGCCGCATGTGATGCCCTCCAGCCGGGAAATAACATCGTGTACGTTCATTCCTCTGATCAGGCTGCAGATACCTTTGGTGTTGCCGTTGCAGCCTCCTACAAATTCTACGTTTTTAACGATATCTCCGTCCAACTCTACACGAATTAGTTGAGAACAGACACCATGTGGTCTGTATTCCATAAATATTGCCTCCCTTGTTTGCTCTTCATTATAGATTATTAATATAACAAATATTCAATACGGATTATAGCAAAGAAATCATAGGATTTCTATATCTTTTATGATATTTCAGAAAAATGTAATATTTTAAATCACAGATACTAAATGTTATATAAGTTGGCATCGTGATTTAGTTGTGATAAACTACCTACATGGAGTAATCGTGATATAAGGAGGAGAGGTTGATATGATAGGAATTATCGGAGCAATGGAAGAAGAAGTTGCGGCATTGAAGGAAGATATGGATATTCAGGAGACGGTAGAGCAGGCATCTATGGTTTTCTGCAAGGGGAAACTGTGCGGCAAGGACGTGGTGGTAGTTAGAAGCGGAATCGGCAAAGTCAATGCTGGCATCTGTGCCCAGATACTTGTGGACAGGTTCCAGGCAGATATGCTGATCAATACCGGAATCGCAGGATCTCTGGATGCGAGAATTGATATTGGCGATATGGTTATCTCCACGGATGCCCTTCACCATGATATGGACGCTACTATATTCGGGGATGCCATCGGGCAGATACCGAGGATGGATACGCTGGCGTTTCCAGCAGATGAAGAACTTGTGCGCAAGGCAGCCAAGGCTAATGAGAAGGCGAACCCGGACATCCGCACATTTACCGGAAAGGTGGCAAGCGGCGACCAGTTCATCTCATCCAGGGAGGCAAAAGAAAAGATCGTGGAGAACTTCCATCCACTGTGCGTGGAGATGGAAGGAGCCGGGATTGCACAGGCAGCGTACCTGAACAAAGTTTCGTATGTCATAATCCGTGCCATTTCGGACAAAGCCGACAACAGCGCGACCATGGATTACCCTACCTTTGAAAGGCAGGCGATCGCCCACAGCGTAAGGCTTATGAAGGAATTGCTGACAATGATATAATTACGGCCGGACGAAGATTCTTAAGAATCTGACAGATTCCTCCACATCAGGGGTCAGAATCTGTAGAACGGTTTTTATACCCTCCTTTGGAATTTCAAGTATAATTCTAAGCAAAAGGAGGGCTTTTTTATGTTAGAAATTATACTGGACAAGCACGTGATATTCGTGCTAATGGGAATCCTGACGGTCATAGGGATTGTGAGTAAACTGATTGCAAATGTAACTTTGAAACAGCTAGTGCGCGCAGCCGGGAATATGAATAAAAGTACCCACCCGCTTATGCGCCTGGTGCGCGCCAAATTCGAACATGCCTGCATGATCAGCGATACGGTGGAGAACGTCAGGGTGTTTGTAGACAAGTACTTGTATGAGTACAAGGTTGTAGGAATGAAGCTGCACAGCTGGAGGCGGATGGAGAAGGCCACGGCCGGACTGTGCCTGATACTGGGAGCGGCGGGGGCGCTTCTTGAGTACGCGGTAAATGGAATGGGCGACATGGTGATTAAGACAGGGGCTGCTGGCGCCGGGCTTGCCATTCTGATCTATCTGGTCCATCTGACCACGGACGAGGAATACCGCATGGAGGCAGTGCAGAACTATATGGTTGACTATCTGGAAAATGTATGCCTGCACCGTTATGAAAAGGCGTACCAGAAAGAGATCAAGGTAATGGCTCCGGAGACACCGGTATCCGAATTTGGAGTAGTGCCGGATTGGGAGGAAGGGGATGGCGAGGACATATTTACGATAGAGAATGAGCCGGAGACCCCGCGCCAGAAGGCGGCAAAGGTAGTGAAGGCAGCCAGGGAAGAAGAGGATCAGAAGAAATCCTCCAGAACAGATAAGAACGATAGGGGAGAGCCGGAGAGGCCAATGCCGAGAAAAGAAGTGCCGTCGCCTACGGCGCCTCCTGAGATTACCAGTCCGACCATGCCGGAACCATATGAGGTGCCGGATGTGGCTCCGCAGATTCAGGCTGCATCGGCAGACCGGAAGGCAAGAAGGGAAAAAGAGAAGGAAGAAGTAGCAAAAGACGTGCTGATACGGCAGATTCTGGAGGAGTTTATGGCTTGATTAAAAGTGGCCGATTTGATAAAATAAAATAGTACATACTTATAAGATGGAAAGATGGAAGGAAGGGGTCACTATGAACAGTAAAGTAACATTTGACTATTCTAAAGCAAAGACATTTATTTCAGAGCATGAGATTGAATCTATGAAGAAGATCGCTGAACAGGCGAAGGCAGAACTTCTTGGCAGGGAAGGGGCGGGGAATGATTTCCTTGGCTGGATCGACCTTCCGGTGGATTATGAAATGGAAGAATTCGCGCGTATTCAGAAAGCAGCGGCAAAGATTCAGGGGGATTCAGAAGTGCTCCTTGTAATTGGCATTGGTGGCTCTTACCTTGGAGCAAGAGCAGCAATCGAGTTCTTGCGCCACAACTTTTATAATATGGTATCTAAGGAAATTCGTAAGACTCCGGAGATCTATTATGTAGGCAACAGCATCAGCAGTACATACCTCAAGCATCTGATGGATGTGGTAGGAGACAGGGACTTTTCCGTAAATATTATCTCAAAGTCAGGTACAACCACGGAGCCAGCCATTGCCTTCCGTATTTTTAAAGAGATGCTGGAGAGGAAGTACGGCAAGGAGGAAGCGGCAAAGAGGATCTACGCTACCACCGACAAGGCAAGGGGAGCGCTTAAGAACCTGGCTGCAGAAGAAGGATATGAGACCTTCGTAGTTCCGGATGACGTAGGAGGCCGCTTCTCTGTATTGACGGCGGTGGGACTTCTTCCGATCGCAGTCAGCGGCGCGGATATAGAGAAACTAATGGAAGGCGCAGCGTCTGCAAGAGAGAGGGCGATTGGCGATCCTTATGAGAGCAACGATGCAGTTTTGTACGCGGCGATCCGCAATATTCTCCACAGAAAAGGGAAATCCATCGAGATTCTTGCAAACTACGAGCCAAGCCTTCACTATGTATCCGAGTGGTGGAAGCAGCTCTGCGGGGAGAGCGAAGGCAAAGACCAGAAGGGAATCTATCCGGCGTCTGTTGACCTTACCACAGACCTTCATTCCATGGGTCAGTTCATCCAGGACGGAAGCCGTATCATGTTTGAGACGGTCCTGAATGTGGAGGAATCTGCCGAGGAGATTAGAATCCAGGAAGAGCCGGTCGACCTTGACGGACTGAACTATCTGGCGGGGCAGACGGTTGATTTTGTCAACAAAAGCGCCATGAATGGCACGATTCTTGCCCATACGGATGGAAATGTTCCGAACCTGATTGTTAATGTTCCAAGGCAGGATGAGTTCTCTTTGGGGCAGTTGTTCTACTTCTTTGAATTTGCCATTGGCGTAAGCGGATATATATCCGGCGTGAATCCATTTAACCAGCCAGGCGTGGAGAGTTATAAGAAGAACATGTTCGCGCTGCTTGGAAAGCCTGGCTTTGAAAAGGAAAGAGAAGAATTATTAAAGAGATTATAATGAGCACGATATATGATAAGTTAAAAGACTATAGCGACTCAGACTATTATGGGTTCCATATGCCGGGCCATAAGCGGAATCTGGACATGCTCAAGTCCACGGTTCCCTATAAGATTGATATTACGGAGATTGAGGGATTTGACGACCTTCATCATGCGGAGGGGATCCTGAAGGAGGCTCAGATCCGGGCAGCCAGGATATACCATGCGGATGAGACTCATTTTCTAATCAATGGAAGTACCGTAGGAATTTTAAGCGCCATTGCCGGCGTAACAAAAAAAGGAGATACCATACTTGTGGCAAGAAATTGCCACAAGTCTGTGTATCATGCCATATACATGAATGAATTGAATCCAGTGTATCTGTATCCTGAATTCAATCATTGCGCGCAGTTGAATACAGAGGTTTCCGTAGACGATGTGAGGGAGGCCCTTGATAAGTATCCTTCCATCCGGGCAGTGGTCATCGTGTCGCCCACTTATGACGGCGTGGTATCGGATGTGGAAGCCATAGCAGAAGCGGTCCATGAAAAAGGCATACCACTGATTGTGGATGAAGCCCATGGAGCGCATTTTGGCTTTCATCCATATTTTCCTCAGAACGCTAATACGAGGGGGGCGGATATCGTGATCCACAGCCTTCACAAGACATTGCCGGCGCTGACGCAGACTGCGCTTCTGCATATCAATGGAAGCCTTGCAAGCCGCAAGGGAGTCCGGGAATATCTGCGGATGCTCCAGTCCAGCAGCCCGTCTTATGTGTTGATGTCCAGCATAGACTCCTGCATCGATATGCTGGAAAACAGAAGAAAAGAACTATTCGATCCTTATGTCAAGATGCTGGAGAAGATGCGGGGGAGGCTTAGACAGCTGAAACGCCTGGAACTGGTGGAGACGGAGAATTTTGACAGGTCCAAGATCGTCATATCCGTCCGGCATGCTGACATGAGTAGTAAAAGGCTCTACAGGATACTGCTGAATGAATACCATCTACAGATGGAGATGGTAGCCGGGACTTATATTCTGGCAATGACATCCATAGGAGACACGGAGGATGGCATGGAGCGTCTGGCAAGGGCGCTGAAAGAGATTGACGCCCAGGCGGACGAACGGATGCGGTCGGGGAATTGTCTGGAAGAAACGCCCACGATTATAGGGGCGAGCCTGCCCAGGCCGGAAGTGGTATATAACAGTTCTGTGATGGAGAATATGCTGGATGAGGCTGCAATCAGCGCAGTACCTGGAAGCAAGGTCCGGCGTTTGCCGTGGAGGGATAGTGTAGGGTATATATCCACGGAGTATGCATATCTCTATCCTCCTGGAAGTCCTTTGATCGTACCGGGAGAAAGGGTATCACAAGAGGCGGTAGATATGTTACAATGGTATCATAATCTAAGATTCGCTATCGAAGGATTGAAAGAAGACCAGTATATTGAGGTTTGGATGCATGGGTAAGATTTATTATATGATGGGAAAGAGTTCTTCCGGGAAGGATACGCTGTTTAAGGAAGTCAAGAAGGCATTGCCCTGGCTTCAGACGATTACGCTGTATACTACCCGGCCAATCCGGGAAGGAGAGCGGGACGGCGTAGAATACTTTTTCGTTTCAGAGGATACATTAAATGCATATGAGAATCAAGGGAAGGTGATAGAGCAACGCGCCTATGATACGGTGCACGGCATTTGGAAGTATGCCACCGTTGATGATGGCCAGATCAACCTTGATACATCGGACTATCTGGTAATCGGAACCCTTCAGTCTTATGAACGGATGCAGAAGTTTTATGGGCCTGATAAACTGGCGCCGATCTATATCGAGGTAGAAGACGGCGAGCGGCTTGCCAGGGCTCTGGCGCGGGAGCGGGAGCAGGAGACGCCCAAATACGCGGAATTATGCAGAAGATTTCTTGCAGACACGAAGGATTTCGCAGAAGAGAATCTGAAAAGCCTTGGGATACAGAAAAGATTTGTGAATGATAATAGAACACGATGCTTAGAAGAAATTATAGGGGAAATACGACATGGGAACGTTTAAAGATGTGGTTGGCCACAAAGACATTATTAATTATATCAGGAATGCGGTAAGAGAGGACAAGGTGTCCCACGCTTATATATTGAATGGAGAGCGGGGAGCCGGCAAGAAGATGCTGGCGAATCTGTTTGCCGCCACATTGCTGTGCGAGAAAGGCGGGCCGGATCCGTGCAATGAATGCCATTCCTGCAGACAGGCAGAAAGCGGCAACCATCCGGATATTATAAAGGTTACACACGAGAAGCCGAATTCTATTAGTGTGGACGACATCCGGGAACAGGTGAATAATACGATTATGATAAAGCCCTACCAGGGACCATATAAGGTATACATTATTCCCCAGGCAGATATGATGACGACCCAGGCGCAGAACGCCTTGCTTAAAACGATCGAGGAGCCGCCGGAATATGCGGTAATCATGCTTCTTACAGAGAATGCGGATACGCTGCTGCCGACGATTAATTCCAGGTGCGTAATGCTGAAACTGCGTAATATTAAGGATACCCTGATTAAGAAGTATCTGATGGAGACCATGCAGGTTCCGGATTATAAGGCGGATATGTGCACTGCATTTGCCCAGGGAAATATGGGACGTGCCATTATGCTGGCGAATTCCGAACATTTTAATGAGATCCGTGATGAGGCGGTGCAGCTGCTGAAGTACATCAATGAGATGGAGTTAAGCGAGATCGTGCAGGCGGTAAGCCGGATCACGGCATATAAGCTGGAAATCAATGACTATCTGGATATTATCATGATATGGTATCGGGATGTCTTATTATATAAAGCAACCAAGGATATGGATAAGGTCGTATTCAAAGACCAGATAAAATATATCAAAGAACGGGCTAAGAGAAGTTCCTATGAAGGAATCGAGCTTATCATAGAAAGCCTGGAAAAAGCCAAAGCCAGATTAAAGGCCAATGTAAACTTTGATCTGGTAATGGAACTGTTGTTCCTGACAATAAAGGAGAATTAACAATATGACAAGAGTAATTGGAGTAAGGTTCCGCCCGGCAGGGAAGATATACTTCTTCGCGCCGGGGAAATATAATATTCATACAGGGGATAAGGTGATCGTCGAGACGGCCAGAGGCGTTGAGTTTGGCACGGTAGTCACCGGCCAGAAGGATGTAGAGGATGACAAGATCACCCAGCCGCTGAAGCCGGTCATCCGTATTGCGACCCAGGATGACATCCGCAAGGAAGAAAAGAACAGGGAAAAGGAAAAGGAAGCATTTGGCATCTGCCTTGAGAAGATCCGCAAGCATGGCCTTGAGATGAAGCTGATCGACGCGGAGTATACATTTGACAACAATAAGGTGCTTTTCTACTTTACCGCAGACGGGAGGATTGACTTCAGGGAACTGGTGAAAGACTTGGCGAGCGTGTTCAGGACCAGGATAGAACTGAGACAGATCGGAGTAAGAGATGAGACGAAGATCCGGGGAGGAATCGGGATCTGCGGCCGTCCGCTTTGCTGCAATACGTATCTGTCTGAATTCGCGCCGGTATCCATCAAGATGGCGAAAGAGCAGAATCTATCCCTGAACCCTTCTAAGATATCAGGGGTATGCGGCAGGCTGATGTGCTGCCTGACCAATGAGGAAGAGACTTATGAAGAATTGAACAGCCGACTTCCTTCCAATGGAGATCATGTAACTACGCCGGAAGGCCTGAGAGGCGATGTGCAGTCTGTTAATGTGCTGCGGCAGCAGGTGAAGGTTATCGTAACCCTGGATAATGATGAAAAAGAGATCCGTGAGTATAAAGCCAGCGAACTTAGATTCAAGCCAAAGCGCAAGAAGAAGGATGTGAAATTATCCAAAGAAGAATTGGCACAGCTAAAGGCGCTGGAAGAGAAGAATGGAGCGTCAAAACTGGATGATGAATAGTTTAAAGCCTAACGAGCGCCTGGATGATCTGATGATTAAAGGATATGAGATTATACAGAGCCCGGGACGCTTCTGCTTTGGCATGGACGCCATACTTCTGTCTTCTTTTGCCACGGTGAAGAAGAACGAGACGGCGCTGGATCTGGGCAGCGGAACTGGAATACTTCCGATTCTGCTGGAAGCGAAGAATGAAGGGGCGCATTATACCGGCCTTGAGATTCAGGAAGAAAGCGCCGATATGGCCCGCAGAAGCGTTAGACATAATCATCTGCAGGACAAGGTGGACATTATCACAGGAGATATCAAAGAGGCATCCGCCATATTTGGGGCGGCCTCTTTTCATGTAATTACGACAAATCCCCCCTATATGATCGGAGATCACGGGCTGAAGAATGAAAATGAAGCCTTGTATATTGCCCGCCATGAGGTCCTATGTACGCTGGATGATATTTTAAGGGAGAGCGCCAGGCTTCTGAAGCCGAAGGGAAGATTCTATATGATCCACCGGCCATTCAGGCTGCCGGAGATACTTTCTAAGATGACAGCCGCAGGAATTGAGCCGAAGCGTATGCGGCTGGTGTATCCATTCGTGGATAAAGAGCCCAATATGGTGCTGCTTGAAGGTCTGCGGGGAGGCAATCCCAGAATGAAGGTAGAGCCGCCTCTCATCTCGTATGAGCAGGATGGAAAATATACGGAAGAAATGATGAAAATATATGGGATGGACTAGCCTTTAAAAGGGGCTAAAAGGAGAAGACATGTCAGGAACATTATACTTATGCGCAACGCCGATAGGCAATCTGGAAGATATGACGCTTAGATGCATCCGTGTCCTAAAAGAGGTGGATTTGATCGCGGCCGAGGATACGCGAAACAGCATCAAGCTGCTGAATCATTTCGAGATTAAGACCCCTATGACCAGTTATCATGAGTACAACAAGATAGAAAAAGGGCACAGGCTGGCAGAACGGCTTCAAAGTGGAGAAGATATAGCCCTGATTACGGATGCGGGGACGCCGGGCATCTCGGATCCGGGAGAAGAATTAGTGCGCATGTGCCAGGAGGCGGGAATAACCGTAACTGCCCTTCCGGGAGCAGTAGCCTGTATCACGGCGCTTACCATATCCGGACTGGCTACCAGAAGATTTGCGTTTGAGGCTTTTCTTCCGACCGATAAGAAGGAGCGCCAGGCCATACTGGAGGAACTAAAAGGGGAGACCCGGACCATGATTCTCTATGAAGCGCCCCATCGGCTGACCCGGACGCTTAAGGTTCTCTACGAGGCTTTGGGTAACCGCAGGCTCAGCGTATGCAGGGAATTGACGAAAAAGCATGAGACGGTATTTGCCACCACGATCGAGGATGCGCTTGACTATTACGAGAGCCAGGAGCCGAAAGGCGAGTGCGTGATGGTGATCGAGGGAAAGAGCCGCGAAGAGATCAGGGCAGAGGAAAAGGCCCAGTGGGAAGAAATGGACATTGAAGCGCATATGGAATATTATCTTGAGCGGGGCATGGGTAAGAAGGAAGCCATGAAGCAAGTAGCCAAGGACCGGGGCGTAAGCAAGCGCGATATCTACCAGGCGCTGCTGTAAAATTCTTCCTTGGTCAACTTGTATAGAAAACCAGAAAAAAATTGTTCAATTTGGGCATACCCCAAGTTGGACTTTTTTTATATACTTTGTAACAGAACGAAACGATATCATAGATACGAAAGTATTTTTAGGAGGAATTCAAAATGGCAAGTTTATCACTGAAACATATTAACAAAGTGTATCCAAATGGATTTGAGGCGGTTAAAGACTTCAACCTTGAGATCGAAGACAAGGAGTTCATCATCTTCGTAGGACCTTCCGGATGCGGCAAATCTACAACGCTTCGAATGATCGCCGGCCTGGAAGAGATCTCTTCCGGAGAACTGAAGATTGGTGACAAGATTGTAAATGACGTTGAGCCTAAGGACAGAGACATCGCGATGGTATTCCAGAACTATGCTCTGTATCCTCATATGACCGTTTATGATAATATGTCATTTGGCCTGAAACTAAGAAAGGTGCCAAAGGATCAGATTGACAAGATGGTTCGCGAAGCGGCTAAGGTTCTGGATCTTGAGCCATTGTTAGACCGTAAGCCAAAGGCTTTGTCAGGCGGACAGAGACAGCGTGTTGCTATGGGACGTGCTATCGTGCGTAATCCTAAGGTATTCCTTATGGATGAGCCTCTTTCAAACCTGGACGCAAAACTTCGTGGACAGATGCGCATTGAGATCTCCAAGCTGCATCAGAGACTGGGAACCACAATTATCTATGTAACGCATGACCAGACAGAGGCTATGACCCTTGGTACAAGAATCGTAGTTATGAATGCTGGTATCGTACAGCAGGTAGATACTCCTCAGACACTGTATGATTATCCTTGCAACCTGTTCGTAGCAGGATTCATCGGATCTCCGCAGATGAACTTTATCGACGCCATATGCAAGGTAAAAGGCGATAAGGTATGGCTTGCTGCAGGCCCTTCCGAGATCGAGCTTCCTCCGGCAAAGGGCAAGAAGCTTATCGAAGGCGGCTATGACGGAAAGACGGTAGTGCTTGGAATCCGTCCGGAAGATGTTCATGATGAGCAGATGTTTATTGAAGCGTCTCCGAACACGGTAATCGAAGCAACAATCCGTGTATATGAAATGCTTGGCGCGGAAGTATATCTGTACTTTGACTATGAAGGCTCTAACATGACCGCAAGAGTTGATCCAAGAACGACAGCAAGAACGGGAGATACAGTCAAGTTTGCCCTGGATGCTGAGAAGATCCATGTATTTGACAAAGAGACAGAACTGACGATTACAAACTAATAGAGTGTTGATAATTATGAGAAAAAGGCCAGGGGTTGAGTTACGAATCCCTGGCCTTACTGATGATATTGAAAATGTTAATTATATTCTCCCATATAATACCGATTGAAATGATACTTTTTAGAAGCAGCTACGCGCTTTCGCATAAGTTCCTCCGCCAAAGATTCGTTTGAATCCCGGAGGGCATTCAGAAACTGCCGGAGCGCATCTATATCCTGGCTGGAAAGGCTGTCATCGGATTTGACAACAATGCATTTGCTAAGTTTGATTAGATTTCTGATGGTTGCTTCTATACGACTGTTCTTGGTGGTATGGATTATAAAACGGTGAAATTCCGCGTCATATTCCTTTACCGCTTTAAGGTCATTCTTTTGAAAACTTTCGATACATTGCATGTAAGCAAACTCTTTTTTGATGTCTTGATATTGCCTGCTGACAAAATTTTCCACCCTTATTTTCTTAAAGTATAACATAAGTGAGAAAATGAAACAATTGGATTGAAAACAGTGATTTACTTCCAAAGGGAAAGGGCAAAATATTAGACATGATTTCTAACATATGGTAGAATAGAACATGCATTTAGCAGAACAGGAGGGTAACGATTGTTATCGAATCAGATATTGCATAAAACAGTACAGGATATAAAGCGTATTACAGGGCTTGAGTGCGGCGTCTGGGATATGGATGCCAAATGTCTTGTAATGACCAGCGAAAGGATGCTGGGGCTGGAAAAAGAGGTGGCCTCTTTCTGCCGGAAGGCGCTTAAAGAGCCGGAACAGGCGGGGGAAGACGCCGGGCTGTTCCTTGTATGCGACGAAGACGAGCCGGCCTATATACTGGCGCTGGCGGGGCAGGATCCCCGGATGTCCATAGCGGGAAAGATGGGAGCCAGCCAGCTTGCCAACCTTCTGTATGCATATAAGGAGAGAATGGATAAGAATCGTTTTATCCAGAACCTTATTCTGGATAATATGCTGCTGGTAGATGTATATAACCAGGCGAAGAAGATGAAGATTCCGACAGAACTTAAACGGACGGTATTTCTGATCGAGGCCAAGAATGAGGGTGAGAGCCTGATTCTGGAGACGCTTAAAGGGTTATATGCCACCGGCACGAAGGATTTTGTGACAGCAGTTGACGAGAGGCATGTAATTCTGGTAAAGGCCCTTGAGAATACGGATGGCTATGGACAGTTGAACCAGATAGCGAAAGTGCTTGTGGATACGCTGAATATGGAAGCCATGGTAAGCGTCCGGATATCTTACGGAACCATTGTGGATGAGTTAAAAGAGGTATCCAGATCCTACAAAGAGGCAGATATGGCGCTTGAGGTGGGAAGAGTATTCTATGTGGATAAGAACATTCTGGCATATAGTGAACTGGGAATCGGGCGGCTGATCCATCAGCTTCCGGCGTCCCTGTGCGAGATGTTTTTAAAAGAGGTGTTTGACGGGGATGTGGCCGTCCAGTTCGAGGAGGAAGAACTGACGACAGTATATACATTCTTTGACAATAACCTGAATATATCCGAGACTGCGAGGCAGTTGTACGTGCATCGCAATACGCTGGTGTACAGGCTGGAGAAGATCCAGAAGAAGACAGGACTGGATGTCCGTGTGTTTGAGGATGCGCTGACATTCAAGATTGCCATGATGGTAGCAGATCACATGAAGTATATGAATGATTAGGAGGAGACAAGATATGGTGAAACTGTTTGATAAAGGAGTCTATCTGTTAAATGGAACAGAGATTGCTAAAAGCGCCGAAGAGGCAAAGGCAAAGACCGGGCAGGAAGTATCCCAGGAAGAGGCAGCCAGAAATACGATGGCATACAGGATCCTTGAAGCTCACAATTTATCAGGGAACATGGAGAGGCTTCAGATTAAATTTGATAAGTTGACTTCCCATGACATTACGTTTGTAGGAATCATCCAGACGGCAAGGGCGTCTGGCCTTGAGAAGTTTCCCATTCCCTATGTCTTGACAAACTGCCATAATTCTCTGTGCGCGGTCGGCGGCACGATCAATGAAGATGACCATATGTTTGGCCTTACCTGTGCCAAGAAGTATGGCGGCGTATATGTGCCGCCTCATCAGGCAGTCATTCACCAGTATGCCCGCGAGATGCTTTCAGGCGGCGGCAAGATGATACTTGGCTCCGACAGCCATACCCGCTATGGCGCATTGGGCACCATGGCTATGGGAGAAGGAGGACCGGAACTGGTAAAGCAGCTCCTGAATAAGACCTATGATATCAAGATGCCGGGCGTAGTGGGAATCTACCTTGATGGCGAGCCGTCAGTGGGCGTAGGCCCGCAGGACGTGGCGCTTGCGATCATTGGGGCGACTTTTGGAAATGGCTATGTGAACAATAAGGTTATGGAGTTCGTAGGACCGGGAGTCTCCAAATTAAGCGCCGACTTCCGTATCGGCATAGATGTTATGACGACGGAGACCACCTGTCTGTCTTCGATCTGGCGGACGGATGAGAAGATTAAGGAATTCTATGACATCCACGGAAGAGTGGAAGAGTATCAGGAACTGAATCCGGGGGCCATTACATATTATGATGGCATGGTATACGTGAACTTAAGCGAGATCAAGCCAATGATCGCGATGCCATTCCACCCGTCCAACGTCTACACCATCGACGAGGTAAACGCCAACCTTAAGGATGTGCTTCATGACGTGGAGCAAAAGGCGCTGGTCAGCCTGGACAAAGCGGTAGACTATACACTTCAGGATAAGATCGTGGATGGCAAATTGTATGTAGAGCAGGGAATCATCGCAGGCTGCGCGGGCGGCGGATTTGAGAATATCTGTGCGGCGGCGGATATCATCAAGGGGCGTTACATCGGCGCGGATGAGTTCACATTCAGCGTATATCCGGCAAGCACCCCGATCTATATGGAACTGGTGAAGAACGGGGCAGTTGCAACCTTGATGGAAGCAGGAACCATTGTTAAAACGGCATTCTGCGGACCATGCTTTGGCGCCGGGGATACGCCTGCCAATCATGCGTTCTCCATCCGCCACTCGACAAGAAACTTCCCGAACAGAGAAGGCTCCAAACTCCAGAGCGGACAGATTGCTTCCGTGGCTCTTATGGATGCCCGCTCTATTGCGGCGACGGCTGCAAACAAGGGATTCCTTACCCCTGCCACAGCGATGGATGTGGAGTACGTGGGACGGAAATATCATTTTGATAAGAATATCTATGCGAACCGTGTCTTTGACAGCAAGGGCGTGGCAGATCCGTCCGTGGAGATCAAGTTCGGGCCGAATATTAAGGACTGGCCGCAGATGCCTGCGCTGCCGGAGAATTTGGTGCTGAAGGTTGTCTCAGAGATTCATGACCCGGTAACCACGACGGATGAACTGATACCGTCGGGCGAGACGTCTTCCTATCGTTCCAATCCGCTGGGGCTGGCCGAATTTGCACTATCCAGGAAAGACCCGGCTTATGTGGGACGAGCCAAGGAAGTGCAGAAAGCGCAGAAAGCGATCGAGGCAGGACAGTGCCCGCTGGAAGTGCTGGACGAATTAAAGCCGGTTATGGACAAGGTGCGTAAGGCCTATCCGGAGGCGGGCGAAGGCAACCTGGGAGTAGGAAGCACCATATTCGCAGTGAAGCCTGGAGACGGCTCCGCCAGGGAGCAGGCGGCGTCCTGCCAGAAAGTGCTGGGAGGATGGGCGAACATTGCCAATGAGTACGCTACCAAGAGATACCGCTCCAATCTGATCAACTGGGGCATGCTTCCGTTTATTACCAAAGAAGATCATGAGAGCCTCAGCTTCAAGAATGGAGACTATCTGTTCGTGCCGGATATCAGAAAGGCAGTGGAAGAGAAGGCGGCGGATATTAAGGCTTACGTGGTAGGGGAAGACCTGAAGGAAATCCATCTGCAGCTGGGCGATATGACGGACGCGGAAAGGGAGATTATCCTGAAGGGCTGCCTGATCAATTACTACAGAGACTAATCTATTTCATAGAGACAGGATAAAAAAGATAATTGGGGACGCGGTAGAATAAAATTACTGCGTCCCCAATTGCAACAGTTAGGCTGTTTTTCGACTCTAATATATAACAGGAACCTGACCAGAACCATAAGCCATATCTGACAGGGAGGATAAGATATGAGATGTAATGCAGAGACATTTGCGCAGATGTATGAAGCGGTCTATATGGATTTGTACCGGTTTGCCGTGTGCATAATGAGAAACCGGCAGGAGGCGGAGGATGCTGTCAGCGAAGCTGTGGTAGCCGCTTACGAGAATATCGGGAAGCTTCGGAGCAGAGACGCCTTTAAGAACTGGATATTCACAATCCTGGCTAATATATGCAGAAAAAAAATAAAAAAAGCGTCCAGGAAGATGGAACAGTCCGGGGAGGCATTTACACTGTTTGCTTCCGAAGAGCCGGACTACAGTGAGATGATCGATGTCAGAAAGGCATTCTTTATCTTGTCGGACGAAGAGCAGGAGATTGTGGGCCTGTCGGTATTCGCGGGCTATAATAGCCGGGAGATCGCACAGATGCTTCGCATGAACCCGAACACGGTGCGTTCCAAGCGAAGCCGTGCATTGCAGAAGATGGAGTGTATCTTGAAATGAGTCGAAGGAGGCGGTTGTATGGATAGAAAAGAGCGGGAAATCATCGATAGAATCAAGGACCGGGCAGACGAGATAAAGGCTGCGGACAGTCTGAGCCCGGATCATGTTAAGGAGATGCTGGAAGGAAAGAAGCAGAAAAAGCGGCTGCGTCCATACCAGGTCACAGCGCTGGCCGCGGCATGCCTGGCTGTCGTGATTGCGGGAGCCGTATGGGGAAGTAGGGATGGGACCCCTGATAAAAGCAAGCCGTCAGGCTCTAGAAGCAGTCAGATCAGCGACAGCAAGCAGATTGCCAGTGCGAACAGTTATGATGAGATCTACGAGTATATTGAGAGATACCAGAAGGAGATGAAGACGAGGGAATTCGTCACATCGGATTCAGGAACCAAGACTTTGGAAAGCACAGCGCCAGATAACGCGTCCGGAAACGCGTCATCAGCGCCGAATGCCGGAACTAAGTCATCGGATGCGGGCGTGGCCCATGAAGAAAGCGCCGAATACTCCCGGACCAATGTCAGGCAGGAAGGCGTGGACGAAGGCGATGTGGTTAAGACGGATGGAAAATATCTGTATGTGCTGAAAGACAGCAGGCAGGAAGTGTCGATCGTAAAAGCAGACGGCAAGGATATGGAAGAGGCCGGCTCTATTAAGGCTGACGATGCATCCCAGATCCAGGAGATTTATCTGCAGCCGGATTCCGGAAAACTGGTATTGATCTGCAGCAAATTCGATGTTTTGGAAGATGGGGACTATCCTTCCGGCAGAGGCTTTTATAATACGCAATCTGTGGAAGCCGTCACCTATGATGTCCGGGACGCTTCATCACCCCGGGAGGAGGGACGGGTGACCCAGAGTGGGAACTATAGTTCCTCAAGAATGGCGAACGGATACTTGTACTTGTTCAGCGAATTCTATACGGGCCAGGAACTGAGAAAGAGCGAGCCTGGGACATTTGTCCCAATGGTTAATGGAGAAGTTTTAGCGAAAGACGACATCTTTCTGCCTCCGGTATTGCAGGCAAATATGTATGAAGTGATTACATCTGTTGATCTCGATCATCCGAAAGAAACCAAGGACAGTAAGGCCATATTCTCCAATGGCGGCCAGGCATATGTCAGCAATGAGAATATCTATTTCTACGAGACGCAGTGGGGATATCCGAAGGGAGATACTACGACGGTCCGTAAAGTAGCCTACAAAAACGGAGAACTAAAGGCGATCGCCCAGGGCAAGTTTGACGGCTATCTGAAGGATTCCTTCTGTATCGATGAATACGAAGGAAATCTGCGCGTGGTCACGACAAAAGGTGATGATAACAGCGTCTATGTGCTGGATAAGAACCTGGAAGTCATAGGCTCCATTGAAGGTTTGGCTGAAGATGAGCAGGTATATTCCGCCAGATTCATGGGAGATACAGGATATATCGTGACATTCAGGCAGATGGATCCGCTCTTTAGCGTGGACTTGTCCGATCCGAAGAATCCTAAGATTCTTGGGGCATTGAAGATTCCCGGTTTTTCAGAGTATCTTCATTTCTATGGCGAAGACAGGCTGCTTGGGATTGGAATGGACGTGGATGAAAAGGCTCAGTCAACGGATGGAATCAAATTGACGATGTTCGACATTTCCAATAAAGCGGATGTAAAAGAGGCAGACACCTACGTGCTGGAAAATGTATATAGCACGGATGTATCATACGATTATAAGGCGGCGCTGGTTGACCAGGAACGCAATCTGATCGGATTTGCCGGATACACTCAGGGAGGCCGGCACTATTATCTGTTTTCTTATGACGACAACAGCGGATTTGTCTGCAATATGGATGAGGAGATTAACGGAAATGGAGTGCAGGGCGCCAGAGGCGTGTATATTAAGGAGGTACTGTATGTGGTGCAGGGCAATATCATAGAGGCATATAGCCTGGAGGATTATAAGAAGATCGGAGACATTATTCTGTAAGAAGAAAGGCTGCCCCCCTTAGAGATTTAAGGGGCGCAGCCTTTTCTGAAGCATGGGACCGGCAATTACGGCCAATATGATCTTTAGCGTATCTCCGGCCAGATAGGGGAGTACGCCGATAGAGAGTGCGGAGATAAATGTAAGATCCATCTGGATGGCAAGCCAAGCAGTGCCAAACGCATAGGCCACGGCAGTGCCCAGCGCCATACCGATGACTGCGGGAAGACGCCTGCCGGAAAAGATATCCACGGCCAGGCCGGCAATCACAGTCATGAAGATAAAGCCCGCCAGGTATCCGCCGGTGGGACCGGCGATCTTTCCCAATCCGCCGGAAAACCCGGAAAATACAGGAAGCCCGGCCAGGCCAAGAAGGAGATAGATGATGAAGCTGATGCTGGCATCCTTCCAGCCTAGGATATATACGCTTATCAGCAATACCAGATTGGTAAGGCTGATTGGTACAGGGCTTACGGGGATTGGTATGGATAATGGGGCGAGGATGCAGGTGATGGCGGTCATCATTGCGATCAGTACCAGTCTGCGTGGAGAGGGCTTGCCAGCTGCGTTTGTAGTATTAATGTTATTCATAATATCTTACCGTACAGAAGATAGTACGGACTCCTTTCTAAAAGATGAGGCAGGACATGCGCGCAATTATCCTGCATTGCTATAGATGAAGTATAAAAGAAAGAAGCCAATATGTCAACTGTTAAATATACAAGGTTAACAATTGGAAGCGACATTATTGCATGAATTTAATGATTATTTTTGAAAAAACAGATAATTTATATAATAATTTTGAGTTATAAATTAAAATAATAAAAAATTAAAAATAGTGTTGACAAATATGGAGCGCGGTGATATTATAAAGTCAATCCAAGGGAGATCCAAAAAGTTCCTGACGAGAAAGGGAATTGGAAAGATGTCGCATATATTATCAATAATGTATGGAGATGTTTTTTAAAGGATTTGAGAAATTATATTTCATATGTCGGTGAGATGTAATTGCATTTGGAAATATTAGATTAAAGGAGGCTTAATCCATTGGACAATTTAACAGAATCAATATCTCAATATGTTAGTGGTATGGCAAATAAAAGTTCCCGTAGAATAAGCCTTAACCATAGAGGATATTAACCGGTAGATAATTGAATGAAAGTGAAGTCGGAGAAGACAAACCGGAAAGAATATAAGATTCATATTTGCAGACATATTGAAAATAATACCACATAATAGTTCAAAGATATTAGAAGATGTGTGAAGAAACATTACCTAATATATCAGAATTATATAACTATGTAAGCCAGGGTTATAGAAGGAATAACTTAATACAATTATAGACAAATGATAAGGATACTGGCTATAATTGAAACGGTTATAGATATTAATAACCATCACAGGCTGGATTATATAGTAACCAGAGGGATATAAATAATGATATCAAAGGTTAATATAGCAGTTATTATTATAAATATTTATAGTAGATGCTGAGATATAATGATCTAAGACTTTGAGTTATTAATTGATTAAAAGGAGAAAGGCATAAGGGAACGATAGAATCAAAGCAGACCCTCCGATTAGAATAAAAGAATATGATAAAATTAAATAAGAAATAGCCATTATAATCATGAAAGATTGTGATGGCTATTTTTTTGATAATATATGATGTTTCCATTGAAAAAGCAATGGATTTCGGACATAATGGAGATGAGCAGCCAGCATGACTTAAGGATAGGCATGGGGATGCGGCGTCAGGAGGTATACGCATGAATCACGAAGGGGAAGAGTTAGAAAATAGGGCAGCAAGACTGGCTGATCTGTATTTTAGAAAGCACGATTACCATCAGATGGCGGAGTACCTGGCAGATGACGTTACCTGGATTGGCATCAGCAAGGACAGAATATGCCTGACAAAAGATGAGGTCCTTAAAGTCATGGAAATGGAGATGAAAGTGACTGACGGGATATATGAAATATTGCAGGAATGGCACTATGGAATAGAAGTATCAGAACGAGTAGGAGTAACGCTTGCGATGTTTTTTGCAAGCACTTTTTGGAGAAAAATGCAAAATATTTTTGGAGAATGTTGCATCTCCAAATTGGAGAAAGTTGCAAGGCCTCGGCTGGCAGCTATTCTGCCAGCTACATAGCCATTGCAGACCATATTTAGTTGTTATAGCGTGAGATATGGAAACGGAAGTTCCGAGTTTTCATCTTCATGTGCATGTTCCCTGAAATAGCGGAACTCCTCATCCAGCTCTTTATAATGGATAAAATCATTTAGATATCTCAGATCTTCTTCTGCGCATCGGTGATCTTCTATGAGATCAAGAAGATAATCATTCATCTCCTCATAGCGTTCCTGAAGATTTTGATATTTTTTCTGTTCTTTGATAACTTTTTTATTTTTAGCCATTGTTACCTGCCTCCTGACTGCTGATTCTTGAAAGAGTTGCATTGATGCTTGATTCACGTAACCGATTATTGATCCCCGGGAACAGAATCAGTTCCACATGGTGGGTGAGCCTGCCAATCAGTGCTGTTGTCATCCGTTGGTCATAAAGAACGTTCACCCACTGTGAGAATTCAAGATTCGTGTTTAAAATCACCGATTTCTGCTCGTGTATCTCAGAAAGATAATCAAACAGAAGCTGTGAACCGGTGCGGTCATACGGAACATATCCGAATTCATCCAGAATCAGTATCCGGGCACTGTTAAGCTTCTTTTTCAGTGCAGTAAGCTTTCCGCTGCTCTGACTCTCGGAAAAGAGATTGATAAGTCCGGCAGTGCGGTAGAATCTTACCGGAATTTCCTGATTACATGCAGACATTCCAATCAGAATGGAAAGCATTGTTTTACCGGTTCCTGTTCCTCCATACATGATGACATTTTTTCCTGTATGATAAAACTCCAGGTCTAACAGGCTTTGGAAGCTGACGTCTTCCGGGAAATCTATCTCATCTGCCCTGAATTCCTCCACGCGGTATCTACGTGGGAAGCCGGCGGTATTGAGGAACTTGCTCTTCCTTTTTGCTGTACGGTATTCAATTTCGTTTGTCAGGAGGTTTAAAAGGTATTCCTGCGGTGTGTCTCCTTTCTGCTCGAAAGCCTGCCCTGCAAAGTTCGTGGACAGCTTGAGCTGTTTGCAGCATGCTGCAATGGATTTTTCTATATCAGCCATTTGAGACACCTCCCTTCTTAAGGGCGGCATCCAGCATTTTCAGATCATTTCTGAACGGAATGACCTTCTGCTGTGGCAGTAAAACTTTGTTTTCAAGCGGAGGCAGAAGCGGTACATCTGCATAGGTTCGCCTGTAAAGGCTCTGCAGACTGTCCGGATCTGTGGCATTCAGCCGGACTGCTTCGTCAACTGTTCTGACAGCACTAGCAAACCCGGTTCTTTCCGTAAGTTCTGCAAGCACCTTCAGGACACGTCCGCGTTCCTTGCTTTCGCAGTTATCCATGTATATCTGCATGGTTTGTGGCATCATGTCATATATGCCGCTGTTTCGAAGAGAACGGGGTTTCCTGGCGATATATGTAAGGTATGGCAGCCAGTCCATTCTTTCATGTTCATTGCCGTAAAGGCGCTTATGACGCACCACTTCGTGCATATCTTTGTCCATGACAATCACATCAGAGGATGTAATCTTGAGATTTACAATGGACTCACAGAAAGCCGGTGAAGCAGAATAACGGTGCTTTCCTGCGTCAAGAGTAAACTTTCCATATTTATCCGTTGTTGCCGTTGTGTAAAGTGCCGTATCAAACGGAACGGAAGGAAGCGGCAGTAAACGAGCCTTATCTTCTTCAAACAGTTTACTGATAAAGCGGTCATCATCGTCATCATAGTGCTCACGCTGCATATCGATTTCACAACGATCCAGAAGATGCTTGTTTTCTTTCACAAGATCATCAAAGCGGGGTACCGGTACAAGTTCGTTGCGGCGCAGGTAGCCAACCTTGTTTTCCACGTTTCCTTTTTCCCATCCGGATTCAGGATTCATAAAAACCGGCTTAATGCGGTAGTGTTCACAAAAGCGTTGAAACCGCTCTGTTACATTACGCCCGCCACCTTTGATGATTTCGGTAACAATGGTTCTGGTATTGTCAAACCAGATTTCCGTGGGAACACCACCGATGTGCTCAAATATGGCAACCAGTCCTTCCAGAAGACATTCCATGTTTTCGCCATAATTAAGCTGGAGGAAACCTCCGTTACTGTAGGGAAAACTGAGCACAAGGTACTTAGCCTCGTGATGAAGCCTGTCATTTTCATAAAAATCGGCTGTTCCAAAGTCTGACTGGGCTTCGCCGGGATGATGATTAAGAGGGATATAGCCATCGGTTCTTTTTAGCCGTAGTTCCTCTTTCTTCTGTTTGACGTATAAGGCAACAAGCCGATAACTGCAGCCGAAACCATCTGCTTCATCCTTGAGGCGTTTAAATACTCTTTTGGCTGTATGCCGTTGCTTTCTTGGTGCAAGCTTGTCTGCCTGCAGCCATTCATCAATCAAAGGTTTGAATGGGTCAAGCTTGGATTCGTGAACCTCTGATGATGCAGGTTTGGGAGATGGATTGTTAAAGTCCTCCATATCCACATATTTTTTGACCGTTTTCCAGTTAAGGCCGGTCTCAGATGCGATTTCAGAAATGTTCTTATCTTGCCGGTAGAACATATCTCTGATATGATGTATCTGATCCATTGTAGTTGACATTCTCCTTTCCTCCTTGTCTTTATTGTTTGGACTACAATAAAGATAAGGTTAATGGTTTTTGGATATACCTGCAATGGATCTTTTCATGGGAATGCTCATACTTGGTGGCTGCCACTCAAGCGCTACACCGTTCCTGAGCGCTTCTAGCGAATGCCTTGCAACTTTCTCCAATTTGGAGATGCAACATTCTCCAATTCCCGTTTGCAACTTTCGGTAATTCTATTTTACAATAAACACGCTTGCGATCTTGAAGGTCAGGACGCCGAAGAAAGAATTGTACATGACCGAAATAGATACACGGATATCCATTGTATGGAAAAGGCAGGATGGGGACTGGAAGGCCGTACATATTCATCAATCAACTCCGGATGACAGGCTGGCAGGGCTTGCTGCCTTTAACGCTGAGGTGGCCAGAAATACATATAATAAGATTAATGACGTAATAAAGAAGGAAGCCCGGACTGATTCCATGACAAGAATTAATAATATGGAAGGCTTTGTGGAGCAGGCGCAATATATATTTAAATGTTATCCCGATCAGAAATTTGCCGTGATAAAATTCGGTATCAGAGATTTTCGGTTTATCAATCGGACCTATGGCTTTTCTACCGGGGACCGGCTATTAAAAACGATAGCGAGAAACCTGGAAGAGGCGTGCGGCAGAAGGGAAGTATGTGGACGTATAGAGAAAGACATCTTTTCCATTCTGCTGGTTTACGAGGGAGAGAACAGCATGCGCCGCAGGATGGAGGAGATCCGCAGGGAACTGACGAAAGACGGATGGATTAAGGAGATTGAGTTAGAGGTGTGGCTGAATGCGGGCATCTACATACCGACAGATACCAGGTCAGAAACGGTCAAGGGGATGCTTGATAAGGCGCTGATGGCAATGCAGAGCATTCAAAAATATGTGAAGGAGGACCGTTATGCATATTACAGCGAATGGATGCTGCAGCAGCATTATAACAACAGCCAGATCCTGGAATGGGCTTCATCAGCCATAGAGAAGAAGGAATTCAAACTTTATATTCAGCCGCAGTTTGATATGAAGACGGAAAATATTGTGGGGGGAGAGGCTTTGTGCCGCTGGGAACTATCCAATGGCTTGGTGATTATGCCCAATGAATTTGTATCCCTTTTTGAGGATTATAACCTGATATATAGATTTGACCTGTATATGCTGGAACTTGTGTGCAGATATATGAATAAATGGATGAAAGAGGGAAAGCAGTTAAAGCCGGTCAGCGTAAACCAGTCCAGGGCAGATATAGAACAGGACAGTTTCTTTGAAGACTTCTGCAGTATTGTGGACCGATATGAGATACCCCATGAGTATCTCACCTTTGAACTTACGGAATCGGCATTTATCGAGGAAGGGAACCGGATCATGAAACTGGCGCGGGAACTGCACAGGAAAGGATTCAAACTTGCGATTGATGATTTTGGAACGGGGTATGCATCTTTGAATATGTTGAGCGTCGTGTCGGGGGATATCCTGAAGATTGACAAAAGTCTTCTGGAATCGGATAACCGGCGGACGAGGGTTATTTTTGAAAAAGTGATAGAGATGGCCCATAATATGGATATGAAGGTTGTGTGCGAGGGCGTTGAGACGCAGGAGCAGCGCAAGTTCCTTTGCAGGCTGAACTGTGATATAGGCCAGGGATTTCTTGCAGGCAAGGCAATGAAGGTAGAAGACTACGGAAAACGCTATATAAAAGGGCGGTTATAAAATTGTAACTTTTGTAATATATTTTTAACAATTTTGTTCGTATATTTTGACAATAGCCATGCCTTATGCTAAACTTATATAAGTAAAAATGTAAGATAACATCAGTTTTTGAATAAATAATTTGAGGTGAGCGATTTGGATAAATATGAATATAGGGTAAAGACAGAGCAGATGCTCGAGCACATGGAGCAAAAGCAGTATAAAAAGGCTATGGAGATAGCAGATACTATAGACTGGCGAAGGGTAAAAAATGCATCAATGCTGAATACGGTCAGCGAGATATATGAGTACAATGGAGAATTCCAGAAGAGCAGGGATATTTTATTCGTTGCATTTGACCGTTCCCCCGGGAGCAGGAAGATTGTATACCGGCTGGGAACGCTGGCATTGAAGATTGATGATATAGAGGAAGCATCAGACTGTTATGAAGAGTTTGTAAAACTGGCTCCGAAAGATCCGAACCAGTTTATATTAAAGTATAAGATATTGAAGGCGCAGGGCGCGCCGCTTACAGAGCAGATCACAGCGCTGGAAGACTTTAAGAAAGCCGAGTATGTCGAAAAATGGGCGTATGAGCTGGCGAAGCTGTATCATGAGGCGGGCATGACTGCAGAGTGTCTGGAAGAATGCGATGACCTGATCCTTTGGTTCAGTGAAGGCAAGTATGTCTATCAGGCGATGGAACTTAAGATGAAGTATAAGCCGCTGACACCGCTTCAGCAGGAGAAGTATGACAATCGTCCGGGAGCGCCGAAGAAGGCGGCTGCCGTTAAGAGCCAGGCGGCAAGGCGCGCTGCAGTTGCGGCAGATTCAGCAGCGGCGGCAGTCAAGGCTGTGGCAGAAAAAGCCAAAACTGATGAAGAGGAAGCAGAAAAGGAGCCGGAAGAGGTCGAAGGCGATACGCCGCTGAATGAAGCAGAACTGGAATCCGTATCAGAAGCGGTCAGCCGGGCGCTGCCGGATGAAGCGGAAGAAGATGCAGAGGAGTCCGAGGAAGCTGGCAAAGCCGTGGTAGAGGAGATCGCCGAAGAAGCCTTTGTAGAAGAGCAGCCAAAGAAGCACTCCGCTATTACCAAGATAGTAAAAGGGGCTACGCTAGAAGAAGCCCTGGCAAATGGGGTGGCGGTAGCAAGCGGCATTAATATAGAAGAAAAAGCCATGAAAGAAAAGGAAGAAGAACTTCGGATCACCGGCCAGATGCGAATCGAGGAGATTCTTCAGGAGTGGGAAGCAAAGCAGAAAGCGAATGCTGAAGCAATAGAGAAGCAGAAACAGAAAGACGATGAGAGAATCCGCAAGGAGCGGGAGGCAGCCAGAAAGCGTAAGGAAGCGGAGCGCCGCGAAGTGGAAAGAAAGGCAGCGGAAGCAGAAGCGGCACGTAGGGCTGCGGAAGAAGAGGCGGCCAGAAAAGCGGCCGAGGAAGCGGCACGCAAGGCAGCGGAAGAAGAAGCAGCCAGAAAGGCGGCCGAGGAAGAAGCCGCGCGCCAGGCAGCAAAGGAAGAAGCGCTGCTTAATCCGGTCGTAGAGGCAAAGACGCAGAAAATTCCTGATGATATTGTAAGGCTGGTAGAAGAGATGGAGAACGGGCTTCTGGAAGAAGATGAAGTCGATTACCAGGAGCCAGAGCATCCTGACGAAGGACTGGCAATTAATGCAGAACTCTTTGACGAACTGGAAGCAGTTGGGGAAGATGCAAAGGAAACGCAGCCAGAAGAAGCAGTTGATGAAGAAGCAGTTGAGGAAGATGTAGTCGAGGAAGATGTAGTTGTAGAAGAAGTAATTGAAGAAGCGCCTGCAGAGGAGGACTTCGAGGAAGAGGCTCTTGAGGAAGAGGAACTTGAAAGCGAGTACGAAGAGGAGTACGAGTCGGTTGAATTTGAAGAACCGGAAGATTTTGTAGAGTCGGATTTTGATGAAGCGATCGGTGATTTAAGTGACGAAGACTTTGAAGAAGAGGACTTCGAGGAAGAGGACTTCGAGGAAGAGGACTTCGAGGAAGAGGACTTCGAGGAAGAGGACTTCGAGGAAGAAGACTTCGAGGAAGAGGACTTCGAGGAAGAGGACTTCGAAGACGACAGTTTTGAGGAGGCTGACTTCGATGATGAAGATTTCTTCGATGACGATGACGAAGAAGAGGACGACGAAAAACCGGCGCAAGAGGAATTAGAGATAGAGGAGCCTTCTGAGGAGGAGATTCAGGCTAGAATCAAGAAGTCAAAAGGGGGCGGAGTTCCGTTTGATACAGGGTTCGTGGTAACGGGCCGTTATGACCTTAGCGCTACGAGCGAGATTGGGCTGAAAGCCGGGCTTACGGAAGAGCAGAAGAAATTGTTCTCCTACTTCGTTCCGGTCAGGGGTATGAGCGAGCAGATTGTAGAGGTTCTGGATAATGACCGCAGAGCCCAGAGGGAAGGTACTTCAAAGACGGGCAACCTGATGGTTATCGGCCGTAAGGGCTCCGGAAAGACGGTGCTTGCGGTTGATATTGTCAAGGCGATCCAGAAGCAGAGGAATCTGAAGCAAGGAAAAGTAGCCATCGTTACAGGCGAGTCTTTAAATAAGAAGGAACTTACCAATATTATCCAGAAACTGCGAGGCGGAGCGATTATCATCGAGAAGGCCGGAAAACTGAACTCCAGGACCATTAAGGAATTGAACTACCTGATGGAGAAGAAGACCGGCGAACTGCTCTTTGTTCTGGAAGATCAGAGAAAGCCGTTAGAGCGTATCTCGACCGCAAATCCGGATTTTAAGAAGAAGTTTACATCCAAACTGGAACTTCCGGTATTCATTAATGATGAACTGGTAACCTTTGGCCAGACATACGCGAAAGAGAATGGCTACAAACTGGACGAAATGGGAATTCTCGCATTGTATAGCCGTATTGATGTAATGCAGAGAGAAGACCATGCGGTGACGGTTGCTGAAGTGAAAGAGATCATGGACGAGGCCATCGCGCACTCCCAAAAAGCCAATGTTAAGCACCTGGCAAGAAGGGTATTTGGCAAAAGTACGGACGATTCTGACAGGATAATACTGAAGGAAGAGGACTTTAAAATCTAAATAAGTGAAAAGCAGGGTTTTGGCAAGCAAGATTTGTCAAAACCCTTTCTTTTTACCCTTCCGTAAAGTATAATATTAGTAAATCGCAGCAGGAATGTGAGGGGTGAAGATATGGCAGAAAAAAAGTTGAAACCATATGAAATAGGCGAACTGGACCATTATTTATTTGGGCAGGGGAATCATTACGAGATATACAAGAAGCTGGGTGCCCACAAGGTAAAGAATGGGAAAAAGACGGGCGTATATTTTGCAGTCTGGGCTCCGCATGCACGTTCGGTTTCCGTGGTTGGAGAGTTCAATGAGTGGGACATGGAAGCAAACCCTATGGAGAGACAGGAGCCTCTTGGCATATATACCTGTTTTGTTCCCGGGGTAGAGGAATATGCCATGTATAAGTACTGTATCGAGACGTACACCGGAGAGTATGTATTTAAGGCAGATCCCTATGCCAATTATGCGGAATTGAGACCGGGCACCGCATCAAAGGTTGTGGACATCACGGATATGAAATGGACCGATAAGGCCTGGATGGACAGAAGGATCCAGTGGAATCACACAGAGGAGCCGGTATCCATATACGAAGTACACATTGGCTCATGGAAAAGACACCTAGGCAGGGAGGATGAGGGATTCTATAATTACAGGGAATTTGCGAAAGAGATCGCCAAGTATGTAAAGGACATGGGATACACGCATGTTGAACTGATGGGGATTGCGGAACATCCATTTGACGGCTCCTGGGGATATCAGGTGACGGGCTATTTCGCACCGACTTCCCGTTATGGAACGCCGGAAGATTTTGCGTGGATGATCAATTACCTTCATAAGAATAAGATTGGCGTGATCCTGGATTGGGTTCCGGCTCATTTTCCCAGAGATATCCATGGACTATCCAACTTTGACGGTACCCCTACTTATGAATATGCCGACCCGAAGAAGGGGGAGCATCCGGACTGGGGTACCAAGATATTCGATTATGGGAAGAATGAAGTCAGAAACTTTTTGATATCTAATGCGCTGTTTTGGATCGAGCAGTTCCATGTGGACGGCCTGCGAGTAGATGCGGTAGCGTCTATGCTCTATCTTGATTATGGCAAGCAGGACGGACAATGGGTTGCCAACAAGTATGGCGGCAATAAGAATCTGGAGGCGATTGACTTCTTCAAGCATCTGAATTCTGTGGTGCTTGGAAGAAATCCGGGGGCACTAATGATTGCTGAGGAATCTACGGCATGGCCGAAGGTAACGGGGGACGTAGAAGAGGATGGGCTAGGATTCAGCCTAAAATGGAATATGGGCTGGATGCATGATTTTACCGAATATATGAAACTGGATCCTTATTTTAGGAAGGACCATCATAACCAGATGACTTTTGCCATGAGTTATGCGTACAGCGAGAACTATATTCTGGTATTGTCCCACGACGAAGTGGTGCATCTGAAATGTTCGATGCTCAATAAGATGCCTGGGATCGGAGCGGATAAGTATTCCAACCTGAAGGCAGGCTATGCTTTTATGATGGGGCATGCGGGCAAAAAGCTTCTCTTTATGGGGCAGGAGTTCGCACAGCTTAGGGAATGGAGCGAGGAAAGGGAGCTTGACTGGTATCTTCTGGCTGAGGAGGAGCATCTAAAGATGCAGAATTGGGTCAGGGATCTGCTTCACCTCTATAAGCGGAATAAGGCCATGTATGAGCAGGATCAGAGCTGGGAAGGATTTGAATGGGTCAATGCGGATGATGCTTATAGAAGCATCTTCAGCTTTATCCGGCATTCCAAGAATAATAAGAAGAATCTGCTGTTCGTTTGCAATTTTACTCCAGTGGCAAGAGACGATTACAGAGTGGGAGTGCCCAGGAGAAAGCAGTATAAGCTGATCATGAACAGTGACGACGCAAAGTATGGCGGTACAGGGGAAGAGAGGCCGGAGGTCTATAGAGCGGTAAGGAAGGACTGTGACGGCAGGCCATATTCATTTGCATACAAGCTGCCTGCATATGGAGTGGCGATCTTTGAATTCTAGATAGACGTATCGTAAGCGAATAGGTAATAAAGGATGTTTGAATAAGAAAAGGGGATGTCGGTTAATACCGATTTTTAAACTCTAAATCCTAAAATAAGAATCTCCCATAAAAATCAGTGTTTTTCATACTTGATATTCTTTGGGAGATTCTTATTGTTCTTTTTCTGTATATATTTTAGGGCGCAAAACACCCATAACTGCATTTTTGAACATGCACATTTTTTAAGCCGTCTTTTCCTCGGTTTTTCCTTCGAATTTTTTAATCTCTTCATGAAGAAAACGATGATATTTATTCATGTTCCGACCAATGGCATACAGCATGAATTCTTTATACACCTTCTCTGACGTTCGGTAGTTGAATCTTCGGAAACTATCATTTTCCTTGATATCTCCAAAATGTCCTTCTGTCTGGATGGAACGGATCTGACGATTTAGAATCCCTTTCTCACTTTGGATGTTTGCATGGGATTCCTCTTTCAATGTTTCCCATTGTTCATTGATCTTCATAACTTTGTTTTTCTCAGCATCTTTTTCTGCGTTATATTTATATAAGCATTTCGCTTTGTGTTCACAACCACTACAGTCTGCACATCCGTATACCTCAAAAGTCTGGGTATAACCCGGCTGTTTTTTGGTCTCTGTGCGGATATGATGCAATCCTCTTCCGTCATGACAAACATAATACCGTTCATCCTCAAATATCTGTGTTTTCATGTTGTAATATTTTCCAATATCTTCTCTGTAAGCGCGTGTTTTCCGTTTTTCATGATCCTGCAGCTTGATGTAACTGGATATCTTATTTTTCTTTAAATACAGAAGATTTTTCTCGCTACAATAACCGCTATCTGCGGTTACTTCTTCCAAAATCTCCCCAAATGCATTTTTATGCTTTTCTAAAACCGGAATCAGTGTGTTATAGTCTGTCCGGTCATTGCTTACATAAGCATGGACAATGAAATAATTCTCTACTGCGATCTGAACATTATATGCGGCTTTTAACTGTCCGTTCAGCATGTGATCTTCTTTCATTCTCATAAAGGTGGCTTCTAAATCTGTTTTGGAATAGCTGTTCCTGTCCTTTCCCATGATCTCAAAACATTCTTTGTATCCCATAAGGCGTTCGCCGCAGGTTTCTAATTCCTCATAAAGCTGCTGGAGCTCCGATTTCCTCTTCCCTTTTCCGTAAACAAACGCAATCTGTTCCTTCTCTGCGATCTGAGTCAGATTTTTCTGAAGTTTCAAAATCTCCAATGGGGAACAGTTGTCAATCTCGATGATCGTATTATTGGACAACTTTTTATGTTTTGTCAGTTTTCGCTTCCGGTTCTTTTCAATGACATCTCTTACCTTATCCATTCCTTCGATCACAAACATATGTGCATGGGGAATGTCATATTTTATGCCATACTCATTTTCATCTATCCATGCATTATACTTCTGATACAGTGAATCAATCATATCGAGTAAGCCTGCGAGATGATAATTGATCGTCCCTCTCCACACAAATGTATAGCGGTTTGCATTGGCCTCTATTTTTGTTCCATCAATAAAAAGGGATTTCAATGTGATCAGTCCTTCTTTTTGCAGGCGGCGGAGAAACTGGTAATTCAACTCATCCAATACATCTGCAGTCAGTCTTTTATTCTTGAACTCATAAAAAGCATCCCTTTTTGGTTTCTGACCTTTGGTAAGCCAGATAAATGCAAGGTCTCTTTCGCATAATTCCACAATACGGTCAACAGCTCTAATCCCACGCATGTTTGCGTAAGTAACTACGGCATACATCATAATTGGGTTATACCCGGTTCTTCCCTTATCTGAACAATTGGCCAACAAGCCAGAAAAATCTAATTCCTCCATCACTTTTTTCAGGGTATAGACTGGATCGTCGTCAGGTAAACACAATTCGAAGAAACTGAAGTTAATTTTCTGTTGCCCTAATTCAAAAAATTCGTTATAATACTTATTGTTTAGCATAGTTACATTATAACATGTAACGGAGAAGAGATGGTTGTCGTTAGCCATCTTTTTCTCTTTTATGGAAAAATTTCAGGGGCAGATGTGACCTGGTATGAGTCACATCTGCCCCTATTTGGAACTATCTATTTCCCGATAGCCCCTTCATTCATACTATGCTATTGTGCGGTGCTGCCGTCATCTGGGGTTCCGGAAGTATCGGCGGCGCCTGTATCCGAACTTCCATCAGAGGCATCGCCAGAATCATCCGTGTCGTCCAGGCCGGTTCCGTCATCCGTATCGTCTGTCTGTTCGTCAATGGATGTTCCATCGGTAGAATCTGTGGCGTCATCTGCGCTGTCTTTTGTATCGCTTACATCTGCGTCATCGTTTGTGCTTTCGTCTTTTGCGTCATCGGCCTCATCATCGCTTCCGCCGAACAGGTCTTTGAAGAATCCTACGATTTTGTCCCAGAAGTTTTCCTTTTCTTCTGTCTGCGAATTGATGGCATCCAGCGTGCTGTCTATTACGGCATCTGCGCCGAGAATGTCATCCTTGGTATCATTAATGATGCCGCCATCGCCGGAATCACCGGTGAAGAAGCCTTTGATGGAACTCCAGAGTCCCGCAAAGAAGCCTTCGTCCTTGCCTTCCAGATTCTCCAGGGTCTTTTTTAAGGCCTTTACATCATAATCATACTGGGAGATATTCTCCATCAGAGATACAATCTTTGCCATCTGTTCGTCTGTAAGGGTGATGTTGATGTCCTTCGCGGCATCTTCCACTGCATCCTTAATATCGTCAGGATCTGTCAAGCCGTCTTCTATAACGTCTTGTTTTACTTCGTTCATAAGATTTGTGGCTTCCTGCTGCCCGACCTCGTTTGCAAGTTCACCGGTAGTAACCAGCTCTTCGGTTGCGGCCGCCTTCTGATCTTCACTTAACTTCTCTCCGCTGGCGCTTTCGTAAGCCATCATAATTCCGGTCAATGCTCCCGTACCGGATACTTCGATGGGAGATGCTGCAACTACATTACAGTTTTCCACGCCGGATGTCAGCAATGTGCTGGCGATCATGGAACTTGTCACAAAGGTAAGGTTAGCCACCTTTACTTGAACACCGCCGCTGCCAGTCGGCTCCACATAAGAGCAGCTGTATGTACGGGTTCCGATCTGCTCTTCGGACGCGATCCCTTCCATATATTTTCTTTCATCAGCGTTGGTAACTTCTATGGTCTCAACCTTGTCCGAGGAGGTCCCGAAATATTCATACATGGACTTCTTCTGTTCGTCCGAAAGGTTGGCCCCAAGGGTTACGACCTTGGAGTTGTCTGCTTTTGCTACCATCGGCATGCTGGCACAGGTAAGGACTGCTGCCATCATGACGGGTATGATTCTTTTCATCTTTCTCATAATGCCTGGTGTAATTCACCATGCCCCCTTTTCATTATTCTCGCAAGGGCTGCGGCCCGGATATAAGGCGCGCAGCCTGCGGTTCTTTCATTTATCTCCCCTAATATAACATATCCGGCTATATTTGCAAAGAAAATATGCCTTAACTATTTCTAAAGATTTTCTGTAGTCTCTGCTCGAACTGGACTTCGTCGATAATCCCCTGCATGATGCCAAGCAGCCTGCCATTCTGGAAAAATACGAATGTGGGAACAATATCCGCATCGTATTTGGCGGCAAGAAGGGGGGATTCATCGATTTCCACCTCGCAGAACCGTACTTTATTACGGTACCTGGGTTCGATTTCCTCAACGATTGGCTTCATCATAGCGCATTTGCCGCACCAGACGGCATAGAACATGACGACTACCGGAAGCGGGCTGTGCTTAGTCTCTGCATCAAAATTTCCTGCTGTTAAATGTAGCATAGTATCAGCCTTTCTTATAGGATCTGTAATCAGCACTTGGGATTCAATGTGTGATACACCTCATCCATAGACTTTTTCAGACAGGACAATTTTTGGTTCAGCCCTCTTCTGCGGTAAGTGAATTCACATATTTTGTGCTTCATGCCCTTTTTGTTTCTACGTCCCATATGCTTACTTCCAGACACAAGTTCTTCCTTATTAATATATGCAGCCCTATGCCGGGGATTTCCTTTTTGCGATCAACTTGCAGATGGGATTGCCCAGAGATGAGAATTTCTCCTCATACTCCGTCATAATATTACCTTGGCTCATGAATTCGTCATGGTGAAGGTCATAGGTACAGCTGGCAAGTTCGAAGGTGGATGATTCGCCCAGCTGCTCAACGGAGAAATCGAATAGCAGACGGTTATCCGTCTTAAACTCGACGGAGCCATCTTCGGCTAGTACCTGGTCGTATCTTTCGAAGAATTCTTTGGAAGTGAGGCGCCTTCTTGCGTGCCTTGCCTTAGGCCATGGATCGGAAAAATTCAGATAGATGCGGGAAACTTCGCCGGGGGCGAATACATCCGCGATATCCTGGGCATCCATACAAAGAAAGCGGATATTGCGAGAAACCTCGGTGCCGAAAGCAACATCCTGAAACTTTTCCACCGCCCGCAGAAGAACGCTTGAATATCGCTCGATTCCAATGTAGTTGATCTCCGGATGGAGCGAAGCAAGGCTCAAGAGAAACTTTCCCTTTCCCATGCCAATCTCAATGTGGATCGGATGGCTGTTTCCAAATATTTCCTGCCAGGATCCTTTGTGCTCTGTCTCGTTCTTTATGACTTCCGCGCATTGGCTAAGAACGCTCTGCGCGCGGGGAATATTTCTAAGGCGCATGTGTATACCTCCTGTTTTCAAGCATTTATGCATATTTCCTAGTGTATCTTCTTGAGGGGAAAAAGTCAATGTGGGAAAGAGCTGGTTTAGGGTTTGTAATAAAGAAGATTTTTGTTAAAATTGACTATGGTAATTTAAATAAATAGGAGTATTATTATAGAATAAGTATAGATATATGCAAATAAGCAGGAACGGAGGGGCATATGGACTCTATTATTGAGAAACTGTCTGATATCGAGAATACGGCGGAAGCAATCGTAGAACATGCAGAAGCCCAGAAGTATGGGATCGAGAAGAAAATTCAGGCAAAGAGAGACCAGTTCGACAAGGATCTGGAGGCTCAGACGCAGAAGAGGCTGGATGAGATCCGGGCAGAGGCGGAAGCGAAGATGGATCAGATTCTAGAGGAGCAGCGGGAGAAGAACCGCTCCACAATTGACAATCTGAGGAAGGAATATGAAGAGAATCATAGCGCATATGCCCAGGAGATTTTAAAGCATATTATAGAGGTGTAGATCATGGGGAACGTAATGTCATATAGCGGGATCGTTGCAAAGATCCGGGCTATGCAGGCGAAGCTCCTTACCGATAAGGATTTTGAGAACATTGCCAATTTAAGAAGCGTGCCGGAGGCAATCGACTATCTGAAAGAAAAGCCTGCCTATGCGGAGTATATGAATCAGATGGACATCTCCCTGTATCATAGAAGGCATGTGGAGAAGGTGCTGTACCAGTCCTTGTATGATGACTATACAAGGATATTCCGCTTTGCAGGGATGGAGCAGAAGAAGTTCTTAAAGGTGTACTGGAAACGGTATGAGATTGACTTGATTAACTATTGCCTGCGGATTGTATTTAACCATTATGATAAGCCGTTTGATCTGGATTATAAAAAGGAATTCTTTGACAAGTATTCAAAACTTTCCATCGACAAGATGATCGCGGCCAAGAACATAGACGAACTGGTGGATAGCCTGAAGGATACGGAATACTATGCGCCGCTTAAGAAACTGAGAGATTCTAATGCGGCCACTTTATTCGACTATAATCTGGCTCTGGACTTATACTATTTTTCCACCATGTGGAGAAAGCAGAAAAAGATTCTGAAGAACAAGGAAAAGGAACTTTTAACAAGGGATTACGGCACGAAGATCGACCTGCTGAATGTCCAGTGGATCTACCGGGCGAAAAAGTATTATCATATGCTGCCTCCGGATATCTATTCCCTGACTATACCGATCCAGTACCGCTTAAGCGTTGCGGAGTTTAAGGGACTTGTAGAGGCCCCGACGCTGGAGGAATTCGAGCATCAGCTGGAAGAGACGTATTATGCAAAAAAGTATCAGCATATGGAAGGCAAGACTCTGGAGCAGATGTATAAGGAATGCCTTATGCATCTGTATATTACTGACCGCAGGCGCGATCCGTATTCTATTGCTACGATAAATACCTACTTATTTTTAAAGGAAGAAGAGATATATAAACTAACAACAGCCCTTGAATGTATCCGTTACGGCTTATCTTCAAGAGAAACGTTAGGATACTTAGGAGGTGTAATTCAATGATTGTAAAGATGAAGTTTTTGAGCATCAGCGGACCCAGGACGGATATTGACCGCGTCTGCGACGTATACCTGTCCAAATACGAGATGCAGCTCGAAAACGCGGTCACAGAACTTAAGACGACAGATAATCTGCTGCCTTTTGTGGAAGTCAATCCTTACAAGGAGTCCTTGGCCAAGGCGGAACAGTTTGCCGCCCTTCTGCCCCCAAGCGATGCAGTGGCGGATTCCATGATGACCCAGGATGAGATGATTGCCATGATCCGGGAGATCAACCATGAATATCTGGAACTGCAGGAGAAGAAAGAACTGCTTAAGAAGAGCAGGGATGAACTGAAGGATAAGTTAAACGTAATGGAGCCGTTCAGGCCGCTGGAACTGGATCTTCATAAGGCGCTCAGGTACCGGTATATGAAGATACGGTTCGGACGGATCGGCGTTGATTATTATAGGAAGCTGGAGAAATATTTGTTTGAGGATCTCAATGCCGTATTCCTGGAGGGAATCCGAAACGAGAATTTCGTCTATGGATGCTATTTTGTGTCGAATACGGAGGCAAGCAGAGTAGATTCTGTGTTCAATTCCCTTCACTTTGAGCGGATATCCATTTCCGGTGAATATATCGGGACACCCTCGCTGGCTTGCGAAAGCCTGCAGCAGGATATCGACAGCACGAATGAGAAGATCGATGCAGTGGACAAGGAGATCGAGGAACTGATGAGAAGCCATGCCTCCAAACTGTTAGGGGCACAGAAGCGGCTGGAGGAACTCTCCAATAACTTTGATGTCAGGAAGATGGCAGCGAGGCTGGAAGAAGGAGACAATAAGGAGGACTATTATATCCTCTGCGGCTGGATGGGAGAAGCAGATGTAGCCGCGTTCTTGAAGGAGTCTGAAAATGATGACAAAGTGTTCGTGGTAGTGGAAGAGGATCGGGAGAAGTTCTTTGGAGATCCGCCGACAAAGCTTAAGAACCCTAAGTTCTTCAAGCCCTTTGAGATGTTTATACGGATGTATGGACTTCCGGCCCATGACGAGATGGATCCTACGGTCTTTGTAGCCCTGACGTATACCTTTATCTTCGGGGCTATGTTCGGAGATGTTGGCCAGGGATTGTGCCTGTTCGTTATAGGAGGACTCGTCTACCTGATGAAAAAAGCGAATCTTGCAGGAATCATTTCCATAGCCGGAATCTTTTCTGCGTTTTTTGGGTTCATGTTTGGAAGCGTATTTGGATTTGAGGATGTTCTGCCAGCCATATGGCTAAGGCCTGTGGATGCAATGACGAATCTGCCGTTCATCGGCCAGCTGAACACCGTATTCATCGTGGCGATCGCCTTTGGCATGGCGCTGAATATTCTGGTAATGCTGTTCCATGTCATCAATGCCATACGGGCGCATGATACGGAAAATATTTGGTTTTCGAATAATGGGATCGCTGGACTTGTATTCTATGGATTTCTGGTACTGACGGTAGCCCTTTATATGACTGGACATAAGGTGCCGGGCAATATCATGATGGTGGTATTCCTTGGAATCCCTATCCTACTGTTTCTATTTAAAGAGCCGCTTACCAATCTGGTGACGCGTAACCATAAGAAGCTGGAAGAGGGCAAGGGGATGTTCCTGGTACAGGGATTCTTCGAATTGTTTGAGACGATGCTCAGCTACTTTTCCAACACCCTTTCCTATGTGCGTATCGGGGCATTCGCAGTCAGTCATGCCGCGATCATGGAAGTCGTGCTGATGCTGTCCGGGGCGCAGGATGGAAGCCCGAACTGGATCGGAGTCATCATAGGCAATATTGTCGTATGCGGACTGGAAGGCCTGATCGTGGGCATACAGGTGCTGCGCCTGGAATACTATGAGATGTTCAGCCGGTTCTATAAAGGAAGCGGACGGGAATTCAAGCCATTCAATAATCATAAAAAAGAAAAATAATAATCCAATTACAAGGAGGATATCAATCATGACATTAACGGTAAAACTCTTACTTATTGCAACACTGGTGCTTGGCATCATCATTCCATTTGGCTATTTTCTCATTGGGGAGAAGACAAAGAAGCGGTATAAACGCGCCATCGGGGCGAACGCATTCTTTTACTTCGGGGCCTTCGCTATAGCGGCCATCATGATGTTCGCCGGCGATCCGGTAAAAGCCGCGGATACGGCCCAGGCTGCTGCTTCTAATGCTACAGGATTCGGCTACCTTGCTGCTGCGCTGTCCACCGGTTTGTCCTGCGTAGGCGGCGGTATAGCCGTTGCCAGCGCCGCCAGCGCGGCTCTTGGCGCTATCAGCGAAGATTCAAGCGCGCTCGGTAAGTCGCTGATTTTTGTAGGTCTTGCAGAAGGTGTATGTCTGTACGGACTGATCATCTCCTTCATGATCCTGGGTAAACTGTAATATGAAGATGTATCTGATCAGTGATAATATCGATACCCTGACAGGAATGCGGCTGGCTGGAGTGGACGGCGTCGTAGTGCATGAGCGCAACGAACTGCGGGGAGCCATTGAAAATGCCATGAACGACAAGACGGTGGGAATTATCCTGCTTACCGAGAAGTTCGGAAGAGAGTTTCCCGATCTGCTTGACGAGATTAAGCTGGAACGTACCATGCCGCTTCTGATTGAGATTCCTGACAGGCACGGAACCGGACGTAAGAAAGATTTTATCACTTCATATGTAAATGAGGCAATTGGCCTGAAACTGTAATGATTATAAAGGGAAACCTATTCCAATAAAAGAAGGTGACACACTTGACGTTAGAACAGAAGATCGAACATCTTAAGGATGCCGCCATGCAAGAGGCAAGAGCCGAAGGCAATGCCATTATGAAGCAGCATGAAGATGCCTTAGAGGGCGTGTTCGAGCAGCATAGGGCGGAAGCACTCCGCCAGTCGGAGACCCGGATAAAAGCAGAAGGCATTAATGCCAGTCAGCAGCTGAATATGGCGATGTCCAAGGCTCAGTTGGAACTTAAGAGGGAATTGAGCAAGACTCAGAAAGAATTGAAAAAAGAACTGTTCCTGGAAGTTGACGAAAAGGTGCAGGAGTATATGAAGACGGAAGATTATAAGCATCTTCTGGTTGCGTACATTGAGAAGGCTGCAAGATTCGCGGGCGGGGAAGCTATGACTATATATATCAATCCTACGGATGCCGATAAAAAGGAGTATCTGGAGGAACATACCGGCATGACGCTGACCATAAGCAAAGAGGATTTTATCGGAGGGGTGCGCGCAGTCATTCATGAGCGCAATATTCTGATCGACCGCGCATTCAAGGGCGCGATAGACAATGAGTACCATAAATTCGTATTTAAGGGAGGTGCGGGAGTTGAATAGTGTAAAGACTGGAAAGATCTACGGCATCAATGGCCCCGTTATCTATCTGAAAGGCAAGACTGGATTCAAGATGTCAGAGATGGTATATGTGGGAAAGGAAAAACTGGTAGGCGAAGTCATTTCCCTGGATAAGGATCTGACAACAATCCAGGTATATGAGGAAACTTCCGGCCTTACGCCAGGGGAAGAAGTGGAGGCAACGGGTGCCGCAGTATCAGTTACGCTTGCTCCCGGTATCTTGAACAATATATTTGACGGTATTGAGCGGCCTTTGGAGAAGATTGCCGATTCTGGCGGAGCGTTCATTACCCGAGGCGTCAGCGTAGATTCCCTGGATACGCAGAAATTATGGGATACCCACATTACCGTGAAGCCAGGCGAGGTTCTACATGGAGGTACAGTAATCGCGGAGGTTCAGGAGACGCATGCGATCCTGCATAAATGTATGGTGCCGCCGGACATGGAAGGTACGGTAATCTCGGTTGTCTCGGATGGCCAGTATACAATTAATGACGTGATCGTGACGATGGAACTATTGGATGGCAGCAGGAAGGAATTGACCATGATGCAGAAGTGGCCAATCCGCGTTCCCAGGCCGGTACATCACAGATATCCGGCCAGCGTGCCATTGATTACCGGCCAGCGAATACTGGATACCATGTTCCCGATCGCCAAAGGAGGTACAGCTGCAATCCCCGGGGGATTCGGAACGGGAAAGACGATGACCCAGCATCAGATCGCAAAGTGGTCTGACGCAGATATTATCGTGTACATCGGATGTGGCGAGCGTGGCAACGAGATGACACAGGTTCTGGAAGAATTCTCCCAGCTGGTGGATCCCAGAACAGGCAACCAGCTGATGGACCGGACGACGCTGATCGCCAATACGTCCAACATGCCGGTGGCGGCCCGCGAGGCGTCTATATATACAGGGCTTACGCTGGCGGAATACTACCGGGATATGGGATATGACGTGGCGATCATGGCGGACTCTACCTCCAGGTGGGCGGAGGCTCTGCGAGAACTGTCCGGACGTCTGGAAGAGATGCCGGCAGAAGAAGGATTCCCGGCATACCTGGCATCCCGTCTTTCTGCGTTCTATGAGCGGGCAGGAATGATGCAGACGCTGAATGGGTCGACCGGATCCGTATCTATTATCGGCGCGGTATCCCCGCAAGGCGGAGACTTCTCCGAGCCGGTTACGCAGAATACGAAGCGATTTGTCAGGTGCTTCTGGGGGCTGGATAAAACTTTGGCTTACTCCAGGCATTTTCCGGCAATCCACTGGCTGTCCAGTTACAGCGAGTATCTGAATGACTTAAGCGGCTGGTACTCAGATTATGTATCGCCGAAGTTCGTAGATTACAGGAATCGCCTGATGGCTCTTCTAAATCAGGAGAGCAGCCTGATGGAGATTGTAAAGCTGATCGGAGGGGACGTTCTTCCGGATGACCAGAAGCTGGTACTTGAGATTGCCAAGGTCATCCGATTGGGATTCCTGCAGCAGAATGCGTTTCACAAGGACGATACTTGCGTGTCCATGGAGAAGCAGTTCAAGATGATGGATGTAATCCTGTATCTGTATAAGAAGTCCAGACAGTTGGTGGCTATGGGAATGCCAATGTCGGTATTGAAGGCGGAAGGCATATATGAAAAAGTGATTGCTATCAAGTACGATGTACCGAATGACAATCTGCAGCTGCTGGATCTATATAAAAAGGATATTGATGATTTCTACCATCGCGTGATTGAGAAGAATGCATAAGGGAGGGAGCGGACATGGCAATAGAATATCTTGGATTAAGCAATATTAACGGCCCTCTCGTTGTCTTGGAAGGAATACAGGATGCCTTTTTCGACGAGATTGTAGAGTTTGTGGTAGAAGGCAGCACGAGAAAGATGGGCCGTATCGTAGAACTGGACGAAGACAAGGCTATTATACAGGTATTTGAAGGGACGGAGAATATGTCTCTTACCAATACCCATACGAAACTGACCGGCCATCCGATGGAAGTTGCGGTATCGCCGGATATGCTGGGGCGTACGTTTAACGGAATCGGGGAGCCGATTGACGGGCTGGGGCCGATTACCTCGACGGACAGGCGGGATGTAAACGGGCTGCCCCTGAATCCGGTTCGCCGGGAATATCCGAGGAACTATATCCGTACGGGTATATCTGCGATTGATGGGCTGACGACATTGATCCGTGGTCAGAAACTGCCAATATTCTCTGGAAATGGCCTTCCTCATGACCAGCTTGCCGCGCAGATAGTAAAGCAGGCATCGCTGGGAGATAATGCAGAAGGAGAGTTCGCGGTGGTATTCGGAGCGATGGGCGTAAAACATGATGTCGCCGAGTTCTTCCAGAAGACTTTCGAGGAAAGCGGCGTGTCGGACCACGTCTGCATGTTCCTTAACCTGGCCAATGATCCGGTAGTAGAGCGGCTGATCACGCCGAAGGTGGCGCTGACGGTTGCCGAGTATCTGGCTTTCGAGTGTAATATGCACATCCTGGTCATCCTGACGGATATGACTTCATTTGCGGAGGCGATGAGGGAGGTGTCTTCCTCGAAGGGAGAGATTCCGTCAAGAAAGGGATATCCGGGTTATCTGTACAGCGAGCTGGCCACCATATATGAGCGTGCGGGAATTGTAGAAGGGGCGAACGGCTCGGTGACCCAGCTTCCGATCCTGACCATGCCAAATGACGACATTACCCATCCGATTCCTGATCTTACCGGGTACATTACGGAAGGACAGGTGGTTCTGGACCGGAACCTGCATGGCCAGGCCATCTATCCGCCCATCAGCATCCTTCCGTCCCTTTCACGTCTGATGAAGGATGGGATCGGCGAAGGCTACACGAGGGAAGATCATCAGGATCTGGCAAACCAGCTCTTCTCTGCTTATGCAAAAGTAGGCGAGGCCAGGAATCTGGCTTCTGTTATCGGTGAGGATGAACTGTCGCCTATTGATAAGCAGTATCTGAAGTTTGGAGAGGAGTTCGAGCACCGCTATATCGGCCAGGGCCCTACCGAGAACCGTACAATTCAGGATACCCTAGATCTTGGGTGGGAGCTTTTAGGGCTACTACCAAAAGAGGAACTGGATCGTATCGATACAAAACTGATAGACAAATATTATCCAAAAGAGGCGCAGGAGGCTTAAGGATAAAGCGATATTTTGACAGAAAGGAAGTCGGTATATGGATCCCCGGGAATTTCCAACCAAAGGAAACTTAATGCTTGCGAAGAATTCGCTTGCCCTTGCCCACCAGGGATATGACCTGATGGATAAGAAGCGCAACATTCTGCTGAAAGAGTTGATGAGCCTGATAGATGAGGCCAAAGATATACAGGAACAGATCGATACTACCTTTACTAAGGCCTATGCATGCCTGCAGAGAGCCAATATAGAGCATGGAATCAGCAAGGTTCAGGAACTGGCATTTACCGTCCCCATCGAGGATTCAATCCGGATCCAGACCCGCAGCATCATGGGGACGGAGATACCATATGTGAAGTATGACGCGAAGCAGAATGACCTGACCTATGCATTCAGTACGACGCATGAGTCTATTGATATTGTCCGTGAGGCGTTCCGGGAGGTAAAGGATCTGACCATCAAGCTGTCGATGGTCGAGAACGCGGCATACCGGCTGGCGACGAATATCAAGAAGACCCAGAAGCGTGCCAATGCGCTTAAAAATATTACTATTCCTATGTACAGCAATCTGGTATATACGATCAATAACGCGCTGGAAGAAAAGGAAAGGGAAGAATTCACGCGGCTGAAGGTTATAAAGAAAATGCAGGGCAAATAAGAAGCACATTGATGAAAGAGACGGTCTATGGACAAAAGGCCGTCTCTTTTTTGACTCTGCATCAGGAATATGCACCAAATGACAGGAATGGTAAACAAAAAAAGTAATAATTTCGTCATTTGATAGATAATCATTGACTATATGGATATAGGTGTACGCAACTTATTGCAACGTTCCCGTAAATTAGTTATAATGATACTATTCATTAGGAAAGTATACTAAAATGATGCCTCAATTGGAAAATAGTTGAAAAGGGATGTGCCAATGGAACAGAAAAAAAGTAAAGACAATGTATTATACGTAAAGATGTTTGGCAGTTTTTCCATGATTTATGCTGGGGAATCTGTATTGGGAAATAAGGTAAGCGAGACGCAATTTACGTATATGATGCAGATTCTATTGCATAACCGGAAAAATGGAGTCAGCAGGGAAAGTTTGGAAGAGATGTTGTTTGGAGACCGAGATATCAAGAATGTCCATCACACAATGCAGAGTGTTATCTATAATGCTAAGAATAAACTGAGAAAAGCCGGTCTTCCAACAGCAAATTATATTCGGATGGAAAAGGGCGTGTTCTATTGGACCGATAATATACTGGTTGTTGAAGATGCTGCAGAGTTCGACCGCCTGTACAAGGAAGCGCAGCAAGAAAAGGACATAAATGCCAAACTTCAAATTCTACTTGAGGCATGCCATTGTTACACAGGGGAATTCCTATCTATGTACGCCGGTGTCATGTGGGCTGCCGCAGAAGCAAGGAGATACAGAAAGCAGTTCTGCCAATGCGTGGAGGAGGCAGCAGAGATACTCCGGAACAGGCAGGACTACCTGCAACTAGAGCAGTTAGGTACATATGCGTCCGGTATTGTGCCGTTTTCCGACTGGGAGAGTCTTACTATGGAGGCGCTGATCGGAATGGGCAGATATGAGGAAGCAGGCAGTTTATATGCAGAGACCGTTGACCGTTACTTTAAAGAAAGAGGCATCCGCCCATCGCAGAAGTTAATGGATTCGCTGGATCAATTAGGAGAACAGATGCTGCATCCCTATGGAATGCTTGACAAGATACAGACAGAACTTGCCGAATCCAGAGCGGATATATACGGTGGATATCTGTGTTCCTATCCTATATTCCAGGGAATATACCGCATGGTGACCCGGATGATGGATCGGGGAGGCCAGTCCATCTACCTGATGCTATGCACGATTATTGACAGCAAAGGAAACCCAATGAAGGACGGAGAACAGTTGGAAGAGTTATCCCGCCGTCTGGGTGATGCGATCTGCACATCTATCCGCCACGGAGACGCGGTCAACCGGTATGGAAAAGGCCAGTACTTGGTGCTGCTGGTTAATACGACGCTTGAGAACTGTGCCGTGGTTCAGAAGCGGATCAATAATAATTTTCTGATTGGGAGGCAGCGTACTGGGGTTCAATACTATGTAAGCAGCGTGACTTGTGAAATTGAATAATATATGTGCAAGGCGCATTCTTAATGCTCCGCTCCTCGTTATTACGAGAAGCCGGGGCTTTTTTTCTGCCTGAAAAGTGAAATCAATAAAAAAAGTCAAAATCTCCTTTAAAACGGTTGATTTTTGATTCTTCCTTTGATTAACGCTTTGCTATGATGGCATTAGAATCAAGATTTATATGGGATAATGCTGAAAGACAAAGCGGCGAGGAGATGAAGAATATATGAAATTACAGAAGGTGTCAGCCATTCTAGGCCTTACCGTCTGCCTGATTGGAACCCAGATTCCCGGCAATTATGCTGCGAATGTGGCGCAGGCAGCACAAGAAGAGCCAGAAGGCATAAGCCAAGGAGACTCGGGCGTGCTGGATGAATCGCAAGATATGCCAGTGTGGCCTGATGAAGGAAGCACGGCAGGGAAGACGACAAGCGGGCAGACGGAAGGAAATGAAGGAAGCGACTCCGGGGTGGAAGGAAATGAAGGGAGCGGCTCCGGGGTGGAAGGAAATGAAGGGAGCGGCACCGGGACGGAAGGAAATGAAGGAAACGACTCCGGGACGGAAGAAAATGAAGGAAGCGGCGCCGGGACGGGGGAGATACCTGGCCAGGATACGAGACCAGAAAAGCCGGATGCAGGAGTAGAGCCAGGGGGCGGGGCAGGAACAGAAGTGCCCGGGCAAGCCCCTTCTGGAAGTGGAAATATAAAAGTACAGCCAAGGATAAACGGGGGAGGAAAGGGCATAGCAAACTACAGGCCTTCCGCGAAGTTCTCGGACGACCGGGAGAAGATAAAGTATAACGTGGAGATTCCGCTAGATAATCTCCCATCCTTCATTACCCAGGAGATGATAATCGGAGCATTAAAGTGCCAGGATGAGACAGGTTATCCCGCATCTGTGACGATTGCCCAGATTATTCAGGAATCCGGATTCGGCAAGTACGGACCGGGAGGGGAAGAAGGGAAAGGCTTATCCTATCTGGCATACCAGTATAATAATCTGTTTGGAATCAAAGGAACAGGACCTGCGGGCAGCGTAGGCATGCGTACCTGCGAGCAGGCCAGTGACGGATCCGCTTATATGATTACTTCCGGTTTCCGTGTGTATAACACTTACACGGAATGTATAGAAGACAGAACGGAACTATTAAAAGAGGTATATAAGGATCTGACTTTTGGTGTCGAAGATGCCAATACATTTGCCATAAAGGTGGGCAGCCGTTGGGCAACCGATATTCAGTATAGTCAGAGCCTGATCGGGCAGATGGAGAGATATGATCTATACAGGCTCGACCGCATGACGCTGGATGAGTTTGACGGGCTTTTGGGGACGTTTGTAAATCCGTGTCCCGGCTCGACCTTGACTAGCGGCTTCGGACCAAGAAGCATGCCAAAGGCAGGCGCAAGCACATATCATAAAGGCATTGATATGGGAACAGGTACCTATAACATCCCAACCTATGCAGCAGCGTCAGGAACAGTAACATTAGCCGGAGAGATGGGGACGGCCGGGATTATGGTTGAAATTGACCATGGAGATGGGCTGGTCACCAAGTACATGCACCATGACAAAATATATGTTGAAGAAGGACAGAAAGTAGAGAAAGGGCAGCAGATAGGGCTGTCCGGCACGACAGGCAATTCTACAGGCAACCATCTACACTTCCAGGTGGAAGAAGATGGGGTGGCAATCGATCCCGGCCTGTACCTGGGGTTTTAGCAACTCGTCTGAGGTTCTTCCGGAACCAGCCATCACCGGAAGAACTTCTCCTCTAATGAGCGGGGATAGATCGAGCATTCCGAAACCATTTATCAGCTTGCTATATTAAAGTCAATGAATATTATACAAAAATCCTTTTTTCACATGTAATTTTGTCGGTTCTTTTGTCTGTGCGTCTGCTAAGATAGACGAAAGGTAAAAGCGCATAGCGGCCGGAGATAAATTTTACGAAATGCCTGGTTGGGAACACCTTAATAAATAATAGAAAGAAGAAACAACGGTGGGGAAAAGAACATACTACATCGGTTCTCCGAACGGAGTTATTCTCTGCGTGGATAAGCGGCTGAATGGAGAGACGATTGGCCGGATTTATCATGCATACAGCAAAGAGGCAATACACATCTCAGGCATGGAAGAGATGATCGTCTATTTGGAAGGCTTCTTTGACAGATTGGGATTCCCGTTTCCTGGGACAGATGAAAAGACATTCCGTATATCGGGAAAAAAGACAGAACGAGAAGAAAGGATGATAAAGGTTATGCGAGAAGAGGACATATTAGAGAATCACGGAGATGCCGGCACTTTTATTATCCGCGTACAGCATAGGCAGCATAGTAGCTGGCAGGGACTAATTACCTGGGTCGATGAGGACAAGACGGTTGCGTTCCGGTCAGCACTGGAACTGATTAAGCTGATAGACGAAGCGTTGAATGATAAAGACGACGAGTCGGGTAACGAGACATTTGTAAAGAGTTGAGAAAACGTGCAATTATGATGGAATTGGAGGAATACGCGTTATGAAAATGTTAAAAAGATGGCTCGCGTTTTTCGTGGTAGTGGTATTGCTTATAGGAGTGGCGTTTAACGGACGTAGCCCAATTGCTGCGAGTCAGATAGACGAAGGAAATACGACGGAAGGGGCGGCAGCAGGACCCGCAATGGAACAGCAAGGAAGCGAAGAGCCAGAAGCCGCGGACAACAGCAATTCAGAGAGCAACGGCGATATGAACGGGGCGACCGTACAGGAGATAGAGCCGGATACACAGGCAGGCGAAAGCCAGCCAGCTGCATCGACAGAAAACATAGATAATGGAACAGCAGTATATCAGGATGCACTGGAACTGAAGCAGGAAGTGAAAGATGAGAACGGCAAAGTTATCTGCACCGTAACTGCGAATGTTCAAGATGGGACATTCGAAGCAGACACCTCCGAAGTTTCAATGGAAGTTGCAGCGGTGGAACCCAATATTTCTGAAGAAGTAAAGGCATTGATGGAAACGACCATAGACGAGGGGCAGATGCTGGGAAAATATTTCTTCTATCATATTATCTTCAAAATAAATGGCGTACCAACAGAGCCGGGTCGTGAAGTCAAGATCACATTTGAGCCAAAAGATTACCAGATTGCAGATGTAAAGAAAGCAAGAACCTTCTATTATAATGAAGCGAATTCTATCGCAGGAAATCAACAGGCAGAAATCATAGAGATTACACAGAAGGCAGATAAGATCGCAGAATTGCAGAACGCCGGACAGAGCACAGAGCACATCGACGATTATGATCTGGCCGAGATCGCTTTGAGAGATGATGGCTCGGCAGATAAGATCCAGATGGAAGGCAGACGTTCCACAATCTATGGATGCTATCTTAAAGAGCCAAAGCCGGAGGATGGAACGATGAATGGCGGCGCTTCTACAGAAGGAGAGACTAAGGAAGAAGAGACAGAAGGCAAATCGGATATATCAGGTACGGCGGCTTCCATAGAGGAATCAAGAACATTACAGTATGAGGATGCGAATGTATCGGTAACGGTTAGCGCGAATAAAGAAGGCATCATACCTGCGGATTCAAAACTTAAGGTCATTCCCGTCCTTCCTGATGATAAGAAAACCAAAGATCAGTATAAAGAAGTAGAAGATAAACTGAAGGACAAGGCGAAGAACGAAAATTACAGCATTGCAGGATTCCTGGCTTATGATATCAGTTTTGTTGATGAAGATGGAAAAGAAGTCGAGCCAGACGGCAATGTGAAAGTCACGATGGAATACAAGAAAGATGTAATTCCAAAAGAGGTGGAAGTAACAGAGAAAGACCTGGGCGTAACGGTGATGCATCTGGAAGAAAATGAGAAGGGCCAGGTAAAGAAGGTTGTCGACATGGTTGCGGATGATGGATCAAAAGCATCTGTGGAAACAACAGACAACGGCAAGGTGAAAAAGGCAGAATTTGTTACAGATAGTTTTTCTACGTTTACACTTGCATGGCAGGAATATGAGCCATTACTTACAGATTATGCCAACGGCTCTGTGAGAACTAGCGATAACAGTTTGGGAGCGCCGGAGCACAATAAGCGTATCAAATATAATGAGAAAGATAAGGATTATACGCTGACACTGGATGTTACCGGGAAGAGAGGAAAAAAGGCTGGCGTAGATGTACTGCTTGTAATTGATAAGTCTGGAAGCATGGGCTTAAATGATAACGGCCGGACGGACTCTAATTATTTCAACCTGATGCCGACACTTAAGAAAACGGTTCCGACTCTTGTCGATACGATATTGCCGGATTCGGATTCTGTTAACCGGGTGGCAGCGATCAGTTTTAGCAGTGATGATTATACAGGGAACGATATTAGTACTGACTGGGTTGACTATAATGGGAAGAGTGGATTTAATCGGAAAATAGAAGGCCTGGGAACAAAGGGAGGAACCAACTGGCAGTTGGCAATGCGCAATGCGGATAAGAAGTTGAAGCCAAGAGCTGAAAGTCAGAATAAGAAAGTCGTAGTGTTCTTGTCCGATGGCGAGCCTACGTATCGATATGAGAAACGTTCCTATTATCCATACGAGGAATATGAGACAGGGGGCGGCCAGAGTTATAGCAGCGCTAATCTTACGAATGCCGTGGATGAAGTTGCAGGTTCTGACTATTTAAAGGATGCCGAGATCTATTCGGTATATCTGACAAGTCAGACCAGCACAAGAATGACTGAGTTTGCAAATAAACTTACAGCCAAGAACATTAATGCCCACGCCAAAGATGGAACGAATATGGCAAGCGCGCTTCAGGAGATTATCAATCAAATTGTCGCACCGGCGTATCAGAACGTGGTTATTGAGGATACTCTGAGCGAATACGTTCAGTTTCATGATTTTGACCAGGAAAGGAAACCGGTAATAACGGTAAAGAAGACCACGGCTGATGGAGGGACGACAACGCTTAGCCAGAGTGATTACACTCTGAACTATAATTCCTTGACAAAGAAGATATCCGTCAGCCTTCTACATGGAGAGGCATTGGAAGAAGGGGCGACATACAGCATCAGTTTTGATGTGGAGCCGACCGATGCTGCAACGAATTACTTTATAGAACATGGAGAATATCCACATATTGGAGATGAGGGTACGGATGCCGATGGAAATTACACCAGTTCCGGCAAAGAAGGATTCTACTCAAACAGTACTGCAACGGTTAAATATAAGGAAAATAAGGAATCCTTGCAGCAGACGGCAGCATATGCAATGCCGGTCGTACAGGTGGAAAAGGCATTCTGTGATTTTAGTTTTGATAAAGTGAATTCAAAAGACAACCCGGTAGCTGGCGCAAAATTCCTGCTAAAGAATGATAAGGATCCTTCCATAACTTATGTAGCGGTTTCGGAAAGCGACGGAAAAGTTACCTTTAAGAATCTGCGGGTTGGCGAGTATACTTTGACGGAAACGGCAGCAGCAAAGGGGTATGTCAGAGAAACGGCAGAATGGAAGGTAAAAGTTGAAAGGGGCAAAGACGGCAGTATTGCGGCAGCCCTATACCAGTCTGATGGAACAACTCTGACGGAAGGGCAAAAAATCGTCAACTACACGGAGAAGGAAGAAGCAGTCAAGAATTTGGAGAGCGATAAAACCGCCAGCGTGGTTAATGAAGCGGATCGAGTCTTCCAGATTGAACTGTCCGCATCTACTAAAGGCAGGGATGAGGGAATCGCAGCGCAGGCGGCGAGCATCGTGCTCGTGCTGGACGCAAGTGCCTCTATGCAGGAGAATGGCAAGAAACTGAAGGACATACAGGATGCAGCAAAAGCCTTTGTGAACACGACGAAAGAGAAATCTCCCATCAGCGAGATTGCCGTGATATGGTATCAGGGATCAGAGGGATCATCTTCGACGATTACGGACAGTGGATTTTATACGCTGGATACAAGTGATAACGTGGACGCCATCAATCGCTTCATCAGCAACAAGAACGCGTCTGGCGGAACACCTATGGGCGACGCGTTAGAAGAAGCCAATTCTATATTAAGCGGACGTCCGAATTCCAGCAAGTATGCACTCCTTTTTACGGATGGAATGCCAGGATATAATTCCAGCAACAATAGTTTCAACTGCATGGTGGCGAATCATGCCAACAATGAGGCTAAGGAAATCAAGGAATATGCCAAATTATATACGATTGGATACAAATTAAGCGGCAGTTTTAAGTGGGAAGAAGGTCATAGCCAGGATAGTACTAATAATCACGGAAGCCACAAGACCGAGACGAAGGCTGCGGACTTTCTTAAGAATTACCTGGCATCGAGCCCTGAGGGTGACAGAACCTACGCTTATACGACGGATAACACCGATGGCCTGACGAAGATATTTGAAGATATTGCCGGCCAGATTGGAGATTTATATAAGATCAATCCGGAAAAGATCGTTGACGTGATCGATGCGCGCTTCGAATTGACGGAGGAGTCCAAGAAGAAACTGGAAGCAATGGACGGCGTGACGGTGGAAGTGAATCAAGATGGCATGACTACCATCACCTGGACAAAGGATGCAGCCGTGATCGGAAATGCGGAGTCAACAGATCCTGACAATCAGCCATGGAGCGCTAGTTTTCAGGTGAAGGCAAAGGATGACTTTATTGGCGGCAATATGGTACCTACGAATGGTGCAGCATCCGGAATCTATATAAGCGAGGATTCGACAAAATTGTTCCCGCAGCCATCCGTCAATGTACGACTTCTTTCCTTGGATATGGAAGATAAGGAGATTACAGTATATAAAGGAGACTCCATTAAACCAGAAGGATTTGCTGACGAACTGGCAGATACGCTCAAGATTCTAGAACTTGATCAAAAGACCGTTACAGATACGGGAAAGCCAAGTTATCCGGAACTGACAGAGTCTCAAAAAGCAGAACTGCAAGAAAAAGGAACCATTACTTTAGGCGAGGATCAGTCTGTCGAATATGTTTATCCAAATACAGATGAAGCGGTTGGATACTTTGTACATACCTATAAACTGTCCGAGAATCCTGGCGGCAATATGGCGGAACATGTAGTTGATACAGCAGGAGATAGAGTAGAAGTCTATGAACTGAACGTTCAGTTTATACCATATGCTACGAGCGAGCGAGAAGCGATGCCAGAACTTGAAGGAGTCCTTCCGCCAACGCAGACCGGTGGAACAGAACTCAATCCGGATCCGGATCGGCTGATTGCACAGGGCGAATATGTGGTAAATGTAATTGCCGGAGAATTGCAGATAACAAAGAAGCTGACTGAAACATCCGATAAAGACCAGACATTTATATTTACGATAAAAAAGGATGGATTGATATATAAGACAGTTACTTTGACCGTGCCTGCGAATGCCACGCAAGCCACTTATACAGGAGAGGATCTAAGCGACCTTGCGCGTGGTGAATATCTGGTTACCGAGACGCTTTCTGATGGGTATGCGGTAAAGGAATTCTCGATAGGCGAGGGAACAAACTGCAAGAGTAGCAGGAATGAGTCAGAGGAAACCGCAACGTTTACGATGGGCCTGAACAAAGCAGGGAAAGATGTGATTGCTGAAGCCGACTATGAGAGTGGCATTTTAGGGCAGGCAATCTATACAAACGAGAAGGTAATAAGAGACTGGAATATAAAGAAGGTAAGTTCCAGCGATCCAAAACTGGTTTTGGCCAACGCACAGTTTAAGCTGCAATCGACTACTGGCAGCACGGCTTACTATGGCAAGTCTGATGAAAATGGCATTGTGAAGTGGTACGCCAATGAGGACTGCACGCAGGCATTGGCAGGCAAGATTGCTGCAGATACGTATCAATTATCGGAGATGAAAGCGCCTGACGGCTATGCCGTAAGCACGGACATCTGGATGGTAGAAGTTACAAAGAATGGCGCATTAAAGACCATTACGTCTGATGGCAAAGTAATAGAAGGCAACAGGGAAGAAGGAACGACAACCATATTCTTCCAGTTTGAGAATGATCCGGTATACGCCCTTCCGAAGGCCGGCGGCCCGGGAATATTCTGGTATACTGCTGGCGGCACGCTGCTGATGATATTAGCAGGCATGCTGGCTCTATATAAAAACAAGAAAAACGAGGCTGTGCTTCGAAATTAAAAATCCAATGGAGAAAGGGAGAAAAGATTATGAGTAAGATCAAAAAGGCTCTAGCAATGTTTTTAATATTCGCTATGGTGCTGGGAATGGGGATCACTACCTTCGCGGCACCGGGCAATGCGAACAGTAAGGTTACTGTTCAAAACGCAGACAATGCTACGTTAACGATTGCGCAGGTAATTGAGACGGACAATACGGCGGTAACAGGATGGAAATTTACGGATGGCGCGGCAGCGGCATATAGAACTGCATTTGGCGGCGCGGAAAATGGAGATGATGATCAGAGAATTATTGCCGGTCTGATAAAGTATGTTGACGCAGACGCTGTAATTGATGATTCCATCAAGGATAACATAATCTCTGCGGACGCAGATAAGATTGCGGCAGCATTAAAAGGGCTTAGCAACGATATGTTTACGCCTTTCGTAAATGGCAGTGCAGTTACTTCCGCCGGCGTTTATGCGATCAGGGCAACAGAAGAAGGTTACGTATATAGTCCAATGGCAGTTTATGTAGGATTTGGCAAGGAAGACACAACACAGATCAATGCCAAAAAAGCGCCAAATAAGGTTGATAAGACTGCAGAAGATATAGAGAAAGTGACAGAGATCAATAAGACTGTTACATATACTGCAAAATCAACGATACCTTATATTCCTGAGACAGATACGAACAAGACCTATGTATTCGCGGATACATTGAGCGGCGCGACTTATAATGTAGTTAATGGAAAATTACCAGTGGATGTAAAGGTTGGAACAAGAGAGCCGGTATCTTACTCTGCCGATGTAACAGAAAATGCTGATGACACGTCTTCATTTGTATTAGATTTATCAGATTTAGTTCAGAATAATGACTATGCAAATCAGAGCATCGTAATCTCTTATGATGTTACAGTGACAGATACGAAAGTTGGAAACGATATTCAAGTAGGTAATGACAAAAATAATCCGAACGATAAGTATGGATCCGATCATGAGGATGTTTATACAGGCCAGATTATATTAACCAAGACCGGAGACGGTGGGAAAAAACTTAAAGATGCACAGTTCAAAGTATATAAGAAAGTAAAGAATGATGCGGGGAAAGAAGAAATTCTATTCGCGCAGTTTGACAAGGATAACAAACTGTCAGGCTGGGGAACGGAAGATGCAGCAACGGTCATTGTTACAGGCGAGGATGGAACCGTTAAAGTTCAGGGCCTGGATTTAGGAACCTACTACTTCAAAGAGACAAAGGCTCCGGATGGATACAGTGTAAATACGACGGATTCTGATGCTAAATTAGAGTTAAAAGATGGAAAACCGGCTACAGCAATTGTAGAGGCAACAGCTTCCATGGCGGATACGAAACTTAACGCCTTGCCGGGAACTGGTGGTATCGGTACGACAATCTTCACAATTGGCGGCTGCCTGATCATGATTATCGCAGCAGCACTGTTCTTTGCATCACGCCGCAAAGAAAACAAATAGTTTATTTGGCTGCAGGGCGGAGAAGCGTCCGCCCTGCATTTTATATATACAGCATCAAGGAGAACTCATATGAAGAAGAAATATTCTAACATTATAATCGTGGCTGTTTTTATCATAGGGCTGTCCTTGCTGCTGTATCCAACTATAGCGAACAAATGGAATACATACAGGCAGTCAAAACTTATCAGCAATTATGACGCCAAAGTGGAAGAACTTAAGAAAGCCGGAAAGATTGATTATGAAAAAGAGTGGAAGAACGCGCGGGATTATAACAGCGCGCTGGTTCCAATGATTCTGCCCGATTCTTTTGCCATTGCTGACGCAAAGGAAGAAAAGGATAGATTCTATGAGTCGTGTCTGAATATTACAGGCGATGGCATAATGGGGATGGTGGAGATTCCAAAGATTGATGTGGAACTGCCAATCTACCATTATACTACCGAGGAGGTGCTTAAGAATGCGGCGGGGCATCTGGAAGGAAGTTCTCTTCCGGTAGGTGGGAAGAGCACCCACAGCGTGATCTCCGCACATAGAGGCCTTCCCAGCGCAATACTATTTACAGATCTGGATAAGATGAAGAAGGGCGATCACTTTATGATTCATGTTCTGGATGACATCCTCTGTTATGAAGTTGACAGGATCAGTATCGTGAAGCCGGAGGATACGTCGGATCTGAATGTAGAAAAAGGCAAGGACCTGATGACGCTTTTGACCTGCACGCCGTATGGAGTCAACACAGAGAGGCTTTTGGTAAGAGGTCACAGGGTCCCGTATAAAGAGGCTTATAGTAGTGAGAAAGATTCTTCTATCAGCCTGGAAACGAATTACATTCTCTGGGTAGTTATAGGATTGCTGCTTACGGCAGCATTGATAGGAGGAATGTATGTGAGGGAGCGTAAAAAGAAGCATGAAGCGTAAGATAACGACATTTATATTTGGATTATTGTTCCTAATCGGATTCGCAGTTCTCATATATCCGACTGTCTCTAATCAATGGAATACTTACAGGCAGCAACAGCTGATCTCAAACTATGATAAAGCGGTCAGCAATATGACGCCGGAAGATTTTGATAAGGCGTGGAAGGCCGCCGAGAATTTTAACAATTCGTTCGACCTTAATAATATCTTTGGCGATGTCTTCAGCACGCAGTCCGATCTGAATGACATCAAAGACACAGAATACTGGAAAGTTTTGAATGTAGGCGGTAATGGAATTATGGGATATCTGACGATTCCCAAGATTAATGTAGAGCTTTCTATTTACCATGGAACCTCCGACGAGGTATTACAGACAGGCGTCGGACACCTGAACGGAACAAAACTTCCGATGGGCGGCAAGAGTACGCATAGCGTCCTCTCTGCTCACAGAGGGCTTCCATCGGCAAAACTATTTACAGATATCGACCAGATGAAGAAGGGAGACAGATTCTATCTTCATATTCTGGATAAGAATTTTGCATATGAAGTAGACCAGATTCTTTCAATGGTTGATAAGGATGACCACGAGGCGCTGGAGCAAGCCCTTCAGATTGAAGAGGGCCAGGATTATGTAACTTTATTTACCTGCACGCCGTACGGCGTGAACACGCACCGGCTTCTAGTGAGAGGCCACAGGATTCCTTACGATGGGGAAGAACTGGAAAGCAGCCTGACAGACTCCATGGTGCAGGCGATTCAGAATTACTATATGTTATTCTTGTTACTTGGCTTGGCAGTGACTGCGATCATGATCATACTAATGAAACATCTGTTCAAGCCTCATAGAAAGCAGGCTAGAAAAGATTCGGAGGAGGGTAAGAAGTGAAACTAGGAAAGATTATGAAAAAGGGAAGCGCAGTCGCGCTCATCTGTGCATTGGCCCTTCCGGTATTGACCTTGGTGAATACACAGGCAGCGGACAGGATTGATACGGGCAGACTGTGCAGCCTGACAGTAAAGGTGGATACAGAGTCTACCACAGGGGATTTCAAAGAAGACCTTGGGCAGATGACGATTCCGGTAGCGCTCTATAAGGTGGCTGATGTGGATGCATCCGGAAGATATACGGAACTGGAAGGATTCCAGGGCCTGGGGCTTGATGGCATCAGCGCTTCCACGACTGCGCAAAAGTGGCTTGACATGGCAGAGGCGGCATATGGGAAGATTACCGATGAAACGCAAAAGACGGAAGAGATATTCGTTGCTGGCGGGACAGGGAGCGCCGGAAATCTTGCAACTGGAATGTATCTGGTGGTGCCCGGGGAAACGTTTAACCAGGACTATTCTTATAAGTATACATTTACGCCGTATCTGACGGCGCTGCCCGGCAACTTGTATGCCCAGGGAGGCACTGACGAATGGCTCTATGACCCGGTTATCGGGCTGAAAGCAGAGCGTGAAGAGCAGTATGGAAGCCTGATCATTGAAAAGACCTTAAGCAGTTATAATGAGTCTCTGGGTAGCGTTGATTTTGTGTTCCAGGTGGAGGCAGACAAGAATGGAGAGGCGGTGCGAAGCACGGTGGAACGTATCCGGTTCAATGGGGCGGGAACACAATCCGTAGTTGTTGACCGGATTCCGGTAGGCGCACAAGTTACGGTTACAGAGGTATACAGCGGGGCGAGCTATACGCCGGAAGGGGAGGTAGTCCAGAAAGCGACTATCGTAGCCCAGCAGTTGGTGGATGCAGGTCAGGCAGTGGCAGCAACCGTATCATTTAATAATAAATATGACGATAGGCTGATTCCAGGCACAGGAGTGGTGAATCATTTTGAACCGCCACAGGAAGAAGGCGATGACTGGAATTGGTCGCAGAAGTAAGGGAGGCTGGAAGCAATGAGAAGATTCTTAAAAAAGAAAACCGTCTGGCTGACCGTCGTAGCAGTTGCTTTGGCCGGAAGCATGACGATACACAGTGCCATCGCATATTTTACAACTTATGCGACGGCTAGCGGATCCCATCCCATATCCATCGGGTCGAAGACGGAGATTGTGGAGGAATTTGACAACTGGACCAAGCATATTCAGATACAGAATACGGGAGAAAATGAATGCTTTGTGCGTGTAAAGGTATTCTGCGGTAGCCAGTTTACGGTTCAGTTCTCCGGAGAGGCCGGAGCATGGGAAGAAAGAGACGGCGACGGCTATTGGTACTATAACGACGTTCTTCCGGCAGGAGAGATGACAAAGGAACTTCTGGCAGAGATTACAATACCGGAAGACCTGAAGGATAGTTTTAACGTCGTAGTAATCCAGGAGTGCACGCAGGTGCTTTATAAAGAAGATGGCACCCCTTATGCAGACTGGAGCAAGATTATCGATACGACAACGGATATTGGCGGAGAGGGGGAATAATGAATGAACAATAAGAAGAGGACCTCCCGCAGTAACCATAAGACGACGATGGCGTTATTGGCGCTGGCAATCATACTGCTGGCAGCCAGCGCGCTGGGGAGCACAAGGGCAGCGCTTTCCTATTTCAGCGAAAATTATACGGCCCAGCTGGAAGTATCCCACATCGGCGTAACGCTGGTGGAGAACGGCAAGAACATTAGTTCCAGGGATTATGCCGGAAGCGGGGATGCGTGGAAGGAAAGCCAAGGAGAACTTCTTAAGGATATGCTTGGGAAAGATGAAAAGGTTGCCCTTGGGAAGAAGTATGAAGAGAAACTAACTGTAAAGAACAGCGGTGCAATCGATGAGTATGTTCGGGTAAGCATCGTGAAGAGTTGGACGGATAAAGATGGAAACAAGGTAACATCCCTGTCGCCGAAATTAATTGATCTTGGGCTGACGGGAAACGGATGGATAAAAGATGAGAACAATTCCACGGAAGAACGCATCATGCTTTATTATCCAAGGGTGTTAAAGAGTGGAGAGATGGCGCCCATATTTGCAGACAGCATCCGGATTGACGATGCAGTGGCAAATAAAGTAACCGAGGAAACCCGGATTGAAGACGGTCACACGGTGATTACCACTACATTTAACTATGACGGCGTGAATTTCAATCTGGAAGCAGAAGTGGACGCGGTTCAGACGCATAATGCGAAGGATGCTATCAAAAGCGCATGGGGCATTGACGTAAATGTGGCTTCTGACGGGACTATAAGCCTGCAGTAGGGAGGAGAGAGACATGAGAAAGAAAATCATTCGTTTTGTTCTGATGCTGGTCATGCTTGCTGCCATCCCTATGAGCGTATCCGCAGAGAATTTTAAAGGCAAGGATGGATGGAAAGTAAGTTTTGACGGAGACAAGATGGACAGCACGTTCAAAAGTTCTGATATTGATGAGGCGGTATATAAACTGCAGCCAGGAGATTCCATAGAGATTACTCTGACTTTGGAGAATACTTATAACGCGGATACAGACTGGTACATGGCCAACGAGGTGCTGCAAAGCCTGGAAGACAGCGACAATAGCGCGAATGGCGGAGCTTACTCCTACATCCTTAACTATGTAAATCCGAGAGGTGAATCTACATTACTTTACAGCAGCGATTCCATCGGAGGCGAGGGCGACAGCAAAGGCGGGAAAGGCCTTCATCAGGCAACGAGTTCATTGGAGGAGTTCTTCTATCTGGAGCGGATATCAGGTGGGAAATCAGCAAAGATTGTCCTGAAAGTATCTCTGGAGGGAGAGACGCACGGAAATGATTACCAGAATACATTGGCAAAATTGCAGATGAAATTCGCCGCTGAGAAAGCGGCAGGCGCGCCGCCTGCGACGGGTACTCCGGGCAAGAAGGCGAAGACCGTGAAGACTGGCGATGAGTCTAGCGTAATGCTTTACATATCTCTGGCAGCGCTTGCGCTGGGACTGATGATTCTGCTTCTTGTACTCAAGCGAATGAGAGACCAGAAGGATGAGCAGACATCAGAAGCACATGGCGGATATGGGAATGGAAAGGAGGCCGAATAAGTATGAGAGTAAGTATGAGATCTTGCGGGAGATTACGAAAAGGCCTTCTGATAATGGCACTTTTGCTGTGTATGACCGTTCAGACTGCATTTGCGGCGGAAGGAGGAAATGAGAAGGAATATACCTATACGGTAACGCTATCCGCAGGGAACCAGGGAACCTTTAATGGAACCGGCGGCGTACACGTAATCGGCGGCTCAGCCCAGATATCAGGCGGGGATGCCATCAGGATTACCGGACTGAGAGCCGGAGATGTGGTGGTGCTGGATGCAACTGCTGGAATGGTTGATCTGAAAAACGGCGATAAGTACTATATAAAGGGCGTCCGTGAAAGCGGCCGCGACAACAATACGGTTGCGGACTCTGCATTTACGGTGACGAAGGATGCAGAATATGTGGTTGCTTATGGCATCCAAGGCGATATGGTATCTTATACGGTCAATTATCAGGACGGCGGCGGGAATGAACTTGCCCCCAGCCGTACCTATTACGGGGCCGTGGGCGACAAGCCGGTGATAGCCTATCAATATATTGAAGGATATCGCCCTGATGCCTATAACCTGACAAAGACGCTTGGCAAAAATGAGGCGGACAATGTATTTACATTTACGTACACGCAGTCAATCGTTCAACAGCCTGCTGCAGGCGGCGAAGGAACGGAAGGCGGTACGGATGCGGGCGCGCCTGGAACGCCTGGAACGCCGGCTACGCCTGGTACAACGGCAGGCGGCGCAGGGACGGCAGGGGCCGGTGCAGCGGCTGCTGCGGGCACGGTTGAAACGCCGACGGCAGAGAATACGGATGAAGAGGTACCGCAGGGGACGGTTGATCTGGATGACGAAGATACGCCGAAGGCCAATATTGATGCTTCGGATTCTGATACTGTAAGGAATCCCAGCCCAGTACCGATCGTTCTGGGAATCATGGTTGCAGTGATCGCTCTGGGAGCCTTGATAGGGACCTACGTATATTTCAAGAAAAAGCATAAGGCAGATTCATAAGGGAAATGGGAAAACGAAAAAAGAGACGCGCAGCGTCAGGAAAACATAGAAACACTCTGGCGAAGATATTCAGTATCGGAGGAACGGTACTTTTGATCCTGGTTATCGTACTATGCATCCCGATTACAGTCCCCAGGCTGTTTGGCTATGATATATATACGGTCATCAGTGGAAGCATGGAGCCGGCGATCCCCACAGGAAGCCTGATCTATACGAAAGAGATTCCTCCAAAAGAGGTAAAGAAGGAGGATGTCATTGCATTTTACAGGGGCACGGATAGCGGTGCGATCGTCACCCACCGGGTGGTGAAAAACCAGACTGTATCCGGTAAATTTATCACAAAAGGCGATGCCAATGAAAAGAAGGATCCTATGCCTGTCGATTATGACGAACTACTGGGCAAGGTAGCGTTATCCGTTCCATTTCTGGGAAGGATCCTGGCAACTGTGGCAACCACGTCGGGAAAAGCAGCGGCCGCATGCCTGATTGGCGTGGCGGTGATATTTCACATCATTGCAGGACGGCTGCGGGTGGATGATGAGTATTAGTTAGACTGTAAACAAAAAGGAAGCGTTTGTGGGCGGGCGGTTCGGCGCCGCCCAGGGAACGCTTCCTTTTATGATATTTCTCTTATGATGTTTTTCTTATGATATCTAACTGGCAGAATGAGACCTGAATTATATATGTAAACTCATAAGTTTCTTAGTCTACAGTTTCCTTGACTTCTCGGCTCCAGCGTTGATGCATTCGATAACGGCTGCCCTCATACCGCCCTTTTCCAAGGCTTCGCAGCCTTCGATCGTCGTGCCGCCAGGAGAAGTAACCATATCCTTCAGTTCGCCTGGATGGATGCCTTTTTCCAGAATCATCTTGGCGGTTCCAAGGCAGGTCTGGGCCGCCAGGCGGTAAGCTGTAGCCCTGGGGAGCCCCTGCTTTACGCCGCCGTCAGCCATAGCCTCGATGAACATGGCTGCATAGGCAGGTCCTCCGCCGCTAAGTCCGCATACGGCATCGATTAAGTGTTCCGGCACAAGTTCTACGATGCCAATGGACTCATAGATTGCCTTTGCAGCCTCCAGTTCGTCTGCGTTGAAATCATTGTCAGAGCAGAGGGCAAAGGCTCCTTCGAATACCATTGCAGGGGTATTAGGCATGATACGCAGGATTCTGGCAGCACCGTCGATCATGTCCTGCAGACGTTCAACAGTAACTCCAGCAACGATAGACATCATGGCCTTGCCCTCCAATGCCTTCTTGCACTGCGCCAGTGCCTCTGCGGCATTCTGCGGCTTTACTGCCAGAAGCACAATGTCAGCGCTGCTGCATACTTCCTCATCATCCTTTGCCAGGTTTACGCCCCATCCCTTGGCCTTTTCCATCATGGCAGGGTTAATGTCATAGACATAGACGCTTTCCTTTGGAAGAACCCCGCTTTCCAGCGCTCCATAGAGAATGGCGCCTCCCATATTGCCACATCCGATAATTCCGATTTTTTTGGTGATCATTTTCTTCCTCCTTTTGTTAAATGGTTAACGGGACACGTAGCAAAATTGAAAAATGCTACGTGTAAAAATGAAAAGTGCACGCAGCAAAATTGAAAAATGTTACGTGTAAAAGTGAATATTGTTACGTGTCAATTTTATGACATTCCCACACCTTGTGTAAGTATTCTGGTTTCTCAAGCAATAATTTTGTGCCTTCTGCCATGCATCTGGCAGCATAAATCATTCCTTTTTGGCCGATGCTCATGCCGGCCTGTTTGGCGGCAGCCCAGTGGTGAAGGGGCGTGCCTTTGCACATGGTGGCGGCGCTGATGGTGATCAGCGGTACCGTGTGGCTGACTTCGGAAGCATCGGTTCCAATAGAGATTGGTACTGGCTTGTCTTCTAATGGCTCTAGCCCTGCGAAGTAGAAGCCGTGGCTGGTGAGACCGGCTTCCCGGGTAATGTCTGCCGCAAAATCCAGTTCTTCCTGCGTATACTGCGGAGTGGGGATTCTCGTCATGGCATCATAGTAAAGTTCAGCAAGAACCCGGTTTACTTTCATTTCCTTACAGCTGCCAACCAGCTCGATCTCCACACTGGTGCCGGTCATCATAGCGGCGCCCCGAGCACAGTCATCCACGCGTCTGCTGGCATCTTCCGTGCGTGCCCGCTTGCTGGAGCGGATAAAGTAGTTGGTCTTTGCAAAATCCGGCACCACGTTGGCGGGCAGGCCGTTATCGATATAGGCATAGTGCATGCGAACATCATCTGCAACGTGTTCCCGCAGATAGTTGACGCCAATATTCATAAGTTCAGCCGCATCCAAGGCGCTTCTGCCATTTTCAGGGGATTTGGAAGCGTGAGCGCTGACTCCATGGAAGATATAGTTCTTGATGTCCTGGGACTGCCAGATGTCGTTACTAACCCGGTTGCTGTCAAAAGGATGCCAGGTGACAGCAACGTCCAGGTCATCGAATGTGCCCTGGCTGTTCATGATAATCTTTCCGGACATAATCTCTTCCGCAGGACATCCATATACGCGGATAGTCCCGGCTGTATGGCTGGCCTGCATATCTGCCTTTAATGCGCATGCAGCCGCGGCGGCTCCGGTTCCAAGAAGATTATGCCCGCAGGCATGGCCTAATTCTGCCAGAGCGTCATATTCCGCCAGGAAGCCGATGACGGGCTTTCCGCTTCCCCATTCTGCTGTAAAGGCTGTGTTGATTCCGGCTGTTTTGCAGGAAATCCTAAATCCGTTCTTTTCTAACAGATCAGCGAGGCATTTGGAAGACAGCGTCTCCTGGTAAGCCAGCTCCGGGTGGCGGAAGATATAATCGGCAGTCTGGATAAGTTCCGCCTCGTGGGACTTTAGCCAGGCCGCAATTATATTTCCCTTATTCTCTAAGGTGTTCATGGTATGCCTCCTTGGTTGATCATTCGGTTTCCGGGAAAATGCCTTCCAGAACATCCAGATATTCCTGGCCGAATGTATCTGTATAGTCTTTTAGAGCAAGTTCCCCCGCTTTTTCTCCATCTTCGCCCAACCTCTGAACCAAAACCTGGCAGATGGTGGATTTAAGATGTGCTGTATGGAAGTTGAAATCTTTCATACAGGAAGTTCCCAGTTCTTTTTTCTTTTCCGCCAGGGCAGATACTTCCTCGGGAGAAAGCGGATGGCCCCAGTCGAATTCGCAGCGTTCCCCGCCCCAGCTCATGGCAGTGGTGGTTGGAGTGCATACAAAGTCTGAACGAAACCCTTGGTAAACTGCATTGTCAACATTGACACAATATAATTTACCAAATTCTGTTAGACCGTGTTTTTTCCATGCGTCGCACCAGGCGCATTTGGAAATGTAGGTCTGCAAGGTAGGTTCTGTACGCAACTGGCCGAATTCCATCTGTCCATCGTAATCCGGCTTCCATTCCCCATATGCCTGGTTTGTCATCGTGCTAAGTTCGTCGCCATGGGCCAGCGCATTGGCTGCCATTCGCTGGCCTCTTTCATTTCCATATGTAGTCATGCCGGCAAGTATGGCTTCTTTTCCTTCTTCTCCACAGATTTCTATGGCGCGCTTGGCCAGATATGCAAATAGAATGGCATGATGTTCAATCTTGCAGTTAATGGGTTCATTTGCCATAATTTTGAAGCTCCTTTCCTGTAATGTGATAAGATGATTATACTATAATTAAAGGGAAAATGCATTAAGATGTATGACAGCCTTTTGACATAGATCCATTATTTCATTGCGGGGGAAAGAAAAGAGGAATGTTCGGTGGAAAGCAGGTAAAGGCGAAAAAGCAAAGGGAAAGGATGATCCAAGATGAGAATACGATAGTCTGGGAGGGCCTGCGAGGTCTTTTCTTGGAACATGTAGATGCCACATAAAAGGAGAACAGTATGCCAAATAAGAAGATCAGGATATCCATAATCAGAAAATGGCGCCCAACTACTCCGGTATAAGTATAGAAAAGCGTAATAACAGAAGCCATGCCGCACAATACGGCAAGGAGCCTGTGATAAAAGAAGCTGATAATCCCAGATCTGGGGCTGGAATTTATATATTGCCAGATGCTCGCAAAGAGAAAGGGAAAGAAAAGTAGTTTCAGGTGCTCCCAAGTGGATTCGTTAACTGGGCAGAACAAGGCAAAGATAGCCGCGCCGCCGGACAACTCATATAGGAAATGATTCAGCGCGCCCAGAACGGCTACCGCAATGATATAAGGCATGTCTTTCTTTTCAATATACTTCCACAAGTGATTCATATAAATACCTCCCCCACTAATATATGAAGGAAGTAAAGAAAATATGAAAAAAATATAAAAAAACACTTGCATTTTAGAAAAGTATATTATATAATACATCTTGCGTTACAGAAAAAGTAACAACGCAAAACAAGCCAGCGCGATTAGCTCAGTTGGCAGAGCACCTGACTCTTAATCAGGGTGTCCAGGGTTCGAGCCCCTGATCGCGCATTTGAAAATCGCTGTTTTTGGAGCATTTTAGTACTCCGGGGACGGCGGTTTTTTTGTGCTAGCTACATGTTTTGAAACTATTTTATTCCAGCGTATTCTTATAATCTGTTCCCCAGGCACACATGGAATCCAGTAACCAGTCCATCCCGCTCCATGGCTCTTAAGTGGCTGGTCAGCACTTTCTGCGTGATGCAGCATACGGAGCGCATTAACTCATTGAATCTCTTGGTTCCGGACATCAGGTCCTGGATGATCAGGACCTTCCATTTGTCTCCGATCAACTGCAGCGTCATTTCTACTGACTTATATAGAATACAGAGTCGTGATGAAGAGAAATAAGCGCAACAGTATAATAAGATAGTTGAAAGTTTATACTAGATACCGTATAATAGCAGTGACTTATTAAACAAGGGATGGACGAATATGAATGTAGATGAGAGAATTTTGGAATTGCGGCGCCACATGGAAGAAAAAGATATTGACATATATGTAGTTCCGACTTCTGACTTCCATCAAAGCGAGTATGTAGGAGAATACTTTAAAGCGAGAAAGTTTATTACGGGCTTTACGGGTTCTGCCGGTACTGCGGTTATCACCAGGCGTGAGGCGAGGCTTTGGACGGATGGGCGGTACTTTATCCAGGCAGCCGGGGAACTTGCAGACAGCCATGTGGAACTGATGAAGATGGGACATCCGGATACGCCGACGATAGAAGAATACCTGGAGGAAGCGCTTCCGGAGGGAGGAGCGATTGGATTTGACGGGCGGACGGTATCGATGGGGGAAGGATGCCGATATGAAGCAATCGCCAGAAGAAAGAAGGGCAGAGTGGTCTTCCGATATGATTTGATTGACAAGATATGGAAGGACAGGCCGGGGATTTCAGAAGAGCCGGTATTCATACTGGAGGAAAAATATGCGGGGGAATCTACGGCCAGCAAACTTAAGCGCATCCGATCGGTGATGGAGGAGCAAGGAGCCACGATGCATCTGCTGACAACCCTGGACGATATCTGCTGGACGCTTAATATAAGGGGGAATGATATCGAATTCTTTCCCCTGGCTCTGTCCTATGCCATTATCAGCATGGATTATATGTATCTGTATATTGATGAGAAGAAAATAGATGAGGAAATTAAGGACCGGCTGGCTAAGGATGGTGTCGTCCTGCATTCCTACAATGCCATATACATGGACGTCTGCGGCCTGTCATCGGAAGACCGGCTGATGATTGATCCGGACAGGCTAAACTATGCGCTGTATCGGAGCATCCCTAAGGATGTGGTGAGGATTGAGGAAAGGAATCCGGAGATCTTGTTCAAGGCGGTCAAGAATCCGGTGGAGATCGAAAATATTCGCCATGCACAGATCAAGGACAGTGTGGCTCATGTCCGGTTCATGAAATGGCTGAAAGAGAATGTGGGTAAGAGCAGGATTACCGAAATGAGCGCCTCGGAAAAATTGGATGAGTTCCGCAAAGAGATGGGGAATTTTATCCAGCCAAGTTTCGAGCCCATCTGTTCCTTTGGAGAGCATGCGGCAATCGTACATTATTCATCATCGCCGGATACGGATGTAGAACTTAAGAAAGGCTATCTGTTCCTGACGGATACGGGAGCAGGATTCTATGAAGGCTCTACGGACATTACCAGGACGTATGCCCTTGGCAAGATCCCGCAGATTATGAAGGATCATTTTACCATAGTCGCGATCAGCAATCTACAGCTGGCAAATGTAAGATTCCGGAAGGGATGCAGCGGCATGAACTTAGACGTGATCGCACGCAAGCCATTCTGGGACAGGGGGCTTGATTACAATCACGGAACCGGACATGGCGTTGGATATCTTCTGAATATTCATGAAGGACCGGCAGGCTTTCGCTGGCAGTATCGGGCCGGCGAGACGCAGCCCTTTGAGGAAGGCATGATCATAACGGATGAGCCGGGCATCTATATTGAAGGGTCGCATGGTATCCGGCTTGAAAATGAACTTCTGGTACGCGAGGGGGAGGAGAATAAATATGGACAGTTCATGTATTTTGAACCGCTTACCTATGTACCGATAGATCTGGACGCGATCAACCCGGACCTGATGTCCAGAGAAGAGAGAAAGATGCTGAACAAGTATCATAAGGCAGTATATAAAAAGGTATCTCCTTACCTGAACAGCAAGGATAAGGAGTGGCTGGGGAAATATACCCGGGAGATATAGGAAGGCAAAGAGAGTTAACTTCTTTTTTCCTGAACGAAACGGAAAAAGTATAGTTGAAGGAAAATACGTCTCAGTTGTACATTATTGTAAAAGTTGGCAGTTCTATCTCCTGGATGAAAAATCCGGCGATGTTCCGGTTGGAGATGCTTTGATCGTAGGCCATAAAGTTGGAGTGTTCCCGGATCTGACCAAGGCAGTAGAGCAGATTGTAAAGGTGAATGAGATCATCCAGCCTGTGGATGAATGGGTGGAAGCGTACGATAGACTGTATCCATTCTATGTGGACATGTATCAGCATTTGGACAAAGATTTGAAACGATTAAAAGAAGTAATGGAGATATAACAGAAAATTCAGCCAACGTCCGTGATCTGCAGTCTCCCATTATACTTATTTAAAAATAGTTTGGGTAAAAACTCACTTACTGGTATTGCAGAATCAAAATATGTGGTAACATAGAAATAGCATAAAACTAGGAAGAATCGTTGCCAAACTGAGAAAGGAAAGTATTTATGGGGAAAATAGTATTTCTGAATATTGACGGGACGATCAGGGACTTTGACGGCATAATTCCCGATTCCGCAATAAAAGCGATTCATATGGCCCGAGAAAATGGACACAAGGTATGCATTAGTACAGGACGCACATATACGCGTATAGACAAAGAGATCCTGGATATTGGATTTGACGGGATTATATCAAGTTCAGGGGGATATGTGGAGTATGAAGGGGAATGCATCAGCCACAGATACTTTACCCAGCTAGCCTATATCGAGCTGATGAATGACTTGCTGCTGCACCAGTGCGTGGTTGAGATTGAAACGGGAAGAGAAAGTTATGTTCTAAGCCAGGACATGGAAGCATATCTGGCAATCAGGGAGAGGATGTATGAGAACCCGGAGGTGGCGAAAAAAGGAGTAAAGCCGCCGGTGCCGATAGACTCCGTGCTGGATGTTCCTGAGGTGGAGAAAATGGTGGTATTCAGCAATCGGATGTCCGGAGAGGATATTCTTGCTAAATGGGGGTATTCTTTCCATATCGTAAACCTGAGCGTGCCATATGAAGAAAAGTGGGCCGGCGAGATTACGCCGGATTATATTAATAAGTCGGAGGGCATCCGGCAGATTCTTCTGGCCGGGGACTATACAAGAGAAGATTCTATTGCCATAGGCGACAATGACAATGACCTGGAGATGATCCGGTATGCAGGCATCGGAGTGGCGATGGGAAATGGTACTGCAAAAGCCAGAGAGGCTGCAGATTATATCGCAGATTCCATAGATGAGGATGGCCTTTGGAAAGCCTTTGTCCACCTGGGCCTGATAGATGAAAAGAAATAGTGCACAAAACGGTAAAGATAAAGTAAATATTGTATATTAAAAATTTCCTCTTTCTTTTATGTTGATTTTGCAGTATTATATTATATGGTGCTAGATATTGTATGAGAATAGTTAGAGCGAACCAACATTTAGTGGATATAGGAGAGGAATCATCATGAGTATTGAAGTAAAGACTAACGTAATCAAGAGAAGCGGAGAGGAAGTTTCCTTTGATCTTGAAAAAATTATTAACGCTATCCGCAAGGCGAACAAAGAGGTAGACCGCCTCCACCAGATGAATGAATACCAGATAAACGCGATTGCAGACAATATTGCACACCGGGTAGAAGAGATTCCCCATGCGGTGAATGTAGAGGATATCCAGGATATGGTGGAGACCGGCATCATGGAGATGCGGGGATATGAGGTTGCGCAAAAATACGTGCGCTACCGTTATAAAAGGGAATTGACCAGAAAGTCCAATACCACGGATAATGGAATATTATCTCTCCTTGAGCATATTAACGAAGAAGTGAACCAGGAAAACTCCAATAAGAATCCGGTTATTAATTCAACCCAGCGTGACTATATGGCCGGCGAGGTAAGCAAGGACTTGTCCAAACGCGTGCTGCTTCCGGAAGAAATCGTCCGTGCTCATGAAGAGGGGATCATTCATTTTCACGACTCCGATTATTTTGCACAGAAGGAACATAACTGCGACCTGATCAACTTGGAGGATATGCTGCAGAACGGAACGGTCATCAGCGAGACGCTGATTGAGAAGCCCCACAGCTTCTTTACGGCGTGCAACGTTACGACGCAGATCGTGGCACAGGTTGCCAGCAACCAGTACGGCGGCCAGTCATTTACTTTGGCGCATCTGGCGCCCTTTGTAGACATCAGCCGTCAGAAGATCCGCAATAATGTAATCGAGGAGCGCAAAGAATGCGGCGAGGCGCTGGATGCGGAGATCATTGCAAAGGTGACGGAGCGAAGGCTTCGGGATGAAGTAAGAAGCGGAATCCAGACCATCCAGTATCAATTGATTACCTTGATGACCTGTAACGGACAGGCTCCATTTGTGACTGTATTCATGTATCTGGATGAGGTAGAGGATGGCCAGATCCGGGAAGACCTGGCTATGATTATAGAAGAAGTCATGGTTCAGAGAATGCAGGGCGTGAAGAACGAAAAGGGCGTGTGGATTACCCCGGCATTCCCGAAACTGATCTATGTATTGGATGAAGATAATATTACAGAAGATTCCAAATATTGGTATCTGACGGAGCTTGCCGCAAAATGTACGGCAAAACGAATGGTTCCGGATTATATTTCCGCAAAAATCATGAAAGAACTGAAGCAGGGAGATGTATATCCATGTATGGGATGCCGATCCTTCCTGACGGTGGAGGATTCCCAGCGAAATGAGGATGGAAGCCATAAGTTCTACGGCCGTTTCAATCAGGGCGTGGTAACTATCAATCTGGTGGATGTGGCATGCTCTGCCGAGGGAGATATGGACAAGTTCTGGGAGATTCTGGACGAGCGTCTGGAACTTTGCCACCGCGCGTTACGGTGCAGGCATGAACGTCTTCTTGGAACGATATCGGACGTTGCGCCTATCCTGTGGCAGAATGGCGCGCTGGCACGGCTTAAGAAGGGCGAGAAGATCGACCGGCTGCTGTTTAACGGATACTCTACGATTTCCCTGGGCTATGCCGGGCTATATGAGATGTGCATGCGCATGGTGGGCAAGTCTCATACAGATCCGCAGGCCAGGCCATTTGCCTTGAAGGTTATGCAGAGGCTGAACGATAAATGCAAGGAGTGGAAGGAAGCGGAGAATATCAGCTACTCCGTATATGGAACGCCGATGGAGTCTACCACCTACAAGTTCTCCAAGTGCCTGCAGAAGAGATTCGGGATGATAGAGGGAGTCACCGATAAAAATTATATTACAAACAGTTATCATGTACATGTATCGGAAGAGATTGACGCGTTCAAGAAACTGAAATTCGAGGCGGACTTCCAGAAGCTGTCTCCAGGAGGCGCTATCAGTTATATCGAAGTGCCAAACATGCAGAATAATATTCCTGCCGTGCTGTCGGTGATGCAGTTCATTTATAATAATATTATGTATGCCGAATTAAATACGAAGAGTGATTACTGCGAATGCTGCGGCTATGACGGAGAGATCAAGATTACGGAGGAAGAGTCCGGGAAACTCGTATGGGAGTGCCCGAACTGCGGGAACCGCGATCAGAATAAGATGTTCGTAGCCCGCAGGACCTGCGGCTATATCGGAACCCAGTTCTGGAATCAGGGACGCACCCAGGAGATTAAAGACAGAGTGCTCCATCTGTAGGAAGAAGCCTAAAAAGTATAGGCATAAAGATACAGGCTGCAATCATTATGTGGGAATAGGTGTATCAATATGAATTATGGAAATATAAAAGAATGCGATATCGCAGACGGCCCGGGGGTCCGGGTCAGCCTGTTCGTGTCGGGATGCCGGCACCATTGCAAGGGATGCTTTAATAAAGAGACATGGGACTTTGGTTATGGGAAGCCTTATACGAAGGAGACGGAAGATGAGATCATCCGTCTTCTTGCGCCTTCTTATATTCAGGGGCTTACGCTTCTTGGCGGGGAGCCATTTGAGCCGGAGAACCAGGAGGAACTGGCAGGGCTGCTTAAAAGAGTGCGGGAAACCTACCCTGACAAGGATATATGGTGCTACACAGGCTATCTGTATGACGTGGACCTGTCCAAAGGGGGCAAGGTGTACACGGAAGTGACGGAGGAGATGCTTTCTTATATCGATGTGCTGGTGGACGGAGAATTTATCGAAGAGGAGAAAGATGTGACGCTGGTCTTCCGGGGAAGCCGGAACCAGAGGATCATAGAACTTGGGAAGGAGGAGGCGTTATATTCTCTGGCGGGGAGGCCGCCGCACAGACGGAATTCCTAAGAGAACTGGAAGGGACCTTTTATGACATGGGAATATCAGTCGCGCTGGAGACCTGCGGCTATTTCGATTATGAAGAAGTGGAAGATATCCATTGCATCCAGTGTGGCGGGGCTTCATATACCAATGGTAATTAAAATTCCTGCTATCCATGGAGTAAACACGGACGATAAGAACATTCTGGAAACTTTAAAGTTTATAAGGCAGGAATTAAATGGCGCAAGATATGGGAATCCAGGTGGTTTCCTACAAATAGTCTGGAATGGGAGGCCAAAGAATGCAACCATTGCTTTTCCTGCATTGGACTGATTCATCAGAAGACGACAGAGGAACTGAATGCATTTGAAGCCGCCAAGCTGCTGGATTATAAACTGTATCAGTTAAACCTGGATGCATTTTCCCAGAGTGTCAATGAGAATTTCCGCAAAAACGGGGGCAGAGACAGGATTCTATATTCTATGAACCGGGATATAGAGAAGATGCTTTCCGTTACGGCGGAAATGTACAATGAGAAGCAGAACAGGCGTAGGCCGGTAAACTGTATGGGCAAGGGAATGCGAAGCATCTATATGCTGTCTCTTCTGGAGACCTACGAGGATCAAAAAGGGCAGGCAGGGGATGTGATCATGGCGGAAGATCCGGAGATATTCCTGCATCCCAAGCTTCAGAAAGTCTCAGGCGAGATACTATATCGTCTCTCCAGGAGGAGCCAGGTAATATTTTCCACACATTCCCCCAATCTCCTGGCTAATTTTAATAACCGCCAGATCCGGCAGGTCGTACTTGGCGAGGATGGATATTCCCAGGTCTGTGAGAAGACGGATATCAGCGCGGTTCTGGATGATCTGGGATATTCGGCCAACGACCTGATGAATGTAAACTTTGTGTTTATCGTGGAGGGAAAGCAGGATAAGAGCCGCCTTCCGCTGCTGATCAAGAAATATTACTCGGAGACGTATGATGAAGAGGGGAACCTGTCAAGGATTGCCATCATTACCACCAACAGCTGCACGAATATTAAGACGTATGCCAACTTAAAGTATATGAACCAGATCTATCTGAAGGATAATTTTCTGATGATACGGGATGGGGATGGCAAGGACAGCGATATGCTGAAGAATCAGCTGTGCAAATATTATGAAGAGAGGAATGCGGAAGATATCGACCGGCTGCCCCGGGTAACGAGGAGAAACGTGCTGGTGCTGAAATATTATTCCTTTGAAAATTATTTCCTGAACCCGCTGGTGATGGAAAAACTTGGGATCATAAAGTCTGAAGAAGCCTTTTATGAGACTCTCTTTGAAAAATGGAAGGAATATCTGCATAGAATGAAAAGCGGGAAAAAACTTTTGGAGATTCTTGGAAAGGATCTGTTGACGATACAGGATATTAAAAGCCACATGGAAGAAATCAAGATCTATATGCGCGGGCATAACCTCTATGATATTTTCTATGGAAAATATAAAGGAAATGAAGAAGAGATCCTGAAAAGGTATATTGATCTGGCGCCAAGAGAAGATTTCAAGGATATACTGGACTCCATCGAGAGGTTTATATATTTTGAAAGCAAGAAGCGCTAATTCCTGCTCTCATTACATTTATTATTGACATATGCTAATTATATGCATATAATGATTATATTGACATATGCTAATAAAGGAGAGGGCGAATGCCAAGAACAGGGAAAAAAAAGCGAGTCTTAAAGATGCCGCAGAACAGCCATTTTATTTCCAGAGGGACTGAGACAGAATATGGAATCAATATGAAGGTGGAAGAGTACGAATGCATCCGCCTGATTGACTATATGGCCTATACTCAGGAAGAGTGCGCAAGGCAGATGGAAGTAAGCAGAGCGACGGTGCAGATGCTGTATGCAGAAGCACGTAAGAAACTGGCAAGATTCCTTGTGGAAGGAATCAGTCTTCAGATCGAGGGCGGAGACTATGAATTAAGTCATAGGGCAGCAGTGAAAGAAAAGACTTCTGACTGTTCTTTAAACGGATTGGCAGCATGTCATTCAGAAACCCCAGGTATGGGAAAGGAGAGAAGACATATGAAGATAGCAGTAACTTATGAAAATGGGCAGGTATTTCAGCATTTCGGACATACGGAACAGTTTAAGGTATATGATGTCGAGGCGGGAAAGATTACGGGAAGCCAAGTTGTAGATACCAATGGGCAGGGCCATGGCGCATTAGCCGGATTCCTGGCAAATGGCGATATTGACGTGCTGATCTGCGGCGGTATCGGCGGCGGCGCAAGGAATGCGCTGGCAGAGGCAGGCATCAAACTATTCCCCGGAGCGCAGGGAGACGCAGACGCGCAGGTAGAGTCTTATCTGGCCGGAACCTTAAACTATGATCCGGACACGATGTGCACGCATCATGACCACAGCCATGGAGACTGCGGTGGACATGGACATGGCAAATGCGGACATCACTGCGAGTAGAACGGGGTGCTCTGTCAACCGTGACTACGTTAGTGGGAAATTATTATGGAAAAAAGGGTTGCTTTCCGATATCATGAAATTTCAAGTACTGGTTCTTGCCCGTCAAGGCATCGTGCGCACTTTTTTTAGCAGGCTGGATACTTTAAAAACAATTATTCACTTCGAACGGAATGTGAGCGTTATAGCTTCCGGTTCAAAAATACCAGACAGAAACGAATGTGGGTAAGCAACAAAGGCTCTGTCACGAACTTAAATACCCTTGCTCACATCAGCCTGCTGGCAGTTGCGGTCGCAGTAATCGCTACCCGTTCCGGTCAGTCCTACCGCAAACTGAAAACATTGAAGCAAATTGCATGAGTTACAGGAACTTCATCTTGTCTGATTTGCGTAAGTTTGAACTTACGTCAGTTTTGCTACGTCTTAAAATATTCTTTTTTCATACTTCTCCAGCTGACAGCCAAAGCATATCTTTAAATTAATATGTTTTTGTCATCTCTATTTGATTTCAAAAATCTTCAATATAAATCTCATCAATGATTGAAACCATGGTATACAACTAAGTCTGATGCGTTTTGTTATGCATTAGACCCAGGCTTATGGTTTGGTTCTTTTTTAAACGATATAAGTATAAGAAAAAGGTATATCCATATTATAAATACAGTAAAAAGAATAAAATTCCAAGAGTTAGAGATAGATCCGGCACACAGAAAGAAAAGGTTGCTTACTGATGAAAGTACTAATCTATGTGAAGGAAAAAACAGCAGAGTTCTGTTTCTGGTAAAATAATCCTTGTAGAAATTTGCAGAAAATACGATACGAAATATATTTAGTAAACGGTATAAACTGTATAAAATGTCGGAAAATAGTTTCGTAATTTTAAAATATTGATTACAAATTAATAAAATGCTAAGATGTGCATGAAATATTCAGGAGGGAGGCTAAATGAATATACTAGATATTGCAAGGCTTGCCGGTGTATCTGCTTCAACGGTTTCCAAAGTAATGAATGGCAAAGACCATGATATTAGTGAAAAGACAAAGAAAAAAGTACTACAGGTTATTGAAGAAGAACATTATGTGCCGTATTCCAAATTCCTAGAGAAGGAAGGACTAAAAAATCATCTGATCGGTCTGGTGATAAAAAAGGATCATAGAGAACGAGAGACCATTGTGCTAAGTACAGAAAAGGCTGCTGGGGAAGAAGGATACAGCCTGGTAGTCAGTTATGCGCAGAACGAAGAAGAGATCCCTGCCTGTGTGGAGGAAATAGAAAGAAAGCAGATATCCGGAATTTTGATAGATTCAAAGCGATGGGTTTCCTGCGGCAGGTTAGAATCTACATCGATTTATCTGAACCAGACGAAAGAGTTAGATGAAAAGCAAAAGGCAGCCTTTTACTACAGTTTATCGGAAGCGGGAAGAATGGCGACAGAAAGGCTGATGGAAGCAGGGCATCAGAAGATTGCTTGTATTATTGATGAGCGGGACGAGACTATATTAGAAGGCTATCGGCAGGCAATGCAGAATCAGAATTATCTGATACAGCCGGTATGGACTTACCGAGGCAGTTCGATGAAGGAGATTGAAAAATACGCTATCCGCCAGTGTCTGGACGGGAGCGTCACGGCGGTAATCTGCGGGTCGCAGGAGATCGCCTGCTGCGTATGGAAACTCATGGAGCGAACCAGAGCCGTAATCCCGGATTCCTTGTCTATGATCGTCATTGGAGACGGCAGTCTCCTGGAGATCCTGGGCTGTGGTATAACAGCAGTCGAACTTCCGGCGGCGCATATGAGCCGGGTTGCAGTGGAGTGCCTGATTGGAATGGTCAGGGAGAAAAAACAGATTGAATTGATGCGGCGTTTTCCCCCATCTCTCATTGAGAGGAATAGCATCCTGCCTCCGCCCCAAGAAAAGCAAGGAGAAAAGATCGTCGTGGTAGGGAGTATGAACATGGATATTACCATAGAAGTATCCAAGATTCCGGTCAACGGAGAGACGCAGCTTGCTAGGAGGGTATTTGCTTTTCCGGGAGGAAAAGGTGGGAATCAGGCGGTAGGCGCCGGAAAACTGGGGGGGCAGGTCTATATGATTGGATGTCTGGGAAATGACATGGACGGGAAACAACTCTATACTAGCCTGATGGAGAATCATGTGCATATGGATGGTGTGATCTTTGATACCTCCCTGCCCAGCGGAAAGGCGTATATCAATGTGGATCAAAATGGAGAGAGTACTATTGTTGTATATCCGGGAGCAAATCGGAGTTTAAGCGTGAATCAGATCAATCAATGCCAATATTTGTTCCAGAGTGCAAAATATTGTCTGCTCTCTACGGAGATACCTGAAAAGATTGTAGAATATACGATCAAGATTTGCAGGTGCAACGGCACGGAGGTCATTTTAAAGCCGTCAGGATCCAAAAAGATAAAGGAAGATTTATTTGCAGATATTGCTTATATGGTGCCAAATGAAAATGAATTGAATGTTTTGGTACCCGGGGAGGGGAGCGTGGAAGAAAAGGCATCGGTTCTTGAAAAGAAGGGGATTGGCAACATTATTGTAACATTAGGAGCAAATGGTTGTTATCTGTCGAACAAAGACCGATCTGAATATTTTAAAGGTACAGGGTTTGAGCCTGTAGATACGACGGGGGGTGCAGATTCCTTTATCAGTGCTCTTGCAGTGTATCTAAGTGAAGGAAAAAACCTGATGCAGGCGATCGGGTTTGCGCTCTATGCATCCGGCATCACGGTCACCAGATACGGAGTACAGCCGGCGCTTCCGGACCGAAAGGCGGTCGATATCTATGAAGACGAGATCTATTCGGGATACAACATTTAGGAAAGAGGAAAAGGAAGTGGAGCAAATGGAATTTAAGAAAAAGATTCTTGTGATCGGAAGCCTGAATATGGATTTGGTTGTGGAAACTCCTCATATGCCGAAAGCAGGCGAGACGATTACCGGAAAGAGCATTACGAATGTTCTAGGCGGTAAAGGTGCGAATCAGGCTTATGCCGCCGGAAAACTGGGCGGAAACGTTGGTATGATCGGGGCGGTTGGAAACGATGCCTGCGGACGGGCCTTGAAGCAGAACCTGGAATGCGTGCATGTGGATACGTCTGGGATCGAAGTTCTCGAAAACGAGATGTCTGGACAGGCATTCATCACTGTGGATGACAACGGAGAAAATGCAATCATCATTATTGCAGGGACAAACGGCATGGTCACAAAGGAGATGATACAAAAGCATATAAAAAAGCTTAAGGAAAGCGACATTATCATCATGCAGATGGAGATTCCTGTGGAAACAGTGGAATATGTCAAAGATCTGGCATCTAAGCTTGGGAAGTTGGTCATCATTGATCCGGCGCCTGCTGTATCAAATCTGCCGGATAGTTTCTTTCAAGGGGTGGATTATATGAAACCGAATGAAACAGAACTAGAGATACTGACGGGCATCAAGATACAATCCCAGGAGCAGGTTACTGTGGGAGCCAGAAACATGCTTGAAAGGGGCGTTAAAAATGTAATTGTCACTCTGGGAAGCAAGGGATGCCTTCTGGTAACGGAAGATGGAGAGGAATTCTTCCCGGCAAAGAAGGTCAGGGCAGTGGATACTACGGCGGCGGGAGACAGTTTTACGGCAGCGTTTGCGCTGGCTTTGAGCGAAGGGAAGAACAGCCGGGAAGCAATACAGTTTGCACAAAAGGTATCCGCCATCGCGGTGACAAGAAAAGGAGCTCAGACTTCCATACCGACAAGGGCAGAAGCAGACAGAGGGTAAAAGGAAGAAGGAAGGAGAGAAAGAGCATGGAAAAAGAACAAATCATTATTGATTGTGATCCGGGAAGTGATGATGCGCTGGCAATTATTTTAGCACTGCATTCGGAAAAAATTGATCTAAAGGCGGTATGCTCTGTGACAGGAAACGGTGCATTGGATACAACAACCAGGAACGGGTGTAATATCCTTTCGCTGTGCGGACGAAAGGACATTCCCTTATACCGCGGTTCAGGGGCAGCGTTAGACGAAAAGATTCCGCACACGGTCAGCGCATTTGGAGATGATGGGCTGGGTGGTTATGCAGATACCATTCTTTCTGACAAAATAGAAGAACGCATGCATGCGGTAGATTTTCTGGTAGAGTATGTCAATGACCATCCGGGGGAGATTACACTTTTTGCAATTGGACCATGTACGAATGTAGCAAAAGCGATTCGAAGATCCAAGGAATTTGCCGGGAACTTGAAACGTTTGATTATTATGGGAGGTTCCAAATACACAGGTAATATGTCGCCTGTGGCAGAATATAATTTTTGGGCAGATTCTCAGGCGGCTCACGAAGTATTGCAGGCCGGTATCAAAGAAGTCGTTATGATCGGACTGGATGTTACAAATAAGATTGCAATGGATTGCAATATGCGGGAAATTTTACGGATATTGGATACCCGGCTTTCTACTTTTGTATATAACATTACAAAAGAAGGACTTGATGATAACTGGAGATCCCGAAGGAAGGCAGTTTCTCCGATGCATGATGTGCTGACAGTGGCATATTTCATAGAGCCTTCCATCTTGAAACTGAAACCGGCATATATAGATGTGGTGACAAAAGGGATTGCAAAAGGGCAGTCGATTGTAGATATTAACGGACATTGGAACAATGGGGACTGCAATGCTCTGTATGCTTATGAGGTGGATGTAGAAGAATTTTATCGTTTATTTTTTAAAACTGTTTTTGGAGAAGATATCACAGAAATACGCTGATTTGAGGAGGAAAAAGAGATGAATAAGGCAAATGAAAAGTTTTCGTTAATGGTGATCTTATTGATACCTGTAGCAATTGCAATTAATATTGTTGGCGGTCAGATGACTTCCATATTAAAATTGCCGGTAGATCTGGACATGATAGGCGTTATTTTAGTAGGAGCCTTGGCAGGTCCGATTCCGGCAGCCGTGACAGGAGTTTTGACGAACCTTATCAATGGTATATTTGATCCGACCTGGATTCCGTATGCGTTCTGTGCACTCTTTATTGGAGTTGCTTCCGGGCTGCTCTCTAAATATAACATGATGACAAAGATCTGGAAATTGATTATTTCAGGCATTATACTAGCACTGGTTGGAACAATTACAGCAACACCGATAACCGTATTTTTCTTCGGAGGAGCAACCGGCGGAGGAGCTTCCATGCTAGCAGCGGGCTTGATGGCTACTGGAAGAGAGATTTTACAGTCTGTATTTTCCGTATACATAATTACAGAAAGTGTGGGAAAATTAATCTCTGTTTTTGTGGCATACCTTATCATAAAAGCAATTCCAGAACGTTCATTGGTAAAATACAGGTTCGGGGAGAAATTTATTAAAAAATCAGGAGCAAAATAGCGAGGAGAATACGCATGAATCAAAAGAATAAAATGGTTTCTTTATATCCTCTGACAAAGTTTTATCTGTCGGTTGTTCTGGTCATTATTTCTGTCGCAATGCCTGGAATCCTCAGCAAAGTCATTTGTTTTGTGCTGATCAATATCTTGGCGGGAGTTAGCGGCGTGTGGCTGGTTTTTATACGGCGAGTACGGAATTCCGTAGGGGTGCTGTTTATTATCCTTCTTATCATACAGACATTATTTTATCCAAGTGGAAGAGTAATGTTCTCTTTTTGGATATTTGATGCTAAATGGGAAGGATTGCTATTCGCTTTAAAACTTGGATTTACACTGATGTGTGTAGGCGGCAGCCTGATCTGGTTTTTCGCAGTTACAAAAGAAAAAGATTTTGTGATGGCATTAGAAAAGCAGGGAATGAGCCCCAAAGCATCTTATGTAGTGCTGTCGACTTTACAGATGGTTCCGGTTTTAAAGAAAAAATCCCAGACGATCATGAACGCTCAGAAGGCAAGAGGTGTGGAAACAGAAGGAAATATCATTGTCCGTGCGAAGGTGTTCATCCCTACGATTATTCCATTAGTATTGAGTTCGATAGCAGGGACAGAGGAACGGGCGCTGACCTTGGAAGCCAGAGGGTTTTCCTCTAAAATCAAGCCTACGCATTTGGAAGATATTGAAAAGACGCCGGCAGATACAACAGCAATTGTGCTTATTACCATATTATTTATCGCGGCGATAGCAGGGAGGATCATGTTATGGGTTATATAGAACTGAAAAACGTGACATACACCTATCCTTTAGCGCAAGAACCCAGTGTTCAGGATATCAGCGCGGTGTTGGAAAAAGGGAAGTTTTATGCGATCCTTGGAGCAAATGGAAGCGGAAAGACGACTCTTTGCAATATTTTAAGAGGATTTATACCAAACTTCTACCAAGGAGAGATGGAAGGAGAAGTTGTTTTTGACGGTAAAAATCTGAATGAATATGAAATGGGAGAATTGGCTTCCAAAATTGGATATGTTTTTCAGAATCCGTTTAACCAGATTACAGGCGCAAGAGATACTGTCTATGGAGAGATTGCTTATGGACTGGAAAATTTCGGGGTTCCGGCAGCCGAGATCCGTCAACGTGTAGATGATGTCATGGAGTTGACTAATATTACTTATTTAAAGGAAAAGAATCCATTCGAACTGTCTGGAGGGCAACAGCAAAGAGTTGCCCTGGCATCAGTACTGGTTTTGGAACCGGATGTTTTTGTGATTGATGAACCGACTTCCCAGCTGGATCCAAGAGAAACAGAAAGGGTTTTTGACATCATCAGCAAGATGAAGGAAATGGGAAAGACGATCATATTGGTAGAACATAAGATGGAATTGGTTGCCAAATACAGTGATGAAATATTGATATTAAGCGATGGAAGATTGATCCGCGCGGGAGAAAAACACGAGATTTTATCAGAGATAGAATTACAGGGGCACGGGATTATGCTTCCGCAGACGGTTCTTTTAGCAGAAAACATGCGCAGGCAAGGGATTCCTATAAAAGAAAAGATCGTTACTGCAGATGAAATGGCAGAGCGACTTAGAAAATTAGGCAGAAAAGGAGAGTCTCAATGGGGATCATAGAATTTAAAAATGTAAGTTTTCAATATCCAAACGGATTTTCTGCCGTTGAACATGTAGGATTTGACATTCCTTTAGGAGCCAGGATTGCGATTGTAGGACAGAATGGAGCCGGAAAGACGACGACGGTTAAAATGATGAATGGACTTTTGAAGCCCACAGAAGGTGCTGTCATCATAGATGGAAAGGATACAAAAGAATATACGACAGCGCAGCTTTCCAGGATAACAGGATATGTATTCCAAAATCCAGATGAACAGATTTTCCATAATACAGTGAGGGCAGAAATTGAGTTTGGGCCAGAGGTCTTGGGATTTGATGCGGTGAAGATAAAGGAAAAGGCAGAATGGGCGGCAAGACTTTGTGGTTTGTCAGAGCATATGGAAGAAAATCCGTATAATCTTCCGTTGTCAATCAGAAAGTTTGTTACAATAGCATCTGTACTCGCTATGGACGAGAAAATACTTGTTTTGGATGAACCGACAGCCGGGCAGGATTTATATGGTATCCGGCGTTTGGAGGAGATTCTGGAAGAACTGAGTAAAAAAGGAGCGACGATTGTTACGATCACGCATGACATGGAATTTGTCGTGAATAATTTTGAAAAGGTTTTTGTAATGGCTCATAAAAATCTTTTGAAGGAAGGGCAGGTAAAAGAGATCTTTCAGGACGAAAGCTTATTGGAAGAAAGTATGCTGAAAAAACCATATATCAGCAGCCTGGCAAAACAGCTTGGAATACGAGAAGATATTGTGACACAGGATGAATTGATTCAATATTTTGCCAAGAAGATATAAATAGTATTGTATTACTGAGACAATTAGAAAGTTTCAGACACATGATTGTAAAGTAAGCGCCAAATATACCTGCGGATTTTCTAATCCGCAGGTATATTTGGCGCTTACGTAGTTTTCAAGGATCTTGGAGTAAATTATTACAATCAGTTCAATAAGGAACGCAAAAGTAATAACTATTCAATTACACTATTAAAAACGTATCGCTCCAATCTGTCAAACGCTTCCTGAACTTTCGAAAAAGGAAGTGCAAGGTTCATTCGAATTGCATTTTTCCCATGAAACGGTCTGCCATCCTGCCAGCCAACACCCACACGGTATCCTGCCTTCAATAGCTTGTCAACCGTTTTCCCGGTTTTTTCACACCAGTCGGTACAATCAAGGAATAACATATATGTCCCCTGTGGCTTAGAAAGTGATATCCCTTCAAAATGTGTGTTAATAAAATTATATGCATAATTGACATTATTTGATAATACTTCACACAACTCATCAACCCACTCCATTCCTTCTGGCTTGTATGCTCCCATTAACGCATACATAGACAACACGTTCATAGAATTATAATGAGATTTACTGCTGCAGGCTCTAACACGATCGCGCAGATACGAATCGAAAATTATATGATAACTTCCAATCAAACCGGCCAGATTAAATGTCTTGCTAGGTGCATAAAGCGCAATGGTTCGTTTCCTTGCATCTTCGCTGATAGATTGAAGTGGAATATGATGATTTCCATTCAATATGATATCAGACCAGATTTCATCAGATATAACAACACAATCATTATCCTGATACACCTTCATCGCTTTTTCCAGTTCTTCAAGCGTCCAGACTCTTCCAGTTGGGTTATGCGGATTACAGAAGACGGCTACATGAATCTTATGCTTCTTAATTTTTTCATCCATATCTTTATAATCCATTCTCCAGATTCCTTCTTCATCCCTTTTCAGTTCACTGTGGACAATCTTATAACCGGCACCGCCAATACTTCCTGTAAACCCGATGTAAGTTGGGCTATGCACAAGAACGCTATCCCCAGGACTGGCAAATGCATTGAGAGCAGAGAGCAGGCCGCCCAGAACGCCATTTTCATATCCTATGCATTCCTTTCTAAGTCCAGTCACCTGATGCCTTGTTTCGTGCCAGTTAATGATTGACTGGTAATACTCGTCTCTTGTAATAAAATAACCATACAGTGGATGTGTCAGTCTTTCAGCAATAGAAGACTGTACTGTAGGAGCTGTCGCGAAGTTCATATCCGCGACCCACATAGGAATAAAATCAAAGCCGTCCTCCGGAAGAGGAAAACTCGGAAATTTACCTGGTGCATCCACTGCCATTGCATCCTTTCCCTGTCGATTAATAATAGTCGTAAAATCGTATTTCATATCACTTTCCTTCTTTCTCAATTATATAAATGACAAGCCACAAAACTCCCCGGTGCTACTTCCAGCATCTTTGGCTCCACTTTTTTACAAACATCTTTACATTTATTACATCTTCCTGCAAACCTGCAACCTTCCGGTGGATTCACCGGACTTGGCACATCCCCGGTTAACATGATTCTATCTCTCTCAGCAGACACATCAGGATCCGCTATTGGAACGGCTGATAAAAGCGCCTGTGTATATGGATGTCTCGGATTAGAATATAGATTATCGGATCCGGTAATCTCTACCATTTTTCCCAGATACATTACACCAATCCGATCAGAAATATGTTTCACTATAGAAAGATCATGTGCTATGAAAAGCATCGTAAGTCCTCGCATCTGTTGTAACTTCATCAGAAGATTAACGATCTGTGCCTGAATAGATACATCCAAAGCCGAAATCGGTTCGTCACAAAAGATAAATTCCGGATTTACCGACAATGCTCTTGCTATTCCGATTCTTTGTCTTTGTCCGCCGGAAAATTCATGCACATTCCGGGAAGCATGTTCCGCATTTAGTCCTACCATCTCCAAAAGGTCAGCCACCATTTTCTGTTCAACATTTTTGTTTTTCGCAATTCTATGGATCCGGATACCTTCAGCAATGATATCATATACCTTCTGGTGGGGATCTAAAGATGAATAAGGATCCTGAAAAATCATCTGCACCTTTTTTGTAAACTCAAAATGCTCTTTTGAACTCATAGAATGCACATCTTTCCCGTGAAATAACACTTCTCCACCGCTTTTATCTACCATACCCAAACACGTTTTTCCACATGTTGTTTTGCCGCACCCCGACTCGCCCACGATACCCAGAGTTTCGCCCTCATATATATCAAACGAAACATCATCAACTGCTTTCAACTGTAATTTATTGCCTGCAGGATAATACTTTTTCAAATTTTTTACTTCAAGCACTTTTCTACGATTCTCCATTAGTCTTACCCCTCCTTCCTGCACGCTCATCCATTAACCAGCATGATGCCTTGTGCGAATCTGATACCTGCTTTTCATCGGGCATATATTCAGCACAGACTTTCATAGTATAACTACATCGATCACAAAATGCGCAGCCTTTGGGCGGTTGTGTCATATCCGGAATGCTTCCTTCAATGGTTCTCAGCGTCTGTTTTCCTTCTCTGTCTAATCTTGGTACAGATTCCAGAAGTGCTTTGGTATAAGGGTGTATGGGATTATAAAAGATTTCCCGGCAGAGCCCCTCTTCTACAATTTTTCCGGCATACATTACGATGATTTTATCTGTAACATCAGCCACAATACCTAAATCATGCGTAATTAACAATATTGCCATATTCATCTGATTCTGCAGTTCCTTCATCTGCTTTAGAATTTGTGCCTGTATTGTCACATCAAGTGATGTTGTCGGTTCATCCGCAATCAATAGCTTCGGCCGCGTTATTAGTGCCATTGCGATCATAACTCTCTGACGCATTCCCCCGGACAATTCATGCGGGTACTTTTTCAAACAGCTCTCCGCATCAGGAATTCCTGTTTGCTTCAACATCTCTACTGCCATTTTTTTCTTGTCTTCTTTTGTTTCTGCCGTCATATGATTATCTAAACTTTCAATAATCTGTTTCCCTATTTTCATTGTAGGATTCAGCGACACCAAAGCGTCCTGGAAAATCATAGAACATTCTTTTCCTCGAAACTTCTTCCATTCCTCTGGAGAAAACTTCAAAACGTCGATTCCATTAAATAATATTTCGCTTCCTTCTAATATTCTTCCAGGTTTTTTAACCAGTCCCATAATACTTTTAGCCGTAACAGATTTTCCGCACCCGGATTCCCCTACCAGTGCTATGGTCTGTCCTTTTTCCATTGCAAAAGAAATATCTCTTACTGACTGTACTGTTCCATTATATGTCTGATAAGCAACAGCAACATGCCTTACCTCTAATAACCTATTCATTTCCTTTCCCGCCCTTATCTAATTTACTATCTTAGGTTCTAATGCATTTCTCAAGATATCTCCAAGAAGATTAAAACTGAGCACTGTGATCAGAATCATGACTCCCGGAAATACAGCTAATAAAGGATAATCCAGAATATGTGCCTGGGCTCCTTGCAGCATACTGCCCCATGAAGCACGAGGGATCTGCACGCCTAACCCTAAAAAACTCAGAGACGATTCCGTAAGAATTGCACTTGCTACACTGAGACTAGCAGCTACAATAACCGGACCGACAATATTGGGAATAATATGGTAAATAATTACATATATGTTAGATGCACCCAGATTTCTTGAAGCAACTACAAAATCTCTTTCCTTCAACGACATTGTTTCTGCTCTTGTTATCCTTGCCACTGATGCCCATGAAAACAAGCTTAATACTACAATAAGTGTGGCAAGTCCAGGTTTAAGAAAAGTGTTAAGTATTACCATTAATAGCATACTAGGAAGAGCCAGAAAAATATCAGTAAAACTCATAAGAAATGCATCGATCTTTCCACCAACATAACCTGATAAAACACCTATGGATGTACCTATAACAACAGTCATAATCATGGACAGGAATCCAACGGTAAGCGATACTCTTCCACCATACAATGTTCGAGTAAAATAGTCCCTGCCATATTCATCTGTTCCAAACCAATGCTTTGTTGAAATTCCCTGAAGCTTTTGTGATACACCAAGCTTATAAGGATCATACGGACTTAGCGGCGCCAATAATACAACAATAAGAAGTAACAGCAACAATACTAAACTGACCATTGCTACTTTATTAGAACGCAGTTCTTTAACAATATTTTGCCATACGCTCTGATATTTGACCGTACATTGAACAGAAGTATTGACTTTATAGTTTTCGAATAACTCTTCTGTTATTTCCCTTTTATCTTCCACTTTCAACACCTCCCCGTTTAATTCTGGGATCTACAAATGCATATAATAAATCTGCAAGGAAATTACCTAACACCAGTAAAAATCCCGATAACATAACATAGGCCATTATAATTGGATAGTCCCGTGAGTTAATTGCAGTCATAGCAAGTGTTCCTACTCCAGGCCAGCCAAACACACTCTCCACAATAAAGGAACCACACACTAGTGAGGACAGATTCATACCCATTAGAGTAATAATTGGAAGAAGTGTATTTTTCAACACATGTTTAAAAAGAATTTTCATCTGAGAATCTCCTTTTGCTTCAGCTGTCAATACGTATTCCTCACTAAGCTGTCCGATTGCGTTTGCCCTAATATAACGGATATAGATAGCCAGGTGTCCGATACTCAGCGTAATACAAGGCAATATCAAATGTTTGAATGTATCAAAAGCCGATACATTGCCTACAGTATGCATCCCCGATGAAGGAAGCAGTTTTAATACCGAAGAAAATAATATTATTAACAGCATTCCAAACCAGAAAGATGGAATAGAAATTCCCATATAGGTGAGGGAACTGAATAAATTATCAATCCAGGTATTCTTTTTTAAACCTGCCCATAGCCCAAGCGGTATTGCAAGTAACAGTGACAAAATCATAGAACAACCCATCAATAATATGGTTGCAGGAAGACGTTGCTGAATCTGGGGCCAAACAGATGATTTATTAGATAACGACATCCCCAAATCACCATGTATCGCTCGTTCTGCCCAAGACATATACTGTTCAATCATACTTTTATCCAACCCGAGTTCCGCCATAATATTTGCTTTCTGCTCTTTACTCATTTCCGGCGTAATATACATAGATGATATATCTCCCGGGGCAAAATAAATAACTGCAAAGGAAAGAAATGATATCAAAAACATAACTACCACAACTCGCAATGTCTTTTTCATACAAAATTTCCACATACTAATTTTCTCCATAAAAATGAAAATTAGAAAGAATGTGGTTCTCATTGCTGAGTACACCACATTCTTTCACCTTATTATAAATCTCTATCAGGATTCATGCAATTGCTAATCTACCTGAATAGATAAGTAATCAATAAATTCCGGGATAACTGTAGAATCACTTAATCCGGACACATTTTTCTGAGAAACCATAACATAGTTCGTATAGGTTAATGGATATTCCCAACACTCTTCCAATGCTTTATCCTGAATTTCATTCCAAAGTTCCTGTTTTTCATCTGCATCCACAGTACCTAATGCCTGCTGTGCAAGACCAGATACTTCATCACTAAATCCGCAGTCCGCAAGACGATTTGTGAAATAACTGATCGACTGACCACAGTTTGTTCCTCTCTGCGAATCCCAGCCATTCGAGCCGATATCCCATGTTGGTGCCAGTTCACTGTCTGCTTTCGTAAAGAACCGCGGGAAAAACGTTGATGTATCACAGCCTTCAATTTCTACATTTACTCCGATTGCAGCCAACTGTTGCTGGACAACTGTTGCCACTGCTTCCATATTTGCTCTGTCGGCATTATAGATATAAGTCAATGTTTTGCCTTTAAGACCAGATGATTCAGCCAGTTTCTTCGCTTCTTCCAAATTATAATCATACCCTTTGCAATCTTTATTATAAAGAGATTGATCCGGCGTCAGCAAACTGTTTGCCGGGACGGCAAGTTCATCCGACCCCCATGCGAAATCAACAATTTCTTCTTTATTCAATGCCATGAAAATTGCTTTTCTTGCATCATCGGATAATGTGGACATAACCGAACCATTTGGATTTAGCTGAATATAATTAAGACGCGCTTCAGAAACACTGTACAAGTTATATTTATCACTTGCCTCTTTATATTTTTTCAAATCCTCTGCTGATGTCACTCGCATATAATCAATCTGTCCATTTTCAAATTCAATCTGTTTTGTACTTCCGCTTCCGATAGTCTTCATGATCACGGTTTTGACAGTCGGTGTTCCTCTATAGTAATCATCTCTTGCTTTAAACACAAAACTATCTTCATTGATCTCACTAACTGTATATGCACCTGAAGTTGCCATATCTGTTTTCTTGAAATAGTCACTATTATCTATTTTAGATGGATCATTATCAAATGCGTGCGAAGGCATTGGATAAAACTGTGCAAGCGTTCTTACATAGTTGTCATAAACTTCCGGCAAGACAATATCTAAAGTTTTATCATCTTTCTTAGTAAATTTTACTTCTTTACCATTGATTTGTGTAAATGAGGTCGGCCCTCCATATGTTAATACACCATAATCAATTGTGAACATGATATCCTGAACGGTAATTGGTTTTCCATCACTCCAATTCGCATCATCGTTGATATGAATTGTATAAGTCAACCCATCATCAGAAATATCTAAACTATCTGCCAGATAATACTCAAGTCCCTCTTTTGTTTCAGCAAATAAAGGTTCATAAATAGGCCGGATTGCACTGACCAGATCATCGCTGCTTTGCGCGCTCGGTTGAAGCGAATTCGGTTTATACCCCATTGCAATCGTAAATGTGCCCTTTCCTGATGAGTTTTCAGTTTCCTGCTTTTTGGCGTCATTCTTCTCGTTGCTATTTCCACAACCGGTTAATGCGCCTACTGCCAAAATAGAAGCCAAAAGAATGCTCAAAAATCTTTTTTTCATACGTGTCCTCCTTTTTTATCTGAAGAATTTCTCTACGGTGATAAACCAATTTTAAATAATGATGTGATCTTGAATGGAATTTATATCACCTACTTAAACTATTACTCATCAAGTATATCAGCTGATAACATCAAAAACCAATCGTTATTTATAATGTTTTTATAGATGATGCCTATAGCCTTTAACCCGACGGCTCCCTTTTCGTATATGAATGTAGCGTCCGGGATGCTCAAAATTGAAATAAGGTGTGCATAATATCCAAAAATATGTACAGAAGATTGTAAAAGGTGTACATATCATATAAAAAATCGATATAACACAAAAAAATATTGTATATATTTTCCACTTCCATTTTTTTATACTGGGATCATAGTAAATGTGAAGAGATTCGCAAAAACAATATCATTTGGAGGAGGATACGTAATGAAAAAAGAAAAAGTAACTAGGCTACTGGCAGCAGGGCTTGCGGTAATGATGGTCGCGGGAATGGCCACAGGATGCAGGAAGAGCGACAGCGGATCATCAGACGGAGGAGATAAGAAGGACGCAAAATCAGACGCGCTTATCGGGTCTGCAATCTACAAGTTTGACGATACTTTCATGACAGGCGTGCGTACAGCCATGACGGATCAGGCCAAAGAATCCAAGGTAGATCTGGAACTGGTGGATTCCCAGAACAAGCAGGCAACACAGAATGAGCAGGTGGATACCTTCATCACCAAGGGCGTGAACGCGCTGGCGATCAACCCGGTTGACCGTACGGCGGCAGGCCCGATCATTGAGAAGGCAAAGGCAAAGGATCTTCCAATCGTATTTTTGAACCGCGAGCCAGAAGAAGCAGATATGCAGAGTTATGACAAGGTTTGGTATGTAGGCGCGAAGGCAGAACAGTCAGGGACTCTTTCCGGTGAGATTATCGCCGACTTCTTTAAAGCACATCCGGAAGCAGATAAGAATGGGGATGGAACCATCCAGTATGTAATGCTTCAGGGAGAGCCGGGACATCAGGATGCAACCCTGCGTACGGAATATTCTGTAAAAGCAATCGAAGAGGCAGGATTCAAGACAGAGAAACTGGCAGCAGACACGGCAATGTGGGACAAGGCAAAGGCTACAGACCTGATGAAAGCGTTCATCACCGGACAGAGCCTTGACAAGATTGAAGCGGTTCTCTGCAATAATGACGATATGGCGCTTGGCGCGATCGAGGCATTGAAAGCAGAAGGGTACAATAAAGACAGCAGCGACCTGGCCAAGTATATCCCGGTAGTAGGCGTAGACGCGACAGCTCCGGCGCTGGAAGCAATGAAAGAAGGCTCCCTGCTTGGAACCGTACTCAATGACGCGGACAACCAGGGCAAGGCAACCGTTAATGTGGCCGTTGCGGCAGTAAATGGAAAAGAAATCAACGAAGAGAATGTCGGCTATCCGATCACGGACGGAAAATATATCTGGATCGACTATGTAAAGGTTACAGAAGATAATTACCAGGATTATATGAAATAAAGAAAATGCAGCAGATTCATAACCAGGGGGTGGAGGATTCCATCCCTTGGCTTAAAAGGAGGAGTGAGGGCATGGGAGAATATATACTGGAAATGAACAATATCACAAAAGTTTTTCCAGGCGTTAAGGCTCTCGACAATGTCAGCCTGAAAGTAAGGCCGGGAAGCGTCCATGCGCTGATGGGCGAAAATGGCGCCGGCAAATCAACGCTGATGAAGTGCCTGTTCGGAATCTATCATGAGGATGGCGGCGAGATTATCCTGGACGGAAAGCCGGAAAAGATCATGACGTCAAAACAGGCGCTGGACCTGGGCGTCTCTATGATTCATCAGGAACTTCACCCGATCCGGTTCAGGCCGGTAATGGAAAATATATGGCTTGGCAGATTCCCGATGAAGGGGATCGCGGTCAATAAGAAGGCAATGATTGAAAAGACCAGAGAATTGTTTGAAGAAGTAGATCTGGATATTAATCCGGAGGTATTAGCAGGAACATTATCTGCCTCTAATCTACAGCTTGTAGAGATAGCAAAGGCGGTTAGCTATAATTCAAAAATTATTATCATGGATGAGCCGACCTCATCCCTGACAGAGAATGAAACGCAGCATCTGTTCAAAATCATCCGCAAGCTTCAGGATAAGGGATGCGCGATTATTTACATTTCCCATAAAATGGAAGAAATATTAAAGATTGCAGATGAAGTGACGATCATGAGGGATGGGCAGTATGTAGGAACATGGGATGCCTCGGAACTTACGACGGATCTGATCATCAACCGGATGGTGGGACGGGATATGACGAACCGTTTCCCGCCGAAAGAATACCAGCCATCCGATGATGTGGTCTTAAAGGTTCAAGGATTATGCTCGCCTCTGCCCAAGTCCTTCCAGGGTGTCAGTTTCGAACTCAAAAGAGGAGAAATTCTTGGAATCGGCGGATTGGTAGGCGCCCAGAGGACGGAACTTGTGGAAGCCATATTCGGACTAAGGGAGATCGTGGAAGGCACTATAGAAAAGGATGGGAAGCCGATGAAGATCAAATCTCCCAGGGACGCTATCCGGGAGAACATCGCGCTTCTTACAGAAGAGCGGAGGGCAACAGGGATCTTTGGAATTCTGTCTGTACTTGACAATACGGTAATCGTAAACCAGAAGGCGTATGCCCATGGGGGCGTCCTGCGGGACGGCGATCGGCTGAAGGCGGCGGAGGAATCCAATGCGGAATTGCGTACGAAGACGCCAAATATGGATGAGAATATGGAAAACCTGTCTGGCGGAAACCAGCAGAAGGTACTGCTTGCCAGGTGGCTTCTGACGGATCCGGATATACTGATCCTGGATGAGCCGACGAGAGGAATCGACGTTGGCGCGAAATATGAGATCTATATGATTATGCATAAACTGGTGGAACAAGGGAAATCCATCATCATGATTTCTTCTGAAATGCCGGAACTATTAGGAATGTCAGACCGGATTATGGTAATGTGCGAGGGGCGGGTAACCGGGTTCCTTGATTCGGGAGAGGCGGATTCCGTACAAGTCATGAATTATGCGACAAAATTCATGCAGTAGGACTTAGAGGAAAGAGAGGTATTACATATATGCAAAAGAAAGGAAAAGTAGTTGCCCGTAACAAATATGGCGCAACATTTATAATCATTGGCGCGGCAGCGGTGGTCCTGGGATTCATCCTGTACTATTTTCTGGATCCCGGCGTATTCTATGATCTTGGCCTCTATGTCATAATGGCAGGGGCAGCGGCCTTGTTCTACGGCCTGAGGCAGCGTTTTGCCAGGCAGTATAAAGGCATGGATGTGGAACTTTCCGTAGGAACCGGTAAGAAGTTCCTGACGAATAACGCGATCATGATCGCGCTGCTGGTAATGATCATCGTCATCATGATCATCCAGCCCAGATTCATGCAGCTGGCGGTCCTTTTGGACATCCTTACCCAGTCATCCACCAAGATGATCGTGGCGCTGGGCATCAGTTTTACGCTTCTGATCGCAGGTACGGACTTGTCAGCAGGACGTATGGTCGGCCTGGCGGCGGTTGTATCTACATCCATGCTGCAGACGGCGGACTATGCCAACCGGTTCTTCCCGAACCTGCCGCATATGGTATTGATCGTTCCTATCATAATCGCGGTGATTGCCTGCGGCCTGTTCGGAATTCTGAACGGCTTCCTGGTAGCAAAGTACGATATGCACCCATTCATCGCCACTCTGGCTGTACAGGTAATGGTCTATGGCGCCAACTCCCTGTACTTTGATATGGAGCCGAACAAGTCCCAGCCAATCGGCGGCGTACGTCCGGACTTCGTGCTGCTGGGACAGAAGAAGCTGCTGGCAATCGGAGATTTCCCTGGGATATCCGTGCTGGTGCCTATCGCCATCTGCTTTGTCCTTCTGGTATGGTTCATCCTGAATAAGACGGTATTTGGAAAGAACGTGTATGCCATCGGCGGAAACCGGGAAGCTGCAGTCGTATCCGGAGTCAACGTGTTCAAGACGATTATGGGAATCTTCATTCTGGCTTCCGTACTGTACGGCGTTGCCGGTGTTCTGGAAGCGGCAAGGACTGCCGGGGCCACCAATAACTATGGCAACGGCTATGAACTGGATGCCATCGCAGCCTGCGTTGTAGGCGGCGTATCCCTGAATGGAGGCGTCGGCAAAGTAAGCGGTATCGTAAGCGGCGTGCTGATCTTTACCGTTATCCAGTACGGCCTTCAGTTCATCGCGGTCAGCCCGATGTGGCAGCAGGTGATCAAAGGTATCATCATTGCTATCGCGGTTGCGATTGATATGTCGAAATACAGAAAGAAATAAGCGTTGTTGAGTCGCTTTATAAAAACTGCTATAATAAGCTTATGTTTATTATGGCAGTTTTTGGAGTATCTGAATTTAAAGACCGTCAGGAGGATGGGATGGAATATTATAAAATACTATTAGTTGACGATGAACTGGAAATTCGGGACGGAATGATCCAGAAACTGGACTGGCACCAGTTAGGCTATGATGTCGCGGCGGCAGCGGAAAATGGCGTGGAGGCTCTTGAAAAGGCTGACCAGGTCCAGCCGGATGTCATCATGACGGATATCCGCATGCCCTTTATGGATGGCCTGGAATTCATCGAAAAGGTGATTGAGAGACTTCCGGCAGTAAAGATTATCGTGTTTTCCGGCTTTGATGATTTTGAATATGCACAGAAAGCGATCAATCTGGGGGTGGAAGAATATATACTAAAGCCAATCTCTGCCAGACAGCTGGAAGAGTCGCTGATCAAACTGAAAAAGAAGATGGATGAAGAACTGGCAAGAAAAAGGGATATCGCAATTTTAAGGAGGAGTTATGAAGAGAGTTTTCCCATTTTGCGGGAGCAGTTTTTCATAAGCATGATCGAAGGGCGCATGACCCCAAGGCAGATTGAGGTTAAGATGAACCAGTATGGGCTGTCCCTTTCCGCCAGGCATAAGACGGTAGCAGTCCTGTCTGCCAATGAGAATTCGCTTTCCTTTGTCAGGAAAAACGTCTTTGCGGGTGAAGAGGAACTGAGCCCGATTGCTATAAAAAGAACGGCAGAAGATATCATAGGAAAGTACCATGAGATGTATAGTTTCCTATATCTTAACTATGTAGTGCTGATCGTGGCTTTGGAATGGGAATCCCAGATATCCCTGCTGTGCCAGGAGGTAAATGAAGCCTGCAAGGCAGCGTGCCGGATTACGGACGCAGACGTCACTGCCGGAATCGGAGGAATCTACGGCCGATTTGAAGAATTAAAATATTCTTTTGAAGAAGCGCAGAATGCGCTGGAATACAGCACCCTGCTCAGAAAAGAGGGGAGGCTTGCTGCATACATTAAGGATATGGAGCCGGAAGACACTACCGCCAGGCTGCAATTGGAAGAGCAGGATGAGAGGCTTTTGATGAATGCCGTAAAGAGCAATAACATGGAAAAGGCACAGAAGCAGATCAGCCGGTTCTTTGAGCGCCTGGAGCAGGCGCGCCTGCCGTTCTGCCAGTATCAGATGTATATTTTGGAGATCTTTACGGTACTGATGAAACTAGTCAACGTCTACCAGCTGGATACGAATGTTGTATTTAAAGGCGCGTCGGACTATATCGAGGCAGTACTGGGCCTCCATTCCCTGGAAGAGATCAAGGACTGGTTCATCCAGGCCTGCCGGCAGATTGGAACCCTTATCCAGAAGGAAAGAATGGCTTCCGGAAAAATGCTGGTCGAAAAAGCCAGGCAGTACGTGGATGAGAATTACGCGGATGCGGAATTCTCGGTGGAGACGCTGTGCGAAAGCCTGCACATCAGCCCGGCTTATTTCTCGACGATCTTCAAGAAAGAGGCCGGAATCAATTTCATTTCCTATCTTACGGATGTACGGATGAAGGAGGCGATGCGCCTCCTGGACGAGACGGACGAGAAAACATACATGATTGCGGCAAAGGTGGGATATTCGGAGCCGAATTATTTCAGCTATGCATTCAAGAAGCAGGTAGGAGTATCCCCCTCAAGGTACCGCAAGGGACTTAGGGATCAACAATAGCAGAGGAATACTATGGCGGATAAAGTAATCGGTTTACTGGAAAAAGTAAAAAATATATACCGGAAAAGGAGCCTGCAGTTCATACTGTCCCTATCTTTTACGTTGGCCTCGGTCGCCGTCATGATCGGGGTGGCGGCAGGCTTTTCCCAGAGGTTCGTAAAATCAACGGAACGATTGGCGATCATCAATAACAAGAATGTCCTGGATCAGATGAACCTTAATCTGGACACCTATCTTCACAACATGATGAGCATTTCCAATACCATGTATTACAGTATCATCAAGAATACGGACTTTGGAAAGGACAGCATGGAGAGTGTCAGCGACCAGATGAAGCTGCTGTATGATGCCAACGTGTCCTCCCTGGTGAGCGTGGCGATTTTCAGCGATGACGGGGACTTGATCGCCGCCCAGCCGTTAAGCCGGACAAAGCCGAATGCCGACCCGGTATCTGAAGATTGGTTCACAAAGGCCAACGAGCAGATTGAGAATGTACATTTTTCAGCGCCTCATGTAGAGAATCTTTTCGTTAATTCTGACAATATCTATCACTGGGTCGTATCCTTAAGCCGTTCTGTAGAGATGACCAAAGATGGAGAGATCGTGCACGGCGTGATGCTGGTTAACATGAATTTTACCGGGATTGAGCAGATCTGCAAGAACGTGGACTTGGGAGAATCCGGTTACGTGTATATTATCGACCGCAATGGGGAACTGATTTACCACCCGCGCCAGCAGTTGATATACGGAGGAATCATTAAGGAGAATAACAAGAAGGCAGCCAGGTATTCGGAAGGCAGCCATGTGGAAAGGTTTGAAGGAAAAGAACGGCAGATCACGGTTAAGACGGTGGGATATACGGGATGGAAAATCATCGGCGTATCCCCGACTTCGGATATTACGACGACTTATATGCAGAACAGCCAGTTTATCTGGATCGTGGCAATCATAGGAATTATCATATTGATTTTTGTAAATATGTTTATCTCTTCCAGGGTGGCCGATCCCATCAAGCAGTTGGAACGGTCGGTGAGGAAGCTGGAAAAAAGCAACCTGAACGCGACGGTGAAAATAGGAGGCACTTATGAGATCCGGCATCTGGGAGAGACGCTTCAGTCCATGGCTGACAATATGAAGAAACTGATGGACGATATAGTGAAGGAACAGGAGGACAAGCGAAAAAGCGAGATGTCTGCCCTTCAGTCCCAGATAAATCCGCATTTCCTTTATAATACGCTGGATTCTATCATATGGATGATTGAAAACGAGCGGTACGAGGACGCGATCGACATGGTAACCGCGCTTGCCAGGCTATTCAGGATCAGCCTGAGCAAAGGCAAGAATATCATAACCGTGGCCCAGGAACTGCAGCATGCTGAGAATTATCTGATCATTCAGAAGGTGCGATATAAAAACAAATTCGATTACGAGATCCGGATGGAGCCGGAGGCGGCGCTGTGCGCCACGATCAAGCTGATCGTGCAGCCCCTCGTGGAAAATTCCATCTACCACGGAATGGAATATATGGATGGGGACGGCAGGATATTTATCCACGCTTATGTAAATGAGGCAACCCTGTATATCGAGATAGAAGACAATGGACCGGGAATGACGCAGGAGCAGGTGGACGAACTTGGAAATCCGGCAGAGGGAAAGGTTCAGGCATAGGCTTCCACAACGTGCAGGAACGGATACGGCTTTACTTTGGCCAGAATTATGGCATGGAAGTGGAGAGCGAGCCGGATGAAGGAACAAGGATAAGAATCTATATTCCGGCGCGAACCGTCGGGGAGATGGAGCAGGATGGAGGTGGCCGGCGTGAGTAAGAACCGTAAATATGCGCTTCTGATAGCAGCAGGGGCGATACTCTTCGCCTGGTTCATCTTTGGGTGGGACGGGCTGCCCAGGCAGGAGGAAGAGCATATCCGACAGATATCCTATCTCTATCGAAGCAATTCGGTGGATGAAACTCAGCAGGCGGCCAAGCAGGGGATTGATCAGGCGGCCAAAGACTATAAGTGCGAGATCACGGCAACTGCCTTTGATCCAGCCATAACAGCAAAAGAACAGAAGAGGCTGATTGAGAAGGAAGTGGAGAATGGAGCGGAGGCCATACTGATCGAGCCGCTGGATGATAAAAAAGTAGCGCAGGAACTTAAGAAGGTCGGAAAAAAGGTTCCGGTAGTCCAGATCAATTCCTGGATACGGGATGAGGCGGCAAAGGATATCGAAAGAGTCCATGTAGACTACCATAAGATGGGAGAGGAACTTGCCCGCAAGGTGCAGAAAGATGTGGGAAGCGGCGGGAAGATACTGCTGCTTAAGTCGGATATGAATTATGCGGATATAGAGGAAGCCTGTCAGGGAGTGAAGGACTATCTTAAGGATCAGAATGCCATAGTAGAAGAATATTCGATGACAGCGGCTGAGCAGAAATGGGCGGGAACCGTACCAGAGATCTTGAAAAGGACGGACGTATCGGCCATCATTACGTTTGGCACCATTCAACTGGAACTGTGCGGAAAGATCAAGAAGGAAGGACTTGCCTTAGGTGATACGAGGGTCTATGGGATTGGAAAGTCCAACCAGATTATCTCTTATCTTGAAGAGGGAAAGATCAGCGCGATCGGAGTCTCCAGTGAATATAGCGCCGGCTATTTAAGCACGGTAAAGGCGCTTGGCATAGATCTGCCGGATGTAGGCAGAGAAAGGGAAATAGACTTTTCCGTTATTGACGGAAAAAGCATCTACACCACAGAGAACCAGAGGCTGTTGTTTCCATTTGTTCAGTAAAGAGGGAATGTTATGAAAAAGATGAAATCCAGGATAGCCAGAATCTGTCTGGCGCTGTGTCTGGCGGCTATGATGGCCGGATGTGCAGGAACTGAAAAGAAGGAAGAGAAGACGGGAATAAAGATCGGAGTGGCCATATACCGAGGGGATGATGCATTCATCTCATCCCTCTGCGCTTCTCTGGAGAATGCAATCAAGGATAAGGAAGAGAAACTGGGGAAAAAGGTGGTTGTGAATATTGCGGACGCAAAGAACAGCCAGAGCAGCCAGAATGACCAGGTGGACGACTTTATCAGAAAAGGGTATGACGCGATCTGCGTGAACATGGTAGACCGTACGGTAGCGGCAGTGATCGTGGATAAGGCGAAGGAAGCAGGCATTCCCATTATCTTCTTTAACCGCGAGCCGGTGGAGGAGGATATGGCAATCTGGAATCAGACCTATTATGTGGGGACGGATGCCAGGGAAGCAGGAGAGTTAGAGGGGCAGATCGTGGCAGATGCCTGGAAGAGCCAGGAGTCCCGGATAGACAAGAACGGAGATGGAAAACTCCAGTATGTAATGCTGGAAGGCGAGCAGGTTCATCAAGATTCCCTGATCCGCACAGAGTATTCTGTGAAAACGATCTTGAAGGAAGGGATCGTCACGGAGAAGCTTGCCAGCGGAACCGGTAACTGGATGCGGTCTCCCGCGTATGAATTGATGCAGGAATGGATTGGCCAGTATGGAAGCCAGATAGAAGTGGTCTTAAGCAATAACGACGAGATGGCGATGGGAGCCATAGAAGCGCTGGTAGAGAATGGGATGTCCGGCGGAAACGGCCCTATCGTAGTAGGCATAGACGGGACGGAGGATGGACTGGAAAAGATTATCAAAGGAGAGATGGAGGGGACGGTTATGAATGATGCCAGAGGGCAGGCGGAAAGCATCCTGGGAATTGCATGCGCCTGTGCCGAAGGAAAAGATCCTAAGCAAGAAGTGCCAGAACTTAAAGGGCAATATGTGCGCGTGCCTCACTCCCCTGTTACGGCTGATAATGTACAAGAGTTTATTGATTATAAGAATAAATAGGAGTATATGGGCTCCGGATTATGGCAAGAATCCCTCCGGAAGAGGTAACGCTGGAAGGAGACATCGCTCCTGGCGTATTTGCCAATTAAAAAGGACTGCAATTTGGGAGGAGTGCAGTCCTGAGGAAAAAGTTATGAAAAAGATTTTTAAGTGTTGTTCTTCTGAACAATTATTAGTATAGAAGGAAAATGTGATAAAACCGTGATGAAAATGAGAACTATTTGTTAACAAATTTGGAATAAATCTTCAAAAAGTTCTTTGAACGAGTCTTCGAACAGATTGTCCCTTTTCCAGACGATTGAAATCTCATGCTGGATGCGGCAGTCAGCCAAGTCCAGCTTCTTTATTATTCCTGATCGCAGTTCCTTTAGCACAGCGGTTTCATAAAGGAAGGTAATGCCGCAGCCGGCAATGACCATATCCTTGATAGCGTTCATATTCCCGATGGTAATTACATTGGAGAAATCCTCCAGGCTAATGCCATTTTCAATCAGCATGTGCTCCAGGATCATCCTGGTGCCGGAGCCGGATTCGCGCAAGATCAGGCGCTCGCCAATCAGATCGGACAGCCGGGCAGGCGGTGCGGCAAACGGATATTTTTTTCCGCAAATGGGAATAAAGTTATCGATAATATAAGGCTGATGGTTATAAAGGGTCTTGGGGTAATCCCCCTCCAGGATGGCAAAGTCGATTTCCCCGGAATCTAACTTCTGCAGCAGCTCCTTAGTGTTTGCCACAGTGACGGAGATATCAGCGCCCTTATGTTTGGAGAGAAAGTCTGACAGAGGCCTTGCGATCATAAAATCGCCCACCGTCAGCGTAGCGCCGAACCGCAGCGTCTGTTTCTTATCGTTGATGAAGGACAGCTGCTCCTTCAGGTAGATCTCGTTATTGTGGAAGGCTGTAAGGGAACGCTGAAGCAGTCTTCCTGCATCCGTCAGGATCAGTTTCTTGCCGATGAAGCGAAAAAGCCTGACGCCATAATAGTCCTCCATATACTGGATGTGCTGGGATACGGCAGGCTGGGAAATATTAAGCTTCTCGGCAGCCCGGGTATAATTCATTTCCTTGCATACAGTTAAAAATGTAATGGTACGGTTGTCTAGCATGACGTCTCCTTTCAATAGAATGGTAGAATCCTTTATGTTATATACCATAACATATTCTTATGAATAAATAAATAATAATAATTTTACATGATTATATTCGCATGGTATTATTTTCTAGGAATTTAAACGAGAATATAGATAGAGTGGAGGATAAACATGGATTTTATTAAGAAAAACTGGAAGGGCATGCTGGCATGCCTGTGCATTGCTGTGCCCTCCTGGCTGCTGGGCAAGAAGTTCCCGATTATCGGCGGCCCGGTGATCGCGATTATCGCGGGCATGGTAATTACGTTGATGATTAAGGACAAGTCCGCATTGGAGAGCGGCATCAAGTATACTTCTAAGAAGATACTCCAGTACGCCGTAGTCCTGCTGGGATTCGGGCTGAATCTGGAGGTAATCTTTAAGACGGGCAGGCAGTCCCTGCCGATTATTATATCTACAATTACCACTTCCCTGGTAATTGCCTATGTGCTTCACAGAGTGATGCATATTCCGGGTAAAATATCTACCTTGGTGGGAGTTGGATCTTCTATATGCGGCGGTTCCGCGATTGCGGCTACGGCGCCTGTCATTGACGCGGACGATGAGGAAGTGGCCCAGGCGATTTCGGTTATCTTCTTCTTCAACGTACTTGCGGCAATCTTATTTCCTACACTGGGCGCGTTTCTGGGATTCTCCCAGAATTCCGGCGAGGCTTTTGGAATCTTCGCGGGTACCGCGATCAATGACACTTCGTCCGTTACAGCGGCGGCGTCCACCTGGGACAGCATGTATGCGCTGGGAAATGCCACGCTTGACAAGGCGGTTACGGTAAAGCTTACCAGGACGCTGGCAATTATCCCCATCACTTTAGCGCTTGCCGTATTCCGGACTTACAAAGCGGAAGAAGAGGGTGGCGGACAGGTATCCATCAAGCAGGTATTCCCTTTCTTCATCCTGTTCTTTATCGGCGCATCCATCATCACGACGATTGCAGCGGCTGTAGGCGTGCCTATGGAAGTGTTCGCTCCGCTGAAGGAATTGTCCAAGTTCTTCATTATCATGGCAATGGCAGCCATAGGACTGCACACAAACATCATCAAGCTGGTTAAGACAGGAGGAAAGCCGATTCTTATGGGCATGGCCTGCTGGATCGGAATCACCCTGGTAAGCCTTGGCATGCAGCATGTGCTGAATATATGGTAGGTTTATGTTAAACTGACATTTCATGCCTTCGTATCTAGGACTATACCGTGGTGAACAGGTCGATGGACTGTCCGGTCATTACCGCCGGAGAATCGCACAGAAGATATAGGATGGCCTTAGCCACATCCTGGGCGCTTCCCATCTTGATATCATCCTGTCCTACGTTGTGGTTATATACGCGCTGTCCTGGCGTATCTACAATTCCGGGGGAGACAGCATTGACTTTGATGCCATACTCCTGCGTCTGGATGGCAGTCGTCTTGGTCAATGTGATAATGCCGCCTTTCGCCACTGCATATGCTCCCATCTGTGAAGCGATTCTTCCCATTCTGGAAGATACGCTGACGATATTCCCGCCTCCTTGCTTGATCATTACCGGAACTACCTTGTTGATGCAAAGGAACGGAATTCTTAAATTGGTCTTGATGATCTGATCCCACTGGGCCTCGGACCATTCCCAGATCTTGATGGCCTGCTTTTTTACCTTGTCATAGATCTCGGATGGATAGCCGCCTGCGTTGTTAACCAGGATATCAATGCGGCCATATTTCCCGACTACCGCATCCACCATGGACTGTACCTGCTGTCCGTCCGTTAGGTCCCTGGAGAGTGAGACGGCCTTGCCGCCTTTTTCTTCGATCATTTTTACCGTCTCATCCAGGTCAGCCTGTGTTCTCGCTACAGCGACAACGGTTGCGCCTTCTTCAGCGATTGCCAGCGCTGCCTCGCGCCCGATTCCTTTTCCCGCGCCTGTTACGATTGCAATTTTTCCTTCTAATTTCATGATATATTCCTCCATAATTATATATTTCTTATACTTTTTTTGAAAAAGTCCAGAGTCGTAGGATGAATATAACTGGAGCCTATTTCACGCAGCAGGACAACATTCAGCAGATTATTGAGATTCTTTTTATCCAAGGCTATGGCGTCTGTCAGTTCCTGGAGTGAAAGACCGCATTCATAAGGCAGCCCGTAAGTCTGCAATACATCCAGAATACGCTTGGCGGTCCCGGGAGCAGTCAGGTATTGTTCCTGAGCAAGCTTGGTAATCTGAAACATGCCAATAGCAACAGCCTCCCCGTGACTTTCCCTCTGGTAGTTGAAATGCTGTTCAATTGTGTGTCCAAGGGTATGCCCAAAATTCAGAAGCATACGCTCTCCTGTGTCATATTGGTCATTCTCTACAACCATCCGTTTGATGTCTACACAGCGCAAGATGATGGCAGGCAGCTCTTCCTTCAGTTTTTCGAAAGAACCGTGTGATTCCAAGGTATGGAACAGATCGGCATCTTTGATGCATCCGTACTTGATTACCTCTCCCATGCCATCGGTGATAAATCGTTCATTCAGCGTATCCAGTACCATCGGATCGATCAGAACCATTGAAGGCTGATAGAACGCGCCTACCAGGTTCTTGCCCTGTGGCAGGTCTACGGCGACTTTTCCGCCGATGGAAGAGTCTACCTGTGCAAGAAGGGAGGTGGGAATCTGAACCAGACTTACCCCGCGTAGAAAACTGGAAGCGGCAAATCCGGCCAGGTCTCCAATGACGCCTCCGCCTAATGCGATTACCAGGTCGCTTCTGGTAATCTTGGCATTCAGCATGGCAGTGTATATGGCAGGCAGGGACTTGAAGCTCTTGGTCGCCTCGCCGTGAGGGAGTACCAGCTGGTGGCACTCATACTGCTCGGAAAGGTTTTTCATGAGCGAACTGCCGTAAAGCGGGTATACATGATCATCGGATATAATGATAATCCGTCTTCCGGAAAACACTTCGCTGATATAAGAGGCAGCCTGAGACAATATGTTATTTTTGATATAGAGGGGATAGCTGTCCTTTCCCAGGTTTACCATAAGTTTCATAGATCTCTCCTATTATATGCTTTTCCCGATTACCTGGGCAATCTGGGAGACTTCCTTGATTAGTTCGTCGTATTTCCGGGGCTTTAATGACTGGGCGCCGTCGCACAGCGCATTTTCCGGGGCATTGTGTACCTCCACCATAAGTCCGTCTGCTCCTGCAGCGATGGAGGCTTTCGCCATAGATTCAACCAGCCACCACTTGCCTCCGGCATGGCTTGGGTCTACAATCACCGGAAGATGGGTCAGCTTGCGCAGAACCGGAATACTTTGCAGATCCAGCGTATTGCGGGTGTAGGTTTCAAAGGTGCGGATTCCCCGCTCGCAGAGAATTACATTCTCATTTCCGGAAGCCATGATATATTCAGCGGACATCATCCACTCTTCGTAAGTGGCGTTGAGGCCTCTCTTTAAGAGAATAGGCCGATCTACCTGGCCCAGCTGCTTGAGAAGATCAAAGTTCTGCATGTTGCGTGCGCCGATCTGGATCAGATCCACTTTTTCGTTGAAGACGTCCAGATGCTCCGGAGACATCAGTTCCGTTACGATGGGAAGCCCTACTGCTTTCTTTACCTCGCAGAGGATATTCAGGCCCTCCAGCCCAAGTCCCTGGAAAGAATAGGGGCTGGTTCTTGGCTTGAACGCGCCGCCTCTTAAAAGGTTGGCTCCGGATGCCTTAGCTGCCTTGGCAATCTCAAGCACCTGGTCATAGGACTCTACCGAACACGGGCCGGCAATCAATGCCAGATTTCCTCCGCCCACCTTTACTCCGGAGACGTCAATGATGGAGTCCTCGGGGTGGAATGCGCGGTTTGCGAGTTTATACGGCTCCTGCACATGCATGACCTTATCTACAGAAGAGTCTACTTCGAATGGTTTAGAGTCGATCTTGGTCGTATCCCCGATACATCCAATGATGGTCACTTCCTGGCCTTCTACGATGTGGGTGTCCAGGCCCCTCCTTTTGATCATCTGCTCGACCCGGGTAATATCTTCTTTTGTTGTGCGTGGTTTCAATACAATAATCATCGTTAACATCCTCCATATGTATTACCAGTGCTGAATAATATTCATACTGTAAAATATTCGCACTGTAAAACTTTAGTTGTTTAAAGCGTGAAACTAAGGATATACTAACGCATGTGCATTTAGTTGTCAACCTCTTTTTATAAAAAATTATTTTTATCCGAAAAATAGGTGGGAGCCATACCTTGTAAATTATTCCATACACTCTTATAATAGAAGAAATTCAAACAGCAAGGAATGGTTAGGGATATGGTGAGAGTATATATAGCAAAGATTACACCATTGTTAATAGAAAAAAACTATGGAGCATACTACCGTAAGATTCCTGCCTGGAGGCAGGAAAAGGCGGATAAACTGCGGTTTAAGGAAGATAAGGCAAGGAGCGTGGGAGCATGGATTCTGTGGGAGAAGATACAGAAGGCCGGCCAAGTGCCGCAAGAGGCTGTATTCAACCTTTCCCATTCCGGGGATTATGTGCTGTGCGCCTATAGCGATGCGGCAAAGGCCCAAGTAGGCTGCGATCTGGAAGAGGTAAAAGAGCTACGGCTATCAGTGGCAAGACGGTTCTTTGGCGAAGGGGAATATCGCCATATAGCAGAGACGAAAGATCCGGAATGTAAGACCTGGCTGTTTTACCGCTACTGGGTATTGAAGGAAAGTTTCATGAAAGCCACGAGAAAGGGCATGGCTATCGATATGCGTTCCTATGAGATTGGATGGGATCAGGAGGGGAGGCCTGTGATTGCCGGGAAGCCTGAGGAATATGCGGATGCATATTACTGCAGGGAATATCGGATGCAGGGGGTCAATGCCGCAATTGCAGTCTGTACCACGGATTCGGACATAGGGGAACTTCAGGCAATAGAATTGTAAGCAAGCCCAATGCGCGGAAGTCTATGTAAATGGGACACTAGTAAAGAAGCGCCTTGGAGGCTATCTGCCATTTACTGCGGATATAACAAGGTTGACGTGTTTTTAAGTATTTGTTAGAATAATAAAAGGGAAAAACTTAGGTTTATCAAGAAATAAAAGAGTTTACTTTACGAAAGATGAGACCAATCGGGTGAGTATATTAGATTAATTGAATAAGGAGGACAAGTTATGCTGGATTTAACATTTGGGGAGCAGGTCAAAATTATCTTAAGCCGTAAGGGCATGACGATTAAGGAACTGGCAGAGACCATAGAAGCACATACCGGGAAGAAGATGTCCCGCCAGAATCTGACGCAGAGGCTGGGCCGGGATAATTTCCAGGAACAGGATATGCGCATGATTGCCGAGATCCTTGGCTGCCCGTTCCATTTGAATATTCTTGATGACGGCGCTTCAGCAGAAAGATCAAATAATATAGAGCCAGACAGGACCACAGAAGTATCTGACAAGGCAGATGACTCTAAAGTCGTGCAAAAAGAAGAGAAACGGGAGGTTCCTGCACAGGAGGCGCCCGCTTCGGAAGGCGCGGCTACGGAAAGGGATATTACCATCGGCGAACTGGTGGATATCCATGAGAAACTGGATGCCATGATAGAGCAGGAGACCGGAGAACTGCCGCCTCTGGAGGCTCCGGTGGAAGAACTTCTGGAAGAGATGGCTGCGATTGAAGAAGAGAATAAGGCAGACAAAAGAGAGACCCGGGAAGAAAGGGAAGAACGGGAGAAGAAGAGCCATGGCTGGAAATCCTATCTCTTGAGAAGAAAGAAAAAGAACGATGAGGAAGAGAATCTGGCAAAAGAGGATGATGCCGGAGACTTGACAGAAGGAACACTGGAGAATGGCGAGGAATATGTGGAAGAGGGTGCTTACGAATACCAGGAAGAGTATGCGCAGGAATATGAGGACGAATATGCCGGGGCGCAGGAGGAGATAGAAGAGGCCCGGGCACCGGAAGAGGAAGAAGACTGCATCCGGGGAGATGTTAATCCGTATACCGGCCGGGAATATGAATCCAACAGCGTGCGCATGCACCCGAACCGCATCGGATACGTCCAGGTATATGACAGGAGCGACCACAAATGGACGGATATGACGGAGTGGGCGTTCCTGGGCTATCAGGAGCGTAAGAAAGCCTTGCTTGGGAAAGATTATGAACCGCCGATCTATCTGGATTAGCCGGTATAATAGAAAAGAGTGAAGACAGGTGAATTGGGAACAGTTATTATCGACAAAGAGAAGCCGGGGAAGTTCCGGCAAGAATCGATATGGAAAGAATACGGACTTACGGAGCGAATTCGAGAAGGATTACCACCGTATAATAGGCAGCGCCTCATTTCGGAGGCTGCAAGACAAGACGCAGGTCTTTCCGTTGGACAAAAGCGATTTTATCAGGACGCGGCTGACCCACTCGCTGGAGGTATCCTCGTTTGCGAAGTCATTGGGCCAGAACATCGGGGAAAATATATTGGTATATAAGAAAGACCCGAGTTTCACGCCCAGGATGAAAGAAGATATATGCAGCATACTTCAGTGCGCGGGGCTGATTCATGATATCGGGAATCCGCCGTTCGGCCACTTTGGGGAGAGCGCTATTCGAGAATGGTTTGAGAGAAACCTGCCAAGAATGGAGTTCCATGGCGTGACGATTGACAAGGCGCTGACCCCGCAGATGCGGGAAGACTTCTATCATTTTGAAGGAAATGCCCAGGCGCTTAGGCTGGTGACCAAACTTCATTTTCTTGTAGATGAGAATGGAATGAATCTGACGTATGCGCTTTTAAATACGATTGTAAAATACCCGGTGCCATCTACCGGCATCGATGAGAAGTCCGGAGATATTAAGGACAAGAAGATGGGATACTATTTTGCCGATGAGGAGATATTTGAAGAGATAGCGGCAGAGACGGGGACGAATGGCAGACGCCATCCTCTTACATTTATTCTTGAGGCCGCGGATGATATTGCGTATAAGACGGCGGATATCGAGGACGCATTTATCAAAGGATTCATCAGTTACCATAAACTGCTGGAAGAACTGACCGCGCTGCAGGAAAGATATCCGGATGAGGAGATGGGAAGTTTCCGCCCGGCTGACAAACTGGAGCAGCTATATGCCAGAGGCAGGGAAATGCAGATGCAAAAGCCGGAAGAGTATGCCATCAAGAACTGGATTATCAAAGTTCAGGGATTCCTGATCAACTGTGCGACTTATGGATTTACCTGTCATTACAACGAAATTATGGAGGGAGAGTATAGGCATGACTTGTTTCAAGGGACGTTTGCGGAAAAGTTAATGGATCTTCTGGGAAGCATGGCTTTTGAAGAAGTGTTCCTGACTGAGACTATCTATCGGATGGAAGTGGCGGAGGCTGCTATGATTGACTTCCTGATGGACAAGTTTATGAAAGCCATTGTCTATTATGATGATGAGACGCGCAAGCTGGACTCTATCGGGGAGCGTATGGTATCTTTTATATCCAGCAACTATAAAAAGGCATACCATTACCACGCCGAAGGGAAGTCTGAGGTAGAAAAACTGTATCTGAGGCTCCTTCTGGTGACGGATTATATATGCGGTATGACGGACAGTTATGCAAAAAGGCTTTATCATGAGTTAAAAGCAATTATATAACTATCATATTTTGGAATCCTGGGGAATAGATTGTGATAAATAACCAGGATTGGAAGTGGAAGATTGAAGCGTTTTATTCGTTACTTATACGAATATGAACAGGGAAGGAGACTACGCAACGTAGGATTTGTCAAAGTAGAGCAGGGAGACGAAGATTGCGTGATACATATTCACGGCAAAGGATTGCATATGAAAGGAGAAAAAAGGCTGCAATTGTATCTGTTCTACGAAGAAGGAGACGGATGTGTAGGAATCTGGCAGGGCACAGTGGACAATGTGAACCCTGCTATTAATTATCAACTGTACTACACGAAAGAAGATACCGGAGTTCCGGAGAACTTCCGGCGCATCAACGGAGTCATCCTGGAGAATGAATCCGGTCATAAATATGCCGTGGTGTGGGATGACATGCCGGTGAATGTAAACAATATGAGGGTATGGTCCCCTAAAGAGGTTAAGCAGGGCCAGGCAGCGAGCGAAGATTCTGGCAATGAGCAAGAAGAACTTCACGATGAGGCGGTACAGGCAGAAGAAGCACAGGCGGAGCAAGAAGAGGAACTGCGGGCGGAGGAAGCGCCGGAAGAAGAGGTGCAGTCAGTGCAGGAGGAATTACAGGCAGAAGAGGTAATGCCGCAAGAGGAGCCACAAGCAGAAGAGGCAATGCCGCAAGCGGAGCCGCAGGCAGAAGAGGCAATGCCGCAAGAGGAGCCACAGGCAGAAGAGGCAATGCCGCAAGAGGAATCACGGGCAGGAAGGGTTTGGCCGAATATGGAGCAAGAGGCAGGAACCCGGGGAGAGCCAGCCGGAACACGGCCGGGTGGGATGGGGGAATTGCAGACAGATATGCCCCGGGATGGTCGGGAGATGCCGGCCTCGCAGTTCCAGTGTACGAAGATTCAAAGAAACGAACTGGCCAGGCTTCCAAGATGCGAGTGGAAGCTTTCCAACAATAATTTCCTGCTCCATGGATACTATAACTATCACCATCTGGCGCTGATTGATGACGGAGAGAGACTGAGGCTTGGCGTTCCCGGAATTTATCATCCTCAGGAAGCCAAAGCTGCGGCAGCATGCGGATTCCCGGAATTCATCCCCAGCGATGATCTGGATATCGGGCTGGCCGACGATGAAAAGAATGGTCAGGAGCAATTCGGCTATTGGTGCCGGTACGTGAAAAGACCAGCGACACCTGGCGGTCGATGATAATTGCAGAAAGACGGAGAGAGAAGCATGCACAGTATTGATGAGAAATACATGAAAGAAGCAATCAGGCAGGCTAGAAAGGCTTATGCCATAGGGGAGGTTCCCATAGGCTGTGTGATTGTTTATAAGGATAAGATAATTGGAAGGGGATACAACCGGAGGATGGCCGATAAGAATACGCTGTCTCATGCGGAACTGATCGCCATCAGAAAAGCCAGTAGGAAGATGGGTGACTGGCGACTGGAAGAATGCACGATGTATGTAACGCTGGAACCATGCCAGATGTGCTCCGGCGCTATCGTGCAGTCCAGGATGAGCAGAGTGGTAGTTGGATGCATGAATCCCAAGGCAGGATGTGCCGGATCCATCCTGAATCTGCTGCAGATGACGGAATTCAACCATCAGGCAGAATTGACAACCGGCGTGCTGGAAGAAGAATGCAGCCAGATGATGAAGGACTTCTTTAAAGAATTACGGAGCCGCAGAACAAAAAAGGAGTAATCGCAGAGAAAGCGATGACTCCTTTTGTATTTGCGTTATTTTTCGTGCATTGCGCTTCGAACCCGGCCCCATAGACGTTACCTCGACAGTTAACTCAGCCCAGGCACCCTCACGGCACCCGGAAGGTTCCACTTAGTGCTGCTTCGTTCCCGACCTGACACGGTTCATGAATTTCCGTCGCGTAAGACCCAGGCATCAACGCCACTTTTCAAGGGCAGCTCTACAGAACTGTGCCCTCCGCGCAATATCACCCCTGCTATAGCGGATTGCAGGTACAAGGTACCGCTAACACCCCGGCTGCACGAGTCTTAAGTTTAACCTATTTTGGGGAAATTGTCAATCCCCATGAGATTATGTGCGGATGGTGTGCTATAATGTAATAATAGTGGCAATTCTGGCCTGGCAGGTTCCGGAAGGCCAGAGACTGATCGACGGCGAAGTGCTGGGCCGGGTATCGTTGGAAGACGATAAGAAGGCAGAGAGGGCAGAAGCCATTGATGAAGCGAAAAGGCAGAAGGACGGGGAGACGAAGGACCAGTAAGAAAGGTCGGAAAAAGTCGACGGGATAAATGGAGAATAGAAGATGAAGATATTATTAGCAGCAGTCAATGCCAAGTATATTCACTCGAATCTGGCAATATACAGCCTGAAGGCTTATACGGAAGCCAAGTCAATGGATTGGATTTTGCATAAGCCAAAGCGAGGGGAGATCGAGTTGGCGGAATATACGATCAACCAGCAAAAAGATGACATCCTGATGGATATCTACAGGCGCAGGCCGGATATTGCATGCTTTTCCTGCTATATATGGAATCTGGATTATGTGGAAGAACTGGTAGAGGAACTGGGGAAGATCAGGCCGGATATGCCTATCTGGCTTGGCGGGCCGGAGGTGTCTTATGATTCCGTGGACGTGCTTAGGCGGCTTCATCAGGTAAAGGGAGTCATGAAGGGCGAGGGGGAAGAGACATTTGCCCAGTTGTTTAGAATCTGGAAGGATCAGGAAGGCGACAAGGGACTTGAACGGACGGAGGGAATTACCTTCCGGAAAGAAGACGGAAGGATTGTCGAGAATCCATGGCGCCAGGCGATGGATCTTAGCAAGATCCCCTTTGTCTACCGCCACTTGGAAGAATTCGAGCATAAGATCGTCTACTATGAGAGCAGCAGGGGGTGCCCATTTTCGTGCAGCTATTGCCTGTCTTCCGTGGACAAGCGTCTGCGGTTCAGGGATGCCGGGCTGGTGGAGAGGGAACTGCAGTTTTTTATCGACCAGGGGGTGCCCCAGGTAAAGTTTGTGGACCGTACCTTTAACTGCAGGCATGACCATGCCATCCGCATATGGAAATATATTGCAAAGCACGACAGGGGGATTACGAATTTCCATTTTGAGATAGCGGCAGATTTGCTGAACGAAGAAGAGTTAGAGATACTGGAACATATGCGGCCGGGGCTGGTGCAGCTGGAAATAGGCATTCAATCAACCAATCCGGAGACCATACGGGCAATCCGCAGGACGATGAATTTCGAAAATGTAAAATGCGTTGTTGACAGGATTCAGAAGAATGGGAATATCCATCAGCACCTGGATCTGATCGCGGGGCTGCCTTATGAAGACATCCATCGTTTTGCCCGCTCCTTTGATGAGGTGTATGCCCTTAAGCCGGAACAGCTGCAGTTGGGATTCTTAAAGGTGCTGAAGGGCTCTTATATGGAGGAACAGAAGGAATCTTACGGTCTGCTGCACAAAAGCAGGCCTCCTTACGAAGTGCTTTGCACCAGATGGCTTTCCTATGAGGATGTGATCCGCCTGAAAGGCATCGAGGAGATGGTGGAAGTCTATTATAACAGCAGGCAGTTTACCCACACCTTGGATGCGCTGGAGGAGGCGTACGATTCTGCGTTTGAGTTGTATGATAAGCTGAAGGAGTTCTATGATGAGAAAGGACTGGGAGGCGTCCAGCATAAAAGAAGCGCCAGGTATGCTATTTTGCTGGAATTTATTGTTAAAAACTACCCGGATAGGGAAGACTATTATAGAGAACTGCTGACTTATGATTATTATCTGAGGGAAAATGCCAAGACCCGCCCAGAATTTGCGGGAGAATATAAAGTGTCTAAGGAAATATTGAGGCATTTCTACGGGGCAGAAGAAAGAAACAGGCAGTACCTTCCGTCTTATGGATCATATGACAGGAATCAGATGCGCAAGATGACCCATATGGAGTACTTTTCCATTACCGGGAAATACATCCTCTTTGACTATAAAGAAAGAAATCCATTGAACCAGGAAGCAAGAACCTGTATGATAGAACTAGAATTTCTTAGAAGCAACGAGGAGATAAGATGAAGAAAAGAACACGCCAGATACTGGACATACTGGATGAACAGTATGGAACGGAATATAGATGCTATCTCAACTATGAGACGCCTTGGCAGCTGCTGATAGCCACTATGCTGAGTGCCCAGTGCACGGACGCGCGGGTGAATATCGTTACCGAAAGCCTGTTTAAGAAGTATCCGTCTGCTTCAGCATTTGCCAGCGCAGACTTAAAAGAACTGGAACAGGATATCAAGCCTACCGGATTTTACCATAATAAAGCAAAGAATATCATCTCATGCATGAAGGATATTGTGGATAAATATGACGGCGAAGTTCCAAAGAGCCTTGAGGAACTGACGTCCCTTGCAGGAGTGGGAAGAAAGACGGCCAATGTCATAAGGGGGAATATCTATCATGAGCCCAGCGTAGTGGTGGATACTCATGTAAAAAGGATATCGAACCGGCTTGGGCTGACAAAGAATCAGGACCCGGAAAAGATAGAGCAGGATCTGATGAAGGAGCTGCCTAAAGACCATTGGATCCTGTACAATATACAGATCATTACGTTTGGACGTACGATATGCACGGCACGCAGTCCAAGATGTGAGGAATGTTTCTTGCAAAAATATTGTAAAGAGTATAAAATGTAGAGAAATATATGAAAAGAAGGTAGTCGGATGAATTTTAACAATAAAAAGACAAGAAGAATCATTGCAATCGTAATCATGGTAGTGATTATTGCTATGATCGCAACTATGGTAGTGCCATATCTTATGGTGTAAAGCAAAGGGGTATGGGAGAATAAGATGGCTGCAGGAAGTCAGAGAAAGGGAAATAAAAAAAGCAAACGGATGTCGAGGATGAGACGAAGAAGGAGGCAAGTCCTTTTTGGTCTTGTTTTCGTATGCGTATGTATCATCTTTGCCATATCTTATGGAGTGCTTTACCGTTATGTATCAAAGTTTCCGGCGGATAAGATCTGCGACAATATCTATATCGGAAGCGTAAATGTGTCAGGAATGACAGACAAAGAGGCCAAGGAGGCTTTGAAAAAGCATCTGGAGGATGACCGCAAAGAGAATGTGACCATGAAAGTGGACGACAAAAAGGCTGCAGCGACGCTGGAAGAACTGGGACTTCACTATAATGACATCGACAAGGTGACCAAAAAGGCTGTCTCCTATGGGAAAAAGGGGAGGCTATGGGTGCGCTACCGGCAGTTGAGGAAACTATCTAAGGAAAAAATGGTGCTGGGCGAGGAGTTTGTCCTGGACCATAAAAAGTCAAAGGCTATCATAGAGGATAGGGTGGTTCCGCTTGCCAGCCATGCGGTGGATGCCAAGATTAAAAAAGACGGCGACGGATTTAAGATTACCAAGGAAAAGGACGGACAGACCGTAGATATCAAAGCATCGACAGCGAAATTGGAAAAATATCTGAATGAAAAATGGAAGCATAAAGGCATTACCATAAAGATGACCCTGATAAAAGAATCTCCTTCCGTGACGAAGAAGGACTTGAGCACGATAAAAGATGAACTGGGGACATTTTTCACGGATGCAGGCGGAGGAGACCGCTGGCAGAATCTTAAGACGGGCGTGGATCTTCTTAATGGCTCCGTGCTGATGCCGGGAGAGCAGTTATCCGTCCATGACAGGACCGCGCCTTATGATGAAGAGCACGGATACGTGCCGGCCGGATCTTATGAGAATGGGCAGGTAGTGGATTCTTTCGGAGGAGGCATCTGCCAGGTGTCTACCACTCTATATAATGCCGTGCTTTATGCAGAACTGGAAGTGGTGGAACGATATCCTCACTCCATGCTTGTAGCATATGTAGACCCGTCCAGGGATGCAGCCATTGCCGGCGACTATCTGGACTTCGTGTTTAAGAATAGTTATGATACTCCGATCTTTATTGCCGGAGAGATCGACGCTGCCAACCAGCTGCGTTTCACCATCTATGGCAAGGAGACCAGGACGCCGGGGCGGACCGTGGAGTTTGAGAGCGAGACGTTGACCACGGAAGATTATGGGGTCACCTATAAAGAGAACTCGGATGCGGCGCTCGGAAGCTTGAATTATGCCGGAAGCCCGCATACAGGCAAGACGGCCCAACTTTGGAAGATCGTTTATCAGGATGGAAAACAGGTGAGCAGGGATGTGATCAATAACAGCACTTATGAGAAGTCTGACCAGATTATTGAGATAGGGACCAAAACTGATAACGCCCAGGCCAAGGTTCTGGTACAGAATGCTATTGCCACCCAGGACAAAGGCAAGATCGACGCAGCCATCAGCCAGGCTCGATCCTTGCAGGCTCAGCCATCCCAAGGCACGGGCGGGCAGGAACAATCATCCCAGGAATCGACAGGGCAGGTACAGCCGGCACAGTAATGGATTAATAAGCAGAGGAATCAAAGATGAGACTAGAAACGCAGACTGGATACTTGATAAATGAGACGGCTACCGTATATGGGCAGTCCAAATATATTGGAATTCATGCACTTGCTGCCGTCGCCAACTCTATGGCGGCGGCAGGTGCATCGCATCCTGGCGTAGGCGTGCGGATCGCGCTTCCACCTTACGCATACAAATCCAAGATACATACAATTGAAAAAAACATAAAGAGCGCCTGCCGCGAGCAGGAAATTGAACTGCTGGAGATAAAGAGCGAAAGGAATTCGGCGGTTAATTTCCCCATGGTGGCCGTGAGCGGGATTGCTAAAGTCCCGAAGAATGACCCATGGTGCAAGGGTCCGGTTCCGGCGAAGGGAGAGATCGTCCTTACCAAGTGGGTGGGTATGGATGGCATGCTCCAGATCACAATGGAGAAGGAACGGGAATTAAGAGAGCGGTTCGCACCGGCATTCCTTAACCAGATATTGTCTTACCGACAGGAGATATTCGCACGGCAGGAGATAGGCATAGCAAGGGCCTGTGGCGCGTCCGCCATCTGTCAGATCGGGGATGGCGGCATTCTGGCAGCCTTGTGGAATCTGGCGAAAGAAGCCTCGGCCGGGATATCCGTGGATATGAAGCAGATATCCATCCTTCAGGAGACTATAGAGGTTTGCGAGCACTACCGGCTCAATCCCTACCAGCTGGCTTCCGCAGGGAGCCTCCTGATCATAGCAGATGATGGGGAAGCACTGGCAGAAGCGCTTAACAGCAGGCAGGTCAAGGCATCCGTTATCGGGCGGCTGACGGATAATAATGATAAGATTATACATAATGGAGAAGAGGTGCGCTATATTGACCGTCCCGCACCGGATGAGATCCTTAAACTATTCAACGGAGGCAGGCAAGATGAAAGAGATGAGGAAACAGATACTGATGTATATGGAGACGAACAGCAGAGTGGATCTGGGCGAACTGGCAGTCATTCTGGGGACTGATGAAGCGGATGTGGCAAACGAGATTGCCCGCATGGAAAAGGAGGGGATCATCTGCGGGTATCACACGCTGATCGACTGGGACAAGACAGGAGAAGAACGGGTTAACGCATTGATAGAAGTCCGCGTGACGCCCCAAAGAGAGAAAGGATTTGATAAGACGGCGGAAAGGATATGCAATTTTCCGGAGGTGACGGCCGTCTATCTGATATCCGGAGGATATGATCTTCTGGTTACGCTGGAAGGAAAGACGCTTCAGGAAGTCGCCAGATTCGTATCTGGCAGGCTGTCTCCGATTGAGGATGTCATAAGCACGACGACACATTTTATAATGAAGAAATATAAAGAACACGGGACATTGATGCGGACAAAGAATAAGACAGAAAGGATGCCGGTGACGCCATGATGAGAGATCCATTATCCAAAAAAGTAACAGGCCTGGCGCCGTCGGGCATCCGTAAATTTTTCGACTTGGTAAGCGAGATGCCAGAGGCCATATCTCTTGGCGTCGGTGAGCCGGATTTTGACACGCCCTGGCGGATCAGGGAAGAGGGAATCTATGCGCTGGAACAGGGAAAGACGTTCTATACTTCTAATGCAGGCTTGAAGGAATTGAAAGAAGAGATAGGCAGATATTTACGGAGAAAGATAAATGTAGACTATGATCCGGCATCGGAAATCGTGGTGACGGTGGGAGGCAGCGAAGGGATCGACATAGCCTTGAGGGCTATGCTGGATCCGGGAGATGAAGTGCTGATCCCACAGCCCAGTTATGTATCCTATCTTCCCTGTACAGTACTGGCGGACGGAAAGCCCATCGTAATACCCCTTAAGCAGGAAAATGAATTTAAGCTGACGGCAGAGGAACTGGAAGAGTCCATTACGCCAAGAACAAAGATACTGGTTCTTCCCTACCCCAATAATCCCACGGGGGCAATCATGACAAAAGAAGATCTGGAGCCTGTCGCGAAAGTGGTGAAGGAACATGACATCTTCGTGTTGTCGGATGAAATCTATTCGGAACTGACTTATGGAACCGCCCATGCATCGATAGCCTCTCTTCCTGGAATGAAAGAGCGAACGCTGGTAATCAACGGATTCTCGAAAGGATTTGCGATGACCGGATGGAGGCTGGGCTATATCTGCGGGCCCAGGGCAATCGCAGAGCAGATGGTGAAGATTCATCAGTACGCTATCATGTGCGCGCCCACCAATAGCCAGTATGCCGCGGTTGAGGCGCTGAAGAACTGCGAAAGCGAAGTCGAAAGGATGCGGGTGGCCTACAATCAGAGAAGGCGTTATCTGGTTCATGAATTCAGACGGATGAAACTGGACTGCTTTGAGCCATTTGGCGCGTTCTACATATTCCCAAATATTAAGGAGTTTGGCATGAGTTCAGAAGCGTTTGCCACCAGGTTCCTCGAAGAAGAGAAGGTGGCGGTAGTTCCGGGGAGCGCATTCGGAGAGTGCGGGGAAGGATTCCTGAGAGTATCTTACGCTTATTCCCTGGAAGACTTGAAGGAGGCGATCGGACGGCTGGGAGACTTCGTGGGGCGGCTCAGGAACATCAGGTGACCTCAAGAACAGGCAGGCTTTGGGCAAAATAGTTAAAAATATATGAAATTAGGAAAATATGAATACAGCATTACCAAAAGTGTATATTGACGGGCCTATCTGTTTTCTTTAAAATATTACATAAAGGAGGATGCAGCATGTTGAATATTGTATTGCATGAGCCGGAGATACCTGCAAATACAGGAAATATCGGACGCACCTGCGTGGCTGCGAACACAAGGCTTCACCTGATCGAACCATTAGGATTCAGACTGAATGAGAAGAATCTGAAGAGGGCTGGAATGGATTATTGGGATAAGCTGGATGTGACTACTTATATTGATTATGATGATTTCATCAGGAGGAATCCGAACGCGAAGATCTATATGGCCACTACCAAAGCGACGAAAGCCTACACGGATGTCGAGTATGAGCCAGACTGCTATATTATGTTTGGGAAAGAAAGCGCGGGAATACCAGAAGAGATTCTGGTAAAACATAAAGATGACTGTATTAGGATTCCGATGGTTCCGGATATCCGTTCCCTGAATCTTGGGAACTCGGTGGCAATCGTTTTATATGAGGCGCTCAGGCAGAATGCGTTTGCGGGGATGGATCTGGAAGGCCATCTGCACAGGCTGGAATGGTAAAAAAGGCAATTGTATGATTATTCGTTTAATTGTATGTTCAGTACGGTCTGGGAACTATGAAAAAACAATAAATTTCTAGACTTTTATTTGGAATCATATTATAATCGTAACTACAGGAGAGTTACAACAACAAGAGAGGTGGTGAACAGATGGTAGAAGAAACCATTAAAACCATCAAGGAGACGGAAAATGAGGCGGAGGAAATCGTAAGAAAAGCAGACGCCGAATGTACCGGAATCCTTGAAGAAGCCTCTGCAAAAGCCAAGGAGATCAAAGAACAGGCTGAAGCAGATGCAAAGGCAAAGGCAGAAGACAGTCTAAAGGCAGCGAAGGAAAGTGGGGAAAAGTCGACGATGGAGGCTTTGGCCGATGTGGAGAAGGAAATTGCATCTCTTAGGGAGGCTGCGCTGGCGAAGGAAGAAGAGACGGTGTCTGCCGTAATTGCAGAACTCGTCTGATACTTGCATATTTGGGCAAAAAGAATAAGAGTAAAGGAGGGATGCGGCTATGTCAGTATTGCAGATGCAAAGAATTAGTATCTGCGCGCTAAAGAAAGACCGTAAGGCCATTTTGGAGAAGATACAGTCAATGGGAGTCATGGAAATGAACCAGATTGCCGAAGACGAGGAAGGCTTCGAGAAGATGGATACCTTGAATGCCAGACAGAGGTTTGAGAAGAAGGCGCAGCTTTCGGATCAGGCGCTGGCAGTTCTTGAAACTTACGCTCCGGAGAAGCATTCAATGCTATCAGGCCTGGAGGGCAAGAAACTAGTCGAACAGGAGCAATTTGATAAAGCGGTTGCAGAAAAAGAGGCCATTGTCTCAAAAGCTAATCTGCTGATATCGAAAAATAAAGAGATAGCGGAGAGCAAAGCCGGTATTCTGAAACTGGAAAACCAGATTGAGTCGCTTGAACCTTGGATTTCTTTGGATGTTCCAATGAATTTCGAAGGTACGGGGAAGGTGTCGATGCTGCTTGGAACTATGCCGGCGGAGACGACCCTGGAATCTGTCTACGAGCAGATTGCCGTGAATAATCCTGACATTGAGGCAATGGATGTGAAGATTATCTCCAGTGACAGGGATGCGGCTTACCTGGCTGTTTTTTGTCTTAGGGCAGAAGCGGCTGCGGTAGAAGAGGCTTTGAGGGCAGGAGGATTCGCAAGGCCTTCGCAGGTTACGGACAAGGCGCCTGCCAAGAAGAAGGCGGATCTTATCGCAGAGATTCAAAAACTGAATAATGAGATTGAAAAAACTGAGGAAGAGATCAGAAGCTATGCAGATAGCAGGGAGGATTTGAAACTGGTAGGAGACTACTTCCGCATGAGAGCACAGAAGTATGAAGTGCTGGGAACTCTTCCACAGTCGCAGAGGACATTTGTCATGAGCGGCTATGTAGCGGCAAAGGCGGTGCCGGCAATTGAAAAAGCCATTGGGGAACGCTATGACTGTGTCCTGGATGTAGAGGACTTGAAAGAAGATGAAGAACCGCCGATTATCCTGAAGAATAACGCATTTTCATCCAGCGTGGAAGGCGTCCTGGAATCATACGGACTGCCCCATAAGGGTGAATTCGACCCAACGACGATCATGTCATTTTTCTATGTATTTTTCTTTGGAATGATGTTATCTGATGCCGCATATGGCGCGATTATCGCAATTGCCTGTTTCGTGGTTCTGAAGAAATTCCCCCGGATGAGCAAGGGTATGCATAAGTCAATCAAGATGTTTATGTTCTGCGGCATCTCGACGATAGTCTGGGGCGTTCTGTTTGGAGGATATTTTGGAGACGTGGTGGATGTGGTGTCCCGGACATTCTTTGGAAGGACAGTTACCATCAAGCCATTGTGGTTTGCACCGCTGAATGATCCGATGAGGCTTTTGATCTATTCTATGGCATTTGGACTGATCCATCTGTTCGTAGGACTGGGCATCAAGGGATATATGCTGGTAAAAGACGGAAAGATTTTAGACTTTTTCTGTGATGTGGTGCTCTGGTACGCATTTTTGATCGGCCTGATACTGATGCTGCTTCCTACGGATATATTTGCATCAATCGCACAGACGCAGATCGTTTTCCCGCCGGCCGTCAGCATGCTGGCAAAAGGCCTGGCGATCGTAGGAGCACTGGGACTTCTTCTGATGTCCGGAAGGGCCAACAAGAATCCGGCGCTCAGGATCGCGCTTGGAGCATATGATATCTATAACATCACCGGCTGGCTCAGCGATGTACTGTCTTATTCGCGTCTGCTGGCGCTTGGCCTTGCCACAGGAGTTATCGCTTCCGTGGTAAACCAGATGGGAAGCATGTTTGGAAAAGGCATCGTGGGAGCAATCCTATTTGTTGTCGTCTTTATAGTTGGACACACGCTGAATCTGGCAATCAACCTGCTGGGCGCGTATGTGCACACGAATCGTCTGCAGTTTGTAGAGTTTTTTGGCAAATTCTACGAAGGCGGAGGAAGACCTTTCGAACCATTTCAATCAGATACAAAATATGTAGATATTAAGGAGGAAACTTTATCATGAGTATTTGGAGTAATTTAGGACTTGTATACGCATTACTTGGCGCAGCAGTAGCAGTTTTCCTGGCAGGAGCAGGATCAGCATTTGGAGTAGGTATCGCCGGACAGGCAGCATCAGGAGTTGTAACAGAGGACCCAAGCAAATTCGCGAAGGTATTGATTCTGCAGCTGCTTCCTGGTACGCAGGGAATCTATGGACTGCTGGTTGGATTCATCACTTTGTCCAAGATAGGGCTCCTTGGAGGAGGTGCAGCAGAAATCAGCGTGCAGACAGGACTCCTGATTCTGGCAGCATGTCTTCCGATCGGCATCGTTGGATTGATTTCCGGAAGAGCCCAGGGACAGACCGCAGCAGCGGCAATCGGGATCATTGCAAAGAAGCCGGACCAGTTTGGTAAAGCCATGCTGTTCCCGGCAATGGTTGAGACATATGCAATCCTGGCACTTCTTATTTCCATCTTATCAGTAACGGCAATTCAGGTATAGGATATCTGATACACGGTAAAAACTAGGAAATTAAGAAAAGGAGTGCAAGGGCGATGACCGGATTAGAAAAAATGAAAAGTCAGATCCTGGATGAAGCGAAAGCAGTAGCTGACAGCAAGATTGCAGAAGCAAAGGCCCAGGCCGAAGAGATTATGAGCCAGGCAAAGGCTGAAGCGGAAAAGAAACAGGCCAGCATCTCCCAGAAATCCGAAGCGGAAATAGCAAACTACAAAGAGCGGGTAGCGTCTTCGATCGATTTGCAGAGAAGGACCAAGGTCCTTGCTGCAAAGCAGGATGTAATAAAGGAAGTCCTGAATGAGGCGTATGAGTCGCTGACTGGCATGGAGGCGGATGCTTACTTTGCCATGCTGCTTAAGATGCTTGGCAAGTATGCGCTGCCGCAGGATGGAGAGATATTCTTTTCAGCCAGGGATTTAAAGAGAATGCCTGCAGGATTCCAGGATGAGGTGAAAAAGGCTGCCGAATCAAAGAATGGAAGCCTGACGGTATCTGAAGAAGGCAGGAATATAGAGAATGGATTCATTCTTGCTTATGGCGGTATAGAAGAGAACTGCACATTACAGGCAATGTTTGATGCAAAAAGAGATGAGTTGTCCGATAAGGTTCATCACTTATTATTCTTATAAAGCGTAGTAGATTGGAGGAGCAGCATGAGTGAACAATATACCTACGCGGTTGCGCGGATACGTGCCCTGGAAGTCTCTTTATTTTCCAACAGCACCATTGACCAGCTGATTGCATGCCAGAACTATGAGCAGTGTATTCAGTTCCTGGAAGAGAAAGGCTGGGGAGACTCTGAGACATCCGGTAATGCAGAGGCTATGCTGACCAGAGAAGAAGAAAAGATATGGGAAGTCGTTAAGGAACTGTCCATAGGGATGGAACATTTTGACGTGCTTACCTATCCAAAACTTTTCCATAATCTGAAGGCCGCAATTAAGGAAGTGTGCACGGAGGAAAAGAACAGGCATATATTCTATGAAGATGTGCCGATTCCGGGAAGTGCCATGATGGAGATCATAAAAGAGAAGGATTTCGGAAGACTTCCTTCGAATATGCAGCACGCGGCGGAAGAAGCATATGAATCGCTTCTTCACACCAGAGACGGACAGTTGTGCGATGTCATTATCGATAAGGCAGCGCTTGAGGCAATCTATGCGGCCGGGAAGGAAGCAAAGGCGGATATCATCCGCGACTATGCGGAATCCACGGTAGGAGTTGCAGATATCAAGATTGCCGTGCGTTCACAGAAAACCGCGAAATCGATAGATTTTATGAAGCGGGCAATGGCTGAATGTGACAGTATCAATGTAGACCAGCTTTCAAAGGCAGCCCTGGCGGGAATGGACGCGATCCGCGAATACCTGCTGGGAACGGCTTATGCACAAGGCGCGGAGGCGTTAGCCGACTCGCCGTCAGCATTCGAGCGCTGGTGCGATAACCGGATTATTCAGACTATCAGTCCACAGAAATATAATGCATTTACCATAGGGCCGGTGATTGCCTATGTAATTGCGAGACAGAACGAAATAAAGACGGTACGAATCATTCTTTCCGGCAAACTTAATGACTTACCGGATGATTCAATCCGAGAAAGGGTAAGGGAGATGTATGTATAAGATTGCAGTACTAGGCGATTATGACAGTATTTACGGTTTCGCTACATTGGGTCTTGATACATTTCCAGTAAGCACCCGTGAGGAAGCCGGAGAAAAACTGCATCAGCTCACCCTTGGGGACTATGGGATTGTCTATGTTACCGAGGCTCTGGCTGAAGAATTAAAACATGAGATAGAGAAATATCAGGAACTGGCCGTTCCGGCGATTATCCAGATACCAGGAATATCCGGCAATACCGGAGCCGGCGTAGAAGGCGTCAAGAAGTCCGTAGAACAGGCAGTAGGATCTGATATTATCTTTGGAAACGAATAAAGAAGGAAAGGTGGGTGATTCGTCCAAATGAGTACAGGTACGATTAAAAAAGTAGCAGGACCGCTGGTTATCGCAGAAGGAATGCGGGATGCCAACATGTTCGACGTTGTACGTGTTAGTAACCAGCGACTGATTGGAGAAATCATCGAGATGCACGGGGATGAGGCATCAATTCAGGTATATGAGGAGACATCAGGCTTAGGACCGGGAGAGCCGGTAGAATCTATGGAGGTTCCGATGTCTGTTGAACTTGGGCCTGGTCTTATCGCAAGCATTTACGATGGTATCCAGCGTCCGCTTGACGATATTATGAAGGTTTCAGGAAACAGCCTGCAGCGTGGCGTTGAGGTTGCTTCCCTGAAGAGAGACAAGAAATGGGAATTTGTCCCGGTTGCAAATGTTGGGGACGAGGTAGAAGCAGGCGATATATTAGGCACCGTGCAGGAGACCATCGTTGTTCAGCAGAAGATTATGGTTCCTTATGGAATCAAGGGTACGGTAAAAGAGATCAAATCAGGCGAATTTACAGTAGAAGACGTGGTGGCAGTAGTTGCAACGGAAGATGGAGACAAAGAACTTACGATGCTCCAGAGATGGCCGGTTCGTAAAGGACGTCCCTATGTAAAGAAACTTCCGCCGGAGAAGCCATTGGTAACCGGACAGCGCGTTGTCGATACGTTCTTCCCAATTGCCAAAGGCGGCGTTGCCGCCGTTCCCGGACCTTTCGGAAGCGGCAAGACCGTAATCCAGCATCAGCTGGCAAAATGGGCTGAGGCAGATATTGTAGTATATATCGGCTGCGGCGAGCGTGGAAATGAGATGACGGACGTTCTGAACGAGTTCCCGGAACTGAAAGACCCGAAGACAGGCCAGTCACTGATGCAAAGGACTGTTCTGATCGCCAATACGTCAGATATGCCGGTTGCTGCCCGTGAGGCATCCATCTATACAGGCATTACGATTGCGGAATACTTCCGCGATATGGGATATTCCGTAGCCCTGATGGCAGATTCCACATCCCGGTGGGCAGAGGCCCTTCGAGAGATGTCAGGACGTCTGGAAGAGATGCCTGGCGAGGAAGGATACCCTGCATATCTTGGAAGCCGTCTGGCGCAGTTCTATGAAAGAGCCGGACATGTGATTTCACTAGGCAAAGACCAGAGAGAAGGAGCGCTGTCCGTAATCGGAGCCGTATCCCCTCCGGGCGGCGATATTTCCGAGCCTGTATCCCAGGCGACCCTGCGTATTGTCAAGGTATTCTGGGGACTGGATTCGGCTCTGGCTTACAAGCGTCACTTCCCGGCGATCAACTGGCTGACCAGTTATTCTCTGTATGTCGATAATATGGCAGACTGGTTCAACAGCGAGGTTGCTGGGGACTGGATGGAAGACCGCCAGAAGATGATGAGCCTTCTGCAGGAAGAGGCAGAACTTGACGAGATCGTTAAGATGGTAGGTATGGATGCGCTGTCGCCGACAGACCGCCTTAAGATGGAAGCGGCAAGATCCATCCGTGAGGACTTCCTGCACCAGAACTCTTTCCATGAGATTGACACTTATACCTCTCTGAGGAAGCAATACCTGATGATGAAACTGGTTCTCGCGTTCTATGAGGAGGCTTCCGAGGCGCTGACAAAAGGCGCTTCTATGCAGATCCTGATCAACATGGAGGTAAGAGAGAGAATCGGGCGTTACAAATATACGCTGGATGCTGATATTGAGACAGAGTATGAAAAGATATTAAATGAACTGCATACCGAGATCGCAGGTGCATTCGGGAAGGAGGACTTCTAATTATGCCAAAAGAATATAGAACCATACAAGAAGTTGCCGGCCCTCTGATGCTGGTGCGCGGAGTAGAAAACGTATCTTATGATGAATTAGGAGAGATCGAGCTTGCCAGCGGAGAGAGACGCCGCTGCAAGGTTCTGGAGATCAACGGAAGTGATGCTCTGGTTCAGTTATTCGAGAGTGCTACCGGTATCAACTTAAGCAACAGTAAAGTGCGTTTCCTTGGACGAAGCATGGAACTGGGAGTATCCGGCGACATGCTGGGCCGTGTATTCGACGGCCTGGGCCGCCCGATCGATGACGGCCCGGAGATTCTGCCTGAGGAAAGAAGAGATATTAATGGACTGCCTATGAACCCGGCAGCCAGAAGTTACCCTGAGGAGTTCATCCAGACAGGCGTATCCGCTATCGACGGACTAAATACGCTGGTACGTGGACAGAAACTTCCGATCTTCTCCGCGTCCGGTCTTCCGCATGCCAATCTGGCAGCGCAGATTGCGAGACAGGCCAAGGTTCGCGGAACAGACGAGAACTTCGCCGTTGTATTCGCGGCTATGGGTATTACCTTCGAGGAATCCAACTTCTTCGTTGAATCATTTAAAGAAACAGGAGCTATTGACAGGACCGTATTATTTATCAACCTGGCAAATGACCCGGCTATCGAGCGTATTTCCACGCCTCGTATGGCGCTGACGGCAGCAGAATATCTGGCATTCGAGAAGGATATGCATGTATTGGTTATTCTGACTGATATCACCAACTATGCAGATGCCCTCCGTGAAGTATCTGCCGCGCGTAAAGAAGTTCCCGGACGTCGTGGCTATCCTGGATATATGTACACGGATCTTGCGTCCCTCTATGAGAGAGCGGGACGTCAGAAAGGCAAGAAGGGAAGTATTACCATGATCCCGATCCTTACCATGCCTGAGGATGACAAGACTCATCCGATCCCTGACCTGACGGGATACATTACAGAGGGACAGATCATCTTAAGCCGTGACCTGTACAGAAAAGGCGTTCAGCCGCCGATCGACGTACTGCCTTCCCTTTCCCGTCTGAAAGATAAAGGTATCGGCGAAGGTAAGACAAGGGCTGACCACTCCAATACGCTCAACCAGCTCTTCGCCGCATATGCGCGAGGCAAGGACGCGAAAGAACTTATGACCATCTTAGGCGAGGCCGCCTTGACAGAGATTGACCTTCTCTATGCGAAGTTTGCCGATGCATTCGAGAAGGAGTATGTATCGCAAGGCTACAACACCGATCGCTCCATCGAAGAGACGCTGGAAATCGGCTGGAAGCTCCTCTCCATGCTGCCAAGAGCCGAATTAAAACGAATCGACGACAAATTCTTAGATTTATATTATGGTAAGCAGTAAGCCGTGCGCAGATTTACAGAAATCCCCGTGCAAGCTTGCTTGAGAAAGGGGATTTCTGTAAAGGTGCATAGGGCGCGAGCCCGCAGCGAGAAGAAGCGAAGCGGAATCGAGCTGGCACGGCGTCCGACAGCGGAGAAAGAGAAATCCCCGTGCAAGCTTGCTTGAGAAAGGGGATTTCTGTAAAGGTGCATAGGGCGCGAGCCCGCAGCGAGAAGAAGCGAAGCGGAATCGAGCTGGCACGGCGTCCGGCAGCGGAGAAAGAGAAATCCCCGAGCAAGCTTGCTTGAGAAAGGGGATTTCTGTAAAGGTGCATAGGGCGCGAGCCCGCAGCGAGATGTAGCGAAGCGGAATCGAGCTGGCACGGCGTCCGACAGCGGAGAAAGAGAAATCCCCGAGCAAGCGTGCTTGAGAAAGGGGATTTCTGTAAAGGTGCATAGGGCGCAAGCCCGCAGCGAGATGTAGCGAATAAGGAGGTGGATGATAGATGGCATCTACGCAGGTGACTCCTACCCGTATGGAGTTGACCAAGACAAAAAGAAAATTAGTCACTGCCGTCAAAGGCCATAAGCTTTTGAAAGATAAGCGTGACGAACTGATGCGCCAGTTCCTGGATCTGGTTCGTGAGAACATGGAACTGCGTCTGAAAGTAGAAGCCGGAATCCGCTCTGCAAATAAGAATTTTGTCATAGCCAAGGCCGGAATGGACGAAGCTACGCTTAATACAGCGCTAATGGCGCCAAAGCAGGAGGTAAACCTCGAGGTAGGTAAGAAGAATGTCATGAGTGTCAATATCCCGGTCTTTGAGACGAAGACCAGGACGGCGGACGCCAATGACATCTACTCTTACGGCTTCGCATTTACTTCCAGCGATCTGGATGGTGCCGTAAAGTCACTGGCAGATATACTGCCGGATATGCTGAAACTTGCGGAGACGGAAAAAGCGTGCCAGCTTATGGCGGTTGAAATCGAGAAGACGAGACGCCGTGTAAATGCGTTGGAACACGTTATTATTCCGGAAGCACAGAAAAACATCAAGTATATTACGATGAAGTTGGATGAGAACGAGAGAAGTTCCCAGATTCGTCTGATGAAAGTAAAAGATATGATGCTTGAAGAAGCGCATCATTACAGTGAGAGAGCCTGATATAAGAAAGGCAGATACAGGCGGATGGCGTATGTCATCCGCCTGTATGCTTGTTGTTTTATATTTTCGCCTGGTTCCGGATTTTTAGTTCTGAGGAAAAGCAATTAAAAATTCCAATATGATTATAAGAAGAATAGAATGCAAGGAAAGTAGGGCAAGTAACATTGTGAATCCTAACGCATATGATAAGATAGATACTTATCTTAGGAGCGTGCGTACATGGACGATCGACTGCCTTACTACATGGCTTACCCGATGCCTTTACTCTATGATGACGACAGGATTGCCAGAAGGGACCTGGATTACATGAAAAGCCTCTATCCTGCAGCGGCAAAACGTCTGATCCCATATATCGAAGAAGAATGCGACCGGCTGGAATATGAAGGAAGCATGATGTATGACGAATATCCGGATCAGCTGCAGCTTCGGCTGATGTGCAGAAGAATTTATGACCAAGTGGCACAAGAGGAGGAGAATCCGGGCGAATGGCTGAAGGATCTGATTCAGGTGATGGCATATCAGGAATTATGCAACAGGCGAAGCGAATACAGGAATTTCAAAAGAAAATTTTACTAATGAAAGAAAGGGGCCAGACCTTGGGATAAAAGGGTCTGACTCCTTTTGGATTTGCAGGAGGGTAGACAAAAAAGGTTCTTGTGTGTTAAAATACTCACCAAAGACACTAGGGGAGGACAGCCGGATATGGATAATATCATATTGATTGGCATGCCAGCAGCGGGTAAAAGCACGATAGGCGTCGTAATCGCAAAACGCCTGGGATACCAGTTTGTGGATACAGATATTCTGATTCAGGAAGAAGAAGGAAAACTGCTGAAAGATATTATTGCGGAAAAGGGAATCGATGGTTTTCTGGAAGTGGAAGACCGTGTAAATGCGAAGGTAGATACGTGGCATACGGTAATATCGCCGGGAGGCAGCGTAGTATATTGCGAAAATGCCATGAAACATTATAAAGAGATTGGTAAAATAGTATATTTGCAGGCATCTTTTGACACAATAAATAAAAGGTTGAAGAATGCAAAAAACAGAGGCGTCGTGCTGAAAGAAGGCCAGTCTTTGAAGGGGCTGTATGATGAAAGAGTGCGCCTTTTTGAGAAATATGCGGATATTACCGTCTGTGAAGACGGATTAAGGTTGGAAGATACGATCCAGAAGGTTCTGGAGACTCTCGGTCAATAGTAAAATCCTGGAAAATATTACGGATAAATTACATAATTGTAAAAAATGTTTTACAAATTCAAATTCTATGGTATAATATCGAAGAATGCGAATAGAAAAAAATGGATAGATGAGAGTGAATAGATAGTAAATTTGAGGTGCAGTATGGAACAGTATATTATAAAAGGCGGCCATCCGCTGGTAGGAGAAGTAGAAATAGGCGGAGCAAAGAATGCCGCACTGGCGATTCTTGCCGCAGCAATTATGACAGATGAGACAGTACTGGTTGATAACCTTCCGGACGTTAACGATATCAATGTACTGCTGGATGCCATATCAGGCATCGGCGCGAATGTACACCGGGTTGACCGTCATACCGTAAAGATTAATGGTAAAGGCATTAACGATGTTAACATAGAATACGACTATATCAAGAAGATCCGCGCATCCTATTATCTCCTGGGCGCCCTGCTTGGAAAGTATAAGAGGGCGGAAGTTGCGCTTCCGGGCGGATGCAATATTGGCAGCAGGCCTATAGATCAGCATATCAAGGGGTTCCGTGCTCTGGGCGCGGATGTGGACATTGAGTATGGAAAGATTATGGCCGAAGCAGACCGTCTGGTGGGCAAGCATATATATTTTGACGTGGTAAGCGTTGGAGCTACCATCAATGTCATGATGGCTGCAACGATGGCAGATGGACTGACCATCATGGAAAATGTGGCAAAAGAGCCGCATGTAGTAGATGTTGCCAACTTCCTGAACAGCATGGGAGCCAATATCAGGGGCGCCGGGACAGACGTGATCAAGATTCGCGGCGTGCAGCGCCTGCACAGTACGGAGTATTCCGTAATTCCGGACCAGATCGAGGCCGGGACATTCATGTTCGCGGCAGCGGCCACAAAGGGAGATGTAACCGTCTTAAATGTAATTCCGAAGCATCTGGAGGCGACCATTGCAAAACTGGTGGAGATCGGATGCGAAGTGGAAGAGTTCGATGATGCTGTCCGCGTGGTTTCCAAAGGAGACTTGACCAGCACGCATGTGAAGACGCTGCCTTATCCGGGATTCCCGACAGACATGCAGCCCCAGATCGGGGTGACGCTGGCTCTGTGCCAGGGGACAAGTACGATCACGGAGAGCATCTTCGAGAACCGGTTCAAGTATCTGGATGAGCTGGCTAGAATGGGAGCCAACGTCAAGATCGAGGGCAACTCGGCAACGATTGAAGGCGTGAAGAAGTTCACGGGAGCAAGAGTGAGCGCGCCGGACTTGAGGGCAGGAGCTGCGCTCTGCATTGCTGGCCTTGCCACGGATGGAATCACGATCGTAGATGATATCGTATATATCCAGAGAGGATATGAAAGATTTGAAGATAAGCTTAGGGGTATCGGAGGAATCATCGAGAAGGTGGAGACGGAGAAAGATATCCAGAAGTTCAAATTAAAAGTTAGCTAGTCAGGCAGGATGGAGTTGAAAAATTCCATCCTAGTTTTATATTACGATGTTTTATGCCGGGGAAAGGGAGAGGTGCGAGGATGAAGAAGATTAAGAACAGGTACGCAATACTGGCGATTGCTTCCATCGTGAACTTTGTGCATGGCAATCCTTACATATGGACGGTATTCCAGCCCTATGTGAGGAAAGAATATGGTCTTTCCCTGGCCGCTTCCAGCCAGCCGTTCACGATCATTATCGGTATATTTGCTCTGGGAAACATGCTGGGAGGGTTCTTGCAGCATAAGGTAGGGGCGAAAAAGACGATACTTGCAGGAAGCCTTGTCATGTGCCTAGGATTTTTTCTGGCCGCGGTGGCGCCTAGTCATATGCCTTGGGTTATATCGCTGGGATATGGCGCCTTAGGAGGCCTGGGATCAGGCTGCGCGTTCAGCATGCTGGTGGCGGTGCCCCAGGGCTGGTTTCCGGACAAGCGGGGGCTGGTCACAGGAATTACGGTAGGAGTCATAGGAATCTCAGGGGTACTGATGAATCCATTGTGCGATTCCATACTGGCGGGATATGGGTACCGGACTGCCATGCTGGTGGTGACGGCAGTCTATGCGGTTCTCTGCCTGGGCGCCTTCTTCATCGAGGAAGCTCCGGAAGAACTGGCAAGCCAGGGCGGCGTGCTGACAGATGGGAGCACAAAGCCAGAGGGAGTGATAAGGACAGATGGAAGCGCAAAGCCGGATGAAAGCATAGAGGCGGCAATCCAGAGGCAGTTTACGACCCGGGAAATGATGCATACCAAGGCGTTCTATGCCATTGCCATCACCATGGCTCTGGCGGTTCCAGCATACGTACTGGTCAATCCTCTGATGAAGTCCCTGGGAATGAAGAGAGGGCTTACCAGCGCACAGGCGCTGGCGGGCGTCATGATCGCATCCTTTGCCAATATCATTGGGAGGTTTGCTATGCCCTGGCTGTCGGATCAGACCGGGCGCAAGGCGGTGATCCGGGTCATGTATGTGCTGGCTATGGTATCCATGGTGGGGCTTATTGCCGCCAGAGGCGGCTTGTTCATCCTGTTGATTTCCATAGTATGCCTGGTGTATGGAGGCGTGGTCAGCGTATTTCCGGTGCTGGTATCGGAGCATTTTGGCATGAAGTATCAGGGCATGAACTTTGGGGCAGTCATGCTGGGCTATGGGCTGGCATCCATCCTGTGTCCGTATCTGCTGGACATTGCAGGGCTTAATACTTCATTTCTCATCGCGGGGATCGCATGTGCGGCAGGATTGTGGGGAACCAGGTACTTTTAACAAGACATGATACAAATTCCATAAGGTGTATGTTGACAATTAGGGGAAAAGAGTGTAAAGTCTTATTCGTACATAGAACCATTAATTAAATATTGCAAACTTTCTCTTATTCAGAGCAGTGGAGATACAAAGGATCTATGAAGCTGCGGCAACCCCCGGCGCGTGGAAGGTGCCAACCTGAGCGAGTAATCGAACAATAAGAGGATTGGTTTATGATGATATAAACAGTCCGCTTTATGCGGGCTGTTTTTTGGAGTAGGCCTTGCGTCGCATGTCTCTTGAGCGCCGCAAGCCTGGAATAAATCCATCCAGGGAGAAAGTGTGCGAAAGGGCAAGTCCCTTTTAGTAGAAAAGGAGAGAATGTTATGGAAAAACTTTTATTTACGTCAGAATCAGTAACAGAAGGCCACCCGGACAAGATGTGCGACCAGATATCCGATGCGATCCTGGATGCGCTTATGGAGCAGGATCCCATGAGCCGCGTGGCATGCGAGACATGCACCACCACGGGCCTTGTACTTGTTATGGGAGAGATTACCACCAACGCTTACGTAGATATCCAGAAGATCGTCAGGGATACGGTAAGGGAGATTGGCTACACAAGAGGGAAGTTTGGATTTGACGCAGATACCTGCGGCGTGATCACGGCAATCGACGAGCAGTCCTCGGATATTGCCATGGGCGTTGACAGGGCGTTGGAAGCAAAGGAAAATAAAATGTCTGAACAAGAGATCGAGGCAATCGGCGCAGGAGATCAGGGAATGATGTTCGGCTACGCCACGGATGAAACCCCGGAACTGATGCCATACCCGATTGCCCTGGCTCACAAGCTGGCCAGAAAACTTACGGAAGTCAGGAAGAACGGAACGCTTCCCTATTTAAGGCCAGACGGCAAGACCCAGGTGACGGTGGAATACGACGAGGCAGGCGTTCCAAGACGCCTGGATGCGGTGGTGCTGTCAACCCAGCATGACCCGGATATCAGTCAGGAGCAGATTCATGAAGACATTAAGAAACATGTTTTCGAAGCGGTTATTCCACGGGGGATGATTGACGGGGATACGAAGTTCTTCATCAATCCCACAGGCCGATTTGTGATCGGCGGGCCTCATGGCGACAGCGGCCTTACAGGCCGCAAGATCATCGTAGACACCTATGGCGGAATGGCCCGCCATGGAGGCGGAGCATTCTCCGGCAAAGACTGCACGAAGGTAGACCGTTCCGCAGCCTATGCGGCCCGGTATGTTGCTAAGAATATCGTAGCGGCAGGGATTGCCAAGAAATGCGAGATCCAGCTGTCCTATGCCATTGGCGTGGCACATCCGACCTCTATCATGGTAGACACCTTTGGAACCGGCAGAATTGACGATGAGAAACTGGTAGAGATCATCCGCGAGAACTTTGACCTGCGTCCGGCAGGCATCATCAAGATGCTGGATCTGAGACGTCCGCTGTATAAGCAGACGGCGGCCTATGGCCATTTCGGCCGCACGGACATCGACCTTCCGTGGGAGAAGCTTGACAAGGTGGAAGTACTGAAGAAGTATTTATAAAAATTTTAGAAAAGTTTATGGGCGCTTTGATGTGAAGCGCCCTTTTTCATGCTATACTTTTCCTGGAGGGCATGAACGAATGAAGTTAAAGACAAGATTAAGCATCGCTTTTTTGACGCTTATTTTAATTCCAATAGTTCTGACCGTCACGATGGTTTGCTTGCTGGGACGGTATCAGATCAGTGCTATAGAAAAGACGTATGAGATCTCGGGAACCACGGTAAAGAGTTTCTCCAATTCTGTCCTTGTAATGTCAAGGCTTACGGAGAAGCCATACCATGAACTGGCCAAGATGGCAAAGAAGAATCCGCGCAAGATGGAGGACGCCACCTGCCTGGAGGAATTCAACCAGAAGCTGGAGGAGAAGAAGGCATACTTGCTGGTTCGCAAGGAAGGCACCATTATCTATGTGGGAACGGATATGGATGAGGCAAACCATGTGATCGGACAGCTCCCAGACTATGGGGAATCGGAGAATACCTCGGAAAACGGGATCTATCTGGGGGGAGAAGCCCAGGCGCTGATTAAACAGGTAGATTTCCACTATTCGGATGGGCAGGAGGGGAGTGCCTTTATTGTCACGGATGTGAGCAACATGATTCCGGAAGTGGAGGAATTCTTTGTGGATATGGTATTTGGAATCATCATTGTGCTGATTCTTACGGCGGCTTTGCTGATATTCTGGATTTACCGGGCGATCATGCGGCCGCTGGGGAAGATGCAGGTAGCGGCTAAGAATATCCGGGACGGGAATCTGGACTTTGAACTGGAGGCAGAATCCGAAGACGAGTTGGGAAGCCTGTGCCGGGATCTGGAACAGATGCGCTGCAGGCTGAAGGATAATGCAGAAGAAAAAATCAAATTCGACCGGGAGAATAAGGAACTGATCAGCAACATCTCCCATGACCTGAAGACACCGGTGACGGCAATCAAAGGCTATGCGGAGGGAATCATGGACGGGGTGGCGGATACGCCGGAAAAGATGGAAAGATATATCCGTACCATTTATAATAAAGCCAATGAGATGGATACGCTGATCAATGAGTTGACTCTTTACACTAAGATTGACACCAACAGGATTCCTTATAACTTTAATACGTTGTCGGTAAATGCCTATTTCGATGACTGCGTGGAAGATCTTTCCATAGAGCTGGAGTCAAAGAATGTGGAGTTTGGGTACTTCAATTACGTGGAAGGCAGCGTCAAGGTAATCGCAGATGCGGAGCAGATTAAGAGGGTCATCCACAATATTGTAAATAATTCCCTGAAGTATATGGATAAGCCGAAAGGGAAGATTAATCTCCGGGTGAAGGACGTAGGAGACTTCATACAGGTGGAACTGGAGGACAATGGAAAAGGGATCGCGGCCAAGGACCTGCCCAATATATTTGACAGGTTCTACCGGACGGATGCTTCACGGAATTCTTCCAAAGGAGGAAGCGGCATAGGGCTTTCCATCGTCAAGAAGATTATAGAAGAGCATGGCGGCAAGATATGGGCAACCAGCAGGGAGGAAACTGGAACGACCATGTATTTTGTCTTAAGAAAATATCAGGAGGTGCCGATTTCATGAGTAAGATATTGATAGTTGAGGACGAAGAGGCGATTGCAGATCTGGAAAAAGATTATCTGGAACTGAGCGGATTCAAGGTGGAGGTTGCCAATGACGGCGAGACGGGCCTTAAGAAGGCGCTGGGCGAGGAGTTTGACATGTTCATCCTGGATCTTATGCTTCCCGGGATTGATGGATTCGAGATCTGCAGGCAGATCAGGGATAAAAAGAATACGCCCATTATCATGGTGTCTGCCAAGAAGGATGACATTGACAAGATCCGTGGCCTTGGGCTTGGGGCGGACGACTATATGACCAAGCCATTCAGCCCCAGCGAGCTGGTGGCCCGGGTGAAGGCCCATCTGGCACGGTATGACCGCCTGACAGGAAGCGCGGTGGAGGCCAACAAGGTGATTGAGATCCGCGGCCTTAAGATTGATACCACAGCCAGGAGGGTGTGGGTGAATGAAGAAGAAAGGACATTTACCACGAAGGAATTCGATCTGCTTACCTTTCTTGCCAGCCATCCGAACCATGTGTATACAAAGGAAGAACTGTTCCGGGAGATATGGGACATGGAGTCTATCGGGGATATCGCCACGGTTACAGTACACATCAAGAAGATTCGGGAGAAGGTTGAGATGGATACCTCCAACCCTCAGTATATTGAGACGATATGGGGAGTTGGATACAGGTTCAAGGTATAGGACGGAACATATATTTCGGATATTCCGACAGATTGTATATGGAAGGCACGGGTCGTTTCGGCCTGTGCCTTTTGCAGTGCTGTTCCTGTGCCTGTTTCCTGGGGCGGCAGGAAACTGGATAAGGACCACTAGAAATAACCATATGAATGTGCTATCATAGTACGCAAAGTCTAAGGAATCAGGCGAATCGGCGCCAAAGGAGATAAGGTTATGCAGCAGAAAAAGCAGAATATCAGATGGAATACGATGCGGATATTGGTATTTGGATTCCTGGGAGTCATATTTGTTGGCGCAGTACTCCTATGGCTTCCGATATCCAACCAGCAGCCCATTGCTTTTATGGATTCGCTATTTACGGCGACTTCCGCAGTCTGCGTGACGGGCCTTGTCACCATAACGCCGGCGGCACAGTTTACCGTATTTGGCAAGGTTATATTACTATTTCTGATCCAGATAGGCGGACTGGGCGTAATTGCGTGCGCCACCGTATTTTTTCTGATTCTTCGCAGGCAGATTACCGTAAGGGAACGGGTGGTGATACAGGAGACCTACAACATGGACTCCCTCGGAGGCATGGTGGGCATGGTGAAGCGGGTGATTACCGGCACGTTCCTGGTGGAAGGGGCCGGAGCCTTTCTATATGCGTTTCAGTTCGTGCCGGAATTCGGGCTGGTACGGGGAATTTGCTATTCAATCTTCCATGCCGTGTCCGCTTTCTGTAATGCGGGAATTGATATATTGGGCGCCAACAGTCTTGCAGACTATGCCGGAAATCCGCTGATCAATATTACGACAATGTTGCTGATTATTCTAAGCGGCATCGGCTTCTCAGTGTGGCATGACGTGATCACCAATGGAAAACGGATATCCAGGCATGAGGTACCGAAAAAGTGGTGGTTTACCAGACTCAGGCTTCACTCAAAACTGGCAATCGTGACTACCCTGATTCTTCTTGCAATTGGGACGATTGCGACATTTCTGCTGGAGTACCATAATCCAGAGACTATGGGAGACTTTAGTTTCGGAAAGAAGGTTATGGCATCCATGTTCCAGTCGGTGACTACTAGGACGGCGGGATTCTTCACGGTATCCCAGTCAGGGCTGACGCAGGAGAGCAAGCTGCTTGACTGCATCCTGATGTTCATAGGAGGCTCCCCCGGCGGTACGGCCGGAGGGGTCAAGACGACGACGATCGCCATGCTGGTAATGGCTTGCATTACATTCGTGCGGGGCGGCAAGGATACGGAGTGCTTCGGAAGGAAGATCACCATGGAAAACTTCCGGACGGGATTCGCGGTGGCCATGCTGGCGTTCCTGGTATTTATTACCGGCACGGTGACTGTCTTGATCATAGAGCCCGCCAGCGTGCCGCTGATCAATGTGATGTATGAGACGGCGTCGGCCATAGGTACGGTGGGGCTTACGGCAGACCTGACGCCTAGCCTGGCCCGGGGAAGCCAGGCGGTCATTATGGCGCTTATGTATGTAGGAAGAATTGGCCCGCTGACGCTGGCCCTGGTATTCGCGGGGAAGCCGAATTACAGAGACAAGATTAGAGAATTGCCGGATGAACGGATTATGGTTGGATAATGGAGGAAGATTGAATGAAGAAGCAATATGCGGTATTTGGCCTTGGAAGCTTTGGAGAAAGTATAGCAGTGACTCTGCAGCGGCTGGGATGCGAAGTCGTGGCAGTAGATAATCATATGGAGAGGGTTCAGGAGATTTCCGACTCGGTATCCTATGCTATGAAAGCAGATATTGGAGACCCGGATGTCATCCGCACTATGGGCGCCAGGAATCTGGACGGCGTCATCGTGGCGGTGGCGGATGATATGGAAGCCAGCGTTATGGCTACCCTGGTGTCCAAGGAGATGGGAGTGCCCTATGTGATGGCAAAGGCAAAGAATAAGCTGCATGCCACCATATTGGAAAGGATTGGCGCGGACGCAGTCATTTTCCCGGAAAAGGAGATGGGGATACGAACGGCTAAGAATCTGGTGTCGGCAAATTTTGTGGACTGGATTGCCTTGTCGTCTGAATACAGCATCATGGAGATTGCCGTACCAAAAGACTGGGTAGGGAAGTCCTTGCAGGAACTGGATGTCAGGCGATCCCATGACGTGAATGTAGTGGGGATCAAAGTGGATGAGGACGTGGAAGTGAACCCGGATCCATTAAAACCTCTGGAAGCAGGAATGGTTCTGATCCTGGTTGGCTCCAACGACGCGCTGGAACAGTTATAGAAAGGAAGGGCAGCAATGATTACCAGTACCGCGAACGCCAAAGTCAAGCATTTGGCAAACCTGAAAAGAAAGAGAAAATTAAGGGATGAAGAAGGCGTATTTCTTGTGGAGGGAATTCGGATGTTTCGTGAAACACCGAAAATGCTGCTAAAAGAAGTTTATGCTTCGGAATCATTCTATAAAAAGGAGAGGCGCATGACGGATGAGGCACTAAAAGGCAGCGGCGCGTATCTGGAGATCCTGTCGGATACGGTTTTTGGCTATGTGTCGGATACGAAGACTCCTCAGGGAATCCTGTGCGTGGTCAAGCAGCTGGACTATAGACTGGAAGAAGCGGCGGCAGGCAGGGCGGCGCATTTGATTGTGCTGAACCGGCTGCAGGATCCAGGGAATCTGGGAACCATACTGCGCACGGCGGAGGGCGCAGGCGTGACGGGAATCCTGCTGGATCAGGAATGCGTGGATATCTACAATCCGAAGACCATCCGCTCTACCATGGGATCCATTTACCGGATGCCTTTCTATTATTCGCAGGATTTGAAGAAGGATATCGGACGTCTGAAGGATAAAGGGATCTGCATCTACGCCGCGCATCTAAATGGCAGGCAGGATTATGACGAGGCTGATTATACGAAGCCTTGCGCGTTCTTGATAGGCAATGAAGGAAACGGGCTGGATGAGGAAATCGCGCAGCAGGCGGATACCTATATAAAGATTCCGATGAAAGGCCGGGTAGAGTCTCTGAATGCGGCCATCGCCTCGTCGGTTCTGATGTTTGAAGCGGCACGGCAAAGAAGACATATGTAATTGCTTTATAACTTAAAGTATAGTAATATGGTAGAAAAGGAATACTATACTAATTAAGAAAAGAGAGGAAGGCTTATGCAGACAGTATATTGGTTGATATTATTTGTAATACTGCTGGTGATAGAGATCTTTACAATGGGGCTTACAACCATCTGGTTTGCAGGCGGAGCCCTGGTGGCATTTATCACAGGCATCCTGGGGTTTGGCATGGTGGTACAGGTAATTGTCTTTATTGTAGTGTCACTGGTGCTGCTGATTGCCACAAGGCCGATTGCAGTGAAGTTTTTTAACCAGGAGAGGCAGAAGACGAATGCGGAAAGCCTGATCGGGCAGCAGGCGTTGGTATTGGAAGATATAGATACGCTTCAATCAAAAGGACGGGTTGAAGTCAACGGTCAGGAATGGTCGGCAAAGACGGATGACCTGGACGGCAAGATTGCAAAGAATACAGTTGTAGTTATTGAAGGGATTCAAGGCGTAAAACTAATAGTGAGAGCCAGAGAGGAGAAGGGATGTTAGGATTAGGAGTAATTGGAATTGTTGTATTGATCATTGTTATTTTGGTACTGATCTCTTGTATCAGGATCGTCAGACAGGCGCAGGCGCTGGTTATTGAGAGGCTTGGAGCTTACCAGGCAACTTGGGGGACAGGGCTTCATTTTAAACTGCCGATCTTTGACCGTGTGGCAAGGAAGGTTGATTTAAAGGAGCAGGTCGTGGACTTTGCGCCGCAGCCGGTTATTACGAAGGATAATGTAACTATGAGAATTGACACGGTAGTATTCTACCAGATCACAGACCCGAAGATGTTCTGCTATGGAGTTGCCAATCCGATCATGGCAATTGAGAACCTGACGGCAACTACCCTGCGTAATATCATCGGCGACCTGGAACTGGATCAGACGCTGACATCCAGAGAGACGATCAACACGAAGATGAGGGCATCCCTTGATGTTGCCACAGATCCATGGGGCATCAAGGTAAACCGTGTAGAACTTAAGAACATCATCCCGCCGGCAGCCATCCAGGATGCGATGGAGAAGCAGATGAAGGCTGAGCGTGAGCGTCGTGAGGCAATCTTGCGCGCTGAAGGCGAGAAGAAGTCTACCATCCTTGTGGCGGAAGGACACAAAGAGTCCGCGATCCTGGATGCAGAGGCTGAGAAGCAGGCAGCCATCCTTCGCGCGGAAGCGAAGAAAGAAGCTATGATCCGCGAGGCGGAAGGCGAGGCTGAGGCAATCATGAAGGTACAGCAGGCGAATGCGGATGGTATCCGATTCCTGAAGGATGCGGGAGCGGATCAGGCAGTCCTTACCATCAAGAGCCTGGAAGCATTTGAGAAAGCAGCTGACGGAAAGGCTACTAAGATCATCATTCCATCAGAGATACAGGGAATGGCGGGACTGGTAAAATCCTTGACGGAAGTTGGAGCAAAAGACGACAATCCGAACTAGCATGAAAGGGTGTGGGACTTATGAAGCCCATCATTGACATGTCAAAAGAATATGGCCTTGTATTTGACGGCGGGGGAGCCAGGGGCGCTTACCAGATAGGCGCGTGGAAAGCGCTTGTGGAAGCCGGAGTAAAGATCAATGCAGTGGCAGGAACCAGCGTGGGCGCATTAAATGGCGCCCTCGTTTGCATGGGAGACGTAGATAAGGCAGAAGATATCTGGAGTAAGATGACATTTTCCACGGTCATGGATGTGGATGATGAATGGATGGAGCGCCTGTTTCACAAGCAGACTACGATCAAGGAGTTTCTGAACGAAGGCTGGAAAAAAATGAAAGACGGCGGGATCGATATTACCCCGCTTCGGAACCTGATCCACGAAGTGATTGACGAAGATGCCATAAGGAAGAGCGGCAAGGAATTCTGCCTGCTGACATTCTCATTGTCTGATTTCAGGGAACTGGACTTGAGCGTGGAGGATATTCCAGAGGGGCTTCTGGAGGATTTCCTGCTGGCCAGCGCATATCTCATCGGATTTAAAAATGAACGTCTCCACGGAAAGAAATATATCGATGGAGGCGTTATTAATAATGTACCCTTAAGTTCCCTCGTGGGCAGGGGATACGAAAATGTCATTGAGATTCGGATCTACGGGCCCGGAAGGGAGCCACGGGTCAAGATGCCTGAGAATGGGGTAAAATACGAAATCACTCCCCGTGTCAAGCTTGGCAGCATCATAGAATTTTCTGGAAAACGAAGCCGCCAGAATCTTCGAATCGGATATTTTGATGCCAAAAGGATGCTGTATGGGCTGGAAGGATTTATCTATTATCTGGAGCAGACCCATGAAGATGAATACTACGAGGAACTGCTCAGAGGCATCAGGGAGATCGAAAAAGCGGAGATCGGATTTGTGCTGAAACTGTCTTTGGGCTTCTCAGATAAGGAACTTTTTATGGGAATGCTGGAGGCTGCTGCAAAAATATTGCATATTCCCAAATATCAGATATACACAGTGGACCAATTATATGATATTGTATATAAGAAATACGAAACTTTACGAGATCAGATGAACCTTCCCAGGTTCGTGCATGTATTAATAGGAGTAAGAGAGGGACGGAAAATGGACTTAAAAGGAAGAAACTTTTTGACGCTGAAGGATTTTACGCCGGAAGAGATTACATATCTTCTTGATCTGGCTGCGGACCTTAAGGAAAAGAAGAAGAACGGAGTATTAGTTGACCATTATAGAGGCATGAATGTTGCGCTGATCTTCGAAAAGACCAGTACCAGAACACGCTGCTCTTTCGAAATAGCAGCCCATGACATGGGAATGGGGACTACCTATCTGGATCCCAGCGGTTCCCAGATCGGAAAGAAGGAGAGCATCGAGGATACGGCCCGCGTGCTGGGAAGAATGTTCGATGGCATAGAGTACCGTGGATACGGCCAGGGGATTGTGGAGGCTCTTGCCAAATATGCAGGCGTTCCGGTATGGAACGGGCTTACCAACGAGTATCATCCTACGCAGATGCTGGCTGACCTTCTGACAATCCGTGAGCATTTTGGAAGATTAGAGGGAATCAAACTGGTATATATGGGAGATGCGAGATACAACATGGGTAATTCCCTGATGATTGCCTGCGCCAAGATGGGAATGCACTTCGTTGCATGCACGACAAAGGCATATTTTCCAAATGAAGAGTTAGTAGAGACTTGCAAAGGGTATGCGAGGGAAAGCGGCGGCACGGTCACTCTTACTGAAGATGTTGATGAGGGGACCAAGAATGCTGACGTAATCTACACGGACGTGTGGGTATCCATGGGAGAGCCGGACGAGGTATGGGAAGAGAGAATCCGGGAACTGTCCCCTTATAAGGTGACGAAGAAGGTGATGGAGAATGCAGGGGAAGACGCGATCTTCCTGCACTGCCTGCCGGCATTCCATGACCTTAAGACAAGGATTGGCAAGGAAATTGAAGAAAAGTATGGCATCAGCGATATGGAAGTGACGGATGAAGTGTTTGAATCTGCCCAGTCCAAAGTATTCGATGAGGCAGAAAACCGGATGCATACCATCAAGGCAGTCATGGTTGCGACATTAGGAGAAAGATAGATTCATATGAAGTCAGAGATATTGCGCTTACTTAAGTCAAGCGATACTTACTTGTCCGGGCAGCAGATATGCGAACAGTTCCAGGTATCGCGCACCGCTGTGTGGAAGGTTATGGAACAACTGAAAAAAGAGGGATATCAGATTGAGGCGGTACGTAATAAAGGGTACCGCCTTGTAGATAGTCCGGATGTGATGTCAAAGGCGGAGATTGAGAGCCTGATCAGCACAAAATGGGCAGGAAGGCATGTGGTCTACTATGGCGAGACGGATTCTACCAATACCCGTGCCAAAGAGCAGGGGGAAAGAGGGGCAGAACACGGGACTCTGGTCATTGCCGACAAACAGAATGCCGGCAAGGGGCGCAGAGGCCGATCTTGGGAGTCGCCGCAAGGAACCAGCATATATATGACCATTTTGCTCCGCCCGGGTATAATGCCGGTAAAGGCGCCGCAGATGACGCTTCTGATGGCCATTGCAGCCACGCAAGGCATACGCAGGGTGACGGGACTTGAGGCTGGGATTAAGTGGCCCAATGATATTGTGAGCCTGACCGGAAAGAAACTCTGCGGCATCCTGACGGAGATGAGTGCGGAGATTGACTATATTAACTATGTAGTCATTGGGATCGGCGTCAATGTGAATCAGGAATTATTTTCGCAGGAGATCAAGGAGCGGGCGACCTCCCTTTGCCTGGAATTGGGGCATAAGGTACAGCGGTCGCAGTTGATAGCGGCGATTATGGAAAGTTTCGAAAAATGCTATGATAAGTTTATGGAGACCGAGGACTTATCCGGGCTAATGGAGGAGTATAATTCTCTTCTGGTAAACAGAGGAAGGGAAGTCAAGGTTTTGGAGCCGGGCCATGAATACGAGGCCTTTGCCATGGGAATCAACGAGACGGGAGAGTTGATCGTAAAGACGGCTGATGGGCAGGAGAAGAATATATTTGCAGGAGAAGTATCGGTCAGAGGAGTATATGGATATGTATGATGGAAAAGTAGTGCTGTGCGGCGCCAATTCTTATGAAGAGAAATATTATCTGAACCCGGATTTTGAGCAGCTGCCGGATACGGTGAAAAATGAACTTAAGATTATGTGCGTTCTCTACGTTCATGACGTGGGTGGCATTTTGACATTGGTCTATGAAGAAGACGGCGAACTTTGCTTCGAGGTTACTTCCGAAGAAGGTGATCCTATGTTCGACGAGATCGGGAGCCGGCTTAAGATAAAGGAACTGCAGAAGGAGAAGCAGGAATTGCTTCAGGCTCTGCAGGTTTATTACAAAGTATTCTTCCTTGGGGAAGAGGTATAGGAGGACAAGACATGCTGTTAGTAATAGATGTAGGGAATACGAATATTACGCTTGGCGCTTTCCGGGGAGATGAACTTCTTGGAACATACCGTATGACGACAAAGCAGCCAAGGACATCCGATGAATACGGAATTACGCTAAAAGAACTGGTGGAGCACCAGAGGGTGTCGAGTATGGATATCAATGCGGTCATTATCGCATCGGTAGTGCCGGATGTGATGCATTCGCTGGGCAGCGCGATTATCAAATATTTCGGTGTCAAGCCTATCGTGGTATCGGCAGGAATCAAGACGGGCATCCGCATCGTGACAGAGAATCCAAGACAAGTCGGATCGGATCGGATCGTGGATGCAGTCGCGGCATATACCCTTCACGGCGGACCGGTTATCGTGGTAGACTTCGGAACTGCCACTACATACGATCTCGTGGGGCAGGATGGAACCTTCGAAGCCGCTGTTACGGCGCCGGGCATCCGGACCTCCGCCCAGGCGATGTGGGGACAGGCAGCCATGCTCCCGGCGATCGAGATTAGGAAGCCAGAGTCCATCCTTGCCAAAGAGACCATCTCCAGCATGCAGGCCGGGCTGGTCTACGGGCAGATCGGACAGACAGAGTACATCATTAACCGCATGAAGAAAGAATCCGGCTACCCGGAGGCAAAGGTGGTTGCCACCGGAGGTCTTGGCAAGATCATAGCGCCGGAGACGAATGTGATTGATGTGTATGACTCCCAGTTGACGCTGAAAGGCCTGCGGATTATTTATGAAAAGAACCGACGGTAAGTAAGTTGACACGTAACATTTTTGCGATGAGCACGTAACACTTTTGAAAAGTGTTACGTGCTCATCGCAAAAATGTTACGTGTCAACTTGCAAAACTGGTGTGTAAAATTGACTCAAGGGGTGTGCAAAATTGGACATAGGTAACGTGAAACTAGAAAATCCATATATTCTGGCTCCCATGGCGGGGGTGACCGACCTGCCGTTTCGCCTGCTGTGCCAGGAACAAGGAGCCGGGCTTCTATGTATGGAGATGATCAGCGCTAAGGCGCTGCAGTATAAGAACAAGAATACAAAGACGCTGCTATCCATTCACCCGAAGGAGCATCCCGTATCTCTTCAGCTCTTCGGGTCTGATCCGTATATTATCAGCGAGATGGCGAAGCGGATTGAGGAACTTCCCTTTCAGATACTGGATATCAATATGGGGTGCCCGGTTCCAAAGGTGGTAAAGAACGGGGAAGGATCCGCACTTATGAAGAATCCGAGATTGATATATGACATCGTCTCCCGGACAGCAAAGGCCATCCGCAAGCCGGTCACGGCAAAGATCAGGAAGGGATTTGATGATGCCTGCATTAACGCGGTGGAGATCGCCCGCGTCATCGAGGAGGCAGGCGGCGCGGCGGTGGCAGTCCATGGGAGGACCAGGGAGGAGTATTATTCCGGGAAGGCTGACTGGAAGATCATCCGACAGGTGAAGGAAGCCGTCTCCATCCCGGTGATCGGCAACGGGGATGTGACTTCCGGAGAAAAGGCTCTGGCAATGCGGGAACAGACAGGATGCGACGGCGTGATGATCGGAAGAGGCGCGCAGGGCAATCCGTGGATATTTCGGGAACTTGTGGAATATGAAAGAACAGGCGCACTTCCTCCCAGGCCTTCAAAGCAGGAGATTAAGGACACCATGCTCCGCCATGCAAGGCTGCAGATCGAGTTCAAAGGGGACTATCTGGGAATCCGCGAGATGAGAAAACATGTAGCATGGTATACAAAAGGAATGGAAGGCTCGGCAAAACTGAGGGATGAGATTAATAAGGTAGAGTCATATGAGGAATTGGTAGAACTTTTAAATGCCAGAATCCGATAGGATTTGGATAATAAAAAAGACCTGTCCTACATATACTTAACCAATGCAGAATCCCGCAGTGAAAAATGTTGACATGACCGCCGGCTTTATGTATAATAATGGAATTGTGAAAGTGTCTTTATTTTACGGATAGACGGAGCAAGGGATTTTACATTTCAGAACGTATTTTTATAAATGGTAACGGAAGAAAGTATAAGAAAGAAAGGAAACGAGACACATGGAAGCAAAGAAAAGATTACTTACTTATGCAGGCCTAAAGGCGCTGGAAGACGAACTGGAAAACTTAAAGGTAGTAAAGCGTAAGGAAGTTGCCCAGAAGATTAAGGAAGCCAGGGAACAGGGCGACTTGTCTGAGAACGCGGAGTATGATGCTGCAAAAGACGAGCAGCGTGATATCGAGGCGCGCATCGAGGAACTGGAAGGCATCCTTAAGAATGCAGAAGTAGTTGTAGAAGATGAAGTAGATTACAATAAAATTAATGTTGGATGCACGGTCAAAGTGTTTGACAAGACATTTGACGAAGAGATGGAATTTAAGATTGTGGGCTCCACAGAGGCAAACAGCCTGGAAGGCAAGATATCCAATGAGTCTCCGGTAGGTCAGGCGCTGATTGGCTGCAAAGTTGGAGATACCGTGGAAGTAGAGACCCAGGCCGGCATAATGGAATATGAAGTATTAAACATTAGCCGTTCCTTATAATAGATACAGATGGAAGGAGAAGGTAACGTGGCTGAACAGGAGAAGAAAGTACAGGAACCAGATTTAAACCAGTTAAGAAAGGTCCGTCGCGAGAAACTGGCAGATCTTCAGGCAAATGGAAAAGATCCATTCCTGATTACAAAGTATGACGTGACCGCTCACGCAGCAGAGATCAAAGATAACTACGAAACGATGGAAGGAAAGCAGGTATCCGTAGCCGGACGTATCATGCAGAAGCGCGTGATGGGCAAGGCTTCTTTCTGCAATATCCTTGACCAGAGCGGAAATATCCAGTCTTATGTTGCAAGAGACAGCGTTGGGGAGGATTCATATAAAGACTTCAAGAAATTGGATATCGGAGATATCGTAGGAATTGAAGGAGAAGTGTTCAAGACGAAGACTGGAGAGATCTCTATTCACGCGTCTGCTGTAAACCTGTTGTCCAAGAGCCTTCAGATTCTTCCGGAGAAATATCATGGCCTGACGAATACGGATATGCGCTATCGTCAGAGATATGTAGACTTGATTATGAACACGGAATCAAGAGATACGTTTATCAAGCGTTCCAGAATCGTAAGCGCGATCCGCAGATATCTGGATGGACAAGGCTTCCTGGAAGTAGAGACCCCGATGCTGGTAAGCAATGCGGGCGGCGCCGCTGCAAGGCCGTTTGAAACGCACTTCAATGCACTGGATGAGGACTTCAAACTTCGCATTTCTTTAGAGTTATACCTGAAGAGGCTGATCGTAGGCGGACTTGAGAGAGTGTATGAGATTGGCCGCGTGTTCCGTAACGAGGGATTGGATACCAGGCATAATCCGGAATTTACATTGATGGAACTGTACCAGGCATATACCGATTATAATGGAATGATGGATCTGACAGAGAACCTGTACCGCCATGTGGCGCAGGAGGTCTTAGGAACCACCATCATCACCTACAATGGCGTAGAGATGGATCTCGGAAAGCCATTCGAGAGAATTACGATGATAGATGCGGTTAAGAAATATGCAGGCGTTGACTGGAATGAAGTCAGCACATTGGAAGAAGCAAGAGCGCTGGCAGACAAGCATCATGTGGAGTATGAGGACAGGCATAAGAAGGGCGACATCTTAAGCCTCTTCTTTGAAGAGTTCGCAGAGGAACACCTGATCCAGCCGACATTCGTTATGGATCACCCAATCGAGATCTCCCCGCTCACCAAGAAAAAGCCGGAAGATCCGAACTATGTAGAGCGTTTCGAATTCTTCATGAATGGCTGGGAGATGGCAAATGCTTACTCAGAACTTAATGACCCGATCGATCAGAGAGAACGTTTCAAGGCGCAGGAAGAACTGCTGGCGCAAGGCGATGAAGAGGCCAACACGACGGACGAAGACTTCCTGAATGCACTGGAGATCGGTATGCCACCTACAGGCGGCATAGGATTCGGCATTGACAGAATGTGCATGCTGATGACAGATTCAGCGGCCATCAGAGACGTGCTGCTATTCCCGACAATGAAGAGCATGGGCACTGCAAAGAATGAAGCTAACAATGCTGCACAGTCTGCTCCGGTTGAAAAAACAGTGGAGAAAGCAATCGCTGAAGTGAAAGAAACATACGATTTCTCTAATGTAGAAGTGGAACCATTATTCAAAGATATGGTTGATTTTGACACATTCAGCAAGTCAGATTTCCGTGCTGTAAAGGTAAAAGAATGTGAAGCAGTTCCAAAATCTAAGAAGCTTCTGAAGTTCGTATTAGACGACGGAAGTGGCGAAGATCGTGTGATTTTAAGCGGAATTCACGATTATTACGAGCCAGAATTCTTAGTAGGAAAGACATTGCTTGCAATCACAAACCTTCCACCACGTAAGATGATGGGAATTGATTCTTGCGGTATGATCATCTCCGCTACACACCTTGTAGAAGGAAAAGAAGGACTGAATGTTCTGATCTTGGATGACAAGATTCCGGCAGGAGCAAAACTGTACTAAGTGAGTAAAAAACTTCGTAATTTGACAACAAAAATTTTCTTTGACAACAATTTGACAACAAATTTGTATTCCAACATGAATCATCATGAAGAATGGTGATTAGTTGTCAGTAATACTACTCCAACAATATGGATTGTTGAGGGCACTTTTTGAAAGAAAAATCTTTCAGAGAGCGCCCTTTTTTATTCATTAACAATGTTCGTTGTGGTCGAATTAAAAGGTGAAAGGGGAAACAGATTTGAAAACAGAAAATATGTACTATAACCAACAGAAGCGCTCAGAGGTAAAAGAAGAAGCACGTCGACTTAGAAGAAAATTTCTTCGTTATCAACAAGCAGAAATCGTATATAGCCTGTCACATAAAAAGTTGATGGAACTTGCGAATGATGCGGGTGCGATTTACAGAATGGATGGAATCGTTTTGATAAACAGAGATATCTTTGATGAATATCTTGAACGATTTCATGAAAAATAAGATGACAAAATCGGAGAAAGGAATTTACTTGAGATGCATGGAAAGGTATGGATGTTTTCTAATCTTATTGATGATGAAGATATAGAATTTATGCAACATGAATTTATAAGTTATAAACAAGCTATGGATTATTATGAGCTTGGATATAAGCCAATCGTAGGTGTTAGTAGATAGCAAAGACGATAGAACAACCTTTTGTGTCCGCCTGCCAAGTTATAATTGCATAGAAGAATGTGAAAACTAAAATGAAAAATATCGATTGCAGATGATATTGAATGAGTCTTGTGAAAATGGCCGTAGCCCATAAGGAAATATCATAAAACTTATGACTTACACCAGGTAAACGGGAAAAACAAAAAGTGCTATGCAAAAGGTTCGCTGATTGTATGGCATTTTTTCTTTTCAAAATAGCAAATATGAGTTTTTCAGCTTTCCAATGGAACGCGCAGCCATTGCCACCGGCAATAATCTCAGGGGTTTGGGGATATGTCACCAACAAGCATTTAGCAGGAATTCCGGGAACGGGATTTCTGCTAAATACGCAATCTTACGTAAGATTGCATTGCTTGCCAATTTTATCCCGAATTCGGGATAAAATTGGTTATACCGAAAGTCAGATTATCCCGAATACTTCAAAGGAAGCCAGCAATAGAGGCATTTCTTAGAGAAATATTCGGGATAACTTTTTTGATATTTACACGGTCAGCTTTGTCGAATCTTCAGCTTAAGGAAAATAATTCGGGATAATCTTGGGCGCATCATAGACCATAAAGACGTTTGAGGATTTCATCATCGCTGACGGTGTAATTGACAGGCTCCGCTTCAAGGAAAGGATCAGAAGCCATTGCCTCCGTGATTGCTTTTCTTTTGGCCTCAGTATCTGCGTGTGCGTAAATCAGCGTTGTTTCAAGTTGCTTGTGTCCGAGCCATTGGGAGATTAAAGTTAAATCCATGCCGTGCTGGTATAGGTGCATGGCTCTCGTATGTCTCCACAAATGGGGATGGACATTCAGGGGAACATCCGGGCATTTCTCTCTTGCAGACGCAGCATATTTCTGAATTCTAAGTCTCACTGTATCATCGCACATGGCATTACGGTTTCCTTTGCGTTCTACATAAAAGAGCCATTCAGATGACAGCCATGTTTCACCCGGATGGAATACTTTCATGTAATTCTGCAAATGTTTTACGGTATCTTTCATTAGCGGAACGCTCCTGGTTTTCTTTCCTTTTCCGTGGAGTGTTACGGTTGGCGTCCTGTCAACCTTAATGTCGCAGATTTTCACATCAAGAACTTCCTGGATACGCGCCCCGGTATCATACAGAAAAATCATCAGGAACTGATCCCGCACGCCTATCTCTGTTTTGGTGTCCGGCTCTGCAAGAAGCGCTTTTACAGCTTCTTCCGACATATAATCCACTTTCGCAAACCGTTCATTTTTCTGGATTCCGATAGTTGTCAGTTCGCTTGCTACGCTGATATATTCCGGGCGGCAGGCTGCGGCATAGGAAACAAATGCTCGGAGAGCTGCCAGCCTGTTGTTGCGCGTAGCAGGCGTGGCGTTCTTTTCCACGGAAAGCCAGTCAAGATACGCGTTCACTGTTTTATATGTGACCATCCCAAATGTAACGGATAGTACGGAGATGTTTTTTCGTCCGGCTGTATATTTGAGGAACTGATTCAGTGCTGTCCTGTAAGCCTTTACGGTATTGCCGCTTGCTTTCCTCTGGTTCGGCAGGTAAACCAGCAGGAAATCCCGCAAAAGCGTGAATAATTGCTCATCTTTTACTTTTCCCATAATTCCACCCGTGGAATCAGATGATTCATGCTTTCCCAGTCAATCCCTGCCGATTTTATCAGATTTTCCGGGAGAAGATGGATGTAATAAGCCGTCGCTTCTAGGCTTTTGTGCCCCATGTATGTCTGTAAGTAAGGCAGACGGGAACTGAGGTCTTTCTTTTCGTCAAGCCACCGGTTCAAAACCGCAGTAGCAAATCGATGACGAAGGTCGTATACTCTTACTGAGGGAAGAAGGTCTTTGGGAACATCCTGTTTCGACAAGGCAAAAAATCTCTTAAACTTTCCCTGCATCCATCCGGCGGAGTAGGGCTCGCCGGATGGCGAGGGAAAGAAAAATTCGCTTTCAGGAAACGCCGCGTCACGGACAGTCGCATAGGATTTTGCCAGGGAATTCATTTCATCTGACATGACGATGTTGCGGCTTTTATGCTTCTTCGTTTCAATGATACGCAGTTCCCCTGTGTTCAGGTCTACTTCATTTCTCTTAAGTTTCCTGCCCTCATTCGGGCGCAACCCACAGGTATAAGTCATACGGAAGTAAGTGCTGAGCAAGAGCGGGCGGAAAGGCTCTTTTGGATATTTGTATGTATCAACCTCCCGGAAAAGCTTCGCTAGTTCATTGTCCCCAAACAGGTACGGGACAAAAACCGTCCCACCAGCGGTGAACTTATCTGGCAGGATATAAGCGTTCTTTCCAATGGATTTCAGGTAAATACCGAATCCCCGGATGAAAGCGGCCCGGCTGTGGATCACATGGTTGGATTCCCCCGGATCAGGTTTCAGCCAGCTCAGGACAATCCCTTCTGTCAGATCTCCGGTTCCTGCGTATTTTGTGGCACAATACCGGTCAAACTGACGTGTCCTCCCCAAATAAGTGTTTTCGGAATAACCGAGGGATATTTTCAGGTCAATCAGATGATTCAGGTCATCCGCAAACATACTGGTAAATCCACGGTTCATAGCAGATTCCTCCTTTCCAACGGGATGTCCCTGAAATCAAGTGCACACTCTTTCAAGTTCCTTGTATCGAGCGAAAGGTACTGACGCAAAGATTTCAGGTCGTCATGTCCGAGTATCTGTGCAATCGTTGTGAGGGATGTGCCTGTAACGAGCAGTTTCTTGGCGAGACGCCTGCGGAGACCGTGGAACCCTTTCCCGTCAAATGCATGTCTGGCAATGCCCGCTTTCTTCTGGTATTGCTGGAACATACTCCCGATACAGACTGCATTGGCAATAGCTGTTTTTGGGGCAACAGCCCTCAGGAATACTTCCGGGCAGTCGGAAACAGGACGCGCATTTAGTATATAATCCTGCAGGGCCGATCCGACCTGATTTACTAGAGGAACATAGACGGTTCTCCCCGTCTTTTTCTGACACAGCCTGATCTCGCCTTTTCTCCAGTCAATGTCGGAAAGTTTCAGACGGATAAGGTCACAGGCACGAAGGCCGGTTGTCGCAGCCATGAGGATAATAGCACGGTCCCTTTTGCCCATATCGCTTTCAGTATCGATTACTGCAAGGATGCGCTCCAGTTCTTCATCCGTCACATAACCCTGTATCGGCATATCCCGGTAAACTTTATAGGAAAACAGACCGGTACAGTCCGGTGCCGGTATTCCTGTCTCTTTCAGAAAGATATGGAAATGTTTAAGATAGAGAAGGATATTGTGCAGACTGGATGTTTTGACCTCCGCCGCAGTCTTTAAGATAAATTTCCTTACCTCATCGACAGAGACATGTTCCAGCGTTTCATGTCCGAGCTTTTCAAAATGAAAAAGGTATCTGCGGACCACCCATACCACATCATCACGCGTATTCGGACCATAGTTCTTATAATCCAGAAAACGGTCAATCAGCCGTTCATTTTCTGCCTTGATCAGATATTTCGTTCCGTGCTTCGGCATCTTAAGATGGATCGTCCCCGTCAGATAAAACTCATTCAGGCGGTTTGCGGCAGATCGGATATTTCTGTAATGATAGTCCGAGATTTCGTTTCTGGACACTCTCTCTTTCTGGAATCCCACATATTCATTTGTGATTTCGGGATCGTAGAAAGAGATTCCCTTTTTACCGTAGTAGATTGCAAACGCCCTCAGCCCCGGCTGGATGTTTGTCCATATACTGGATTCGCTGTAGCCGAGCCTTCTGGCTTCTGCAACCATCCGGGCAATCATTTCATTGATGGTTACTTTGTTCTCACTCATGGCAAATGCCTCCTTTGGTATAGTCAGGGAAATCCCTGCTGATACCATTATCAGCAAAAGGCTCTATGGAGGCTATAAAATTGTGCCAAATTAAAAAAATGTTTATATTATCACTAATGGATAAAATCAGCAATCAATCGACTGAATAAGTTTTGTTTACAGAATTTATAGCACCTTTGGATAAGTAACTTCATTTATCGACTCTGTTTTTTATCGCCCTGAATTCTGCTTTTATAATTAAGCGTCAAGTGGTACAATACAAATTAAATACTATATGTTACAAAAAGCATCATTAGGGGGAAAACAAATGGAAACGCGAACATTTGAAGATGTTAAAAAATATGTCGAGTGGCAATCTCAAGGAAAATGTACGGTATTGAGTGCAAAGACAGAGCAACATTTTAATGACTTAGGTGTTGATGTATATGTTTGGAATGTTAAAACCGATACAGATGGAGATTGGTGGGTGGTAGAAGGTGATAATGTACCAATGAACCTATACCCTCAAAGCGCATACTACTTTGGAGCTGATGAAGCATATTCTTTCCACATGGGGTTAATGCAAAGAATGAGTAGAAGCCAAGAAGATTATAATCCAGAGGATTTTATAAATGGTGTTACTCTCGGTGCAGAGATTGCTCCACAGCTTTTTCGGAAACTAAAAAATATCGCCGCATTGATTGACACAGCTAAAGAAATCGAAGATTTTCAATCGATAGGCGTTCAGTGCAGGGAAACACTGATTGAACTTGGCAATCACCTTTATAATCCTATGATGGCTGGCAATGAGGATCAACCTCAGGCATCGAATTTTAAGCGTAAGTGTGAACTGTTCATTAAATTTTATTTAAGAGGATCAGAAAATTCAGACTACCGCAACATCATCAAAAAGCTAACGGAAGCCACATGGGACTATGCTAACAAAATAACGCATTCACGGAGTGCTACATACTACGAAGTATCAACTTGCACCACACTGTGTATCTCTCTTGTTGGCGTCTATGAAAATATTCTCCAGAAAGTTTTCGACCCTCTCTCACAATACCATTGTTCGGAATGCCAAAGTAAAAAACTAAGCATTTCTGGCGATGATTCAGATGAAGATGGAATAGTTCAAAAACTATATCTACATTGTGAAGAATGTGGTGCAACAACACAGATTGCTTTTGAAAAAAATGATGAAAATAGTCCCACCTATATTACGGGTAAAGTTATTAAATAAGAAGTAAAAATAGAAACCCCAGACTATTATATTAAAATGGTAGTATGGGATTTCTGTTTTTTAGAAGTATATTTTTGCCATATACTTGATATACGGCTGCTTATATCGGAACGAGGAAACATTAAGGAGATTTTACAGTTTGTGATACAAAGAAAAATTATCCCGAATTGTTTTGTCTAAACCGAAAATCCCCGGAAACCAATAGTGTAAATATCAAAAAAGTTATCCCGAATATTTCTCTAAGAAATGCCTCTATTGCTGGCTTCCTTTGAAGTATTCGGGATAATCTGACTTTCGGTATAACCGGCTTGATGGCTTTGTCAATGAAATTCGATTTTCCCAGGCGCTCAATTTACTTTCGCTATGCGGTTTTTCTGTACTCTAATGGCAACAGTCCAGTGCTTTTGCGGAATAATTCCGCAAATCGGCTTGAAGTGGAATATCCTACTGTTTGAGCAACTTATCCTACGGTCAACTCAGTGTATGCCGTCTTTATGACCGTCAGGCATTTAATTGAGACAGACGCTATTACGAGCGTGTGCAGGAAACAGGTACATATCTGGATACCGTAGCAGCGTCCACCGATCAGGCAGAACCGAAAACAGTACAGGATTTCCTGGCTCATATTGAAAATCAGGAATTGTATCATGTGCTGATCACAGTGGACAGGCTTACCCTCAGATCGTTCTGATGAAGATCCAGGGGTATAGCACTCATGAAATAGCCAGGTATCTGAAGATTACCGAAAAGGCGGTTTGCAGGCGCATGGACAGGCTGAAAGAAAAGTGAAAAAGATCTTTGAATAATCTATGATAATCATAAAGCAGGGTGTGTGAACAAACTCCGCCCTGCTTATCATTTATTAGAAAAAATAAAACTGTTGTCAAAACCAGTATTTAAAAATTTTATCAGTAATAAAGTGCAGAATGATGTTTGGATTGCTGTTTTTATGCAACTATTTCCTGTTGCTCTTGACAAAATCTTTTTTAGAGATTAAAATTATAACAGCGTTATATAGCGCTGTTATATAGGAGGTGTGCAAAATAAACGGAAATGGAACGACTTTAGAAAATATCCACCGGGCAGCGAAAGCGGAATTTTTAGAAAAAGGATATAAAGACGCTTCCCTGCGGAATATTGTGAAATCCGTGGGAATGACTACCGGAGCCTTTTACGGATATTATAAAAGTAAAGAAGAACTTTTTGAAGCCATCGTTGGTGAGCATTACGAATATATTCTCAACCGTTTTATAAAGGCACAGCAGGAGTTTGCCGAACTACCAGCTGCCAGGCAGCCGGAAGTCATGAGTGAAATTTCGGGGCTTTGCATGGATGATATTCTCCATTATGCGTATGAGCATTTAGAGGAATGTAAACTGATCCTTGTCTGTTCGGAAGGAACAAAATTTGACGGGCTAATTGATGAAATGGTGGAGATTGAAGTGGAAGGGACTCATGCCTATCAGGAGGTTTTAAGGAAGCTTGGAAGGCCCTCTCCGCATATCGATCTTTCCTTGGAGCATATTCTGATCACCGGAATGTTTCATACTTTTTTTGAATTGATCATCCACGAAATGCCGCTCAAAGATGCCGAAAACTATGTCAGAGAAATGCGCGCCTTTTATACGGCGGGATGGATGAAAATTATGGGGCAGTAATGCCTTATAATTTTTACCTGATAGTTAGCCACAACTAACATGAATTTGGATATTGTAAGAACACAACGATGTTCTCTTTATCATAAACACAAAGAAAAGGAGGAATTTTTTTGAAAAAACAATCCAATTTATCACGCCTGCTGGAAATTGCAGGCAGCCATAAGTACCTGACCTATGCTTCCTGGGTGCTTTCTGCCATCAGTGCCCTGATTGCCCTGGTGCCGTTCTATTACATCTGGAAAATGATCAAGGAAGTACTGGAGGTGACACCGAATTTCAGCCAGGCGCAAGAACTTCCCCAAAACGGTTGGATGGCAGTGCTGTTTGCAGTCATTGGGGTACTTGTCTACATAGCCGGGCTTATGTGCTCCCATAAAGGTGCATTTCGGATTGCCACAAACTTACGCATCCAGACCATGGAGCATATTGTTAAGCTGCCCCTTGGGTTTGCCGAGAGTTTTGGCAGCGGAAAACTGCGCAAAATCGTCAACGAATCCAGCGCAGCTACTGAAACCTATCTTGCTCACCAGCTTCCTGACAGAGCCAATGCCATCGCAACTCCATGCGGTCTTTTGGTGCTGTTGTTTGCATTTGACTGGAGACTGGGGTTATTGAGCCTTGTTCCGGTTGTGCTGGGTTTTCTGATCATGATGACAATGACCGGAAAGCAGATGCAGGAAAGGATGAAAGAATATCAGAATGCGCTGGATGATATGTCCAATGAAGCGGTAGAGTATGTCCGCGGTATTCCGGTAGTAAAAACCTTTGGCCAGACTATCTTTTCCTTTAAGAAGTTTAAAGACTCCATTGACCGCTATAAAGTATGGGTAATCGCCTATACCAGGCAGCTTCGGATACCGATGATGTTCTATACAGCTGCGATCAACGGAGTTTTTGCCACACTGATTGCCGGAGGACTGTTGCTTACACAAGACGGTGTGACTTCCGGTTTCTTACTGGATCTCATTTTCTATATCATTATTACGCCGGTTATTTCTGTTACACTGACACGCATCATGTTCCAAAGTGAAAATGCCATGATCGTAGACGATGCTTTACAGAGAATTGACAGCGTTTTGAATTTGAAGCCTCTGGAGGAAACCAAACACCCAATGCACCCGCAAAATGCTTCCGTGGAACTGAAATCGGTTTGTTTCAGCTATGATGGAGAAAAAGAAGTATTAAAAGATATTTCACTCACCATTCCTGAAGGACGAACCGTAGCTTTTGTAGGCCTGTCCGGCGGTGGTAAAACAACCCTTGCCAACCTGGTTTCCCGCTTCTTTGATCCCCAGAGCGGAATGGTAAAAATCGGTGGTGTCAATGTGAAAGACATCCCGAAAGAGGAACTTATGAATACGGTGTCTTTCGTATTTCAGAACAGCCGTCTGATCAAGGCGTCCATTCTGGAAAATGTGCGTATGGGGAAACCGGAAGCTACCCGTGAGGAAGTTCTGACTGCCCTTCATCACGCACAATGCGATGATATTCTGGAAAAACTCCCACAGGGTGCGGATACGGTCATCGGTACAAAGGGTGTCTATCTTTCCGGCGGCGAGCAGCAGCGGATTGCCATTGCCCGTGTGATGCTGAAAAATGCACCGATCATCATTCTGGATGAAGCCACTGCCTTTGCTGACCCGGATAACGAAAGCCGCGTACAGGCTGCTTTCTCAAAACTTTCCGAGGGAAAGACGGTGATTATGATTGCCCATAGGCTTTCTACCGTAACAAATGTGGATCAGATTTTTGTCATTCAGGACGGACGGGTTGCCGAGTGCGGAAACAGCCGCGAATTGCTTGCAAAAGACGGCATTTTCAGCCGTATGTGGAAAAATTACCAGACTTCCGTGCAATGGAAGGTAACAAAGGAGGTGCAGTGATATGATCAAAAAACTGCAGAAAAAATATGCCCTGTCTGAACAGGGAGCAAAAGACCTGATCAAAGGCTGCCTGGCCTGTGTTCTTCAAAATCTGTCTTTTATGTTCCCGGTAGGACTTTTATATTACATGGTTGGCGATTTGATGAACGGAGGTGTTCCCAGTGAGAAAATTCCATTTTATGTGGCAGGCTGCGTGGTGTGTATTGGCCTGATTCTGCTGACAACTTTCTTTCAATACAATGCGACCTACTTTGCCACCTACAAAGAAAGCGGTATCCGCCGCATTACTCTGGCAGAGCATCTGCGCAAAATCCCTCTTTCCTTTTTCGGAAAAAAGGATTTAGCCGATCTTACCAGTACGATTATGGCGGACTGTACCTTCCTGGAACAGAGTTTTTCGCATTTTATCCCTGAGCTTGCGGGTTCAATCATTTCTACGGTTCTGATTTCCATCGGTCTGCTCTTTACGGACTGGAGAATGGCACTGGCTGCTTTATGGGTTCTGCCGGTTGCCTTTGCGATTGTGGGATTTTCCGCAAAGATTCAGGAAAATCTGAATCAGAAAGCGATGGATGTGAAGATGGCCTGCGCAGACGGGATACAGGAGTGTATTGAAACGGTTCGTGACCTGAAAGCAAATAATGCGGAGCAGGCATATTTAAAAGGGCTGGAAAAGAAGATCCGTGCCGTGGAGCATCGTTCCATCCTCAATGAATTTGGTCTTGCTGCTTTTGTGGTTTCCGCATCACTGGTGCTGAAGCTTGGTATTGCAACGGTTGCGCTGGTAGGAGCTGTTCTGCTCATGCAAGGAAGCCTCTCCGTGCTTACATTCTTTATGTTCCTTCTGGTAGTATCCCGTTTATATGACCCTCTGCAGGGCGCACTCCAGAATCTTGCGGCAGTCATCAGTACACGAACCAATATTGCCCGTATGAATGAGATTCTCGATCATCCGATCCAGCAAGGCAGTGACAGGCTTTCTAATCAGGGGTATGATATTGTCTTTGACCATGTTGGGTTTGCCTACAATACCGGAGAAACTGTATTGAAAGATGTTTTCTTTACGGCAAAGCAGGGAGAGGTTACGGCTTTGGTCGGCCCATCCGGCGGCGGAAAAACAACCGTATCCAGGCTGGCTGCAAGGTTCTGGGATATTAACAGAGGAAAGATTACCGTGGGAGGGATGGATGTATCCCGAATAGACCCGGAAACACTGCTTTCTCTGTATTCCATCGTATTCCAGGATGTTACGCTGTTTGACAATACGATTCTGGAAAATATCCGAATCGGAAACAAAGACGCCACAGATGAACAGGTCATTGCTGCTGCGAAACTTGCCAATGTGGATGAATTTGCGGAAAAACTGCCGGATGGATGGCATACTAATATCGGGGAAAATGGCTGTGAACTTTCCGGCGGAGAGCGCCAGCGTATCTCTATTGCCCGTGCATTTCTGAAAAATGCGCCGATCATTCTTTTAGATGAAGCTACTGCTTCCCTGGATGTGGAGAATGAAACTCTGATACAGACAGCCCTTTCCCGTCTGATTGAAGATAAAACCGTTCTGGTTATCGCCCACAGGATGCGTACTGTAGCCGGAGCAGATAAGATCGTTGTCCTTTCTGATGGCACCGTGGCAGAAGAAGGATCACCAAAGGATCTGGCAGAGAAAAATGGTGTGTATGCCCATATGGTAAAACTGCAGACAGAAAGCCAGAATTGGAAACTTTCGTAAATAGGCAAAAAGGAGGACTGGTTATGCAAAAATTAGGCGTTGTGGAGGATACCCTGTTTATCCCTATGCTGGGAAGAATCTACGCCAGTGAGCATTGTCCGCAAGTTTTATATGATAAAAAAGCATTGGAATTGAAAAAAAAGCTGCCTTCAGACTTGATCGAACAGAATATGCAGAATCAGTATACCCTCTTGGCCTCTGCTTCCCGGTCTGCCAATATGGATCGGTTTATTCGGTCTTTTCTGGAACGCAGACCGGACGGTGTGATTGTCCAGCTGGGCTGTGGCCTGGAGACAACCTATCACCGATGTGATAACGGAAAGACACACTGGTATGCCGTGGATCTGCCTCATGTGATCGAATACCGGCGAGGACTTCTTTCCGAACCGGAGCGGGAATTTTATATTTCCGGGGATGCCTTTGTGAAGGACTGGATCATAAAAGTTCGCAATGATGTACTTGATGCTCCTGTTCTCGTTACTGCAGGCGGGTTGTTTCATTATTTTGAGGAAAATAAGGTCATTGCCCTTCTGCGTATGATTGGGCAATTTGGAAATATGGAAGTTGTTTTTGATACGGTAAACAAGAGAGGCATGACCATGATGAAGAAAAAATATATGAAACAGGTCGGCCATGCCGAGGCGCAGATGTTCTTTTATGTAGATTCGGCGGAAGAGCTGGCAGCAAAGATCGGAGGTAATGTGAAGGTAGTTAGTGAGGAACCATACTATCGTTACATCCCTAAAAACGGCTTAAAGCTGTCCACAAAGGTTAGTATGGCGGTTTCTGATCGGTTCTGCATGGTGAAGATGATACAGTTGAAATTATAGATACTTTTGCGTGGAAAAGAAAAGAGGTGAAATCTTGTTATAACATGTAATAATTGTTACCTCAATCAACTCTACAATGATTTGCTTTCCAATGAATTAGAGCGAGGATGTATTACTCAAATAAAAATTAAGCACGGGGTGATTCTTTCTAATTGATAACTAAACTACCCAAAAAACTATTATATAATTAGTTTATATCAACTGATAGGGGGGTGGAAGTGAGCATGAGTGAACTCCATAAACCAGAATGGTATGGGGAATATGCTGTAATTAAAAATAAGTATAATGATTATGTTCAAGTAGAGTATAAATGCAATGGAACAGGAAGCCTATATGACTATGCCCTTTTCCCTGGTATTGACTTGATTTTTATGGATTTTAATTGTTCAGATATTTTCCATGAGCCTATTCCTAATAAGAATATCATTGAAATCCGTCATTACCAAAAAGGACGTGTTGAGTTTGAGCTAAGAAATAACAAAGTTTTCCACATGAAAGAAGGAGAATTTTGCATCAATGCTCTTGCAAATATTCCTGCGGCATATTCTTTTCCCTTTGGATATAGTGTTGGATTGAGCTGTGTGATTGATAAAGATTCTGTGGATGCGAAAACAAAACAAATTTTTTCTTACTACAACATTGATGTTCTAGAACTTGGGCGAGAATTGGAATTAGAAAAAAATTGGTTTTTATGTCGAACACCACAGCGATTGTTGCATATCTTCGATGAATTGTACGCTGCAAAAGGTATTGAAGGGAGAGATTACTTCCGTATTAAATTATTGGAATTGTTTTACCATATCAAACAACTGCGGATTGAAGATCAGTATGAAGCAACATATTATGCCAAGGAACAAATTGAAATCATCAAGCGTATCCGGCAACAACTTATAGAAAACCTCGACAAAAAAATATCCATAGAAGAACTCTTGCAAAGAGAGCCAATGAGCAAAGTCACATTTCAGGCTATTTTCAAACAGATTTATGGCGACACCCCCTATGCGCATATCAAAAATTACAAAATGAATCTTGCGGCTGTTTATTTGCAGGAAACAGATCAATCCATCACGCAAATAGCTGGTGAACTTGGATATTCAAATATTAGTAAGTTTGCGAGAGCTTTTCAAGAAGTGTTTGGACTGCTTCCAAAGGATTATCGTAAAGCAAAAAAATCGAATTAACTTTTGGGCTGTTTTCAGGGCTCATCTTTTCCTTTGGAGTAGTTAGCGGATGCGAACTTTTGTAAAATAGTGGTGCGGTTAGTTATTGCTAATCACACCACTATTTTATTTTAGGAGGGTTCTGGAATGGAACAAACGGTAAAGAAAAAAATTGGCATTCGAGATATTATGACGATTGCCGCAATGATGGTCATCAATTTTGCGATTGCAATGGTGATTGGTATGGTTACATTGCCTTTCCCAGTAGTATATTTGTACGGTTCTGCTGGAATTGATGCATTTATCGGAGCAACCTTTTATTTGGTTGCGGCAAATCGCATCAACAAACACGGATTGTTGTTTGCATGGGCTACGGTTTATGGACTAATCCAAGGCGTTATGGGTTATATGTTCTTGGTTCCCTATTTCTTGATTGTAGCCCTCATTGCTGAGCTATGCATGGTTGGCAAGAATACATACCGAAGCGCAGTTCGCAACCGGATTGGCTGGATGGTCAACTCAATCGGAAATTTTGTAGGCTGTGCTGTACCGTTATGGTGGTCTTGGGACAGTTATCAGGAAATGGCAGCAAGCAGCGGTTTTGATGCAAATACTCTGAACATGCAGCTCTCTATGGTGACTTCTCCGGCACTGATGCTTCTGGGGGTTGTCATTACTGCGGTTCTTGCCATTCTCGGTACATTGTTCGGCCAGCGGTTGCTCAGAAAGCATTTCCAAAAAGCAGGCATTGTAGGATGATGGTCAAAGAAAAAAAGCAAAGACGGACTGATCAGATCGACGGGCGTACGGTTCTTTTCCTGACGCTGTGCGCCTGCATCATGACCTTTCTTGCAACAAGTTTTTTAGGGCATGGGATTTTTACCTTTTGGATTTTTTTGATCCTTTGCTGGTTCGGCTTATATAAACAGGCTTTGGGATGTTTTGCGGTCTATTTAGTGGCGATTGTCTGGCTGATGATCGAAACAAAGTATCAGTTCAGCATTCCCTCTCCGCTACTACTCAGCATGATTTACAAGCTGTTACTCCCCGCTATGCCAGCCTATCTTCTGGCTAAAATCCCGTCCGGGAAGTTGACAGCCAGCCTGCGGAAAATGCCGATCCCTACCCGTATCATGCTTGTATTAATTGTCATGCTCCGTTTTGCTCCGACTGTGCTGCATGAATTTGGAGAAGTCAAAGAAGCCATGAAAATTCGTGGCTTCTTAAAATCGGTTGGCAATGTTTTGAGGCATCCAATGGACACATTGGAATATGCCATTGTTCCGATGGTGTTCCGCTCCTTAAAGATCGCGGACGAGTTAGCCGCTTCTGCCATAGTCAGGGGAATTGAAAGCCCCTACAAGAAAGAAAGCTACTATGTCAGTCGGATTGCTACGCTGGATTGCTTTTTGATTGTTGTAAGCGTGGGAGTTGCTGTGTTTTGCTATCTTTTGTAGGAGGAATGGAATGGGAAAAGAAATTATGATCCGTGACCTGACCTTTTCCTATGGCGGGAACGGAAATCAACTGGAACATATATCATTAGATATTGCCGCCGGAGAGATCATTGTTATAACCGGCCCATCAGGAAGTGGAAAAAGCTCTTTGACGAGGGTGATTAATGGGCTGATCCCCTACTTTTACGAGGGGGAATTAAGCGGTGAGGTTTTTGTGAATGGGAAACCGCTGAAAAAAATTCCGTCCTGGGAGCGTGGCAAAATCGTAGGGAATGTATTTCAAGACCCCAGGAGCCAGTTTTTTGCCAATGAGGTCGCCGGTGAGGTTGCTTTTGGCTGTGAGAACTACGGTTATTCCCATGAGGAAATTCAGAACCATGTTCACCGAGCGGCGGCGGACATCAAGATTCAGGATATCCTGGATCATAGTCTGCACAGTCTGTCTTATGGGATGCGCCAGAAGGTTGCGATTGCATCGGCAGAGGCGATCGACCCGGAAATCTATGTCATGGATGAACCATCCGCCAATCTGGATATTGCATCTACTTATCGCTTTGCAGACATTATCCGCAATCTGAAACAGCAGGGAAAAACCATTATCATTGCGGAGCACCGGCTTTATTATCTGATGGATCTGGCAGACCGTTTCCTGTGTGTGCAGAAAGGAAAAATTGTGCGGGAATTTACCGCACCGCAGATGAAGGCTCTGACTAATCAGGAAATCCAGACATTGGGGCTTCGCACTCCTGATCTGCATCAGATTGAGCAGACGGAAATCCCGTCTGTGGCAACCAACGAGGTAGTCTTGGAAGTAAAAAAACTGAACCACTCTTTTGGTGAAACGATTGTAGCTGAGGATATTGACTTTCAATGTCATCAGGGAGAAGTGATTGCCCTGATTGGCCCCAACGGAACGGGCAAAAGCACCATAGGGCGAATCTTGGCAGGGCTTTTGAAAGAAAAATCCGGCGAAGTCGTTTTATTCGGAAAGCATTGCAGACCCAAAGGCCGCTTGGGAAAGGTCTGGTACATTCCCCAGGATTTAGACAGCCAGCTTTTTGGTGAAGATTTGCTGGATGAACTGACTACCGGCGCAGAGGTAAGCCCAGATCGGAAGCAGGCGGCAGAAGAAATTTTGGACGCACTGGAACTGAAACCGTTCATCAAACAGCATCCCTCTACGCTGTCAGGAGGGCAAAAGCAGCGGCTGGCTCTTGGCGTAGCCCTAATGCACGAAGCGCCTATTATCATACTTGACGAACCTACAAGTGGGCTGGACGGTACAAATATGCGAAATGTCAGCCGGATGATCCGCAAACTGGCGAAGATGGGGCGCACCATTATCGTCATTACCCATGACGCGGAGTGTGCGCTTGCCTGCTGTGAGCGGGCTATACGCCTTGAAAACGGCTGCATTACCGATGATTTTCAAATCAGAGGAGCAGATCTTCTTTTAGAAAAAATTGGGTATAACCAAAAGGAGGGTTAGAAATGGCACAGCAAAATAAGAAGCAGCCGAAGGCTAAAACCGGGCTGGCACGCTGCCTGGAATTGGCTTCAGGTCATAAAGGACTTGTGTTTCTATCAGGTTTTTTGGCTGCAATGGCTGCAATTTGTTCTTTTGTACCTTATTTATCAATTTATTATATCATTCGGGAAATCCTGTTTATTTACCCGGATATGTCGCTCTTGAATGTTTCTACAATCTCAACCTGGGGCTGGCTTGCCCTTGCTGGTATTTTGGGGAACATCGTATTTTACTTTTTTGCCCTATTATGTTCCCACATTGCAGCGTTTGGAACGCTTTATGAATTGAAGGTGGCCTTTGCCGATCACATCATGCACATTCCCCTTGGGTATCATTTGACCTTGGGCAGCGGCAAGCTGAGAAAAATCATGGACGAAAACATTGAAAGCGTTGAGAAATTTATTGCTCACCAGCTCCCGGATTTTGTCGCCTCTTTGGTTGCGCCGCTTGTTCTGGTCATTATTCTTCTTGGGATTGACTGGCGGTATGGTGTGGTTTGTATGGTCGGTATTATTCTGGCTTTCATCGTTCAGTTTGCGGGCTTCAATGGCGAAGCAAAGGAAAAAATGCACCGCTTTCAGACCGCCCAGGAGAACATGAACAGCGCCTCTGTGGAATATGTGCGCGGTATGCCGGAGATCAAAGCATTTAATCAGACCGCAGATTCTTTTAAGAGGTTGAGCAAATCCATTACGGACTATACCTCTTTCGTGCTGGAGTACGCATTGGGCTGGCAAAATTGTATGCCTGCATTTACCACAATCATCAACAATATTTATCTGTTTTTAATCCCGGTGGGTGTTCTGATCGGGATGCACACTACGAATTTCAGAGAGTATTCGTTGACATTCATTTTCTACCTGATTATTGTCCATGCAATTTCCGGCATCCTGAATAAGATCATGTTTATCTCGGAGTCCTTTACGCAGATTGATGGCAGTGTAGAGCGCATGGATGAAATCTTGCGTATCCCGGTCTTGCCGGAAAAGAATACGACGACTGAAATCCAAAACTATGATATTACTTTTCAGGATGTCAGTTTTTCTTATGAAGCTGATTCCCAGATCAAGGCCCTGTCTCATGTCTCTTTCCTTGCGCCTCAGGGCAAGGTAACAGCCGTTGTTGGTCCTTCCGGTGGCGGTAAGAGTACCATAGCCAACCTGATCTCCCGATTTTATGATGTGACGGATGGAAGTATTCAAATCGGCGGCGTTGACATTCGGGACATTCCGCTGGATGCGCTGATGGATAAGGTCAGCTTTGTATTTCAGGATACATTCCTCTTTAAGCAGAGCATCCTGGACAACATCCGCATGGGAAATCCAGATGCTACGGAGGAACAGGTGATTGCGGCGGCAAAGGCGGCAAGATGCCACGAATTTATTGATCAGCTTCCAAATGGTTATCAGACTGTGATTGGAAGCACCGGCGTCCATCTCTCTGGAGGTGAGCGCCAGCGGATTGCTATTGCAAGGGCTATCGTAAAGGATGCCCCCATCATTGTACTGGACGAGGCAACTGCATTCAGCGACCCGGAAAATGAGTACCTGATTCAAAAAGCCTTTGAAAAGCTAATTCAGAATAAAACGGTTGTAATGATTGCCCATCGTCTGTCTACGATTCGTAACGCTGACCAGATTCTTGTTATGGAAAAAGGATGCCTGATTGAATCCGGCACCCATGACGAGTTGCTGAAGAAGGGCGGAAAATACGCGCAGATGTGGAGCAGCTATACGGAGTCAATCAACTGGAAAATTAGCACAGGAAAGGCGGTGTGATCTATGAGTAAGCTGAAAGTTAAGTTAATGCTGTCGGAGAAAGGCTACTCCGACCTAAAAAAAGCAATTACAGCCTGCACGATAACCAATATTGCGCTGCTACTTCCTTCAATGGTAGCCTGCCTGCTCTTTTGGGAGCTACTGAAGCCGTTTACCGGAGAAGCAATTTCGTGGGGCTCACTGTGGAAACTGCTGGGTCTGGGAGTAGTAGCTGCTATTCTGGTATTTCTGGCTGCAAAAAATGATTATAGGAAAACCTATATTGCTTCATACAAGGAGGCCAGCACGACCAGACTTCGGATCGCGGAGCATCTTCGTAAGCTCCCCATGAGTTTCTTTAACACGAAGGATTTGTCCGACATTACCACAAACATGATGGCGGATTGCAGCAGCATGGAATCCATGCTCAGCAGTACTATTCCACCGCTGATTGCAAATATTATCTCCGTCACCCTAACCTGTATTTGTCTGGCGTTTTTTGACTGGAGAATGGCCCTTGCGATTTTCTGCACGATGCCGGTTACATTCCTCATCATCTGGTGCGGACGCAAGCTACAACTTCGTCTGTTTGATAAACAAGTGGATGTGAAATTGGAGGCGTCCAGCCAGATTCAGGAATATCTGGAAGGTATCAAAATCATCAAATCCTGCGGCCTTGGCGGTTCCCGTTTCTCCACGCTGGATAAAGCACTCCAGGCCATGCGAAAAATTGCCATCAAGGTGGAACTGGCCTCCGGCATTCTGGTTCAGGGAGCCAGCCTGATCCTGCAAGCGGGGCTTGGCATCACCATTTTTATTGGAACGGTGCTGATAACCGGCGGCGAGATTGAGTTGCTTCCTCTATTGGTTCTGCTCATGTTCTCCACGCAGATTTACGGCCCGATCCTTGCCATTCTTTCGCAGTTGACTTCTCTGTTCCACTTAGGAACTGTCACCAACCGTATGCGTACTCTGCTGACCACGCCCGCTATGGAGGGCGAAGATAAGGATGTATCCAAGTATGACATTGAACTGAAAAATGTCACTTTCGGATATAACCGTGACGATGTTATCAAGGATGTGTCTTTCTCTATTCCCGCTGGCAGCATAACAGCCCTGGTAGGACCTTCCGGCAGTGGAAAGAGTACGATTTCCAAACTGATTGCCCGCTTTTGGGATGTAAGAAAAGGCCAGATTACCATTGGTGGTATAGATGTCAGAACCATTGAACCGGAACACCTAATGCGCTGTATGTCTTTTGTATTTCAGGATGTGACATTGTTCAACGATACTGTTTTTAATAATATCCGCGTAGGCAACATGAACGCTACCAAGGAGCAGGTCATGGCAGCGGCAAAGGCGGCGTACTGTGACGAATTTATCCAGCGATTGCCGGACGGTTATCAGACTGTCCTTGGTGAAAACGGCAGCACTCTTTCCGGCGGTGAGCGTCAGCGGATTTCCATTGCTCGCGCTCTGCTGAAAGATGCCCCTATCATTCTTCTGGACGAGGCAACAGCATCTCTTGACCCGGAGAACGAGGTTTTAATCCAGCGGGCCATTGCAAAACTGGTGGAGGGCAAGACGGTCATTATGATCGCTCACCGGCTCCGTACTGTTGTGGATGCCGATCAGATCATCGTTTTGGAAGATGGCAAACTGGCCGAGCTGGGGCCACATGAGGAATTGATGAAAAAGAAAGGGCTGTACGAAAAACTATATCATATTCAGCAGGAAAGCCTTGGTTGGGCGATATAGCTCTAAAAAGGGGGTTCTATGAAACTTCATGCGTCCGGGGAGGACTATCTGGAAACCATCCTTGTTATCCATAAGAAAATGGGTATGGTGCGCTCCGTAGATGTTTCCCGGCACATGGGAGTGTCAAAACCGAGTGTTTGTGTGGCGGTCAACACCCTGAAAGACGGCGGCTTTCTCACGATAGACGAAGGCTATTTTCTGTACCTGACCGATATAGACCGTGAGGTTGCCGAAAAGATTTATGAACGTGATTGCTTCTTTACAGAACAGCTTATCGCAGCAGGCGTTGATCCCAAAACTGCAGAGGTCGATGCCTGCCGGATGGAACATGTGATCAGTAATGAAAGTTTTAATGGATAGAGAAACAAGAATATTTTTCTCTTGACAAAACTAAAGTCATAAAGTAAAATTTGGTTAGTAATAACTAACTAAAAACGATTTTTAGAAATTTTGGAGGAGGTGTATATGAGGAATGATGCGATTCTATTATTGGTACATGTTGTCTATGCAGTATTGGTTTCGGCAGCGATATTCGGGCTGTGTGTTTTGGTTAAGTCGTTATGTCGTAAGTTTTTGAGAAAATGGGAAAACAAAAATTTTTTGAATAATAGTTAGTCGCAACTAATAATATTTCGATAATATTCTAATAATGTAACAAGGAGAGGAGAAAAGATGTCAGATGAAATGATTGTACGGTATTGTTCTCCTACTTTGGCAAATATAAAAACAGCAAATCTGTTTTCCTGTTTATACAGTTCCAAACAAACGGTAATTCATGAGATAAGGAGCATAAATCAAAAATTAGTGCCAAAAGGGATCAGGGTTCTGCCCATCCATATGTCAAAACGTAGAGTTCTGATTTATGTATATCGTCCGGAAAGACTTAAAAGAGATTTGTCGGACAAAACGGTTCGGACTTTTTTGGAAACTAGAGGGTATCAATGTGATAATTTTGTATGCTGTATCAACAGATTGATTATGAAACTTCGTGAAGAACCGGATTTTCCGCACGAGATTGGATTATTTCTGGGGTATCCTCTGGAGGATGTCAAGAGTTTTATAGAAAATAAGGCTGACTGCTCTAAATGCTCCGGGTGTTGGAAAGTATATGGGAATGAACAGGAAGCGTTAAAGCTTTTTGAAAAATATCAGAAATGTGCAGGTACATATTACGCACAATGGAAAAAAGGAATGACTATTGAACGGCTTGCCGTGAATAGTTAAATATTTATCTACAAAGAAAGGATGGTAGCAGCAATGGGTAAAATTGCAGTAGTTTATTGGAGTGGAACAGGAAATACGGAGACTATGGCAAATGCAGTTCTGGAAGGAGCAAAAGGCAAGGGGGCTGATGCTGTTTTGTTTACTTCTGCAGAATTTGATGTTTCGATGATGGATGCTTATGATGCGGTTGCATTTGGCTGCCCGGCTATGGGAGATGAAGTGCTTGAAGAAAGCGAATTTGAGCCTATGTTTTCTTCCTGTGAATCGAAGCTTTCCGGGAAAAAGATTGCCTTGTTTGGATCCTATGGATGGGGAGACGGAGAGTGGATGAGAGAATGGGAGACGAATTGTAAACAAGCGGGTGCTGTATTAGCTTGTGAAAGTGTGATCTGTAATGAAATGCCCGATGACGAGGGAATACAGTCTTGTAGAACATTGGGAGAGATGCTGGCTGGTTAGATTATAAGGAAAGCTGCTGTCTAACGTGTGAGACTGTGAGAGTGGATAGCAGCTTTCTGATAATTAACGTTTCGTGAATTGGGAGGTTTAATATGAGCGTTGTTATCATAGGTGGTCATGACAGGATGGTGTGTCAGTACAAGCAAATCTGCAAGAGCTTTAATTGCAAGGCAAAAGTATTTACACAGATGTCTGCAAATTTCAGCAAGCAGATTGGCAATCCAGATCTGATCGTGCTCTTTACAAATACTGTTTCTCATAAAATGGTCCGATGTGCAGTAGATGAAGCAGAGCGATGTAATGCCGATGTGGTAAGGTGCCACACCAGCAGTAAAAATGCACTGCAGGAAATACTTGAGAGTGCTTGTATGCAATGAAACCGGGAGCTGTCTTATTTGACAACTCCCGGTTTTAATATGCATATTTTTTAATATTAATCAATATGGTTTTTGATGTGTTTTTTAATGGCTTCAAAGCTTTCGGAACTGATAACATGTTCGATCCGGCATGCGTCCTGTGCTGCAACTTTGGGGTCAACTCCCAGACGTTCCAACCAGGAAGAAAAGAGAAGATGTCGTTCATAAATCTGGTTTGCAATTTTTTTCCCGGATTCGGTTAACTGGATATACCCTTCTGGAGATACTATAATATGTCCGCTTGTACGTAATTTTTTCATAGCTACACTTACACTGGGTTTTTTAAAATCTAATTCTGTAGCGATATCCACAGAACGTACAACTGGGAGTTTTTTGCTCAGAATCAGGATGGTTTCCAGATAGTTTTCACCGGACGGATTTATATGCATAGTATTACCTCTTCTCTTAGATGTTAATTATTTTTTTACAAAAACTGTAAATTTATTGTATCATGATTTGCAGGATTCAGCCAGATGTATTTATAAAAAGTTTGGCGGGTTAGTGTAATAAAGTTATTGACAACTTACAATGATGAGAATATACTAACTACATGCAGATGAGAAAAGATATCAAATAGATATGGTGGTATCAGGTGCACTCATAATAATCGTCACAAGGAGTGATAAGAAATGAATTTACTGGAAGCCGAAGAAGGGAAGGAATATATCGTTAAGGAAATTTTGACGGATGATGAAGAATTGAATGCTTTTTTGTTTTCTTTGGGTTGTTATAGTGGTGAGCCAATTACAGTGATCTCTCATTTGAAAGGTGGCTGCGTAGTCTCTATCAAGGATGGACGTTATAATATGGATACTGATTTGGCAAAAGCTATTTCAATATAAAAATAGTGGAATCACTATTTTTTTGCACATACGTTAGTATATACTAATTAAGATTAGATGCGCATAATCGTGAATGACAAGAACAAGAAGGAGGAGAAATATGAGAATTGCTTTTGCAGGAAATCCAAACAGTGGGAAAACGACCATGTACAATGCACTGACCGGCAGGAATGAACGTGTCGGGAACTGGGCGGGAGTTACGGTCGAAAGAAAGGAAAGTCCGATAAGGAAAGGGTATTATGAGGGAACAGAAGAATTGATCGCGGTGGATTTGCCGGGTGCATATTCTATGTCACCTTTTACATCAGAAGAAAGCATTACCAGTGGGTATGTTAAAAATGAGAATCCGGATGTGATCATTAATATCGTAGATGCTACAAATCTCAGCAGGAGTCTGTTCTTTACCACACAGCTTCTGGAACTTGGAATACCGGTAGTTGTTGCACTTAACAAAAGTGACATTGTCAATAAGAAACAGACGCAGATTGATGAAAAACGTCTGTCCGAGAAGTTGGGCTGTCCGGTCATAAAAACAGTTTCTACATCTTCCGGACATGAAGGACTCAGAGAAGCTGTTCATGCTGCGGCTGAATTAAAAGGGAAAGGACAGAAAGCACCTTACACACAGGCGGATATTGACCTGAAAGATAAAGCAGCGGTAGAGGCTGCTGACAGGAAGCGTTTTGAATTTGTAAATGGTATTGTGAAACAAGTAGAAAAAAGAAAGATTTTTACAAAAGATAAAAATGTACAGGATAAGATTGACAGTATCATCACGCATAAGATTATCGGGATTCCGATTTTTGCTGTCGTTATCTTTCTTGTATTTTACATATCACAGACAACTCTGGGTACCTGGATCGCAGACTGGCTGGTGGCATGGATCGAGACATTCCAGGGCTGGGTCGGCGGACTGATGGAAAACGCAAATCCGCTGTTGTATGCGCTTCTTGTAGATGGTATCATCGGTGGAGTTGGTGCGGTTGTTGGCTTCCTCCCGCTTGTTATGGTTATGTATTTCCTGATTGCACTGCTGGAAGATTGCGGATATATGGCAAGAGCTACTGTAGTACTGGATCCGATCTTTAAGAGAGTAGGACTTTCCGGAAAATCAGTGATTCCCATGGTTATTGGAACTGGTTGTGCGATTCCAGGTGTTATGGCATCCCGTACAATCCGAAATGAAAGAGAACGTCGCACAACAGCAATGCTGACACCATTTATGCCATGTGGAGCAAAAATTCCAGTAATTGCTTTATTCGCAGGGGCCTTCTTTGCAGACGCATGGTGGGTTTCGGCAACTATGTACCTGGTAGGCATTCTGTTAGTTTTACTTGGAGCTTTACTTGTCAAAAAGATTACAGGACAGAAATACAGAAAATCTTTCTTTATCATTGAACTTCCGGAATACAAACTTCCAAGCTTAAAAAGAGCCTGCGGATCTATGCTGGAGCGTGGGAAGGCATACATTGTGAAAGCAGGAACGATCATTCTGGTATGTAATACAATAGTACAGATTATGCAGAGCTTCAACTGGCAGTTCCAGCTTGTGGAAGAAGGAGCAGAGGGAACATCTATTCTGGCATCCATTGCTCATCCGTTTGCTATCCTGTTTATCCCGTTGGGATTTGGAGTATGGCAGCTTGCAGCGGCAGCAGTGACTGGATTCATTGCAAAAGAAAATGTAGTAGGAACTCTGGCAGTCGTTTACGGTGTTACAAACCTAATTGATACGGATGAACTGGCATTGGTTGGCAGCGGAAGTGAAGTTGCTGCTGTTATGGGACTTACAAAGGCAGCAGCACTGGCGTATCTGATGTTTAATCTTTATACACCTCCTTGTTTTGCGGCTCTTGGAGCGATGAATTCGGAAATGAAGAGTGGAAAATGGCTGTTTGGAGGCATCTGTCTTCAGCTGGCAACAGGTTATACCATAGCTTTTGCTGTATACCAGATTGGTACATTGATCACTACGGGATCTCTTGGCACTGCATTTGTACCGGGATTGATCGCAGTCATCACTTTTGTATTAATCATTCTTTGGAGAATCCGCAAGTCTGATAAAGAATTTGCTTCAGAATACAGTTTGCATTCTGTCAGATCATAAGAGAAAAATAATCGTAAGCAGACGGTGGGCAGAGGAGAGTAGCTTTGTCCGCCGTTTTGATTAAAGAAAGGATGTGATTCGACCATGGCAGATGTGATCGCGGTAATTATCCTGGTTGTTTTGATCGGGGGAGCAGCAGTGTATCTGATCAGGGCAAAAAGAAATGGAGTGAAATGCGTGGGATGTCCGGCAGGAGGAAACTGTTCTAACCAACGAAAAAGGAAAAGAAAAAAGCTGTCAGGCCCCATTATTGCGAAAAAAACTATGGTTATTTCAGGAATGCACTGTGGACATTGTGTTCAAAGTGTGACAGACAGTCTGAATCAGATTGATGGGGTCTCTGCCAAAGTAGATCTTGCAAAAGGATGGGCAGAAGTCTCTCTTGATCGTAAAGTAGAAGACGATGTTTTGACTGCTGCAGTGGAAAAAGAAGGATTTTCCGTTGACTCTGTTCAGAACCAGGTATTTTAGAAATCTGTTAAACCAGCGAATATGGACGCATGGAGAAGTTTGGGATGAACGGCGAAAAAGAAAAAATAATAATAAAATTAAAAGAAAATGGCTGCAGGATAACGAAACAGCGGAAGATGATCTTAGATATTATCCTGGAAAACAGGTGTTCCAGCTGCAAAGAAATCTATGTTCAGGCATCAAAGCTAGATCATAGCATTGGGATGGCAACGGTTTACCGTCTGGTAAAGGAACTGGAGAAGATTGGGGTACTCAGCAGGCAAATTGTGTACAAGTAAAAGGAGAAAATGACTAAATTTCTCAATAAGAACAGTTAGCATTGACTATCTGAAATCAAACTTGTTATTTTAATAAAAAGTCTTATAGAAGGAAGGGATACAATCATGAAACAACACAAATTTTGGGCGTGGGCATGTGTCTTTTGCTTTTTGATGTTATTCTATACAGGCTACAAACACAAATAATCAGGAGGAATGTATTATGTTAAGTGATTCTGCATTAAAGAAAATTGGATGTTTTATAGGAGGAGTTCTGTTTGGAACGGCAGGTGTAAAAGTTCTTTCTAGTAAAGATGCAAAGAAAGTGTACACAAATTGTACAGCAGCAGCATTGCGGGCAAAGGACTGTGTAATGAAGACAGCTACTGTCATACAGGAGAATGCAGAAGATATTCTTGCTGAGGCGCAGCAGATTAATGAAAAGCGTGCGGCAGAAGAAGCAGAGAGAGTAAAAGAGGATGCTCTTCAGGAAGATGGTGCGGCAGAGCAGGAAGAGAACGAACAGGAATAAGAATGAAGTTTATTATTAAACATGAAGTGAAAGGCCGTCTCCGCATTCATGTTATCCGAAACAGGATGACATGTGCGGAGGCGGATATTCTTTGCTGGACTCTTGAAAAACAGAAAGATATTACCAGTGTCAAAGTATATGAGCGCACCGCTGACGCTGTGATCTATTATACAGGGGACCGGGAAGAACTGATTGGCAGATTAAGAAAGTTTCGTTTTGAGAAAGAAGATGTGCCGGAAAATGTAATATCAAGCTCAGGGCGTGCTTTAAATTCTGTATACAGAGAAAAGCTGATCGCAAAAGTACTCCTTCATTACGGAGGAAAACTGATTCTGCCAAATCCAATAAGAAAAATATGGCTTACTTTTAAGGCTGTCAAATATATTGGAAAGGGAATACTGTGTCTGGCCAGAAGGAAGATCGAAGTTTCGGTATTAGATGCCACGGCAATCGGAGTATCCGTTCTGCGCAGGGACTTTAATACTGCAGGTTCGGTCATGTTTCTTCTGGGAATCGGAGAACTTCTGGAGGAGTGGACACACAAGAAATCTGTTGGGGATCTTGCCCGCAGTATGTCATTGAATGTGCAGAAAGTATGGCTGAAAAGAGAAGAGCAGGAAATCCTAGTTCCGTCTTCAGATATTATGCCGGGAGATACCGTTGTGATACATATGGGAAATGTGATTCCTTTTGATGGTGAGGTATCCACAGGAGAGGGAATGGTCAATCAGGCTTCCTTAACAGGCGAATCCCTTCCGGTACGAAGAACGAAAGGACAGTCTGTGTTTGCCGGAACGGTCATGGAAGAAGGCGAATTGGAAATTACAGTCAGAGCTGTATCGGGTTCTACAAGATATGAGAAAATCGTGACTATGATTGAAGACTCGGAAAAATTGAAGTCCGCACTGGAAAGCAAAGCAGAACATCTGGCAGACCGACTGGTTCCCTATACCCTCCTTGGTACTGGCATTGTAGGAGCGCTGACCCGTAATGTAACAAAAGCACTCTCAGTTCTTATGGTAGATTTTTCCTGTGCATTGAAACTGGCCATGCCGATTGCCGTTCTTTCCGCCATCCGGCAGGCCGGACAGCTTGGGATTACTGTGAAAGGCGGAAAATATCTGGAAGCAGTGGCTGAAGCAGATACGATTGTATTTGATAAGACCGGAACACTGACTAAAGCGAGACCAACGGTAAAGGAGATTGTTGTATTTGGCGACTATCCGGAACCGGAAGCTCTCCGTATTGCTGCCTGTCTGGAAGAACATTTTCCCCATTCCATGGCGAAGGCTGTTGTAGATGCCGCCAGAAGAAGAAAACTGTATCATGAGGAAATGCACTCCAAAGTGGAATATATCGTAGCACATGGGATCTCCTCTTATATTGACGGAAAGAAAGCTGTGATCGGAAGCAGTCATTTTGTTTTTGAAGATGAAAAATGTAAAATTCGAGGGATATACCAGGAGAAGTTTGATACGCTTCCGGAGGAATATTCCCATCTGTATCTTGCCATTGATGGAGAACTGACTGCGGTAATCTGTATTGAAGATCCGCTTAGGGAAGAAGCAAAAGATATGGTGCAGATGCTGAGGACAGAAGGAATCTCTAAAATTGTCATGATGACTGGAGACAGTGAACGTACCGCTGCTTCGATTGCGGAACGTGTTGGTGTGGATGAGTATTATGCCGAGGTACTTCCAGAAGATAAAGCAGGATTTATTGAAAAAGAGAAAGCTGCGGGGAGAAAAGTCGTGATGATTGGAGACGGGATCAATGATTCACCCGCACTTTCAGCTGCAGATGCAGGAATTGCGATCAGTGATGGAGCGGAGCTTGCCCGCGAGATCGCAGATATTACCATTGCTACAGAAGATCTGCGTGGAATCGTAATGCTGAAACGATTGTCTGATGCCATGATGCGTCGGATTCAGGGGAATTACAAAGGTATTGTAAGCATTAACGGAGCACTGATAGCTCTGGGCGTGGCAGGTCTGATCCAGCCAACAACATCGGCTTTGCTGCACAATACATTTACGCTTGCGATTAGTCTGAGAAGCATGAGCGGTTTATTGCCAGAGAAATGATCATACATATATAAAAATAAGTCGGCAGGACACATATCTGCCGGCTCATTTTTAGTACCATAAAAGTGTAGTTGTTAGAGAGTAATTAACTCTGACATCTGCACTTATTTTATTATAATAAGGGAAGCTGTTGGTATGGCATTCGTTATTTTGATTGTGTGAGGTGTCGAATCATAAATTATTCGGCACCTCTGGTTTTATGAGCTTTATTCCCCGGTACTTCCAAAAACTCCGGTATTTCTTTCTTCTCCGAGATCCAGAACAAAGTCAGCAATTAGAACAGGAGTGATAACCAGTTGTCCTACACGGGTATTTTTATGGAGTGTTTGGCATTCTGAACTAATATTGCTGATAATGGCATGAATTTCGCCACGATAGCCTGAATCAATAGGCGGAAGTTCACAGACTAATCCTTTTGTGGCCATACTGCTTCTTGGAAAAACATAACCGGCATACCCATCCGGAAGTATGAGTCCAAATCCTAATGGGATTCTTGCAATTTCGCCAGGCTTTAACGTGCAGTCATAAGGCATATATACATCGGCTCCGGCATCATTTTCATGAGGCCGGAAAGGATAATGATTTTTTTCCAGTCCAAAGTTGATCAGTTTAATTTTCATAAACGAGCTTTTCTCCCTTCTATGAGCAGAGGATAATCCTCTCTCATTATTTCTAATGGGGTCCAGTCTTTTGGAATAGGAATTCCACAGGGCATAGAACCTTCTTCACAACATCCTTTCTGACAGAATGGACCAGTCAGTTTCGGTGAAAATAACACCGGATCAAATTCATATAGTTTCTGCCAGATATCCAACATTACAATTCTTGTTTCGTCGGTATTCCTCCTACAGATACGCTGCCCGATCATATGTTTCCACTCATAAGGTGTAGCACAGATGATCAGGATATTTCTCAAAGCATGGGGAAGAGCATAACCGGCAGAGTCATGATGAAATCCCACGGAACACAATTCCTGATAACATCTGAGATCCGATAAACAACTTTTCAGATAGAGATCAATGTATCTCTGTTCGGAGAAAAGAATTTCATAGGGAACCGCAAATGCGGCTTTCTCTGAATAGTTGCTATACTGCAGAGAGGCACTCATGAATTTTACTTCATTTTGATGACGAGTGATCTGTGCGAGAAAGCGTCTGCTTGCCCCGACAATCGCAACGGTGATCACCGTAAATTTCTGTACGGTTGGATGGGGAAGACTGGCGATCCGGTCTACAGTTTTGTCCGTAAAAGATTTCTGATAGAGTGCCATAAGATCATCCATGTTTTGAATGCAATGCCCCTGTTGGGTAAGCCTTGCGGCAAATACCATATTTTGAGCTGCTTCCTGGATGGTATAACTATTTAAAACTTTTGTCTCAATGTGATCCATAGGCCTGTTCCTCCTTTATCAATGCTTTCAGTAAAATGAGATAGTTGATGCAGTCTGTGATCTTCTCATCCCATTGTTCTAAGTCAAATTGGAGCAGAGAAGAGTAACACATATCATACAGAGATACGACATGTTTCGACATCATTCCGGCAAGAGCAGCCTTTGGTGTACATCCCTGCAAGGAAGCAGCGATTTTGAATGCACTCAGGCGGTCGATACGGTCTCCTGTGTATTCTTTCTTCTTGTGTGCCAGAACATCGGCACATTTTCGATACTGTTGTTCAAGGACAACATTAAATTCATTTTGTGTCATATTGTAATTCCTCCTTCGTAAAATAATTTATAATTCGGGTTCCTGTGTCTTTTGCTTTTTCTGAACCTGATTGTGGAGAATTGCTTCCACATTTTGGTTTACGGTTTTTAAATCTTGTGTCAGATCTTTTAAAGATCGAATGGATGATTTTTGCTGGTTGATCTGTTCCTGTAAGCTGGCTTTTTGTTCTTTTAATGATTTGATAGAGAGCATTTTTCCATCTGGATAAAAAGATTTCAGCCAGTCACGGGCTTCTTCATATGCCTGAATTTCGGCGGGGTGTTCCTTGTGGAATCTGCCTTTGTTTTTTGCCTTTAGAAATTCAGTATAGATTGCTTTGTGCGCAAAATATTGTCCGGTGTAATGGATCTGACGGTTGATATTTTTCAAATCTTCGTTCATTTTCATAAGCTGATCAGTTGCTTGATCTAACTGTTTTTGATTTTTGGAAAAGGCATCTTTTAACTCGGTTTGGGTATTGTATCCATGTTCCTGAACATAGATAATGGTATTTGCCATTCCCTGAAGGTTGGATATCTTTACTCGATGCGCATATCCAGGGCTTTGCATTGCTTTTACATTTTTCTGCAGATCTACTACTAACCGTAAATGCGATCTGACATAAAGAATGGTTATCGGATCTTTTCGTAAGAAGAGCTGCTCCAAATGTTCTTTTCCATATTGAGTTCCTAGAGCTTTTTCTGTTATCCGTTTGTTTCGATCCGGATGGAGATAGCGATATCTTCCTCTTTCTTCAATGACAGAAACCTGATATTTTTCAAAAAGCAGTGATTGGAATTCCTGAAAGTTTTTGGAATACAAGCTGCATTCTTCGATAGCATTTCTAAGTTCTTGTTTCTGCGTTTGAAATGTGGTGGAAGTTGGTTTTAATCCATCAGCAATGATTTTTTTATTTATCTCTTCTAATTTTTTCTGTCCGGATTTTTGAGCCATATATTCTGCCTGTGTCACTTTAGTTTCAGCCGGAGAGAGAAGATCGATTTGATGAAGTCCCTCTTGGATGCACATTTCCATAAGTTCCTTTTTGAAATAATTCAGGAATTTATTTGTGGATCGGTGCTTGTATCCGGCAACTTCTTCATGGGGCTTATCCATGTAGCTTTGTCTTTTGACAGTTTCCTTACGGACGCTGTTGATTACAATATGCGTATGAATATTGCCGGAGCCATTGTGGCCATCGGTATGCGTAACGATAAGAGCCTGATATCCGGGAAATATTTTTTTGGTAAGTTCTATACATAGCTCCTGAGCTTTTTTCCCGGTCAGTCCACATTCTGATGTATCATCCGGATCGAAACTGATGATATAATGGTGGCTTTTGATTTCAGATGATTTTTTGTTTTTATGAAATTTTGCATTTGTCAAACTACATTCCTTGTCAAAAGACATCGGATCGCAGTTGACACCATCCATATAGAATTCATCTCTTAAAATACTTCGCCCCATCTCATCTTTTATCTTTTTTCCAGTACTCTCATCATGTTGGAAAAGCAGATAATCAATGGCATCCGAATAGTTTGCATTTCTGCTTTTAATGTGTTTTAGTATCGCCATGAAAATCACCTGCCATTTCTAACACCTTTTTTCTTAAAAGGAAGAGGTCAGAGATACATTGATGGATTTCATTTTCCATTGCCTGGGAATGTGTTCCGCCAGTATTAAAATATTTAGCAATCTGATTTAGATTAGAACCAATCTTGCCGTATTCTCCGACCAGCTTCCGAAGCAATTTGATGTCTGCAACAATTTCTACATTGTTGTAAATTCTCTTTTCAGTTAGAAGTCTTCGCAAATATTCGGAACGAGTTGTACCTAAAGAAGCACAAGCCTGATCCAATATGGTTATCTCCGTATCTGTTAGCCGCACAGCAACAAAATTAGGATGTGATAATTCGGTCTGCTTTCGTTTTTTCATGTTCCTCCTTTCCCTTGATTTTTCCATCATGTAGTGATGCCACTAATTAAGATATCGGCTGTCCCTTCCGATATAGAAATTAGTGATGCGTACACCTTTTGATGGATGCCAATAGACGTAAAAAACGTCTAAATCTTCGAGGGTATGGGGAAACGAAATCCCCAGCAAGATGAAAACCCGTAAGGTTAACGGAAGCAGAAATGCTATAACGTTAAACATGGGTGGATCTTGCTCTTGAAAGATTAACCCTCTCATATAACGAAATGCTCGGAGGGCAAAATACAGGGTGAGATAGAAAAAAAGTTAAAAAATTGATATAAAAGATAAAGAAAAAAGAAATGGAACAGGCCCAGGCTATTATAAATGATATTTATAGGAATGGATTATGTGACAAAACGTGAAAAATGAAAAAATGCGATACGAATAGTGGTAATTTGACATGATAGTTGCTGAAGAAAATACTTTGGCAACTATTTTTTTTGACTTTTTTTCATAATCACCCTGTAAAATCCATTGATTTCCTTTCGTTATGTGAGAAGACAAATTTGATTTCTTCTTATTTATAAAAGGAAAGGAGTTTTGAAAAATGGGTTTTGCAAGAAAAGATGTGGAAGCTACTAAGAAAATGGAAAAGAAATTTGTGAGATATCCGGAAGGTGCGGAGAAATATAGTTTGGGATTGACAAAATTTCAGGCATTAGCAAAAGAGGCAAAAGCAGTTTATAAAATTGATAAAGTAGCTTTAGTTAATTGTGAGATATTTGAAAAATATTTGGAAACATTCCGAGAGTTTTAAATTTTAAAGAGAGAAAATAAGAGAGAAGAACTTCTATAAATTTCTGTATTTTTAATTGACTTTGTGTCATACAAAAAGTATAATGTTTGTATAGGAGGTATAAGAGCTGAAATGAAAAAGATGGGAAGACCAAAATCAGACAATGCAAAGAAGAAAGTATTAAGCATTCGTGTTCCTGATCAGCTATATTCCCAGATGCTTGCATACGCCGAACAACATAAAATGACTACAACGGACATTGTCCTAAAAGGGGTAGAGATACTTTTATCCGAGCAGAAAAAATAGTGAGTGCTTCTCTCTTAAGAGGAGGAAACTATTATGGCGAAAGTCAGAAAAGATTTGCGAGGAAGATCTTTACGCAAAGGAGAAGTACAAAGATCATCAGATAAAAGATACATGTACACCTATACAGATCCGATGGGCAGACGTAAATTTATATATGCTAACGATCTGGCAGAACTAAGAGAGAAAGAAGCTAAACTGATGAAGGATCAGTTGGACGGATTGGATCTCTATGTTGCTGGCAAGGCGAGTGTGAATGATACGTTTGATCGTTATATGTCCACGAAGTATAATTTGCGTGAATCTACAAAAAGTTCATATTTATATACGTACGATCATTATGTACGTGATACTTTTGGAAAGAAGCGGATTGCAGATATAAAGTATTCTGATGTATTGCAGTTTTATTATTATCTTCTTAATGAAGTAAAAATTTCATTAGGAACATTAGATACTGTTCATTGTTTGCTTCATCCAACATTTCAGTTGGCAGTGCGGGATGAGATTATACGAAATAATCCTACAGATGGAGTAATGAAAGAAATCAGCAGAGAATCCGGGAAGAACAGAGGAATCAGACATGCATTGACAGTAGAGCAGCAAAGAGCATTTATGGAATATATTGCGAACCATCCGATATATTATCATTGGTGGCCTATGTTTACGGTGTTGCTTGGAACGGGATGTAGAATTGGTGAGGCATTAGGGCTTCGATGGCAAGATCTGGATTATGACAAAAGAACAATCAGTATAAATCACAGTCTGAGTTATTATCAAAAACCAGAGAGCAACAAAAGTGTATTGAGAATCTCCAAACCCAAAACAGAAGCGGGAATTCGTACAATTCCAATGTTAGATATTGTGAAAGATGCTTTTGAAATGCTTTATGAAGAACAACTGGAAAATGGTTTTAATGAATCAGAAATTGATGGAATGTCAGGATTTATTTTTTGTAATCGTTTTGGAATGGTTCCAAATCCACAAACAGTCAATCATACGATTAAGCGTATAGCAAATAGTTATAATGCAGACGAAGTGGTGCGAGCTAAAAAAGAACGAAGAGATCCTATTATACTACCTAATTTTTCTTGCCATCATCTGAGACATACTTTTTGTACACGACTTTGCGAAAATGAAACAAATTTAAAAGTTATTCAATCCATTATGGGACATAGAAACATTGAAACAACGATGGACATTTATGCGGAAGCAACAGAAGAAAAGAAACAAGAGTCATTCGAGAATTTAGCAGCAAAATTAGATATTTTTTGAGAAGTGCTTAGTATAACGGATGACAACAATTTGTTTGGTTTACAGCAAATTGACAACAAAGAAAATTTAATAATGACGAATAGTGAAGTAATTATAAGGTTTATAAATTTAGAAAATATAGTACAGTGACGCATCCCGAAGAATCATGAAGAAAACGTGAAATCTTTCCCGACCATGAAGTCCTTAGATGGTGTAAATAAGAAAAATGATGTAAAAAAATCAGCTTCCGAAGCACTTGAAAAAAATGTAGAAGCAGCACCGGAGAAGATTGATTTTTCCAATGTGAAGATTGAGCCAATCTTTGAGGAAACGGTGGACTTTGAGACATTCAGCAAGTCCGATTTCCGTGCGGTAAAGGTGCTTGCCTGCGAAGCAGTGCCGAAGTCCAAGAAGCTGCTGAAGTTTACACTGGACGACGGAGAGCGCCAAGACCGTGTGATTTTAAGCGGTATTCACGAGTATTACGAGCCGGAAGAACTGGTTGGAAAGACCTGTATCGCCATCGTAAACCTGCCGCCGAGGAAGATGATGGGCATTGATTCCGAGGGTATGCTGATTAGTGCTGTACATGAGGAAGATGGTCACGAAGGACTGAATCTTTTGATGGTAGATGCGCATATTCCGGCGGGAGCGAAACTCTACTAAAATGATGTAAAGATGTACCGCTTTGCCTTGTAAACGGGACGTACTTTATTGTTGGAAATTACCCAAAAAGTACACATTTACATCATTTGGTGCAGGAATGTGTGCAAAGGTGGAAAAATCGCATATTTAATAGAGATGATGGGCAGTTCCAAGCGGGATTGCCCATTCTTGAAATAATAGAGAGAAAGACGAATTGGAAGTTTGCAGAGGAGTGGGGAAATGGAAAACCTAGAGATAATAGAATTGATTATGCAAAAGGTAACAGTTAAATACATACAACGAGATTGCAAAAAACTTCTGAAACACTTTAGCAAAAAATCGTCGAAAGATATAGGAATAGTCGCTGAGTTAACAACGCTGTTATATGCTTTTGGAATGTATGAGGAAGCCCTCAAAGTGTGTGATTTGATTGAGGATATGGTATTTACTGGAAATTATACGATATGGGCCAATGTCGTAAACGCTCGTCTGATAGCGGTAAGAATTCATAGAGAACTGGGGAACCCAGAAAAAAGCAATGAATTAATGAGGTCGATTTCGTCAACTTTTAAACCGAGTTTATATATGAACCAAAAGAAATGTCTGGATTTATATGATGATAATATTCGATTTGCAAAGGAGAGGAATGATAAACCAAACGCAAATTCATGGCTTCTGTTGAAATATGAGTTTATGATAAGATTTTATGAAACACCAGACTTTCCGATTGATAAAAACAATTTGAACGAAGAAATAGAAAAAACTACGCAAGAAATCCGCAAATTGCTATCTTAATAAAATTGTAATTGACGGAGGTAAATATGGCAAAAGAGATTGACCCACGAAAGTCGAAACGAGCTGTGGCATTTGAGCTTTGGATGAAAGCATCTAATCCAATGGTAACTTTTTTTAAGACAATGGATGTCACAAATCTTGTCAAGGTAAGTAATAAGAAGCATTTGAAGTTTAATATGTTGATGGACTATTGTATTGGTAAAGCGGCAAAGGCTGTAGATGAATTTTACTTACTTCCAGTTGGAGATAAATTGATTCAGTATGATACTATCGCTGTGAATACCATTGTAAAAAATAAAGAGGGAGAAGTAAGTTCCTGCGACGTTCTGTTTACGAGCGAACTAGAAAAATTCAACAGTGATTATCTGAAATATACGAAGCAAGTTGCAGAAAATTGTAAGGATAGAGACCTTTCAGAAAACTGTATGGTAATTGGTACATCTGCAATTATAGATACTGAAATTGATGGTGCAGTGGGCATGAATAGCGGTATTTTTAACAACCCATTTATAATTTGGGGTAGATACAAAAAGAAATTCTTTCGCTATTATCTGTCAATTTCATTTCAATTCCATCATACACAGATGGATGGCGCACATGCTGGAAGATTTTTGGCGCTAATGCAGTCAGAAATAAACAATTTGAAATAATATCAGCTTTCCAAAATCCCAGTTTACAGAACGGAGAAAATTGAAAGTTAATGAAAATATACAAGTCTTGAGCAGAACGTATGACGCAAAATATGTGGCGTTATCTTTGGCAGGCTGTCCTCATGGTACTTGTTATACTTCTTCGTCAGATTGGATTTTGGCGTTTCTATGTAGTAGCCTGTTTCCTTGCTGTAAAGCAGTTGGTGGTTCACATGGATAACCCTGTTTTCCAAGTCGATGTCCTGTCTTGTCAGTCCGCATAGCTCCGAGATACGAAGTCCTGTTTTTAACAGTATCACGATTGCGTCATAATGCTTTTTATACACTCTGTCTTTACGGACAAAGGACAACAGCTTTTCTTCCTGTTCCTCTGTCAGTGCCTGTCGCTTTTTTCTGTCGTCCTCTATGACTTCGTTTAGTTTGAAGTCGAAAGGATTCTTTCTCACAAGGTCGTCCGCTATGGCAATGCGGAATGACGCATTCAACGAGCGTTTATAATTGCTTATGGTCTGATAGCCATAGCCTTTTTCTTTCATGCGTAACGCCCATTCCTTAGCGTCTGAAAGACATATGCGTCAATGCTCCTTGCTCCCAGCATATCTCCCTCTAATATCCACATGAGCTGTTTTCGTTGGCTCTGTGTGCTTTTCTTCACGTTTGCCCTCTGTGCGTTCTGTTTGGCGTAAAGCTGGCAAAGCGTCATTTTTCCGCCTGTGGTGTCGATACCGTCTTGCAAGTCCCTTTGTATCTCTGCTTCCAGTTCCCTTAGAGATTTCCCGTTCCTCTTTCCTTTGGTTACGGGGTCTGTGGGTGCAAGTTTCCATGAATAGACATATCTTGTTTCTCCCTGTGCGTCCACATATTTATATAAGCATCTTCCGTCTGTTCGCTGGCTCTCTCCCGTCTTTAACAGGCGACCTTTATTGTCCCGTCTTTTTTCTGACATTGTTATCTGCTCCTTTCATAAGAAAGAGCCTCGATCTGACTTATGAAAATAATATCACATACAAGGCTCTTTTTCATTAGATTGTGTCCAATTTATCCAGCATTTTTTCAAACTGCTTTTTCTTGATGAGCAGACGGTTTCCGTTCATCATATACCAGTTGCCGAACCTGTCCTGCTGGGCAAGCTGTCTTATCTTGTTTTGACCGACCGAAAAATACTGGGACGCTTCTTCTACCGTCATGGCGGTGGTGTGAGAGGTCGGCTAATCAACTAATGGTTAGCCTCCTACTCGATTGCCTTCATTTCTCTTAAGCCTCCACATAGAGGCAATACGGTGCTGACTTTCTTTACCATCTAGATAGAGATTTACAGCATACATTTTATCTTCAATAGATATCTTCTTTTTAGACATAAAATATGCTCCCTCCTAAGTGACAAGTTTTTATTATTTCACTTGTCTACCTAGAAGGGAGCATATCATTTTGCAACAGCCCCTTTTCAGAGGTTTTGAGTTTTTCTGACTAGGAGTTTAGTCTTCATAAGCTTCAAACTGTCCGCGAGCTTTCAGATCTTCCAGAATCTGTGCATGCATTTTACCATCCAATTTATAGAAGGAGAAGATGATAATGCTAACTACAGCCAGAACAGCCGGAGCTAAGTTCATAACGATATTGATAGAAGACAGAGCCTGCGGAGTCTGTGTAGTTGCATTTGCCACATAACCGGAACCTGCAAGCATTGCCAACATGATTGTGGGTGATAACGCACCACCGAGTTTCATCATAAAGCTGGTGGTTGAGGAACAAAGACCATCTGCACGAAGTCCTGATTTCCACTGACCATACTCAACAGTATCGGGAATCATGGAGTACAGAAGGGATGTCTGGATACCCATACCAATACCATCGATCAGGAGGATTGCAACACAGCCCTTAACAGAGATGATGCTGGGATTCAGGAAGAATGCAATAAAGTTAATCACTGCACAAATCAGGTTTCCGAACATCAATGCATTACGCTTACTGCCCAGCTTTTTAACCAGAGCAGCTCCAAAGAATGCTGCTACACCGCAGATAAGTCCACGAGCTGTTGCATAGATGGTAAATGCATCTGCATTGCCCCAGTAATAATTGAAATAGTACATTGCTGCAGAAGTTCTTCCGTAAGCAAGAAGGCCGTATACAAAGAATCCGACGCAGATAATAAGGAGTGGCGTATTCTTTCCGACCGTCTCGAACATCTGCCTGGGAGTGAATTTTTGTGCTTTGGGCGGTTTGATTGCTTCCTTTGTTCCGCCGATACAGAGGAAAATGAAAGGAACTGCAATCATACATACCGTAATAGTTGCAAGAACAAATCCTCGGGGTGCATTTGCGTAGTTATTGCTATATTTTGCAACCAGTGGAAGGAAGATTGCTGTCGGAATCGCACATGCCAGAGAAGAGATTCCGATTCGATAACTTGCAAAGGATGCACGCTCACCGGGATACGGAGTAATAACACCATTCAGTGCACAGAATGGAATATTCCAAGATGTTGCTGCAACAACTGCCAGGAAGTAGAAACCACATCCCCATGCAGTACGTGCGGTTACGCCCCAATCAGGATGTGCCCAGAAAAGCATAACTACCAGAGGAATATATACAATAGAAGTTCCCAGCATCCAAGGACGATATCGTCCCATCTTTGTATTGGTATTGTCTGCCAGGGAACCAATCAGTGGATCATTGATTGCATCCCAGCATCTGCACACAAGGAACAGAATAGAAACTGCTGCTGCCGGAATCATTGCAATATCAGTCATATAAAACGCAAGATATGCGCTTACCAGCATCCAAGGTACATTGTGAACGATTTCACCTGAACCAAAGGCCAGTTTACGAAATACCGCTTCTTTTCCATGATATAAAGTCTTCTCACCGGAAGCCCCATTGTTCGCTACATTACTCATAGGTTCTCCCCCTTTCTTACCTATTCGTCCATCTTAATTACGATCTTTGCATATTTCTTTGAATAAAGATCTTCAAAAGCCTGTTTATAATTGGTCAGTGTATGTTCTTTCTGAATAATCTTGGAAAAGTCCATACGAGGAATCATGCGGATGGATTTCGGAAACTGCCATGCACCCTGAATCATTCCGTGAATATGTTTCTGATCCCAGTACAGATCACTCTGAAGATTTACCGGAAGGATGGGATCCTTTCCGTACATTGCGAAGTAAACTGCATCTCCGTCACGAGCCAGAAGCTGAAGTCCCAGTTTTGCTGCAGCAGTTGCTCCGGTTCCTTCCAGAACACAGTCATAACGTCCGCCTGCCAGTTCGATAGCTCTTTCAGCGACCCCTTCTTCTGCTGAATTCAGTGCATAATCTGCACCGTTTTCAAGTGCCAGCTCCAGTTTTTCCGGAACAATATCGAATACTGTAATGGTGCTTGCTCCTGCAAGACGAGCCAGCTGTACCAGCATCATTCCAAGACCACCTGCACCCATGATTGCTACCGATTTTCCGTAGGAGATTTTGGCCTGCTCTGCGGAAGAAAGAGCTACGGTAAGGGGCTCTACCAGTGCATAATCTTTCAGATCTGCATCATCGGGAATCGGGAAAATCTGACTCATGTGATAAACTGCATACTCGGAAAATCCATTCATCCGATATCCCATATTGGAGCAGAGGTTTACTTTTCCTTCGCGGCAGTTTTCGCAGCATCCACAGTATTTTGCATAGTTTGCAACAACCTTCTGTCCAACCTTGAATCCCATCTTTTCTGCTGTAGAACCTACTTTATCGATCACACCGGAAAGCTCGTGTCCGAAGCTCATAGGAAGCATGGAACGGGTAGTTGATTCCATTTCACCCAGATTTCCGGTAAGAATATGTGTATCGGAACCACAAATGGACGCATAAACTACCTTGATACGGATTTCTTCATCCTTCGGTTCCGGCATAGGAGCTTCCATCATATCAACAGTACCCATCGTGTTTTTCTCGAAATCACGAATGGAAGTAACAAATAATTGTCTCATTTTTTATTCCTTTCTGATATCTAACAATCCCGGCCCGTCATTCGCGGACCGGGAATTAAGTTTCTATTTCTTTAACTGCTCCAGTGCAACTTCTTCGATACCTGTTGCATCCATCTTATAGTAAGGATACAGTTCTTCCGGATAACCAAACTCTACGAAGGTATCAGGAACACCAATCTTACGAAGACTGGCATATACACCAGCTTCCATCAGTACGTCTGCAACGATGGAACCAAGTCCCCCGAGGATATTGTGATCTTCAACAGTGATCAAATTGCCGGATGCTTTTGCTGCAGAGATGATTGCATCTTTATCAATGGGTTTGATGGTGTGCATATCAATAACGCCCACATCATATCCCTGCTCTTCCAGAGATCTTGCAGCTTTTACCGCTCCATAAACACCCATACCGGTGGCAATAATGTTCAAATCTTTACCTTCTTTGATTACATTAGCTTTACCGATTTCAAAGTGATAGTCATATCCCTGCTCATAAACAAGGGGCTCCTCACCTCTCGGAATACGAATATACATAGGACCTGCATAATCCAGGCTTGCACGAAGTACTTTCTTACACTGCTCTGCATCACAAGGAGCAACCATGGTCATATTGGGAAGTGCATTCATAACACCAAACTCGATAATTGTGTTATGAGTAGGACCATAACCTGAAGAAATACCAGCATGAGTACCGATCAGTCTTACGGGATAATCATTGTAAGCTACATCATTGTGAATCTGATCCAGTGCTCTGACGCAAAGGAAAGGACCGAATGTCTGAACGAAAGGAATATAGCCTCTATGTGCAAGTCCTGCAGCAACCGTAACCATATTCATCTCCTGAATACCTACGTCAATGATTCGATCGGGACAGGACAATGCCTTTGTCTGTGTACGGCCGCCTCTTGCTGTTCCGTCAGAAACGACGTAACAAACACGAGGATCATCATCAATCATTTCCAGAATTTCATTTGTAACTGTACCTTTTGCTTCCATTGCCGGGCCAAAATCGCCACAACAGAAAGTGAAACCGCCCATATTTGCCATATTACTTCACCTTCGCCAGTTTCTGTTTTGTGTATTCCTGAATATCTGCTACTGCTTCATCTAGTGTCTCTTTGCCGAATCCGCCAACATGCCATGCACAGGGACGTTCCATCATAAAGCCGACACCCTGTCCTTTCTTTGTGGAACAGATGATGGCATTGGGTTTTCCGTCCAGTGTAACAGGAGGAAGAGAACCAAGTGCTTCGTCGATTTCCTGCATGTTGGTTCCGTCAATGACCACTGCATTCCATCCAAATGCGCGGAAGCAGTCTGCCATACCTTCAGGACCTCCCTTTTCACCCCATACCAGGTTCTCTCCGGTCTCAAATGCTGCAGATGCATGATTGAAATCTACGATTGCAACCACATTGTCCAGTTTTCGGGATGCTGCATAAAGAATTGCTTCCCAGTTGGATCCTTCTTCCATCTCGCCGTCACCCAGCAGAGTATAGATTCTGGATTTGATACCCTTGTCACGATTACCGTGTGCCATACCACAGCACCAGGAAAGTCCGTGGCCAAGAGAACCTGTTGATACTTCAATACCCTTTACGCGCTTATGATTGGGATGTGCTCCAAAGGGATGATCAATCGTATTGTAGGTATCTAGTAGAAGATCCCAGTCATACATTCCCATGTCGCAGAAAATGGTGAATAACAGGATTCCGTTGTGACCCTTGGAAAGAACGAAAATATTTCTTTCCGGATCATCCAGATTCTCCGGATCAAACTCCATATACTTGTAATACAATGCTGTAGCCACATCACATGCTGACATCGGACCTCCGATATGTACATTTCCTATACGATGTGTTCCTAAACATAGTTTTTCACGAATCTGACCGGATTTCTCGATCAGCTTACGCACATCATTGATACATACTTTAGCCATAAGTGATTACCTCCTCCTGCATATTTCATTGGTGATTGTGACGAATTACAATCACTATTTTTTTGATATAATAGTATTATAGCACAACGGAAAATCCCTTAAAAAATACCAAAAGATGATGGAAGGGGTATAACTATTTGGAATGGCCAATGCTTCCATATTCGTTGACTGTCTATTTTTTATTCATTAAAATTTTATTAGGGGGGAGGGGTTAACTTGAAAACTGAACAATTAGAACAACTACTGAAAGTCCTGGAATGTGGCTCTATATCAAAAGCGGCCAGGAAACTATATATCAGTCAGCCCAGTCTGACGAAGAATATCGCCCAACTGGAATCGGAATACGGTATCAAGATTCTGACCCGTACATCAAAAGGAATTGAGTTGACAGAAGAGGGCATTAACTTTGTCTTTTATGCAAAGCAAATTCTCACTGCAACGAATGGCCTGAATAATGCTTTCCGGAATAATCATGCCGATTGTTCCAGACTTTTCCTTGCCAGTCAAGAATTCGACTTTCTTGCCGATATCCTTCATGAACTTTATGTTGAAAATACGGATAACCATGTACACTATAATATCCTGGAGGTGGATCGTGGTGAAGTCATTCTTCGTGTATTAAATAGACGTTCTGATATCGGACTCATTGTAAGTTATGGAGAACATGAGAAAAAACAGATGTGGATGAGAGATGCAGCTCTTTTAGATATGTGTCCCCTTACAGAAGGAGAAGTCATCGTCTGTGTCGGTCCGAACTCCGCTTACTATAACAAAGAGCGACTGACCATCGAGGATGCACGTAATGCACTTACTATCTGCCTTGACGTAGAAGCTCAGGCAAAAGAGAATTTATATTTTGAAATCGCCGATCATGGCTTTAATACCAACCGAATCATGTTCTTCAATTCAATCCATCTTTGTGAAGAGATGCTGTTGAAAACAGATTCTGTAATGTTTGTGTCCGAATGGACAAAAAACTGTATGACGAATCCTTCACTGCATTTTATCCCGGTAGATTTACCAAGAAAAACAAAGCTTCTTTGCTGTACAAGAAAAGGAGAATCCTTGAGTATTCATTCTCTGCAATTCTTAAGAAAACTATATCGTCACTTTGAAAAAGAAGATGAATTTCTCAAATTTTACAGTTCAAAATAAGGTTCACAGACCTTATTCCACATATATCATGTGCCACCCATTATAGGCGAACGGGGCTGTCGCAGTAATGATTAAAAATCGTTTATAGATGAATAATCTGTACACCTGCGTATCCAAGTTCGTCATATATCTGCACAAGAATAAGCGAGATTCTCTTTTGGCAGGACTGGAACATTATTATGATCTCAATGACTTCAATCGGACATTTTATTACAGCAACAGCAACGAAACAGCAGATCGGATAAAAGTGATATTGGAAGATGCAGATAAACTGCTTATGTCATGCGGTCAGGAGTTCGATGATGTCACAGAGTACCAGTTTCTTGTAAGATGCCTTTCAGAGCAGACTGTTGTGGAAGATGCCATTCGCCGTCTCAAAACAAAAGAGGATGGCGGAAGGGATTCTTCTGTTCTGCAGAACCCCTCCGATCCTGATGCCACGTTCCGCCAAAAAGCAGGAAAGCAACATAGAGGATATGTGGCAAATGTTGATGAAGCAGTCGGTGAGAATGGTTCTATCGTACTGGATTATCAGTTTGAACAGAACAACTATTCTGACAGTCAATTTCTGAAAGACAGTCTTGAGAGGAATGGTAGCCCTGAGGAAGAATCTGTGGTTGTCACAGATGGCGCATACTTCGGTGAAGAAAACAGCCGTCTGGCACAGAAGCAAAACATAAACCTTGTTACAACAGCCATAACAGGAATAGAAGTTCCTGAAATATATGCAGACTTCCTACTGAATGAAGAAGGCACCTGCGTTCTGAAATGTCCTGCTGGTCATCATATAAAGCCGTTTAAGATATTCTTGTTAGGCGGCTCACCCTAATGATTTTTGAAATGTTTCCCAGGCATCAAGATGTTGCAGCATCATGATGCCATAGAGGCGGCAGTACCACATCTTCGTAGAGCGGTGCCTGCCGTATTCTAATTTATAGTCCTCTTTCTCACGCTTGTTAGAACGTTCTACGGAAGTCCTTCCGTCATATTCCTTTTTCCATGCTTTACTGTCCCTTGGCGGTATGTTAAATAACCTTGGATTGTCGTCGGTAAAGATATGTACGGTCCTGCCGTATTTCGCCGGTGAACAGGGATGCTCACAGAAGCAGCCGTACTTCCGATTTGCTTTTGGACACCGGTATTTTGCCCGGTGCTTGGCAGCCTCATATCCATCTTTGTGCATACGTAAGCCCATCTTACAGATCGGGACACCATCGTCATCAATGGTGAAAATCATCATTATAAGTAAAATGTCCGGTATGACCGGGATTGAGGTCGATAAAAGGCGTGATGTTTTTTCGCCTGCAGTATTCATAGACAGCGTAAGCATCATGGGCGGAATCCAGAAGGAGTTTTTCAATGCGGAATTCCGGAAGGTTTGCCTTCATGGTGAAAAAGGAATGGAGAAATGAAAGCATGTCATGCCGGGAAGCCCGTTCCAAAAGCGGAAATACAGGGAGATCGCTGCAGGAATCAGAAGCCACATACATGTAGAGGTGGCAGCCGAAGAAATGGCATTCCCGGTGGGAGTCCCATCCCCAGTTACAGTCCGGCTGGGAAAAATGGCGTTTGCAGTGACAGGAAGCACAGCCATTTTCCTTACATTTGCAGGTGCGTTTTTTACGCTGCTGTGCGGCAGTGCGCACGGGCGTGCCGTTGCCGGCAAGAGCCAAGTGCTCCGGATTGATCAGACCTTTCTGGATGGAGCGGTCTAGGAATTGCTGTTGATAAAGACGGAAGACCAGAAAAAAAGGATGTTCCGGTTTCAACTGCCAGCGCTCCATTAGGGGAAGAAGCTTAGAAGCAGTACTGGAAGAGTCGCAGGGTGTCTTTTCCCCTTTCTTGTTTCCCGTAGCATACGGCACCAGACGGTAATGGAAGTCACTTTCAGCTTTAAAGCAAGCAGGTAAGAACGCAGCATACAGGAAGGGAGCCTTGGCTCCGGTCCGAAGACAGAGTAACAGTCCTGCAAAATGGAATCCGTCGGGGAAAGATCCAGATACCAGAACTGCACGATATAATCCCAGGTGCTATTAGGAAGCGCAAAGGGATCAGGATAAAATTTCAGAAAATCAGATACGAAAGTATCCTGATAGGCGGTATGGCCGCCAGGATTACAAGATAACAAAGAAATCGCCTCCAGTCGATTGAAATTAAAATATAATCAATCGGCTTCGCCGCAAATTTTGAGCGATTTGTCAAGTGTTTTTGCAAAAGAAGTGGGTGATTTTTTTGAGATGGAGTCAAAAAGCCTTATAAAATCAGGGCTGAAGATTCCGAGAAGTTATAAAGTAGCAAAGGAGGGAGCCTTCATGCCATCAAGAAGATACAGATATCGGATATCGTTTCTGCAGAGCCTTTCCGTTTCCAGCAGAAAACAGATCCGTGTTCCATGAAAGCAAAGAGTATCGCTTTGAGGAGTTTGTGCTTATCACATTCTGGACGGCCTGTTTTGTTTTCTTTCTCTGCAAAATATCTTGATAGGTCGATGCGATCCATAACCTCGCAGAAAGTGTACACTGGATCAGAAATGTCAATTAATTTTTCGATTTCCAATGACAATTTCAACTGCCGTAGGGTATAATTAGTATTGGTATTTTTAGTTAGTAACATAATTAATTATACCAAAAAATCGCTGAAGTTTCACGACCTCAGCGATTTTTCTTTTTGGGGGGGTTTTAACATCCCCCTCTTATGCTGCAAATTCAGATAGAACGTTCCCTGTATGTTCAATATCATGTGTTGCCCAATCCTTTTCTCTTCCTACACCTGCTATGTTATTATGCGCGATCATTCCAGCCTACATAATATTGGCACGGGTCTCATAATCCTGAAGATTTGCCATCACCTTCGAAGCCTCTGTGATCACACTGGTCATAATAGCTTCACACACACGGTCTGTTGTCTCAACATGTCTTGTGTTTGTAAAATAACGCTCTATAACATGAACTAAAATGTCTGTAATACCACTGGCTGTCTGATATGCCCCCAGTGTACATGTATACTCTGGATTCAATACAGAGAATTTCGGACGGTCGCGTCACCGCCTACAGACCATTTCAAAAGACTCTCTTCGTTTGTGATCACGGAACCACTTGAACCTTCACTGCCTGCTGCTGCAATTGTTAAAACGGTTCCAACCGGAAGCGCTTCTGTGACGATACGATCTGTCTCATAGAAATCCCAGAAATCTCCAGCATAAGGCACCCCCAGTGCAATTGCTTTTGCAGAGTCTATCGAACTTCCGCCTCCAACTGCAAGAATAAAGTCAACTCCTTCTCTGCGGTAAAGATCAATCCCTTCATATACAAGTCCGCTTCTTGGGTTCGGTTTTACCCCACCCAATTCTACAAATGGAATTCCGGCGTTATTCAATGATCTTACAACACTGTCATAAGCTCCATTAGCAGTACTTTTGTCCCGCCGAATCGTTTTACAAGTGTTCCCACTTCGTTCTCTTTGCCTTTTCCAAACGCAAAGTATGTAGGTGAATAAAAATCAAAATTTTGCATATTACGACCTCCTTCTAATGCTTTCACCAAATTTTAACTCCATTTTTCCAATTTGTACAGGAGCAATATCTTTACATCTATAAACCGACATTGTTATCGACGTTGAATCAGCGAATATTCGAACCGGCTGGTCAAATAATAGTTTTGAAACAGCTCAATCGGTACTTCCTGATCTTTCTGAATCCCATATGTAATACCGTCAGAATATAACAGCGGCGTATCCTCTTCTACATTCAAAGATTTGGAGATATTTCCGTATGCAGAGACAGCTTTTAATTTTAAAGAAGTCGTGGTAATCTGGATATGATACCGTTCCTCCAAAATCTGGTACAGGGAATTTTGTTCAAAATCATAGGTTTCAATCTCTCTGAATAATTGATAAGGCAGCACTGTACTTGTAAAACACAATGGAGATCCATCCGCAAAATAAATTCGCTCCATAAAAAAAACCGGATCCGCTTTTTTTAACCCGAGCTGTTCTGCCTCTTCCTTCGTGCAGACACGAAGTCCGGATGACAATAATTCACGAGAGGGTGTCATCCCTTGGCGGATGATTTCTTCTGTATAACTGGAAACCGAAGTCAATTCCTGAAGTTTTACTTTTTCTTTGACACACGCTCTTTTTCCCTGCATTTTTTCAACATATCCTTGATGATACAACTCATCAATTGCACGACGGACTGTTACACGACTTACATCATAACATTCGATCAAATCGGATTCACTTGGAAGCTCTGCTCCCGGAGCAAGTTTTCCTGATTCTATCTGTGCGATCAGTTCCGCTTCTATCTGTGCGTACTTTGGTGTTTTTTTCATACAAATTCCTCCTGCCCTGTATATATCATTATACTCCAAAAAAGATATCATTTCAAACCGCTTATTATAACAAGTCAACAAATTTTCTCTTGATTTTTTGTGGATTTTATGAATTGTATTTTCCCAGACTTTAACTTATTATAACAAGTGGAAAGGGGATGTAATAACATGAAGAACCACGTATTAGGTACCTTATATGGAATGGCAATCGGCGATGCGATGGGAATGCCGCCAGAATTGTGGAGTCGGAAACGTTGCCTGGAATATTACGGTAAAATCACAGACTTTTTAGATGGCTGCCCGGAAAATATCATTTCCTATCAGTACAAAGCAGGTCAGTTTACCGATGACACAAGCCAGGCATTGACTATCTTGGACAGCTTAATAGAAACAGATTTTGTTCCGAATAGTCAAAGTATTGCCACACACATTTTAGACTGGGCCGAAAAGGTACATGCTTTTGAAAATAATATTTTAGGTCCAACATCAAAAGTTGCTTTGAAACTTTTCCAGGAAGGAAAAAGTGCCAAGGAATTCTCGGATGAATCCGTATCCAACGGTGCTGCAATGCGGATTGCACCGATCGGGACATTATTTTCCACAACACAAAAAGAAGAGTTATGTCGCTACGTTGCAGCAGTATCCAGCGTGACACATACAAGTGATATTACGATTGCCGGTGCTTCTATGATCGCGATGGCAGTTGCCTCTGCGCTGGAACACAATGATCGCGAAAAAATGATCGAAGATGCGCTTTCCGTAGAAAAATACGCAATGAATCTTGGCGCTTCTACTCCCAGTCCGTCTTTGGGAGCAAGAACAAAGCTTGGTGTCCGTCTGGCACAAGCTTACGCAGATGATGAAACTGCATTTTTAGAAAATTTATACAATGTTGTCGGAGCAGGTGTAAATACTTCTGAATCTGTTCCTGCTGCTCTGGCAATTGCTTATTACAGCTTTGATGTTAGAAAATGTGCGTTACTCTGTGCAAACTTAGGTGGTGATACCGATACGATCGGGGCAATGGCTGCTGCCATTTGTGGAGCAGCTCAGGGAATATCCGAAATTCCTGAAAAAGATATTGCTTTGATCCAAAAGGCAAACAAGATTGATTTTACAAAATATGCAGATGCAATCGTAGAAAAAAGGGGGCAGATCAAATGGGAAAAGGATGTATCGTAATTGGTGCAGCTATGCTCGATATCGTTATGGAAATTGACCAGATCCCAAAATCCGGAACAGATGTCTATGCCAAGGGACAATCCATGATGGTTGGAGGCTGTGCGTATAATGTAGCAGACATTTTAAAACATTTCGGTGTAAACTACACATTGTTCGCGCCAATCGGAACCGGAATGTATGCGGATTTCATTCGCAAAGAACTAAAAAAAGCCGGGCACGAAAGTCCTGTCCACTGCGAAGATTCTGATAACGGATACTGTCTCTGCATGGTAGAAGCAGACGGAGAACGGACATTCTTAACCGTCCCCGGAATCGAATGTCATTTTCAAGAGGAATGGTTTTCTGCCCTTCCTGTAGATTCTTATGACTCTGTTTATGTGAGTGGATATGAATTAGAAGGAGAAGGCGGTGATGCCATTTTAAATTTCCTGGAGTCCAATCAAGAATTGACCGTTTATTATGCCCCCGGCCCAAGAATCACTTATATTGATCCGGAAAAATCGAAACGTATGTATGCACTTCATCCAGTCATGCATCTGAATGAATTGGAAGCTGTAACTTCCACAAATACAGACGATATCACTCAGGCTGCAGAAATGCTTTCTAAATCAACCGGAAATACAGTTTTAATCACATTGGGAAAACAAGGGGTACACCTTTTCGAAAAAGGAATTCACACCTTAGTCCCTTCAAAACAGGCAACTGTTGTCGATACGATTGGTGCTGGTGATTCCCATATCGGTGCTGTCATTGCAATGCGAACGATGGGGAACTCATTTCCGGAAGCAATTGCCATGGCAAATCGGATTTCCGCGAAAGTAGTCAGTGTCAAAGGACCTGTCATTACAACGGAAGAATTTGAAGATGCAAAACAAGATTAAAATTTGAAAAAAACATTTAGAGAAAGGAAACAAATCATGAGTAAAGTAAAAGACTTTTTTAAAGGCTGGAGTAAATTCGAAATATGCTGGCTGGTTTTATCGACTGTTATTATGATTGTACTGAGTGTCATCTGGGGAGATAATACACTGGCTCTGATCAGTGGAATCACTGGAATTCTGGGAGTTGTTCTCGCCGCAAAAGGAAAAGTAAGCACTTATTTCTTTGCAACGATCAATGTCGCTATTTACGCTTATCTGACATTTAATAACCATTTATATGGTGAATTCATGTTAAATGCCTTTTACTACATTCCAATGAACTTTGTTGGTTTCTACCTTTGGTCGAGACATAAAGATGAAGAAAGCGGTGAAGTGGAAGGGAAAGCTCTGACGCCAAAACAAATCGTAATTCTTTTGATTGCCACAGCTGTGATCGTTATCATCTACTGGCAGATTCTGACTCATCTCGGCGGACAGCTTGCTTTGATTGATGCCATGTCAACCGTCTTCTCTGTCATTGCCTTGATAATGCAGGTTGCACGTTACGCAGAACAGTGGCTGTTATGGATCATTGTAAATGTCGTATCCGTCATTATGTGGATTCTCCTGATTGGAAAAGACTCTTCTGCAGTCACAATGGTTGTGATGTGGGTTGCTTATTTATTCAACTCCATGTACGGATATTACAACTGGAAAAAACTTGCTGCGAAAAATAGCGAGAATCATTAAAGCACCCCTTATTTTCAGAGTCCTTACAGATTATTCTTTCCAAATAAATACTCCGGTTACTGAAAAGCAGCCGGAGTATTTTTTCTGTCAGCCTGACTGTGATCAGGTTTAAAAATAGTTCGAAATACTGTAACTAGTACATCATAAATTAAATAGTCGCTATATATCTTTTTTGGATAATGTGTGGCAAAATAGTGTTATCTAAGAAAGGATGAATACTATGAAGAGAACATATCTTGCCCTGTCAGAGGAAGACAACAGATGGTATGACCTTTATTGAAATTGCTGAGAAACTTGCAGTCAGCAACAGTACGTCTGTGCATCTCTAAATATAAGCAAGGTGGTGTTGACGCAGCTCTTTTTGATATCCAGCGTTCCGGGCGTCCGGCAGAGATTACATGCGACGCTTTACAGTAACTACATGGAAGAATGTTATTTATAGGAGGCAAAAATGGGTGAGACAGTAAAATTACAGGGGAAGAACAGGATGACAGGATCTCTTGCAGGATTCGCAATCAGTATCGTGATAGGCCTTGGATTCCATTTTGGCTTAACTGCATTGAGCGGGCTCAATCAGACGTTTGATTATAAAAACTTGGTTAGTGGAATATTAGATTCTGTGCCAAAACAGATTGCATGGTTTTTCATGAACTTCACAGAAGCACAGTTTTATGCGAGTATATTTGCCAGTGTGGGAATTATTCTTGGAGGATTTGTGGCAGGATTCTCGCACTGAAACATTCCACATTTGCCGGATTTGATATCTGTTATGGAAGCAGCACGATGTTTGTACGATTGTGGTGACTGTTGTTATGCAGGCGCTCCCGTGGTTCTAAAAAAGTCTGAGTATGCAAAGAGAAGATTCTCAAAGTGATCATAGAGAAGTGTTTTCTGAAAGAATCTCCCGCAGAATATCAAGTGCTGAGAAACACTGAATTCTATGGGGGATTCTTATTTTGAAATTTAGGAACTAAAAATCGGTATTAACCGACAACCCTTTATTTCTTGTCTCGGAAGTACTGTACCAGGTCGTAGACAATCTGAACTTCTTTTTCCGATAGGTTCGAGATATCCAAGGTAGCATTGCCGGAAAGCCCTAATAAGTAATCGGTTGAGACGTGGAACAGCTGTGAAAGTTCCACCAGATAAGCGGTGGAAGGGGTAGACAGTCCCATTTCCCATGCATTGACGCTGCTTCTGGTTATATTCAGTTTTTTGGCCAGATCGCTCTGGGTCATATCCCGTGATGTTCTCAATTGTTTGATCTTATCTGCAATCATCATTGAATGCTCCTTTTTATATATATTATGGTAAAATAATCTTAATGATATTGCATTATCAAAATGATGGTATAAATTGACAACTGGCTTAAAAGATGTTATATTGTTTGTAAAATGCAGACGGATATGAGAACTAAGGAGGAGTGGAGAGAATGATTAAGAATATTTGCATGATCCTGGTAATATTTCTCTTGTTTGGCGCTTGCAGCAGCCAGGCGACGGAGAGGGGGAAGCATGAGGCGCCGGATAATAAAAGCGCGTGTCAGATGATGTACGCGGATAAGAATGGCAGCGTACAGGAAGTCGAAAAGTTTATAATAGAGAATAAAAAACACAATCTTTTGATTTTCTCCCCTATTGCCGAATATAGTTTATAATGGATGAAACGAAGGAGAATGGAGGGAAGAGAAGTGGTACTATTAGATGATGAACGAATTTCTAACATAGCAGTCGGAGAGAACCAGGAAGAACTAGCATCTCTTAAGGGCATCCACAAAGACATATTGGTTGATGAAAGCAGAAGCCAGATCAAGAACCAGTCAGACTTTTTCTGCCATGCAAGGCGTTCTGTGGCAGAGATGTTAAAGGAGGCCGCCGGATATCTGCCGCCGGGCTATCAGATACTGATAAAAGAAGCCTACAGGCCGCTGTCCCAGCAGAAGAAGAGTTTTGAAACGGCATATCAGGACTATAAGAAGATGTATCCCGCCAGAAGCGATGAGGAGATATATAAGATGACTTGCCAGTTTGTGGCGCCGGTGAAGGTTGCCGGACACCCCACCGGCGGGGCCATCGATCTAACGCTTCTAAAGGATGGAGAGGAACAGGATATGGGGACGGTATACAACGCGGTTCCGCTTGAGCCGGAGAACCGTACCTATTTATATTCAGACTATATTAGCGAAGAGGCCCGAAGAAACCGGAAGATATTGATCGACATTATGGAAAAGGCCGGATTTGCAAATTATCCTACGGAATGGTGGCATTGGTCCTACGGTGATTGCTACTGGGCCTTTTTAAACCAGTGCGATGCAATCTTTACTCCGATTGAGGCCATATTGAAAACAGATAGGCTCTATCTGCGCGAGATACGCCGGGAGGACTACGAGGCGCTGTGCAGGATGCTAAAGGATGAAGAGGTCATGTATGCGTATGAGCATGCATTTGATGACAAGGAGGCTCGGGAGTGGCTGGAATTGCAGTTAAATCGGTATGAAAATGATGGATTTGGCCTGTGGGCGGTAGTGCTGGAAGAAACCGGAGAGGTGATCGGCCAATGCGGATTGACGATGCAGGACCTGAATGGGGAGCAGGTGCTTGAGGTAGGATATCTTCTGGCGAAGGATTTCTGGCATAAGGGCTACGCGACTGAGGCTGCAATTGCATGTAAGAAATATGCGTTTGACATTTTGGGGGCAAAAGAAGTGTATTCGATTATTCGAGACAACAATATTGCGTCCCAGAATGTCGCAAAGCGAAACAAAATGACGGTAGCGGGGAAGTGCGTGAAGAACTATTACAATAAGTATATGCCCCACTTGGCGTTCTCGGTTCAAAGGGAGACAGAATGATCATGGCATGATGCTCTTAGGCGGACGATCACATTTATCGTCTTGCCTGGGATATCATGCCATTTGTTCATGTATTAGCTGGAACTTGTAGCATGCCGGCCGCTGTCGGAGGATGTGCCTTTATAGACCGCGTCGAATTCCAGCAGTTTCTTTCTCGCCTCCGGACTTAGATTCCTTGGAACCTGAATCCGTACGGTGACATATTGATCGCCGTGAACGGAAGAGTCCTTCATGGACACGATGCCTTTGCCTCTGAGTCGGATCTTAGTGCCTGACTGGGTGCCTGGCTGGATCTTGCACAGAACGATTCCCGCAAGGGTCTGTACATAAGCCTCTCCGCCAAGCGCGGCGACCGTAAAAGGAATGTCCGCGGTGGTGTAGATATCTAATCCCTTACGCTCAAAGCCGGATTTCTTTAAAACGGATACTTTTAGAAGCAGATCGCCGGGCTCGCCGCCGCTGCTTCCCGGCATTCCCTTGCCACGAAGCCGTATGCTCTTTCCGCTGTCTATCCCGGCAGGGATGCGGACTTTGAGAGTCTGGGGCGGCTGGCCTTTCTCCGGGCTTGAAAGGGTGATAACCTTATCGCAGCCGAAGGCTGCCTCTTCGAAGGTAACGGATATATCGGCATGGAGATTGCCGCCTTTTTGCCGGAATGACTCCTGGCGGAATCCTCCCTGGCGGAAACTGCCTGACTGCCGGCCTCTGAAGAGGTCGCCAAAGATATCGCCGAAGAGGTCATCTATATCCCCGCTTTGATAGAAGCCGGAATCGGCCGGACCGCCATCTGGGCCGGCATGGCCGAACTGGTCGTACAGTTTCTTTTTTTCCGGATCGCTAAGAATATTATATGCTTCCGTGACCTCTTTAAACTTCTGCTCTGCCACAGCATCCCCGGAATTCGTGTCGGGGTGATATTTCTTTGCCAGTTTTCGGTATGCGGACTTGATCTTTCCCGCATCTGCATTCTTTTCTATTCCCAATATCTCATAATAATCTCTTTTTGTTCCCATTAAAGACCACCTCCTTTAAATCTGACCGCGCTAATAGGTCGAAAATCCTGACTGGCTTAGGCAAGTGATCGGACAATGTGTATGATAAGGCATTCATCATTCAACGCTGCCTGATTGTTCTATGTGTAATATAACAAATAGATTTTGTGATGTCAAGTTTGTTATAAAAATTTATGTGAACGGTTGGGCGTAACATTCATCCGGCTGGATCGCTTATTTTAATTTTAATGTCTATCATGGCTTAGTCTCCTCGTGAAACGAGATTGACTGAGAAGATTATAGCAGAAAATCACGTCACCCAACAGGCGAAACTGCAATTAAGAGAGTTTGAACTTCATGGATTCAGGATTAATTAAAATGAAAGAAAAGAGGGATAATAGGAAAATACTGAAGAACGGAGGTTTTTGAAATGGAAAAACAAGTATACGGATATGTGCGTGTATCGACAAAAGAGCAGAATGAGGACAGACAGATTATCGCGTTGAAAGCGTTTCCGGTGAAGGAGAAAAATATTTACATGGATAAACTGAGTGGAAAGAATTTCGAACGCCCCGGGTATCGCAAACTGACCAAAAAACTTCGTGCCGGCGACTGTCTGGTTATCAAATCCATTGACCGTTTGGGAAGAAATTACGAAGAGATTCTGGAACAATGGCGGATAATTACAAAGGAGAAGAAGGCCGATATTGTTGTTCTGGATATGCCGCTTCTGGATACGTGTCAGACAGGTAAAGATCTGACAGGTACCTTTGTAGCAGATATGGTACTTCAGATTCTTTCCTATGTGGCACAAACCGAGAGAGAAAATATACGGCAGAGGCAAAGAGAAGGAATTGTGGCGGCGAAGCAAAGAGGAGTAAGTTTCGGAAGACCCAAAATTCCGAAACCACCGGAATTTCCGATGCTATGCAGAGCATGGAAAGAGGGGGAGATAAGTTCCAGGCAGGCGGCACAGAAACTCGGTATTGCACAAGATACATTTCTCCGGTGGGCGAGGGAAACAAATAGAGAAACTGGAAATATTTGATAGAAAAGGTAGACTTTTCCGTTCCCTTTTTCAGACAAAAGAAGTCAGTAAACAAAACACTATTTTACTACATATCCATATGGTTTTGGTATAGTTTATATCCGGCAACACCATTTACACGGTGTAGACGGGCACTATCCTATACGTTTATATACTATAACACTTCCGAACGAAAAAGTCTGATTTTTCGTGCATGAATCCACAGAAGAGATGGCTGTAGTGGTTAGGAAGAACCTGTATGCCGGGTAAGAACTAGGTGTGAAACGTAAGCGTACAGGAAAGTAAGGAGGGAGCGTTATACCCGCAAAATGTAATTCGTGGAAATGAGATCGGTGTATCAGAAAGTGGACTGGTACATGGCAATTATCGGAGCAGTGGATGCCTGTGCCATTACTAAAGATGGAGTGAGCGGGCAAAAGAAGAATCGTGTGACTTATGAGACGGATAGAAAATAGCGTCGACATATAGATAAGGAAGAGAGGAAGGAGTGTAACAATGAAATCAGGAAAACGTAAGCGGTGGTTGTCTGCAATGTTGGTATTAGTGATGGTTATGGCAATGAATATCAGCGTACTGGCGGCGCCGGAGGAAAACACAGCAGAAAATGAAGCAGAGATACAAGCGTTAACAGAGCCTGTAACAGATGACGAGCAGCATGCGGATATGGGGGCGGAACTAGCAAATCAGGGTATCGCAACCTATGCAGATATAAATCCGGATGCGAATTATATCCTTGTGGGAAAGACTTTCCGGGGAATTACAGTGAATCAGATTCCGGCAGAATTTCAGATACAGGTGACTAATCAAAGCGGAACACCTTATACGTTGGATAGTAGTAATGTAATAAGTAGAGGTGCAGATGGACTCACATGGCAATGGAGAATAGACAATGCAGCAGTCGGAGTTTATTCTGTAACAGAGTCCGGAGCGGAGGTTCCAGGATATAGCCTGGCAACAAGCGGTACAGGAGCGGATGTTGAAGTCAAAGCAGCAGACTTTAAAGTGACATCGGATGTATACACCGAGTGCAGTCATACAAACTGGCCTGTAAAAATTGATGGAGATCAGAATGTTTTATTCGCAGCGGCTCTGACAGGAAAGGATGGGTGTGTTGTAATATCCAAGACTCCACTTACCGCATCTCAGAGAGCAACAGTAACGGCAGCGGTAACTGGTATCGGAGGTAACTGGAAAACACCGGTTAATTTTTATAGTATTTCTACAAACGGAAACGGACCATATACCGTGCAAGGGAAAAGTTTGAGGTATAATCCGGATACAGAGGAAGTAATTCTTGCAAACACAAGTAACTGGAGCCATGTTGCAACGCTTAATTACAGTATTTCGGCAGCCAGCAATCCGGATATCAGCATCACTAACACCTATACCCCGACAACCACTTCTGTAGAGATTCAGAAGCTTATCACAGGAAATATAGGAGACAGAAATGAAGAGTTCGGCTTTACTGTAAACTGTACAGAAGCGATGGAGGCAGGAGAAGGCTACACGCTTTCTGCTGATAAGAAGACTGCAACATTTGCTCTTGGTCATGAAGATAAGGTAATGCTGAATGGTGTCAGAATTGGTTCAACACTGACTATTTCAGAGAGTGGCGCTACGGATTATAAGATGACAATTAAGGTCGGCAACATAACACTGGGAGCAGATCATAGTTATACTATTCCAGTTGGAGCAACAGGACCTGTCCAGATCATTGTAGAGAATCACAGAGAGGGTACTATTGACACAGGTGTCGCACTTGATTCTCTGCCATATATTCTCATTCTTGCAGTAGTGGCTGCAGGTGTAGTGGCATTCATAAGAAAACGCAGACGCCATAACGGAAACTAAGCCGGGTGGCATTTATGAAGAAAACTCGTTCACGTCCGCTCAATCATGAACAGCAGCGTATTAGTAAATGGCTTCAGGAAGTTCGATTTAAGAAGGCTTTTTTCGGTGGTGTAGAAGAAGCGGATGTATGGAAGAAAATCGAGGAACTCAACTCTATGTATGAATCAGCGCTTTCGGCGGAACGGGCAAGATATGATGCTCTTTTAGAAGAACAGATATCCCATTCGACTAAGCCGGGGGAAAAACCAGTACAACGACGGAGAAAGAGTGAACCGAGACAGGAGAAAACAGGTAATGCAACAGAAAAATCAATCTGAGACGCCGGAGCAGGTAATCAGGCGGCGCAGAAACAGTGTGCTGGAGAGAAAGGAATGGATTCGTCTTTTATTTCGAATCTTGTTCCTTGCTCTGTTAGGATGGTTCCTGTTTTCTAAGGTATTCTTTATTACACAGGCTAAAGGAAATGATATGTTTCCAGCGATTAAAGATGGGGATCTGGTTATCGGATTTCGCCTGCAGAAGGATTACGTCAAGGACGATGTGGTCGTCTGCATGGTAGACGGAAACACGCACATTGGGCGTATTGCGGCCAGGGGTAGTGACAGGGTAATGATGGATGAAAGTGGAGAACTTCAGGTAAATGGAACCACACAGGGTGGGGAAATCCTGTATCCAACTTACGCCAAAGACGGATTGAAATATCCGTTAGAGATACCGGAAGGTGAAATATTCCTGTTGGGAGATTATCGCACCCGGGCGAAAGATAGCCGGGATTTTGGAACGGTTCCCATGAAAGATGTGAAGGGAAAGGCAATTACCATCCTTCGCAGACAGGGACTGTAAGTAAATATATTAGTTGCTTCATTCTGTCAGGAAGGCAGAATCAGCATAGATTACAAATTCACAAGATATGAGGAGGAAAATCATATGAAAAAATTAGCTTCGATCATGCTTGCGCTTACGCTAGTTTTGGGCATGAGTAATGTTGCATTTGCAGCAGACGGTACATCTTCAGAGGCAAAGACTTTTACATTCGAAAAACGGTATGAGACTTCAGCAGGTGAGACTCCGGCTACATTCCCAACCGAAACGTTGAAATTTAGCGTAACTGCCGATGAAGGGAACCCGGATGGAACTATGATTACAATTGCAGATCATACAGTTGCATCAAACCCTGGTAGTGTTGTAGTTACTGTTCCGACTTACTCTAAAGTAGGAAAATGGAACTATACAGTTTCAGAAGTTGCAGGAACTACACAGGGTGTTACTTATGCACCAAATTCTTTCGGAGTTCAGGTTCTTGTAGCTTATGATGAAAATGACAATTTGGTTGCAACAACAGCATTTACAACAACTGATGGAAAAGAAGGAAAAATTGACGAAATTGTTAATAAGTATGATCTTGGAAACTTATCAGTTAAAAAGAATGTTTCCGGTAACCTGGCAAGCAAGACACAGAAGTTTGATATCGATGTAAAATTTACATCTACTAAAGAGGTTAAGAGTGCAATTTCAGGTGCAGCAGATATCGCAGTGAATGAGTGGGTAAAGACAGGCGATGTTTGGACAGTAACAAAGACTCTTTCACTTGCACACAAGGATGCCTTAGTTACTTTCAACAACATTCCAGCTGGCGTTACTTATGAAGTAGTAGAGCAGAGTAAACATGCTGGAACAGATACAAATGGAAGTGATCCTTCTAAGGGATACACTGTTACATATACAGGTGAAAAAGGTACTATTGCGGCAGATACAACAGGTGCAGCAACTGTTAACAACGAAAAAGGTACAACTGTTGATACAGGAATTGGTATGGACAATCTGCCATATCTGTTGCTTCTTGCAGCTGCTTTCGTAGGAATCGTAGTATTCTTTGCTAAGAGACGTTTCGCACGCGTAAGATAATAATCAAGAATTAGTGAAAACTATCCGGTACAGAGGGCCAGAGGCGGCCCTCTGTGAAACTGGAACAACAGATATGGAAAGGAGTGCGGCTGCCTGACGGGCCGGTAGTTATGAAAGTATCGAAAATCCTTTTAAAAGCCGCAAATACTATTATCAACTTCATTGTTGTCTTATCGCTATGTGCTGCAGGGCTATATGCAGTTTATGCATTGTGGGACAACAACCGGATCTATGCCGCTGCCGAAGATGTGCAGGCGGATATGAAAAAATTAAAACCTGATGCAGATCAGGACAAAGCGTCTTTCGAGGAACTGCTTGCAATCAACCCGGACGTATGTGCCTGGGTAAGTCTTGATAATACGAAGGTGGACTATCCTGTTTTACAGGGAGCAAATAATATGATCTATCTGAATCAGGACGTATATGGTGATTTTGCCCTTGCCGGGAGTATCTTTCTGGATTCCCGCAATGACAGAACATTCTCCGACAGATATTCACTTCTCTATGGTCATCATATGAAGAACGGGAGTATGTTCGGAGATCTGGACCTTTATAAAGATGAGGCATTTTTTACGAAAAATACGACAGGAATGCTGATCCTGCCTGACAGGAGCTATAAACTTGAAATCTTTGCCTGCCTTCTGATAGAGGCCGGGGATGATTATATCTTTGAGCCGAATCAGTGGCAGAATGACATAGATGGATTGATATCTTATGCAGAGAAGAATGCATTACACCTGCATCAAGATACCGTGAATGAACTGAGGAAGGATTCCAATTTGCAGGTTCTTGCGTTATCGACTTGTTCGTCTGAATTTACAGATGCGCGAACCATTATTCTGGCTGCGATGGAGCCTTGTTAAACAGTGAGAGTAGGAGGGGTTAAGATGAGAACGAGAATAACCAAGATAGTTAGAGCGCTTTGTATGACGGTACTTTGCGCTATGCTGCCGATGCAGATGGCTTTTGCTGCCGGAGACTTAAGTGTTTCTATACCGGTAGAGATATCGCTTGAAGGAACGCTTCCTGAGAAGGCAGAAGAATTTGTGGTAGAAATGGCTGCCGACGATGTGACATATCCGATGCCGGAAGGTTCAAAGGACGGTATCTGCACAATGACGCTGACTGGAGCAGAGAGCAAGAAATTCCCGGAGATAAGATATGATAATCTGGGTATTTACACATATACCATTACTCAGAAGCCTGGAACAAATCCAAAATGCACTTATGATACGACAAAGTATGAATTAACTGTTTATGTTACTAATGCGGAAGATGGCGACGGAATGGAAGTGACAGCAGTGCTTTATCCGGAAGGGGAGTTGGATAAGCTTGCAGGAGTATCATTTGAAAATGTCTATGAAATAGAGCCTGTTCCGCAGGAGCGGCCAAAAACAGGCGATGAATCCAATGCTATGTACTATCTGAGTTTGATTGGTATCAGCGCAGTTGTCATCGTTATGATATATGTTGGCATAAGAAAAAAAGCGGAAAAATAGGACGAAATCCTTTTTTATGCTGTCTTAAAAGTAAATAAGCGCGCCTTATCCGAGATTTTCAATTATCCGAGGAATTCAAAGGCCAAAAGCCATATTGTTTCGATCCAAATAAGAATTCCTCGGACACTCGGACAAGTCTCGGACAATATGAAGAAAAGAGGACTTGCATTTTCCGGCTTTCTGTGATACACTATTCTAGCGAATGGAAGTAGGTCTTTTTTTTATGCCTAAAATTTGGGTAGCCTCGCAAGCTACCAGTAACAATGTTAACACAAGAAACATGAAGCGAGGTGGAAGTTGTGCGTACAAGAATCACATTGGAATGTACAGAATGCAAGCAGCGTAACTACAACATGACGAAGGATAAGAAAACACATCCTGAGCGCATGGAGACTAAGAAGTACTGTAAGTTCTGCAAGTCACACACATTGCACAAAGAGACAAAATAGTCGCCGTAAAGGAGTGGATGTCATGAGCGATAAGACTCAGAAGAAAAGCTGGTTCAAAGGTCTTAACAGAGAATTTAAGAAAATCATTTGGCCAGATAAGATGACACTTGCAAAACAGACGACGGCAGTTGTTTCCGTGTCCGTAGTTCTGGGAATAATCATAGCGATCGTTGATTTTATTGCCCAGTATGGAGTGGATTTATTAGTAAAATAGAACTGATAAACTGCGGGCAAGAAAGGTGAGTTTATGTCAGAGGCAAAATGGTACGTAGTTCATACCTATTCCGGGTATGAAAACAAAGTAAAAGCCAACATTGATAAGACAATTGAAAACAGACATTTGGAAGATCAGATTCTGGAAGTCCGCGTTCCGATGCAAGATGTCGTAGAGATGAAGAACGGCGTTCAGAAGGCGACACAGAAGAAGATGTTTCCAGGCTATGTGCTGATTCATATGATTATGAATGACGATACGTGGTATGTTGTCCGTAACACAAGAGGCGTAACGGGATTCGTAGGACCAGGCTCCAAGCCGGTTCCGCTGACGGATGCAGAGATGGCGCCGCTTGGGATCAGGCAGGAGAACATTGTCGTTGACTTTCAGGAAGGCGACACGGTTCAGGTTATTGCCGGTGCATGGGCAGATACGGTTGGCGTTATCCAGTCTATGAATATACAGAAGCAGAGCCTAACCATCAATGTTGAACTATTCGGCCGCGAAACGCCGGTTGAAATTGGTTTCGCAGAAGTCAAGAAAATGTAACAGGTAGTGGGAGGGACGAAGACGTTCCCGAAGGCACCACAAGGAGGTAATTGAAATGGCAAAAAAAGTAGAAGGTTATATTAAGTTACAGATCCCTGCAGGAAAAGCAACACCGGCACCACCGGTTGGACCTGCGCTTGGTCAGCACGGTGTAAACATCGTTGAATTTACAAAGCAGTTCAACGCTAAGACTGCAGATCAGGGAGACATGATTATTCCTGTTGTAATCACGGTTTACAATGACAGAAGTTTCAGCTTCATCACAAAGACGCCGCCGGCAGCAGTCCTGATTAAGAAGGCCTGCAATATCAAGTCTGGTTCAGGCGTTCCAAACAAGACAAAGGTTGCCACCATCACAAAGGCTCAGCTTCAGGAGATCGCTGAATTAAAGATGCCAGACCTGAATGCGGCCAACATTGAATCAGCAATCAGCATGATCGCCGGAACATGCCGCAGCATGGGCGTAAAGGTTGAAGACTAGAGTAAATTGTAAACGATAGAAAGTGGGAGGGTTATCCCGACATTACCACAAGGAGGTTTTTTAGAATGAAAAGAGGAAAGAAATATGTTGAGGCTGCAAAGGCAATTGACAGAGGAACGCTCTACGATGTTGCGGAAGCAGTGTCATTAGTTAAAAAGACTGCAGTAGCAAAATTTGATGAGACAATCGAGGCTCATATCAGAACCGGATGTGACGGGCGTCACGCTGACCAGCAGATCCGTGGCGCGGTCGTACTTCCGCACGGAACAGGTAAGAAAGTCCGTATCTTAGTATTTGCAAAGGACGCAAAGGCTGATGAAGCAAAAGCGGCAGGAGCAGATTACGTAGGCGGAGAAGAACTGATTCCAAAGATCCAGAACGAGAACTGGTTTGAATTCGATGTAGTAGTAGCCACTCCGGATATGATGGGTGTTGTAGGACGTCTTGGACGTGTTCTCGGACCTAAGGGATTAATGCCGAACCCGAAGGCCGGAACGGTAACTATGGACGTGACAAAGGCAATCCAGGACATCAAAGCCGGTAAGATTGAGTACAGACTTGATAAGACAAACATTATCCATGTGCCAGTAGGTAAGGCTTCATTTACCGAAGAACAGCTTACGGACAACTTCCAGACGCTTATTGATGCAATCAACAAGGCAAGGCCATCCGCTGTAAAGGGTCAGTTCTTAAAGAGCGTGACGCTTACTTCTACAATGGGACCTGGCGTTAAGATTAACCCGATTAAGGTTATGTAATTGCATATTAGATGAATAATAAGAGGCAGTATAGCAAATCTTGCTATGCTGTCTCTTTTCCGTTGTCTGTGGCGTTGAGACGGATGGAGGCTTCAGGAGACGGTCGTATTAATCACGGGATTCTGGCAGTAGGCGGTAGGGCTGATAGAATCCAGGTGGAAATCCTTAAAAGACATATAAGAACGGACTGTCCGGTAATAAATTGACGCATTTTTGTCCTTGTCGCTGCGTGAAAGCAAGGCGGATATGGCTTTGGATAAATGCGCCGGGATTGTATACTGAGGACAGATATTAGTGAAACGCAAAAAAATAAAGGAGTTGAAAGAAATGGATGAGATTAAGACACTGCTGGCAAAAGAGGCTATAAGGGATCAGATCTACGTTTACTGCCGCGCGCTTGACCGTATTGACAATGAACTGGGGCATTCTGTGTTTGCAGAGGACAGCCAGGTAGACTATGGCCCCACTTACAGAGGAACGGGAAGAGGATTTATTGATAATATGCTGGAGCAGCACAGACATATGATCTGTACCCATCATATGATGACGAACATCCTGATCAAGGTGGACGGGGATAAAGCAGTCAGCGAGACTTATATGTACGCTGCCTGCAAGATGCCGGGCAAGGAAGGCAAGACATTTACCGTAGAAGCCAGGTGTCGGGATATTGATAACTGGGAATGCCGTGATGGCAAGTGGCTGATCGTAAAGAGGACGGTTGCAGGAGATAACACCCGCATCATTTCCCGTTATAAAGATCTTGAAATGTATAATACCAGCCGCGATGATAAAAATGATCCCTCATATGCGGTTCTGGGCGAAATAGAATAGCAAGAATATATAAAAGTATTGACAAGGAATCTGCGTGATGATATAATATTTCACGATGACTGCCGAAGACAGCAGGTGCGTAAGCGTAAGTAGACAAACGCCTGCCGAGGAAAGTTGGATTCTGTTATTATGAATTACAATGCCTCTATGTCTTTGGATATAGAGGCTTTTTAGCGTATAGCACTTATTTCCTTACGCAGTCGGACAAATACTATAAGGAGGTGCACCATTCGTGGCAAAAGTTGAATTGAAACAACCAATCGTACAGGCTATTGCAGAAGATGTCAAAGATGCAGCAAGCGTTGTATTAGTTGACTATCGCGGACTTACTGTTGCTCAGGATACAGAACTGCGTAAACAGTTGAGGGATGCAGGAATCGTCTACAAAGTTTGTAAAAACACAATGATGAAGAGAGCTTTTGAAGGAACTGAATTAGCAGCTTTAGAAGAACACTTGGAAGGACCAAGCGCTATTGCGATCTCTAAAGACGATGCTACAGCTCCGGCAAGAATCCTTTGCAAGTTCGCAAAAGATGCAAAAGCCCTTGAGTTAAAAGCAGGCGTGATTGAAGGCGCGGTATACGATGTTGACGGCCTGACAGAACTGTCAAAGATTCCGTCAAGAGAAGAATTGCTGGCCAAATTGCTTGGAAGCATGCAGTCACCAATTACCAATCTTGCTCGTGTACTTAACCAGATCGCAGAGCAGGGCGGAGCAGGGAACTGCGAAGCGGCAGCCCCTGCAGAAGAGGCGGCGGTAGAAGAAGCAGCCTCTGCAGAAGAAGCGGCAACAGAAGAAACACCGGCGGAGTAGAATAACCCGCTGCAATTAAAATAATATTAAATGGAGGATAATAAAATGGCAAAATTAACAACAGCTGAATTTATTGATGCAATCAAAGAATTATCAGTATTAGAATTAAATGACTTAGTAAAAGCATGTGAAGAAGAATTTGGTGTATCTGCAGCAGCAGGCGTAGTAGTTGCGGCAGCAGGCGCAGATGCAGGCGCAGCAGCGGAAGAGAAGGATGAGTTCGATGTAGAATTAGTATCCGCAGGCTCTTCTAAGGTTAAGGTTATCAAGGTTGTTCGTGAAGTAACAGGCCTTGGACTGAAAGAAGCAAAAGAATTAGTTGACAGCGCTCCGAAGGTAATCAAAGAGGCTGCATCTAAGGCTGAGGCTGAGGAAATCAAAGCTAAGCTTGAGGGCGAAGGCGCAGAAGTTAACCTTAAATAATTTAAGATTGAATATCTTAAGAATGCATGAAGAAGAGGGGTTCCCGCAGGGGCGCCTCTTCTTTTAACGTTTCTTGCAAAAAAAGTCGCGGAAATATGATTGCGCAAAAAGTTGCCTTCATTTTTAAAATCATATGTGATATATTATAGGCAGAGTAAATGGAAGGTCGGTTATTATGAAGGTTAGTATACGGAAAATAAGTGAAATCACAGGATTTTCTCCCGCGACGGTCTCCAATGCGCTGAACCGTAAGCGGGGGGTGAATGCGGAGACGTCGGAGAAAATATTCAGGGTAGCGGAAGAACTGGGGTACCGGATGGAGGAGAAGATTAAGAAGATCCGGTTCGTCATTTTTCGGAGGAGCGGGCTGATTATTGATGACAGCCCCTTCCATCCGGCAGTGATCGAAGGCGTAGAGCATCAGGCGAAGAGCATGGGATACGAGACGGTGTTCTGCCATGTGGATATCAATGACGCCCAGTACCAGATGCAGATCAATGAGATTCTCTCGGATACGGAGAGCGCCGTGGTTCTTCTGGGAACGGAGATGCTGGAGGAAGATTTCGAACCGTTTACTCAAGCCAAGAATAAAATTATCCTGCTGGACGGGTGGAGCGACCGGTACTTTTTTGACAGCGTGCTGATAAGCAACACGGATTCGGCTGCAAAGGCGGTGGAATATCTGGCTGGCAAGGGGCATAAGGACATTGGATATATCCAGGGGGACTTCCGGATCCAGGCATTCCGGTACAGAGAGATTGGATTCAAAAGGGTTATGGAAAGGTATGGGCTTCCCGTAAGGCCGGAATATATTGCGACGGTGGGTACCCGGATTGAGACTGCCTATGAAGGAATGAAGCGGTATCTGGATGAGACGCCGGTGATACCGACGGCATATTTTGCGGATAATGATACGATAGCTATAGGCGCGATGCGGGCGATTAAGGAGTATGGATACGGAATACCTGAGGACGTGTCTATCATAGGGTTTGACAATATTTCCTTCGGGGCTATCTCGGACCCGCCGCTTACGACGATCAACGTCTATAAGCGGGAGATGGGAGAGACCGCCGTGAGGGAATTGGTACTGGCGATCGAGGATCCCAAGAAAGTGAGGATGAAGATACAAGTCTGTACGGATTTTGTGGAAAGAGGAAGCGTAAGAAAAATATAATATTGAACGGTCTGGCCTTGTGCGGGACGAGTTGGAAGCGCCAAAAGAAAGGGCGCTTCTTTTTTTGCGCCTTTTTATACTTATTTAGTTAAATGTTTATATAAATATTTACATAAACATTTAACTAAAATAATGAATAAATGTGAACAAATTGTAAATGTAGAGCGTATTAGATGTAAATAATAACCAAAAAACACGGTGTAAAACTATTGTAATTAAACAAAATGTAAATGAAACAAAATTATTTATTATAAAACTATTGAAATATTTATATAAATATTTATAATAAGGGCATAAAGAGTTAGGGGCGGTGAAAAAGTGAAGGTCAGTATAAAACAGATAAGCCAGATGACGGGCTTTTCTCCGGCGACTGTCTCCAATGCTTTGAATCGCAAGAAGGGTGTGAACGAAGAAACTTCAAGGAAAATATTCAAAGTAGCAGAGGAACTGGGATACCAGACGGAAAAGACAATAACAAAGATTAAATTCGTGACCTACAGGAAGAATGGACGCATCATAGATGACAGCCTGATATTTCCTGCCATGATAGAAGGTGTTGAGCGGCAGGCGAAGGAACTGGGTTATGAGACGGCCTTCAGCCATCTGAATTATGAAGATGACGCGTTTCAGGAGAGGCTTAAGGAAGTGCTTGAAGACACCAATTCGCTGATGATACTCCTGGGTACGGAGATGATGGAAGAAGACTATCAGCCCTTTATGGACTACAAAGGATATATGATCGTGCTGGATGGATGGTGCGAAGAGATGGCTTTTGACGGAGTGCTGATCAACAATACGGATGCAGCCTGCAACGCGGTGGAATATCTGATAGAAAATGGACATCGCAGAATTGGATATCTGCGGGGGGATTACCGGATCAAGGCTTTCCAGTACAGGGAATATGGATATTACCGCACGCTTGGAAGGCATGGCCTGGCAGAGGCACCGGAATACGTGGTCACGCTGGGGACGACGCTGGAGACGGCATACGAAGGCATGAAAGCCTACCTGGAAGAAGCGCCGGCATTGCCGACAGCGTACTTCGCGGATAATGACGTGATCGCGCTTGGGGCTATGAGAGCCCTGGAAGAAAAAGGAATCAAGATACCGAATCAGGTGTCCATCGTAGGATTCGACGATATCCGTTTTGGCTCCGTCTCCACCCCGGGGCTTACAACGATCCATGTACACAAGCAGGAGATGGGAGAGGTGGCGGTAAGAAGGGCTCTGGACCATATCCGGTATTCCAGAAGGCAAGTAAAGATGAAGATACAGGTTGGCACAGATTTTCTTGTAAGAGGAAGTGTCAGGAACTTAGATATAGAGGAAGCCAAGGGGCAAGAAAGGATGGAGGAAGTAAAATGGCAACTATCAAATTAGGGTATGCACCCACAAGGAGAAGCATCTTCAGCGCGCCGGACGCGATCAAGTACAGAGGATTGACGGCAGACAGGCTGAGAGAGCTTGGAATTGACTTTGTTGATATTGATGATATCAATGAAGAAGGACTTCTTTATGACGACAATGACGTCAAGAAGATTGCGGCGAAGTTCAAAGAGGCGGGCATTGACGGACTGTTCCTTGCACACTGCAATTTTGGTACGGAATATGTCTGCGCAAGGCTTGCGAAAGAACTGAATGTGCCGGTTCTTCTGTGGGGGCCGCTGGACGAGAGGCCGGATGAGAACGGTGCGAGGCTCAGAGACACGCAGTGCGGACTGTTTGCAACCGGGAAAGTATTAAGGAGATTCCAGATACCATTTACATATATGACAAACTGCAGGTTAAATGACCCGGTATTTGAAAGAGGGGTAAGAGATTTCCAGGCGGTGTGCAACGTGGTGAAGACATTCCGCAATATCCGAATCCTTCAGATCTCGACCAGGCCGTTTGACTTCTGGACCACGATGTGTAATGAAGGCGAGCTTCTGGAGAAGTTCAATATCCAGCTTTCCCCGATTCCGATGACGGAACTTACGGAGGAAGTCAAGGCGGTCAAGGAAGAGGGCGATAAAGTCGCGGAAATGATCGCGTACATCCGTGAGAACATGGAAGTAAAGATCAAGGACAACGAAGTGGAGAATGTGGCTGCCCTTGCGGTTGCCATGGAACAGTTGATCGACAGGTATGGCTGCAAGGCGGGAGCGATCCAGTGCTGGAATGCTCTCCAGACGGAACTTGGCATCATGCCTTGCGCGGCTAACGCGATCCTCAATGAGAAGGGAATCCCGGTCGTATGCGAGACGGATATTCATGGAGCCATTACCGCGCTACTGGTAGAGGCGGCAGGAATGGGTGAGAAGAGAGGCTTCTTCGCAGACTGGACTATCCGCCATCCGGATATCGAGAATGGAGAACTGCTGCAGCACTGCGGCCCATGGCCGTTATCCGTTGCACTAGAAAAGCCGAAACTTACCTATCCGCTGGCTTTCGACCATCCGGGCAGCCTTACGGCAGAGGCGAAGCACGGAGACGTGACCCTGTGCAGATTCGATGGGGACAACGGGGAATACTCTCTGCTCCTTGGCAATGCCAGAGGGGTAGACGGACCGAAAGGAATGGGAACCTATCTCTGGGTGGAAGTTGACAATATCAAGCGCCTGGAGTCCAAGATCGTGGAAGGCCCATACATTCATCACTGCGTGGGAATCCACAAGGACGTGGTTCCTGTCCTGTATGAGGCATGCAAATATATCGGCGTAAAGCCGGACCTGTATGACCCGATTGAAGAAGATGTAAAAGCATATCTAAGAGGAGAATGATTATGGAGAATTTGAAAGCACTCGCTTACGAATTAAGAGAAAATGTAATCGACATGATTGTGGAAGGGAAGGCCGGACATATCGGCGGAGACATGAGCGTCATGGAGATACTGACAGAGATTTATTTTGACCAGATGAATATAAGCCCGCTGAACGCAGATGACCCGGACCGCGACAAGTTCATCATGAGCAAGGGGCATTCCGTGGAAGCGTATTATGCAGTGCTGGCAGCAAAGGGATTCTTTGATATCAAGGATGTGATCGCCAAGTTCAGCAAATTCGGCTCCAAGTTCATCGGACATCCCAACAATAAGCTTCCGGGAATTGAGATGAACTCCGGCTCCCTGGGACATGGCCTTCCGGTCAGCGTGGGAATGGCGCTTGCCGGAAAGATGGATGACAGGGACTACAGAGTCTACACGGTAATGGGCGACGGCGAGCTGGCTGAAGGCTCCGTATGGGAAGGCGCCATGGCGGCAAGCCACTACAAGCTTGACAACCTGTGCGCGGTAGTCGATAGAAACCGCTTGCAGATATCCGGACGGACTGAGGACGTGATGGCCCATGATGACCTTCATGAGAGATTCAAGGCATTTGGCTGGAATGTCATCGATGTAGAAGATGGCAATGACATAGACCAGCTAAAGGAAGCGTTCAATACGGCAAAGACGGTAAAGGGCAGGCCTTCCGTGCTCATTGCCAATACGGTGAAAGGGAAGGGTTCTTCCGTAATGGAGGACAAAGCAAACTGGCACCACAAAGTTCCAAGTGGAGAGGAACTGGCGCAGATCAGAAAAGATCTCGCGGATAGAAAGGAGGCGGCGCTTCGTGGGTAGGATAGCAAATAAACAGGTAATATGTGAAGTGTTGATGGAGGCGGCGAAAACGGATCAGGACATTGTAGCGCTTTGCAGCGACTCAAGAGGAAGCGCATCCTTCGCCCCGTTTGCCAGTGCGTATCCAAAGCAGTTCGTGGAGACGGGAATCGCAGAGCAGAATCTGGTGAGCATCTCCGCTGGCCTGGCCAAATGCGGCAAGAAGTCTTATGCGGTATCTCCGGCATGCTTCCTGTCAACCAGAAGTTACGAGCAGTGCAAAGTTGATGTAGCCTATTCCAATACGAATGTAAAGCTGATCGGGATCAGCGGCGGCGTAAGCTATGGGGCGCTGGGAATGAGCCACCATTCCGCCCAGGATATCGCGGCAATGGCGGCAGTGCCGAATATGAGAGTGTATCTTCCAAGCGACAGACTCCAGACGGAGTGCCTGGTCAAGAAATTGCTTGGAGATGATAAGCCGGCATATATCCGGGTTGGAAGAAACGCCGTGGATGACATCTATGAGGAAGGCAGCGTTCCGTTTACAATGGATAAGGCAACGGTAGTGACGGAAGGAACGGACGTAGCCATCATTGCCTGCGGAGAGATGGTAAAGCCTGCGGTGGAAGCGGCGGCACTTCTTAAGGAACAGGGGATCAGCGCGGCGGTTGTAGATATGTACTGCATCAAGCCTCTGGACAAAGAGACCATCGTCGAGACGGCATCCGGGGCAAAGGCAGTGGTCACCGTAGAAGAGCATGCGCCGTTCGGCGGCCTGGGCTCCATGGTAAGCCAGGTGGTAGGAAGCGAATGCCCAAGGAAGGTAATCAACATGTCTCTTCCGGACGAACCGGTGATTACCGGCTCATCCAGAGAAGTATTTGACTATTACGGGCTAAATGCCGAAGGGATTGCCCAGAGGGCGGCCGAAGCATTGAAATAAATGATATTGGCAGGGCCTACCTGTTAATATAGAAATTTAATACTTTTAAAAACATAAGGAGGAACGGAAAAATGAAAGGTTTCAAAAAAGTATTGGCCGTGTTGCTTACAGTAGCAATGGTTGGAGCGATGGCAGTCGGATGCGGCTCCAAAGGAGATGACAAAAAGGCAGAGGACAAGAAGACAGAGGATAAGGCAGAGGACAAGAAGAATGACGAAGCGTTAAAGGGCGGCGGCTCTAACATCATGTACATCATCACTCCTTCCGTATCTAATCCGGCTTTCAAGGCAGAGGTTGATACCGCTTCCGCGAAAGCAGAAGAATTTGGATATGAAGTAAAAGCAGTATCCCACGATGATGACCCGACCAAGCAGACCGAGTTGTTCGACAGCGCGATTGCCGACAAGGCAGCAGCCATCATCTGTGACAATGCAGGCGCGGATGCTACGGTAGAGGCGGTTAAGAAGGCAAGGGAAGCAGGGATCCCGACATTCCTGATTGACCGTGAGATCAATGAAGAAGGCGTTGCTATTTCCCAGATCGTAGCAAATAACTACCAGGGAGCAAAGGCTATCGCTGAGAAGTTCGTAGAAGCTATGGGTGAAAAAGGAAAATATGTAGAACTGTTAGGAAAAGAGTCTGATACCAACGCAGGCGTACGTTCTTCTGCTTTCCATGAGGTGATCGACCAGTATCCGGATATGGAAATGGTTGCGCAGCAGACGGCAAACTGGGAAAAGACGGAAGCTTATGACAAGATGGAAGCTATGCTTCAGGCTAACCCGGACATCGAAGGCGTTATCTGCGGCAATGACACCATGTTAGAGGGCGTGTGCGCGGCACTTCAGGCAGCAGGCAAGAAACTTCCGGTTATCGGCGTTGATGGTTCCGACGAGGCAGCAGCCCTGATCAAATCCGGAGATGCTACCGGAACAGCGCTTCAGCAGTTCGCGGTCATCGCTGAGATGGCAGTAGAGCAGGCTGACCAGTACCTCAAAGAAGGATCTACTGGCGTAGATGAAAAACAGCTGGTTGACTGTATCGCGATTACGTCAGAGAACGTAGACAAGTTAGCAGGATTTGTTTACACGGAATAATTTGCAATGACACAATGCAGGGAGCAGGGAGGCGCAAAAAACGCTTCCCTGTATAAAAAAACGACTCTTTTATGTAAAAGTATTAAATGAAGATGAACATAGACATCCCGGATGGGATGTTTCTCGAATAAAGAATATGAAGGAGGACGCTATGAAAAAGCGTATGTTAGCACTCGCACTTGCATTTACACTTGCAGCATCCACACTCCTTACCGGATGCGGAATCGTAAAGGTAATCAAGATCGGAGAAGAAGGAAAATATACCGGAGATGTCGAATTTAACGCTGGGGACGACGTTGCAGCCATATGGGAAGAATCGGCGCTGCCGGAACTCAATGCAAAGGCTGTAGACTTAAAAGAATTCCTGGAACAGTCCAATGGAGATCTGACCGCTCTGGCAGAAGAATACGGAAGTTATTCCATGGGCAAGTCCGGAGAACTCAGTTATGCGGTAAAAGGCACCGGAACCGTGGAAGAAGTCAATACTCAGTCCCAGGCAGGATACATGTCCGTCAAACTGGAGGGATATAACGGGACGGAATCCGTCAAGATCCAGATCGGACCGGTATACAAAGGATCATCCATCCGGGACACGCTTGGCTTTATCAAATTTGGAGATTACAAGAATCAGGAACAGTGGGCAGCGGTATCCCAGAGTATTAACGAGATCGTAGCCAAGGATGTTGTTGGGCCGGCGAAGCCGGAATCCCTGCAGGGAAAGACGATTTCATTTGTAGGAGCATTTACGGTATCCAGCGGAAGTTCGGATGTGCTGATTACGCCTGTGGTACTGGAAGCAAAGTAACGGATTGCCAAGCAAAGAAGGAGATATAGACTATGGGCGAAACATATAAATGCAGGGATGATGTATTTCTCCATGCAGAAAAGATAAGCAAGATCTATCCAGGTACAAAGGCTCTTGACGAAGTATCTTTTGACCTGCTAAGAGGGAAGGTTAACGTGCTGATCGGAGAGAATGGCGCCGGCAAATCCACCCTGATGAAGATGATTGCCGGAATCGAACAGCCGAATGAAGGCAAGATGTATATCGGGGATAAGGAAGTATTCTTCAAGAATACGACAGAGGCAAGGAAGAACGGAATCGGCATCATCCACCAGGAACTGAGCCTGTTCCCAAACCTGAATGTATACCAGAACATCTATATGAACAAAGAGAAAACCAAGGGCAAGGTTGTCCTGGATAACAAGGTACATATGGATGGAGCCAGCAAGGTCCTTGAGAGGCTGGAGCATCCGCTTGACCTGAATGCGAAGGTGGGAGAACTTAGAGTCGGACAGCAGCAGATGATCGAGATTGCCAGAAATCTGGTGGAGGATGACCTGAAGGTGCTGATCATGGATGAGCCGACCTCGTCTCTGAGCCAGCAGGAAGTCAAGGTCCTCTTCAAGATTATGAGAGAGCTTACCGCAGCCGGAATCTCCATCGTATATATTTCCCACAGGCTCGAAGAGATCATGGAGATCGGCGATCACGTGACGATCCTTCGGGATGGCAAGTATGTGGCTGACGCGGATGTCAAGGATATTGACGTGCCATGGATCGTGCATCAGATGACCGGCGGAGCCAAGTCTTATCCGAAGCGGGATCGGGAAGTAGACTGGAGCAAGGTGGAAAATGTCCTGGAAGTGAAAGATTTATGCCTTCCAAAGGCGGGCGGCGGCTACCTGGTGGATCACCTGAACTTCGAACTGAAGAAAGGCGAAGTGCTTGGAATCTATGGACTTATGGGAGCCGGGCGAAGCGAAGTGTTCGAATGCCTGATGGGCCTGCACCCGGAGCATACCGGACAGATCATCATGGAAGGGACAGAACTTCATATCAAGTCCATCTCCCAGCAGATTGACAGCGGCTTCGCGCTGATCCCGGAAGACAGGCAGATGCAGGGGCTGGTACAGACTCTGGATATTGAGAAGAACTGCGCGCTGTCCGCGCTTAAGAGATACAAGAAGGGGCCCTTCCTTGACAGCAAGAAAGAGGCCGAGAAAGTAGATCAGGAAATTAAGGATATACAGATCAAAGTGGCAGACAAGAAACTGCCGATTCTTTCCTTGTCAGGTGGTAACCAGCAGAAAGTAGTCATCGGAAAGGGAATCCTGACGGAGCCTAAGATTCTGCTAATGGATGAGCCAAGCCGCGGTATCGATATCGGCGCTAAGACCGAGGTGTTTGATATCATCAATAAATATGCGGAAGAAGGATTGTCAATCATTGTGATTTCTTCCGAATTGCAGGAAATCGTATCCATCGCAGACCGGGTTATCGTATTGTCAAATGGTATCAAGACGGGCGAATTCTTCGGCAACGAGATTCAGCAGGATACATTGGTACTGGCTTCTTACAAGGGCCATCATATAGAGGAAAAGGAGAGTTAGATTATGGCAGCGAAACAAAAATCAGGAAATAATAAATTAGCGATGACCCTCTTGAAAGGTCGTACATTTATCGTATTAATTGTTCTGCTTATTTTCTTTAGCATTACGGCAGATAATTTCTTAAGTGCGGGCGCGCTGCTTACTGTGGCCAAGCACGTGGCACTGTATGGCATCCTTGCGATCGGCATGACCTATGTCATCATTACCGGAGGCATCGATCTTTCCGTAGGCTCTGTGGCAGGCCTCGCAGGCATGATCGCAGGCGGCCTCATCCAGCAGGGACTTACGCTTAAGATGTTCGGCGTGACTTTATACTTCAGTGTTCCGATGATCGTCCTGATCACCGTTCTTCTGGGAGCGCTGATGGGCATGATCAATGGCATCGTTATTACAAAGTTCAACGTAGCGCCGTTCATTGCCACCCTGGGCACCATGTATATCTGGAGAGGATTCGCCAATATCCGTTCCAACGGTGCGACGTTTTCTGAACTGTCCGGCTCTGAGGGGCTGGGCAATACAGGATTCGAGATCTTCGGCCGTAACCTTGGAGGAACTTCGATTCCATGCGGCGTGCTGATTCTTGCGATTATTGCGGTGATTGCCGGACTTATCTTGAAGAAGACTCCGTTTGGCTGGCATGTACTGTCCATCGGCGGTAACGAGAGGGCGTCTAAATTGTCGGGTATCAAGGTAGACAAGGTGAAGATATGGGTCTATGCATTCTCTGGTTTCTGCTCCGCCATTGTAGGCATTATCGCCACCTCCCAGTTGGTGTCCGCTACGCCTAAGACAGGAGAGTCATGGGAAATGAATGCCATCGCGGCATCTGTCCTTGGCGGGACTTCCATGGCAGGCGGCGTGGGAACCATTGGCGGAACGATCGTCGGCGCATTCGTAATCGGCGTCATCAACGATGGCATGACCATGTGCGGCGTAACCGAGTTCTGGCAGAAGATCATCAGGGGCCTTGTGATCATCATTGCCGTAATCATTGATCAGGTACAGAGAAACCTGCAAGCTAAGATGGCTCTCCAGGCACGCAATGAAAATAAATAATCGGCCAGAAAGGCCGCAAATAATAGAAGCAAAAAGAATTAGGGCAGGTCAAAAGACCTGTCCTTCTATAAAAAGGCAGGTGGATCGTATGAAGAAAAGAGGTATCATCAATGCGCAGCTTTCCGGACTTATTGCAGGGCTGGGCCATAAGGATACATTTATGATCGCGGACGGGGGCATGCCAATCCCGAAAGGGGTCGAGATTGTGGATCTGGCTCTGTGCGGAGGAGTTCCGTCCTTTGGGCAGGTAATGGATGCGGTGCTAGACGAGACGGAGGTGGAATTCTATACGCTGGCGGAGGAGATCACGGAGAAGAATCCGGAACTTCTTGCTTATATAAAAGAGAAACTGCCGGGCGTGGAGTCGGAGATGATCAGCCACTTGGAATTAAAGGACAGGTCTAAGAATCTCAAGTTCGCAATCCGTACTGGAGAATTCACGCCTTATCCAAATATTATCTTAAGGGCCGGCGTTGCTTTCCCGGCATAGGTACAGTAAGACGAGAGAAAAGTGTGCCCGGACGGGGAATTCAGGAGGAATTACGGTATGAAAGTATTGAATTTTGGATCATTGAATCTGGATTATGTGTATTCGGTTGACCATATGGTGGCGCCAGGAGAGACGCTGGCGTCTTCGGGAATGAACATCTTCTGCGGAGGCAAGGGACTGAACCAGTCCATTGCCCTTGCAAAGGCCGGAGTTGACGTCTATCACGCCGGAATGATAGGGGAAGAAGGAGGCATCCTGCTTAAGGCCTGTAAGGAAGGCGGAGTCAATGCAGACTTTATTAAGAGCATACCGGGCAAATCCGGCCACACGATCATCCAGGTGGATAAGAATGGGCAGAATTGCATTCTCCTATATGGCGGAGCGAACCGAAGCATTACGAAAGAGTATGTGGATGAGGTACTGGCTCATTTTGAGAAAGGAGATATCCTGCTTCTCCAGAATGAGATTAATATGCTGGACTATATCATAGACTGCGCATATGAAAAAGGAATGATGATCATTCTGAATCCATCACCTTATGACGACGCTCTGGAGGCTTGCGACTTTGGGAAGATATCCATGTTCCTGCTGAACGAAATCGAAGGCGGGCAGGTCACGGGAGAGACGCAGACGGATAGGATCCTGGAAAGATTAAAGGAGATCTATCCGGAGGCAAAAGTGGTTTTGACCCTTGGCGGCGAAGGCTCTGTTTATCAGTATAAAGAGGAGCAATACCGCCAGGGAATCTATAAAGTAAAGGCAGTAGATACGACTGCGGCAGGGGATACATTTACCGGATACTTTATTTCGTCGGTGATCGACAAAATGCCGGTACAGGATGGCCTGGCTCTGGCGGCAAAGGCATCTGCGATCGCGGTGTCCCGCCAGGGGGCGACTGCCTCCATTCCGCTAAGGGATGAGGTGCTAAATGTCCGGTTGTAGGCTGCTTCTTAATAAAGAGGGAGTGAGAGTATGGCAGAGAAATATATGATCAGCATCGACCAGAGTACCCAGGGTACGAAGGCGCTGCTGTTCGATGAGGGCGGAAGCCTGATTAAGAGGACGGATAAGCCTCACGAGCAGATCGTCAATGAAAAAGGCTGGGTGTCCCATAACCCGGCCGAGATCTATGAGAATGTAATCGATGTGGTATCCCGACTGACGGAAGATATTGACAGATCTAAGGTCGCAGGCGTTGGCATCAGCAACCAGAGGGAGACGTCCCTTGCCTGGGACCGGATTACGGGAGAACCCCTGGCGGAGGCCATCGTATGGCAGTGCGCCAGGGCAGCGAATATCTGCGAGCGCGTGGAGAAGCAGGGGGAGGCGGAGAACATCCGCAGGAAGACGGGCATGAATCTGTCTCCGTATTTTCCGGCCTCTAAGATCGCCTGGCTACTGGAAAACGTGGAGGGCGCCAGAGAGAAAGCCGATCGGGGAGAAATCTGCCACGGGACGATTGACAGTTGGCTGGTCTACAAACTGACCGGCGGAAAGTCTTATAAGACGGATTATTCCAATGCGTCCAGGACCCAGCTTTTTAACATATTCGAACTGAAGTGGGACGAGGAAATCTGTGCCTTGTTCGGCATTGATCCTTCCAATATGGCTCAGGTGTGCGATTCGGATTCTGAGTTTGGAAAGACGGACTTCGAAGGTGTGCTTCCGAAGAAGGTGCCAATCCACGGCGTGCTAGGGGATTCCCATGGTTCTTTGTTTGGCCAGGGATGCCTTAAGCCGGGCATGACGAAGTCCACCTACGGGACGGGCTCGTCCATTATGATGAATATCGGAGAGAAGCCGGTGCTCAGCACCCACGGAGTGGTAACTTCCCTGGCGTGGAGCATGGGCGGAAAAGTGAACTATGTGCTGGAAGGCAACCTGAACTATACGGGCGCGGTTATCACCTGGCTTAAGGATGACCTGAAGCTGATCCGGTCTCCGGGAGAGACAGGAACTTTGGCAAGAGAAGCGGTCCAGGATGACGAATTGTATCTGATACCGGCATTCTCGGGCCTTGGAGCCCCCTACTGGGACAGCCGGGCAACGGCGGCCATCGTGGGGATGACCAGAACTACGGGGAAGGCGGAAGTGGTCCGGGCAGGCGTGGAGTGCATCGCCTACCAGATCACGGATATCGTAAAAGCCATGTGCGAGGATGCAGGGGTGCGCCTGGGAGAACTGCGCGTGGATGGCGGCCCCACGAAGAATGAATATCTGATGCAGTTCCAAAGCGACATCGCGGACGTGGCGGTTCAGGTGCCAGATAGCGAGGAATTATCCGGAATCGGTCCTGCCTATGCCGCAGGCCTGGCTCTTGGCGTGTGGGATGAGTCCATCTTTGGCAGGCTGAACCGGGTAAAGTACGCTCCTGGAATGGACGGCGAAACGCGCAAGAAGAAATACAATGGCTGGAAGGCAGCGGTATCCACCGTGCTGACGAAAAGGTGATTTCCAGCAATATCATAATCGTAAGCGATACAAAGCCGCCCTCGATGAGGCGGATGCCGTGATACTGGCTATAATAAAGCGTAAAAAGAGAGCATAATTATTGCAATTATAAGGAATTGACAGAAGGCTGAAAAAGGCTGCTGTGCCGCTGGTGCTAAACCGGCAGGCATGGCAGCCTACCTCTATTTAGGATATGGTGTCTTGCGGTCTGTCAGCCCGAGAATATAATCGGTGCTGCATCCGTAATAATTTGCCAGTTTTATCAAGTAATCAACAGGTATCTGGCGGGACCCTTTCTCGTAGCGGCGATATACTTCGCGCTGGCAGGACAGGATCTTAGCTATGTCATTCTGGGTCAGGTCATGGTCAATTCTCAAATCTTCTATCCGTTGAAATTTCATGATGATATCCACCTCCTAAATATGTTACTAGAAGGAAGTCTGCCGTATTTGAATATGCAACCAAATAGTTACAAAAATAGTAGTAAATAGACGAGATTAGTCTAAACAGTGTCGGAAAAATTATTCATGGCATGAAAAAAGAAGGCGGATAAAATCAAGCGAAAGGCGGAGCGTGTAAGTCAATCGCATAGATGTTGATTTATTGCTATGGAAATTTTATCATAATTATGATAAAATAAGAAAAAGCAAAGGAGGGATTTCTATGATCAACATTAGGCCCATATCGGATTTGAGGAATAAATTTACGGAGATTGAAAAGATGGTGAAGAAAGGAGAAGTGGTCCATCTGACGAAGAATGGATACGGCTCTATGGTGGTAATGAGTACGGAGAGGTATTCCCAACTGCTGGAGGCGGAAGGGAAGGAAGCGGCGCAAGAAGAAGGCTGCCAGCTGGATATATCCGGGACACCGCAAAGGAAGAGAGGAGAGCCGGACAATCCAGAACTTGCAAGAGAGCAGGAAGAGGCATCTCTTGGAACGCATGAGCCGTGCAAGAAGGGGATCGTGCCGGTGCCAAGTCTAAATGGATTTCGCTTCTAGATTAATATAGATATTCGAAGGATCTGAAGTCTATTTCTTCCATATTAATATAATTGTTGCGGCCATAACGGAATGATTTAATTTAGGCGTTCGTGGCAAAACTCTTATGAAAGGAAGGGAAATTTATATTAGCTGTTGACAAGCCCGAATTCTATGTGATATAGTAAAAAATGCGCTATTGTGGAAACTTATGCCATGATATCGCAGGGGATCGGCTCTTAGGGGCTGTTTCCGGTGATTTAGGCAATTTGTTATGGGCATCTCGTAGCCCAACCAAAAAATATATGAGGAGTGAAACGTCAATATGGAGAAAAACAGAATTCGTCCCATCAAAAGCGGAAAAAGTTCACGCATGAGTTATTCCAGACAAAAAGAAGTTCTTCAGATGCCGAACCTGATTGAGGTCCAGAAGGACTCTTACCAGTGGTTTCTGGATGAGGGGTTAAAAGAAGTATTTGATGATATTTCCCCGATTGCTGACTACAGTGGTCACTTAAGCCTGGAATTTGTTGATTTTACTTTGTGCGAGGATGACGTGAAGTACACGATTGAAGAGTGTAAAGAACGTGATGCGACTTACGCTGCGCCACTTAAGGTAAGAGTAAGACTTCACAACAAAGAAACAGACGAAATCAATGAGCATGAAATATTCATGGGCGACCTGCCGCTGATGACCAGCACCGGTACTTTCGTAATTAACGGGGCAGAGCGTGTAATCGTAAGCCAATTGGTTCGTTCGCCGGGCATTTACTATGCGATCGCGCATGATAAGGTAGGTAAGAAACTGTATTCATCGACTGTGATTCCGAACCGGGGAGCATGGCTGGAATATGAGACGGATTCCAATGACGTTTTTTATGTACGTGTAGATAGAACAAGGAAGGTGCCGATTACTGTATTGATCCGTGCTATGGGATTTGGCACGAATCCGGAGATTGTGGAACTTTTTGGCGAAGAGCCGAAGATTATCGCAAGTTTTGAGAAGGATGCCGCAACCAATTATCAGGAAGGTCTTCTGGAACTCTATAAGAAGATCCGCCCGGGCGAGCCTTTGGCGGTAGACAGTGCAGAGAGCCTGATTACCAGCATGTTCTTCGATCCTAGACGTTATGACCTCGCGAAAGTAGGAAGATATAAATTTAATAAGAAACTGGCGCTTAAGAACCGTATTACAGGCCAGATCCTTGCACAAGACGTTGCAAGCCCTCTGACAGGAGAGGTGATTGCCGAGGCTGGCACGAAGGTGACCAGGGAACTGGCAGACCAGATCCAGAACGCGGCAGTTCCATATGTGTGGATTGAAAGAGAGGATGAAGAGAGAAATATCAAAGTCCTTTCCAATATGATGGTTGACATTACCTCCATTGTAGACGTTGACCCGAAGGAAGTAGGGGTTACCGAGTTGGTATACTACCCGGTTCTTGCTGGCATCCTGGAAGAGACTGCCGGCGATATTGACGAATTAAAGGATGCGATCAAGAGAGACATCCATGACCTGATTCCTAAGCATATTACGAAAGAGGATATCCTGGCGTCCATTAACTATAATATTCATCTGGAATATGGGCTTGGCAATGATGACGATATCGACCACCTTGGTAACAGACGTATTCGCTCCGTAGGAGAATTATTACAGAATCAGTACAGAATCGGTCTTTCCAGACTGGAAAGAGTGGTACGGGAGAGGATGACGACCCAGGATCTGGAAGGCATCTCTCCGCAGTCGCTGATCAACATCAAGCCTGTGACGGCTGCTGTAAAAGAGTTCTTCGGCTCTTCCCAGCTGTCACAGTTCATGGATCAGAATAACCCGCTTGGCGAGTTGACCCATAAGAGACGTCTGTCTGCCCTGGGTCCTGGCGGTCTGTCAAGAGACCGGGCCGGATTCGAGGTGCGTGACGTACATTATTCTCATTATGGAAGAATGTGCCCGATCGAGACGCCTGAAGGCCCGAACATCGGTCTTATCAACTCCCTTGCCACCTATGCAAGGATTAACCAGTATGGCTTTATCGAGGCGCCATACCGCAAGATCAACCATGACGATCCGGCCAATCCTGTAGTTACAGAAGAAGTCGTATACATGACTGCCGATGAGGAAGACAATTACCACGTGGCACAGGCCAACGAGCCTCTGGATGCGGAAGGACATTTTATCCATAAGAACGTATCTGGCCGCTACCGTGATGAGACCCAGGAATATGAGAGAAGAATGTTCGACTATATGGACGTTTCTCCGAAGATGGTATTCTCAGTGGCTACGGCGCTGATTCCTTTCCTGGAAAATGACGATGCCAACCGTGCGCTGATGGGATCCAACATGCAGCGTCAGGCAGTGCCGCTTCTTATGACGGAGGCTCCTGTAGTGGGGACCGGTATGGAAGAAAAGTCTGCGGTTGATTCCGGCGTATGCGTGATCGCGGAAACTGGCGGCGTAGTAGAGCGCTCTACGTCCACCGAGATTACGATCCGTCAGGATGACGGCAATCTGAAGAGATATAAGTTGATCAAGTTCCTTCGAAGCAACCAGAGCAACTGCTACAACCAGAGGCCGATCGTATTCAAAGGCGACCGGGTTGAGGCAGGGGACGTGATCGCAGACGGTCCGTCTACTTCCAATGGAGAGATGGCTCTTGGAAAGAACCCGCTGATCGGCTTCATGACTTGGGAGGGCTACAATTATGAGGATGCCGTCCTGTTAAGCGAGAGACTGGTGCAGGAAGATGTCTATACTTCCGTGCATATCGAGGAATATGAGGCAGAGGCCCGTGATACCAAGCTGGGACCAGAAGAGATTACCCGCGATATTCCGGGAGTGGGCGATGATGCCCTTAAGAACCTGGATGAGAGAGGAATCATCCGTATCGGCGCAGAGGTGCGTGCCGGCGATATCCTGGTAGGAAAGGTAACTCCTAAGGGAGAGACCGAACTGACTGCAGAAGAGAGGCTGCTTCGCGCAATCTTCGGCGAGAAGGCGCGCGAAGTAAGGGATACATCCCTGAAGGTGCCCCATGGAGAGTATGGTATTGTCGTAGATGCAAAGGTATTTACGAGAGATAATGGAGATGAACTGTCTCCGGGAGTGAACCAGGCAGTACGAATCTATATCGCCCAGAAGAGAAAGATCTCTGTCGGCGATAAAATGGCAGGACGTCACGGTAACAAGGGTGTAGTATCCCGTGTGCTTCCGGTTGAGGATATGCCGTTCCTGCCGAACGGACGTCCGTTAGATATCGTGCTGAACCCTCTTGGCGTGCCTTCCCGTATGAATATCGGGCAGGTATTGGAGATCCATCTGTCACTGGCTGCCAAAGCATTAGGATTTAACATTGCCACGCCTGTATTTGACGGGGCGGATGAGAATGATATTATGGATACGCTTGACCTTGCAAATGATTATGTCAACTTAAGCTGGGAAGAGTTTGAGGCAAAACATAAGGAAGAACTGCTTCCGGAAGTGCTTCAGTATCTGTCTGACAATAGAGAGCACAGAAAACTGTGGAAGGGCGTTCCGATATCCAGAGACGGCAAGGTTCGTCTGCGCGATGGACGTACCGGCGAGTATTTCGACAGCCCGGTTACCATCGGACACATGCACTACCTGAAACTGCATCATCTGGTTGATGATAAGATTCACGCGCGTTCCACAGGACCATATTCTCTGGTAACGCAGCAGCCGTTAGGAGGAAAGGCCCAGTTTGGCGGACAGCGTTTCGGAGAGATGGAAGTTTGGGCTCTGGAGGCGTATGGAGCATCCTACACGCTGCAGGAGATCCTGACTGTGAAGTCTGACGACGTCATCGGACGTGTAAAGACTTATGAAGCTATCATCAAGGGCGAGAATATACCGGAGCCGGGAATCCCGGAATCCTTCAAGGTACTGTTGAAGGAACTGCAGTCATTGGGACTGGATGTGCGCGTGCTCAGAGATGATAATACGGAAGTAGAGATCATGGAGACTGTCGACATGGGAGAGACAGATTTTCGCTCGCTGATAGAGGGAGACAGAAAATATCATCAGGAAGACGACCTGGGGGCAAAAGGCTACACGGAACAGGAATTCCAGGGGGAAGAACTTGTGGATGTGGAAGAAGAGCCGGAAGAGGACGACTTCGAGATTGAGTTTGAAGAAACTGATGATGATAATTTTGAATTAGATGATTTGTCAGATGAAGAATAGGAAGGGGTGCCAGTATGCCAGAAAACAATAAGGAACAATCATATCAGCCAATGACTTTTGATGCGATCAAGATCGGTTTGGCATCACCTGAGAAGATTTTGGAGTGGTCCAGAGGAGAAGTCACGAAGCCTGAGACGATTAACTATAGAACCCTGAAGCCGGAAAAGGACGGATTATTCTGCGAGAAGATATTCGGGCCTAGCAAAGACTGGGAGTGCCATTGCGGAAAGTATAAGAAGATACGCTATAAAGGCGTAGTCTGCGACCGCTGCGGCGTTGAAGTCACAAAAGCAAGCGTGAGACGTGAGCGTATGGGGCATATTGCTCTTGCGGCTCCGGTATCGCATATCTGGTACTTCAAGGGAATTCCAAGCCGTATGGGACTGATCCTGGATCTTTCTCCGAGAACCTTGGAGAAGGTATTGTATTTCGCGTCCTATATCGTATTGGATAAGGGCAAGACAGACCTTCAGTATAAGCAGGTGTTATCCGAGCAGGAATACCAGGAGGCCAGAGAAGCATGGGGCAGTTCTTTCCGTGTAGGAATGGGTGCCGAGTCCATTAAGGAACTTCTGGAATCCATCGACCTGGATAAAGAATATACAGAATTGCAGGAAGGGCTTAAAGGAGCGACCGGACAGAAGCGCGCGAGAATCGTGAAGCGTCTGGAAGTCGTGGAAGCCTTCCGCGAGTCAGGCAACAAGCCTGAATGGATGATCATGACGGCAATCCCGGTAATTCCGCCGGATCTGCGTCCAATGGTACAGCTTGACGGCGGACGTTTCGCGACGTCTGACTTGAATGACCTGTATAGAAGGATCATCAACAGGAACAATCGTCTGAAACGCCTGCTGGAATTAGGCGCTCCGGACATTATCGTAAGAAACGAGAAGAGAATGCTGCAGGAGGCGGTGGACGCGCTGATCGACAACGGCCGCCGCGGCCGTCCGGTTACCGGACCTGGCAACCGGGCGCTTAAGTCACTGTCAGATATGCTGAAAGGGAAGTCCGGACGTTTCCGTCAGAACCTGCTTGGAAAGCGTGTTGACTATTCCGGACGTTCCGTTATCGTCGTAGGGCCGGAACTTAAGATCTACCAGTGCGGGCTTCCAAAAGAGATGGCGATCGAGCTGTTTAAGCCATTCGTTATGAAAGAACTGGTTCAGAATGGAACCGCCCACAATATTAAGAATGCCAAGAAGATGGTAGAGAGACTCCAGCCGGAAGTATGGGATGTTCTGGAAGACGTGATCAAGGAGCATCCGGTTATGCTGAACCGTGCCCCTACGCTCCACAGGCTGGGAATCCAGGCATTTGAGCCGATCCTGGTAGAAGGCAAGGCTATCAAGCTGCATCCATTGGTATGTACGGCCTACAATGCCGACTTTGACGGAGACCAGATGGCGGTCCATCTTCCGCTTTCCGTAGAGGCTCAGGCAGAGTGCCGCTTCTTGCTTCTGTCACCGAACAACCTTCTGAAGCCGTCAGACGGCGGACCGGTTGCCGTTCCTTCACAGGATATGGTGCTTGGAATCTATTATCTGACGCAGGAAAGGCCTGGCGCAAAGGGAGAAGGAAAAGCATTCAAGAGTGTGAATGAAGCAATCCTTGCTTATGAGAACGAGGCGATCACCCTGCATTCACGCATTAAGGTGCGCGTATCAAAGGTTATGCCGGACGGAGAAGAAGTGTCAGGAACCATCGAGTCTACGCTGGGAAGATTCATTTTTAATGAGATCATTCCGCAGGATCTTGGATTTGTAGACCGTGAAGTAGAAGAGAACAAGCTTCTTCTGGAAGTCGATTTCCATGTAGGCAAGAAACAGTTAAAGCAGATCCTTGAAAAAGTTATCAATACCCATGGCTCTACAGCGACGGCAGAAGTGCTGGATGCGGTAAAGGCCATTGGATACAAGTATTCTACAAGAGCAGCCATGACCGTATCTATTTCCGATATGACCGTGCCTCCGCAGAAGCCGGAGATGATCCAGCAGGCGCAGGATACGGTGGATAAGATTACGAAGAACTTTAAGCGTGGCCTGATTACGGAGGAAGAGCGTTATAAGGAGGTCGTAGAGACCTGGAAAGCGACGGACGATGCCCTTACCGAGGCGCTGCTGTCCGGTCTTGATAAATATAACAACATCTTTATGATGGCCGATTCCGGAGCTCGTGGCTCTGATAAGCAGATCAAGCAGCTTGCCGGAATGCGTGGACTCATGGCGGATACAACGGGACGTACCATTGAATTGCCGATCAAGTCTAACTTCCGTGAAGGACTTGACGTATTGGAGTACTTTATGTCTGCCCACGGAGCCCGTAAAGGTCTGTCAGATACGGCCCTGCGTACAGCCGATTCCGGATACCTGACCAGGCGTCTGGTTGACGTATCCCAGGAACTGATCATCCATGAAGTAGACTGCGTAGAAAAGGGAGCCGAAATTCCTGGAATGTATGTAAAGGCGTTCATGGATGGAAATGAAGAGATTGAAAGCCTGCAGGAGCGTATTACAGGACGCTACCTGTGCGAGAATATCGTTGATAAGGATGGAAACGTTCTGGTGAAGGCAAACCATATGGTTACGCCGAAGCGCGCGGAACTCATTATGAAGAAGGGCGTGGATGAAAAGGGCCAGCCATTGACCAAGATCAAGATCCGTACCATCCTCACCTGCAGATCCCACAGCGGCGTCTGCGCGAAGTGCTACGGAGCCAATATGGCGACCGGAGAGCCGGTACAGGTGGGAGAGGCTGTCGGCATCATTGCTGCCCAGTCTATCGGAGAGCCGGGTACCCAGCTGACCATGCGTACGTTCCATACCGGAGGCGTTGCCGGTGACGACATCACACAGGGTCTTCCTCGTGTCGAAGAGTTGTTTGAGGCAAGAAAGCCGAAGGGACTTGCGATTATCACAGAGTTTGCGGGAACGGCCAATATTAATGATACGAAGAAGAAGCGCGAAATTATTGTAACCAACCATGAGACGGGCGAATCTAAGGCATATCTGATTCCTTATGGTTCCAGGATCAAGGTTCAGGACGGCGCGGAACTGGAAGCCGGCGACGAGTTGACCGAAGGTAGCGTTAATCCGCATGACATCCTTAAGATCAAGGGACTGCGTGCGGTACAGGATTACATGATCCAGGAAGTACAGCGCGTATACCGTCTGCAAGGTGTTGAGATCAATGATAAGCATATCGAGGTTATCGTGCGCCAGATGCTGAAGAAGGTTCGCATCGAGGAAGCCGGAGATACAGAGTTCCTGCCGGGAACGAACGTTGACAGGCTGATCTTCGAAGATGTAAATAATGAACTTGAAAAAGAGGGGAAAGAGCCCGCAGCTGGAGAGCAGATCATGCTTGGTATTACTAAGGCATCTCTGGCAACCAACTCCTTCTTGTCAGCCGCATCCTTCCAGGAGACCACCAAGGTTCTTACGGAAGCAGCGATCAAGGGCAAGGTTGACCCGCTGATTGGCCTGAAAGAGAACGTCATCATTGGTAAGCATATACCGGCTGGTACCGGCATGAGAAAATACCGTGACATCAAGCTGGATACGGAGTTATCCCTGGATGACGACATCGTTCTTGATGAGGACATTGAGGAAGTAGAAGTAGAAGAAGAACTCGAAACAGTAGAAGAATAAAGACGATAGAAGGCCCTGGATGTAACAATTAAGACCTGTACGTTAAGATAAAACTGAGAACGATGGATAGGATAAGGCGCTGGGCTATATAGGGAAATATTATGCCTCCAGGCAGTTGGATTAAGGAACTGCCTGGAGGCTTTTGTAATATCAGGAGTCATCTGGCTGCCTGGCATTCAGGCGGATGGTGACCAGGGTATCAGACGGCCTGCTTAGAATGCTGATTCCATATTCTGTCCCTTCATATAGGCGGATCTTATTGTGGATATTGATGATGCCGAGGCCTTTGGCTTCGTTGAAGGTGGCATTGATGTCGCTGGGAATATCCTGGGACAGCAGTTCTTCCAGTTCCTTTAATGTGGCTTCGTCAAACCCGATGCCATTATCCTGGATGGTAATGAACAGGCCGTCTCCCTCCCGGAAGGTCCGTATATAAATGAAGCCATTATCTTCGATGGATTCCAGGCCATGGAAGATGGAGTTCTCCACCAATGGCTGCAGAATCATCTTGGGTATCTTGCACTTTTTCGTATCCTCGGCAATCTCCAGGCTGTAAGTGATCTTATCCTGAAAACGCACCCGGATCATATAGAGATATTTGTCTACAATACTCAGCTCGTCTTCCAGGTATACCAGAAATGCCCCCTTAATAGAATAGCGGAACAGGTCTGCCATGTTGGTGCAGATCTGGGCGACCTCCTGGATTCCGTGCATCAGGGAGATACCTCTCATACACTGGAGCATGTTGTAGAGGAAATGTGGATTAATCTGGCTCTGATAGGCATAGAGCTGCGTCTGCTTTTTGCTCAGCTCCATCTCATACAGCCTTGCCTGGGAGGCTATATTGTGCTGGTTGAGAGAGAAAACCCTCTCTAGCAGCGCATTTACATGGGAGGCGATGGAGCCGATCTCATTCTTGAGCGAAGTGCGTATCTGCGGCTTGTCATGCTCATAGTCAATGGATTCAATTTCCTGATTCAGTTTATGGATAGGCCTGATTATAATGTGGTGCACGGCAAAGGCAATATAGGCCAGGTAGAATAGAGACAGCAGCGCGAACAGTATAAGGGGGCCAGACCTGCTGTCATTGAGGAGGCTGACCTGGCTTTGGTATACCGTGCCGTCCACAGACAAATTGCTATTGGGAATGCGAAGCGTCTCTTCGTAAATCTTTGGATTGGATGCTTCCGGCGCTGGCAGGGAATAATTATTGGAATATAAGATTCTCTTGCTTGTCTCATCCTTGATCTGCAGCTGCATGTCGAAGGTAGAGTTCACCAGCTTGCTCAGGGTCTCCGTCTTGCAGATGATCGCGATGTTCCCGATATATTTTCCAAAATCCTCCGAAAATGTGGTCATAAAAACGGGGCTGAAATACATCAGGAAAGGCTCGCGGGTGGCAGGCTGTATATAGAACTCAAAGTAACTCTGCTTGTTCATGGCAGAGTTGCGAAAACGCTCTACGGTAAAGTTCTCCATGTCGGCGGGAATATAGCTGATCATGCTGGTTGGCGAATTCTTATCCCATACGATGATGTCCACAAGATCCGGCGTGTAGGATTGGGACATGCCGATCAAGTCAGAGAAAGACTGACGCTGCAGCTGATGGGTGTCCCTGGAGGCGCTTTGAAGATAGGACTGGGTCTCCTGCTTGGAAGAGAACATGGTGGAGGTCTTCTTCATGCTGGTTGCCATAGAGGCAATATTGATCTCGATGTTGTCGAGAGTAGTGCTGCAATAGCGTTTCAGGCTCTGGCTCTGATCCCTTCGGATCTCTGTGATAATATAGTAATTGGTTGCCAGCATCAGGATGAGCGGGATCAGAAGAATGGCGACAAACTGGCTTGATAAGGATTTTTTCATTGGCTGCTCTCCTTTGTGGCTGAGAATAGTTTGCGGTATTCCTTGGGGGAGTAGGTGCACTGCTTTTTAAAGACTTTGCTGAAGTAGAAGTAGTCGCTATAGCCAACCAGGGAGGCTACCTGCTCCAGGGAATAGGAACTGTTCCTAAGGAGAGACTGGGCCTCGTTTATCCGCAGCTGCGTCAAATGCTGGGAGAAGGTCTTGTCCAAGTATTTGGCGAATAGGGAGCAGCAGTAATTGGGATTCATATCAAACTCCGCGGCCAAAGATTTCAAGGTTATTTTTTCCGAAAAATGAGTGTTCATATAGTTCAATATTTTCTCGAAATTATTGTCAATGTAGGTAGGAAGTCCCGGGACAGCGCCGCGCTTATCCAGGGATTCCCGGACTCTTTTCAGGCACAGGGCCGTCTCGTCGGGGTTCAGAGGCTTCAGGCAATATCCGGCGACTCCATAGGCAATCGCTTCCTTGGCGTAGGAGAAATCGCTGTATCCGCTGACGACGATGAATTCGCAGCTGATATGCTGCTGCCTGACCTTCTGCATCAGTTCCAGCCCCGTCATGCCCGGCATCCGGATGTCGGTAATGACAAGATCCGGCTTCTTTGCCACGATTGCGGGCAGCGCTTTTTGCGGCGTACGGAAGGAGTCAATAATCTCAAATCCCATATCATCTAGTGCAAATGTCTGCTCAATATCTACAATTGTCCAAGGCTCATCATCGATTATAATTACTTTGTACACTAAAACTCCTCCTTTCCGTAATGCATGCCTCTACGAGGCGGGCGTGCTTACGCATGTCTAAGTATACATGATTGAGGGAGATTTGCAATAGATATGCGGAAATGTTAAGAAAATATCAAACGATGAGGCTGGGAAAATGCATTTATCAGATAAAATGTAAAAAACTCATAAAATAACACACTTAAACTGAGGAATTTACATTTTATATAAAAGTAGAAATTTATATAATTTTAATCAGAGGAAACCTATTAGAAAAGAGGAGGAAAGGTTATGAAAAAAAGAATGCGGTTACTCTCGGTGCTGCTGTGCGTTGCTATGGTTGCAGGATTATCTGCATGCGGCAGCAAAAAGGAAGATAAAGGGGAGGCCAAGAACGACGGGAAGATCAAACTTACATTTTCCACATCCGTGTATGTAGAGGAGCCACACCAGAAGGCGATCGATGCATTGCTGGAGGCTTACAACAAGAAAAACCCGGACGTTGAGATCGAGATCTTAGGCGCAGGATATGACGGATATTGGGACAATATCACGACAGAGATCCTGGCGAACAACGAAAGCGACATGATCCAGGTATATCCGGAGAACATCTCCACCTATCATGCCATCAGGGAGGATGGCACATTCATCGATCTGTCAGACTACATGAGCGATGAATTGAAGGGAAAGCTGGTAGGACAAGATATGTGCGACGTGAATGGAGAAACGCTGGCGATCTCCAGTTATGCATGGGGAACCACAGGCATCTTCTACCGCAAATCCATGCTTGAGGATGCAGGAATCGATCCAGAGTCCATCAAGACACAGGAAGATTTCCGTAAGGCATGCGCAAAGTTCACGAAAGACGGCAAGTACGCCATGGGCGTCGTGTCCGGAACTCACGCGTTTACCGTAAGCGAGTGGAGCCGTCTGATCGCAAGGCCGGTATCCGGCGGACTGTACTTCCCGAACGGAGAGTCAGAGCCATATACGGCGGATAATGTCAATGTCAATGCGCCTGAAAACGTATGGGCAGCCCAGTGGTGGCAGGACTTCATACTGAAGGACAAGGCTGCGAAGCTGGTAACCGATAAGAAGGATTCCAGAGAGATGTTCTGGAACGGCGAAGTTCCGTTCAACATGGATGGCCCATGGTTCGTGGGAATGTCCAAGGAAAGAGATGAGTCCCTGATGGATGATATCGGAATCATTCCACAATTTGATGTGGCATATGAGGGAGAAACCTATAAGCCAAATCCGACCAACTATCCGCTGGTAACCATGATCAGCAAGAACTGCGAGCATCCGGATGAAGCATACGCATTCCTGGAGTGGATGACTACGGACGAGGCTCAGGCGCTGATCGCGGACTGTGGAATGATCCCAAGCAACACCGATTACTCTACCAGCGACGAGTACATCAAGAATCACGAGCTGGAATATGCCATCGTAGGCTTCATGCAGAATAATTATGCAGAACTGATCGCAGACCCGAACATTGCCCAGTTAGGAGAGATCTCCCAGGTAATGCTGGATGCGGCGCAGAAGATGTTCTCAGAGCAGGCGGCAGACGTACAGACCGAGATGGATAATGCGCAGAAGCAGATCGAGGAAGTAATGAGCAGGCAGGAATAAGAAAACTACACAGGGAGTGGTCCATAGATGAACATAAGTAAAAAGAGAAAAATGAAAAAGAAAATGGAGCCCTATGCCTTTCTGGTACCGCTGCTTCTGATCATCCTGGTATTTCTCATCGTTCCCATCGTAAAGGCGGCGATCATGAGCTTCCAGTATTATTACATAGCGAAACCGTCCTCAGCCGGAAATTATTTTGTGGGCCTAAAGAACTATCATGCAGTGCTGGGGGATGATTATTTCTTCAATTCCGTAAAGGTAACGCTGATCTATATCGTGGTGACCGTGCTGGGAAGATATGTACTGGGATTCATAACGGCATTGCTTTTGAATACCAAATTTCTTGGAAGAGGACTTGCCAGGGCGCTGATCATCATCCCATGGGCCGTTCCGGAAGTCGTAGCATGCCTGGTCTGGATTCTGATGTACGACCAGGACTATGGAATCATTAATTTCCTGCTGAACAATGCGGGAATCCTGTCGAAGAACATCGCATATCTGCAGGATGTCTCGGTTGCCTTGCCAGCAGCAATGGTTGTCAACATATGGAAGGGATTCCCCTTCGTGGCGATCATGCTCCTGGCGGGCATGCAAAGCGTCTCTTCAGACCTGTATGAGGCGGCAGATATTGACGGGGCGACCACGTTCCAGAAGATACGCTACATTACGGTTCCATCCATCAAGTCAGTATCTACCATCGTATTCCTGCTGCTGATCATCTGGACGATCAAGGACTATGCGATCGCCTATGTATTGACCAAGGGCGGGCCGTCAAGGGCGACGGAATTGTTGACGATCTATGTGCAGCAGACCGGATTTAAGTACTTTGACTTTGGTAAGGCCGCTGCCGCAGGAATGCTCATGCTGCTGGTATCGCTGGTATTTACATTCTTCTATTTCAAGGTTGTGAATCGAGGGGAGGATGAGGCATGAAAAAGAAAAACGGCAGAAAAATAATAACGGTAATCCTGGTGATCCTCGTATGCATATTTGCGCTATTTCCATTTATATGGATGATATCCACCTCCTTCAAGCCGGCGCAGGAAGTGTACAGCAGCACGCCAAGCTTCATACCGAAGAATCCGACGGCTAACGGCTATAAAGAGATGCTCACCACCAAGTCCACCACATTCGACTTCATGCAGTGGACGGTGAACAGTGTCATCGTATCGTTGCTTACCACGCTGTTTTCCATGGTAATCGCTGCTTTGGGAGGCTACGGAATCTCAAGATTCCGGTTCCGGGGCAGGAACGCGCTTTCCTACATCATACTGACAACCCAGGTGCTTCCGGGATCGCTGCTGATCATACCGCTTTATATTATCATGGGCAACATGCAGCTTCTGGATACCAGGATGGGACTGGTCATGGCTTACGCTACATTCTCTGTACCATTCTGTACCTGGATGATGAAGGGGTTCTTCGATTCCATACCGGTATCCCTTGAGGAGGCGGCAAAGGTAGACGGTGCCGGAAGATTCCGGTGCTTCGCTACCGTGGTCATGCCCCTTACCATTCCGGGGCTGGTAGCCACGGGGCTGTTCTCTTTCATCACTGGATGGAATGAGTACCTGTTTGCAAGCACATTTATGAAGAGTTATGAGAACTGGACGCTGCCAATCGGAATTGCCAGTTTCCAGGGGCAGTACGCTACCAACTGGGGAACGCTTATGGCCGGGGCGGTTCTGATCACGATACCTGTAGTCATATTGTTCCTGGCGCTTCAGAAGCATCTGGTGGGCGGAATGACTGCCGGAGCAGTGAAACAATAATGGAAAGAAAAGAGGATGAATAATCATGGAAATGAAACAGATTAGAATGGGCATCGTAGGTGCCGGAACCTGGGGCGAGACACATGCCTCCATCTATGCGGAGCATCTGTTTGCGGATCCGGTGGCCATCTGCGACATGAATGAAGAAAGAGCGCGGGCCATAGCCGACAAATATGGCATCCGCAAAGTATATACGGACTACCATGACCTGGCGGCGGATGAGGAAGTGGACGCGGTTGCGATCGTTACCCCTGACTTTGCCCATGCGGATATCGCGGTGGCCATGGCAGACGCAAAAAAGAATATACTGATCGAGAAGCCGCTGGCAACCACGAAGGAAGATATCGCAAGGATCTGCGAGGCGGTCAACAGAAACCAGGTGCGCTGCATGGTGGATCTGCACAACCGCTGGAATCCCCCGTTTAATACGGCAAAGCAGGAAATCTCCTCCGGCAAGCTGGGGACGCCATATACTGCCTATATCCGTCACAGCGACGTAAAGTGGGTGGCCACAGACATGCTGTCATGGGCCTCCAAATCTTCTATCCTGTGGTTCTTAGGAAGCCACAGCCTGGATTCCCTCAGATGGCTGTTTGACGACGAGGTTAAAAGGGTGTATTCTGTGAAAAAAGAAGGCATATTAAAGGAATTAGGCGTGGATACCCCGGACATCTATCTGACGACCATTGAATTTGAGAAGGGCGGAGTGGCCCATATGGAAAACGGGTGGGTGACGCCCAACGGCAACCGCAATATTAATGATTTCCGCTGCAGCGTCATGTGCACGGAAGGCATGATCAGCCTGGATCTTTCCAGCCACAATCTGATTGAAGAGGTGACAGAAGAGAAGGCAAGCGTGCCGGATATACTTGTATCCAATATGGTATTCGACCGCTGCAAGGGACTGTCTTATGAAAGCATCCGTGATTTCGTGGACCGTCTGGTAGACGGCAGGGAGTTCCGGGTGACGCTGGAAGACGCGAGAAAGACGGCGCTGGCGATCATTGCTATCCACGAATCCGCAGATACAGGCCTTCCAGTAGAGGTGGAATACTAAGATGATTGATGGACACATTCACTATGCAGAAAGTTTGGAGGCTGAGAGGCTCCAGTACATAATTGAGGCTTACGGCTTAAGCGGCGTGGCGCTTCAGTGCATTCCAAAAGGCGGAAAGATTCCGGTGGAAGAGGATGCTTTCTCATTCAAGCGACAAAGCAGCGTGCCGGTATACATATTCGGAGGGCTGGACAGAAGGATATTCTCCCTGTCCCCGGGGCGGATGGCGGAAGCGCTTCCCGGCGAGATCGACCGTCTCATGACAATGGGCTGCGATGGCATCAAGATGCTGGAGGGAAAGCCCAACGTACGCAAGGAATACCCTGTTCCGGATTTTGACGACGAGATCTGGGAGGAATATTGGGACGTGTTGGAGAAGCGACAGATTCCGGTATACATGCATGTGAACGACCCGGAAGAATTCTGGGATGAGAGCAAAGTGTCCGAATATGCCAGGAAAGCCGGATGGTTTTACGACGAAACCTATGTAAATAATCAGGAGCAGTACAGGCAGATGCAGGAAGTGTTGAAGAGGCATCCACGGCTTCGCATCCTGTTTCCGCATTTCTTCTTCCTGTCAAAAGACTTAGGAAGGCTGGCCGCTATGTTAGACCAGTATCCGAATGTACATACGGATGTAACGCCTGGAATAGAGTTATACTTCAACCTTTCCGACCAGGAAAAGGAAGCGAAGGCCTTTTTCGCAAAGTACCAGAATCGGATCTGCTTTGGAACGGACATCGGCGCAAGGTCTTTGATCTACGAGGAGCCGATTCCCTTATCAATAGAAGAAAGCCGGTCAAGGCTTGAGTTGACAACCCGCTTTCTGGAAGAGAAAGGGGACTATATCCTTTATCCCGACGGCTATTATTTTACGGAAGGCAAAGAACGCCTGATGCATGGGCTGGGCCTGTCGGCGGAGATCCTTAAGAAGATTTATCATGACAATTTCTTAAAATTTATTTCGTAATATATTTACCTCAAAAGCAAGGGGAAGAAGCGTTTTTATGCTTCTTCCCCTTGCTTTTCCGTGAATATTCCAACAAGATTATAAAATGCACTATTGACAACGGCTCTCAATTGACATATAATACCAATGTAAATGATAATCAAAATCAATATAGATGAGGAGTGATCATGATGCCACTGACAATGCTGAATTCTGGAGAGACGGCTGAAATCAAGCGGATCAAGGGACGGGATGATGTAAAGCGGTTCCTTGAGAATCTGGGGTTTGTAACAGGCGAGGAAGTGAGAGTCGTATCAAGCAATGAGGGGAACATCATTGTCCAGGTGAAAGACTCCAGAGTCGCAGTCAGCAAAGGGATTGCGAATAAGATCATGATATAGGAGGAAGCGGTAAGGATGCGGACATTGAAAGACATTAAATGCAACCAGAGCGTATCAGTCGTAAAACTGCACGGCGAAGGAGCGGTAAAACGCAGAATCATGGATATGGGCATTACTAAGGGAACCCAGGTATTCGTCAGAAAGGTAGCGCCTCTGGGAGACCCGGTAGAGGTGACGGTGCGGGGGTATGAACTTTCTTTAAGGAAAGCGGATGCTCTGATGATCGAAGTACAGTAAAGAGATTACAGGAGGAATGAAAATGGGAGTGAAGATAGCGCTTGCCGGTAACCCGAACAGTGGAAAGACTACGTTATTCAACGCGCTCACCGGATCCAATCAGTTTGTCGGAAACTGGCCGGGGGTAACGGTGGAGAAAAAGGAAGGAAGACTAAAAGACGACAAGGATGTCACAGTGACAGATCTGCCGGGCATCTATTCCCTGTCGCCATATACATTAGAAGAAGTGGTTGCGAGAAACTATTTAATCAGCCAGCGTCCCGACGCGATATTGAATATCGTGGACGGAACCAATCTGGAACGCAATCTGTATCTGAGTACCCAGCTGATGGAACTTGGCATACCGGTAGTCATGGCGATCAACATGATGGACGTGGTGAAAAAAAACGGCGACCAGATCAACACGAAGATACTGTCTGAAAGATTAGGCTGCGAAGTGGTATCCATATCCGCTCTTAAAGGAGAAGGCATCAAAGAGGCCTCGTCCAAAGCGGCGCGGCTTGCCAGGATGAACGACGCGGCGTCGCCGGTACATGAATTCGCCCCTGAGGTGGAGGCAGCCCTGGATGAGATTGAGACGATGCTGACAGAAGTCCCGGAGGAACAGAAGCGGTTTTACGCGATCAAATTGTTTGAACGGGACGACAAGATTGAGGAGCAGCTTAAACACGTTCCAGAAGTAGAAGATATCATTGCCGCCGTGGAAAAGGAGTATGATGACGACGCAGAGAGCATCATTACGAACGAGCGTTACAACTACATAACATCTGTAATCCGGGACAGCCTTGTAAAGTCGCGGAAAGAAAAGTTGACGACATCTGATAAGATTGATAGAATTGTTACAAACCGGTGGCTTGCGCTTCCGATATTCGCGGCTGTGATGTGGATCGTATATTACGTGTCTGTCTCAACGGTAGGCGCCTGGGCGACAGACTGGGCCAATGACGGGCTGTTCGGAGATGGGTTCCGCCTGTTTGGAATGGATGTTCTGGGAATTCCCGTTATCATTGGCAACGCCCTTGACGCCGTCAACTGCGCGGGATGGCTTCAGAGCCTGATACTTGACGGAATTGTAGCAGGCGTGGGCGCGGTGCTTGGATTCGTTCCGCAGATGCTGGTGCTGTTTATCTTCCTGGCATTTCTGGAAGCGTGCGGCTATATGGCAAGAGTCGCTTTCATTATGGACCGGATCTTCCGCAAGTTCGGCCTGTCCGGCAAGTCATTCATCCCGATGCTGATCGGGACAGGGTGCGGCGTGCCGGGGATCATGGCATCCAGAACGATTGAGAACGATCGGGACCGCAAGATGACCATCATGACTACCACGTTCATCCCGTGCGGCGCCAAGCTTCCGATCATTGCCCTTATTGCGGGCGCGCTGTTCGGCGGAGCCTCCTGGGTTGCCCCTAGCGCATACTTTGTGGGGATCGCGGCAATCATCTGCTCGGGAATTATCCTGAAGAAGACCAGGATGTTCGCGGGAGAGCCGGCGCCTTTTGTCATGGAACTTCCGGCCTACCATATGCCAACTGTGGGAAACGTGCTAAGAAGCATGTGGGAGCGGGGCTGGTCCTTCATTAAGAAGGCAGGGACCATCATCCTACTGTCCACCATCTTCATCTGGTTTACCTCCAACTTTGGCCTGGCAGATGGACGCTTCGGCATGGTGGAAGACTTAAGCGACGGCTTCCTTGCGATGATCGGAAGAGGCATTGCGTGGATCTTTGCGCCGCTTGGCTGGGGAGATTGGAAATCGGCAGTGGCAGCTATCACCGGGCTGGTGGCAAAAGAGAACGTGGTGGGAACCTTTGGCATCCTCTATGGATTCGCGGAAGTCGCGGAAGATGGGGCTGAAGTATGGGGAACTCTCGCTTCAAGCATGACGGCTGTAGCGGCGTACTCGTTCCTCGTGTTCAACCTTCTGTGCGCGCCTTGCTTTGCAGCCATGGGTGCGATCAAGCGGGAGATGAACAATGCAAAGTGGTTCTGGTTCGCGATCGGATATCAGACGCTTCTGGCTTATGCGGTGTCCTTATGCGTATTCCAGTTCGGCAGCCTCCTTACAGGCGGCGGTTTCACGATTGGCACTGTGGCAGCGATTCTTATATTGGCGGGATTTATGTATCTGCTCCTGCGGCCCTATAAGGAAAGCGCCACTCTAAATGTAAATATATCAAGCGTGCGCGCCAAAAAGGCGAAGGCATAATAGAAAGAGGGAGAATGATATGGCATTAGCAGCAATCAGCGGTATATTATCAACAACTATCCTGGGAGGAATCATTCTTGCAATCGTAGTATTCGTCCTACGAAGCATGTGGAAGAAGAAAAAGGCAGGGGGGGCCTGCGGATGCAGCTGTGGCTGCAGCGGTTGCGTGCACAGCTGCCATACCAAGACGATTGATGATATAAAATAACCGGGAAATGGAATAACATTTGCCGATTATAGGCAGAATAGAATAATGAATCAGTGGAAATCGGCGGTATTCTTACTGCCGTTTTTCGCTGCTTGAAAGGAAAGGCGGAGAATCATCCTAATAGAATCCAGCCACTTTGAAGCCTAAAAGAACCAGCACGAACAGAATGCTGGGCTTGGCGATCCGGGCGCCGTTCTTCATGACCAGGCCTGCTCCGATATAGCCTCCCAGCATGTTGCAGGCCGCGGCGGCAAGGCCGAGAGAGATAATCACCTGCCCATTGAGCAGGAAGATGAGCAGGGAGGTAATATTCGTCGTGAGATTGATCGCCTTTGCCTGCGCGTTGGCAGTCTTGATGCTTAGCCTGGCGAATACGGTAAACGCGATGATCAGGAAGGTGCCGGTACCGGGGCCGTAGAAGCCGTCGTAGCAGCCGATGACGAAGGCGGCTATGGACGCGGTCAGATAGGTGCGTTTGTTAAGGGTAACCTCGTTGGATCCTTTGTCATTGAAAAGCTTCTTATTTAATACCAGGAACGCGGACAAGGGAAGAACCGCCACCAGCACATAGGCCATGACCTTTTCCGGCACCATCAAAGAGACATGGGAGCCGATGAAGGAGCCGATGATTGCCGCCATTACGGAAGGGACGGCTAGTCTTACATTGATCAGATGATTGTGGGCGAAGCGGTAGGTGGCAAGCGCGGTGCCAAATGGGGACGACATCTTATTGGTGGCAACAGCCGCATGGGACGGCAATCCGGCGATCAGATAGGCGGGAAGGGAAATCAGCCCGCCTCCTCCTGCGATGGCGTCTACCATGCCAGCCAGGAAGACAAGCGGGCATACGATGATAAAGGTATGTATTGTTAGTTCCATAATAGGTTCCTCTCATGTAAAGGTATAGTTTCAGTAATTCCTCTAAAGATTATACGGAAGGAAGCGGGGAAAAGCAATGCCAAATTCTGCATTTTCTGTAACTTCACATTCAAAATTATGTGTGCTACAATAACATACATATGAAAGAATGTTTAAAGGAGGAAGTTAGGATGAACAGAGAACAGGCACATGAGATATTGATGAAATACATGAAGGGCGAGAACTACATCACCCATTCCTACGCGGTTGAGGCGATTATGAGAGGCCTCGCCAAAAGGCTTGCTCCGGATGATGTGGAGTATTGGGGAATCGTAGGGCTCCTGCACGACCTGGATGAGGAACAGTGCGACTGGCAGCATGACATGAGCGTCCACGGCCCCACATCCGTGGAGATACTTAAGAAAGAAGGAATTGACGACAAGATTCTCTTTGACGCCATCTGCTCCCACAACCCAAAGAGCGGCATGAAGGCGAAGACCACCCTTCAGTACGCGGTGTTGGCGGCAGACCCCATGAGCGGGTTCGTCAAAGCGGTAGCGCAGATCTATCCGGATAAGAAGATTGCCAGCGTGAAGCACAAGTCCGTGATGAAACGTTTTAATGAACTAAGATTCGCGGCGGGAGCAAACAGGGATTATATGGAAGCGATCGAGTTTACTGGCTTAAGCCTGGACGACTTGATTGACGTGGCGCTGGAAGAGATGGGAGCGATTGCGGACGTATTAGGATTATAATAAGAAGGTAGCTATGCGAAGAAAAATATTTGCAGCGGCAGCAGTCCTGTGGATGATCGTCATATTCTCATTTTCAGCCAAGGTGTCGGAAGACTCGGAGGAGATGAGCAGATCTGTGGGAATGCTGATTGGCAAGGCAGTCATAAAAGAATATAAGGAGTGGCCGGGAAAAAGGCAGGCGGCGTTTGCGGCAAAGATCGACTATCCTGTCCGCAAGGCAGCCCATGCCTCGGAGTATGCCATCCTCGGAATCCTGCTTACAGGCGCCATCCTGGATATTAGGAAACCATGGAAGCGCCAGCTGCCGGCCTGCTTTTTAATAGGAGCGGTTTATGCAGCCAGCGATGAATTCCATCAGTTGTTCGTGCCGGGGCGCAGCGGGCAGATCAGGGATGTGATGATAGACAGCGCGGGGGTTGCGGCAGGAATTATCCTGGCATGTCTGGCCATAAAGGCCTTCCAATGCAGAAAACCGCGGAAAATAGAAGGAAATTGCCAAGAAACCACTTGACAACCGTAAAGAATAGTAATACACTAATTTAGCGTGCATGAAGATGCATCGTATTTTTGTGCACCCATATTCATGGTAAAATGAATGAGCAACTTATTATAATCGTAGGAGGTGAAAGAGAATGCCAACATTTAACCAGTTAGTAAAAAAAGGACGTCAGACATCCGTAAAGAAGTCTACCGCTTCAGCGCTTCAGAAAGGGTACAACTCTTTAAGAAAGAGAAGTACGAATGAATCCGCTCCTCAGAAGAGAGGCGTATGTACAGCAGTTAAGACTGCAACGCCGAGGAAGCCGAACTCAGCTCTTAGAAAGATCGCCAGAGTACGTCTGTCTAACGGTATCGAGGTAACAAGCTACATTCCAGGAGAGGGACACAACCTTCAGGAGCATAGCGTTGTTCTTATCCGTGGAGGAAGAGTAAAAGACCTTCCAGGTACAAGATACCATATCGTTAGAGGTACGCTTGACACAGCAGGTGTTGCCAAGAGAAGGCAGGCACGTTCTAAATACGGTGCTAAGAGACCAAAAGACGCTAAGAAATAAGTTCATTAGTTAAGAAAATGTAGTCACAAACAGAACTATGATTAAGTAAGTTGCAAGGATATAGATCAATGTCCTGTGCACTACACAGTATCATTAGAAAGACACATGTGAGTACCGATGAATTAATCAGTGTAACATTTACAATTACACAAACATGTTTAAGGAGGGAAGAACCGTGCCACGTAAAGGACATACTCAAAAAAGAGACGTATTAGCGGATCCGTTATACAATAACAAAGTGGTTACCAAGCTTGTCAACAACATCATGCTGGATGGCAAGAAGGGCGTAGCCCAGAAGATTGTATACGGAGCATTTGACAGGGTTGCAGCAAAATCCGACAAGCCGGCAATCGAAGTATTCGAAGAGGCTATGAACAACATCATGCCAGTACTTGAGGTAAAGGCAAGACGTATCGGTGGAGCAACCTACCAGGTACCAATCGAGGTTAGAGCAGACAGAAGACAGGCTTTAGCGCTTCGCTGGCTTACATCCTATTCTCGTAAAAGAGGAGAGAAGACGATGGAAGAAAGATTGGCCAATGAGATTCTTGATGCAGCCAACAACACAGGCGCATCTGTAAAGAAGAAAGAAGATATGCACAAGATGGCAGAGGCAAACAAGGCATTTGCCCACTACCGTTTCTAATTGCGTATAATATAGGAGGAAAAAATCTTGGCTGGAAGAGAATATCCATTAGAGAGAACAAGAAATATCGGTATTATGGCTCATATTGATGCCGGTAAGACTACATTGACAGAACGTATCTTATATTATACCGGTGTTAATTATAAGATTGGTGATACTCATGAGGGTACTGCTACTATGGACTGGATGGAGCAGGAACAGGAAAGAGGTATCACGATCACTTCTGCAGCTACGACATGCCACTGGACGCTGGAAGAGCAGACAAAGCCGAAAAAAGGCGCTCTTGAGCACCGTATCAATATTATTGATACCCCGGGACACGTTGACTTCACTGTAGAGGTTGAGCGTTCACTTCGTGTATTGGATGGCGCTGTAGGCGTATTCTGTGCTAAGGGCGGCGTTGAGCCGCAGTCAGAAAACGTATGGCGTCAGGCTGACACATACAATGTACCAAGAATGGCATTCATCAACAAGATGGACATTCTGGGTGCAGATTTCTACAATGCTGTAGAACAGATTAAGACAAGACTTGGAAAGAATGCGATCTGCCTTCAGCTGCCAATCGGCAAGGAAGATGATTTTAAGGGAATCATCGACCTGATGGAGATGAAAGCCTACATCTACAATGATGAGAAGGGCGAGGACATCTCCGTTGTAGATATTCCGGAAGACATGCAGGATGACGCAGAACTTTACCACACAGAACTGGTAGAGAAGATCTGCGATCTTGATGATGATCTTATGATGGAATATCTGGAAGGAAACGAGCCATCTGTTGACGACTTGAAGAAAGTACTCAGAAAAGCAACTTGCGAGTGTACGGCAGTTCCGGTATGCTGCGGAACCGCATATAGAAATAAAGGCGTTCAGAAACTTCTGGATGCAGTCGTTGAATACATGCCTGCACCTACAGACATCCCTGCCATCACTGGCGTGGATGAGGATGGCAATGAAGTAGTGAGACATTCTTCTGACGAAGAGCCATTCTCTGCTCTGGCATTCAAGATTATGACAGACCCATTCGTAGGAAAACTGGCATATTTCAGAGTTTATTCAGGATCCATCAATTCAGGATCTTACGTGCTGAATGCGACAAAAGGCAAGAAGGAACGTGTTGGACGTATCCTTCAGATGCATGCGAACAAGAGGGAAGAACTTGAGAAGGTATACTCTGGCGATATTGCCGCAGCGATCGGATTCAAGTTTACGACTACAGGAGATACCATCTGTGATGAGAGACATCCGGTTATCTTAGAGTCCATGGAATTCCCGGAGCCTGTTATCGAGCTGGCTATCGAGCCAAAGACAAAGGCATCCCAGGGAAAACTTGGAGAATCTCTTGCAAAACTTGCAGAAGAAGACCCGACATTCCGTGCTCATACAGATCATGAGACAGGACAGACTATCATCGCCGGTATGGGAGAACTTCACCTGGAGATCATCGTAGACAGACTTCTGCGTGAATTCAAGGTAGAGGCTAACGTTGGAGCTCCTCAGGTTGCATACAAAGAAGCATTCACTAAGCCTGTTGACGTGGACAGCAAGTACGCAAAACAGTCAGGTGGACGTGGACAGTACGGACACTGTAAAGTTAAGTTCGAGCCAATGGACGTTAACGGAGAAGAGACATACAAGTTTGAATCTACTGTTGTCGGCGGAGCTATTCCGAAGGAATACATCCCGGCAGTAGGCGAAGGTATCGAAGAGGCTATGAAGTCCGGTATCCTGGGAGGATTCCCGGTAGTTGGACTTAAGGCTAACGTATACGATGGTTCTTACCATGAAGTCGATTCCAGTGAAATGGCATTCCACATTGCCGGATCATTAGCGTTCAAGGATGCGATGAAGAAGTCCGCTCCAGTACTTCTCGAGCCTATCATGAAGGTTGAGGTAACGATGCCGGAAGAATATATGGGCGATGTTATCGGCGATATCAACTCTCGCCGTGGTCGCGTGGAAGGTATGGATGACCTGGGCGGCGGAAAGATTGTACGTGCTTACGTGCCGCTGTCAGAGATGTTCGGATACTCTACAGACCTGCGCTCCAGAACACAGGGACGTGGAAATTACTCCATGTTCTTCGAGAAATACGAGCCAGTTCCGAAATCTGTACAGGAAAAAGTATTATCCATTAAAAATGATTAATTAAATGGTAAAAGGGCTTGAAAAACAAATAGATTTGAAATATAATCAGAGATAGCCGAGCAAACGTAAAAAATTATAAATGCCGAAAAGGCGCTATATTTAAGGAGGATATTCAAAATGGCAAAAGCTAAATTTGAAAGAACAAAACCACATTGTAATATTGGTACAATCGGTCACGTTGACCACGGCAAGACAACTTTAACAGCTGCTATCACAAAGACTCTTTCCGAAAGAGTTGCAGGTAACGCTGCTGTAGATTTCGAAAACATTGACAAGGCTCCAGAAGAGAGGGAGCGTGGTATCACAATCTCTACAGCTCACGTTGAGTATGAGACAGAGAAGCGTCACTATGCACACGTTGACTGCCCAGGACATGCTGACTACGTTAAGAACATGATCACTGGTGCTGCTCAGATGGACGGCGCTATCCTTGTTGTAGCTGCTACCGATGGTGTTATGGCTCAGACAAGAGAGCATATCCTGCTTTCTCGTCAGGTAGGCGTTCCTTACATCGTTGTATTCATGAACAAATGCGATATGGTAGACGATGAGGAACTTCTTGAATTAGTAGAGATGGAAATTCGTGAACTGCTTGATGAATACGAGTTCCCAGGCGATGATACGCCGATTATCCAGGGTTCTGCTCTTAAGGCTCTTGAAGATCCTTCAGGAGAATGGGGCGACAAGATCATGGAACTGATGGATGCAGTAGATTCTTACATTCCAGATCCACAGCGTGCTACAGACCAGCCATTCCTGATGCCAGTAGAGGACGTATTCACGATCACAGGACGTGGTACAGTTGCTACAGGTAGAGTAGAGCGAGGTGTTCTTCATGTAAACGATGAAGTTGAAATCGTTGGTATCAAAGAAGAGACAAGAAAGACTGTTGTAACAGGTATCGAGATGTTCCGTAAGCTTCTTGACGAAGGTCAGGCTGGAGACAACATCGGAGCTCTGCTTCGTGGTGTTCAGAGAACAGAGATCGAAAGAGGACAGGTTCTTGTTAAACCAGGTTCTGTAACATGCCACAGCAAGTTTACAGCTCAGGTTTACGTTCTGACCAAAGATGAAGGTGGACGTCATACTCCATTCTTCAACAACTACCGTCCACAGTTCTACTTCAGAACAACCGACGTTACAGGTGTCTGCAACCTGCCAGAAGGCGTTGAGATGTGCATGCCTGGAGATAACGTAGAGATGACAATCGAACTGATTCACCCAGTTGCTATGGAGCAGGGACTTCGTTTCGCTATCCGTGAGGGCGGACGTACTGTAGGATCAGGAAGAGTTGCTACAATCATTGAGTAATTTATAATTTAGAATCATATAAATCTAATTATATTCCGCAATCCTTGAGAAATCAGGGGTTGCGGTTTCTTTTTGCCTAAAATGGGATAGCGTACATTGAAATTATTGTAGAGGATACAGAACTGGAAAATGCGGCTGTGATTCCATTTTGATTCTAAAAATTTGCAGAATAAAAGCCAGGGAAAAGGCAGAAGGGCAGCTGCAGGAACTGTATGAGACGGCGCTTAAAGAAGTAGGCGAGTCGGGAGCCGCGATTTTTGAAGTACATCAGATGATGATGGAGGACGAGGATTACTGTAGTTCTGTTGAGAATATGATAACGCAGCAGCAGGTGAATGCAGAATATGCAGTGGCTGTGACGGGAAATAGTTTCTCTTCCATGTTTGCTGAGATCGACATTCTTGCCAGGACTATGGGCATTCCTGCAATTATTGCCGTTCCTATTCAGAAGGAGTGGCATGGGAAGATGGTTATTATGGACGGATATAAAGGTGAACGAATAATCAATCCCGATGAAGAACAGGTTAAAGAAGCAAAACGGCTGGATCTTGGGGCGGATAAGCAGGCGGGCTATTTTGAACTGGATGAGGAAGAAAATCCGGCGCTTGGCTACCATGCCATCCGAATCTGCCTGACCAGGCCGGGGATTTTTAAAACCCAGTTCCGTGCTCTTCTTAGAGCCAGTTCGTTTGGAAATATTTCTATCATGATCCCTATGATTATTTCTATAAAGGAGATTCAGAAAATAAAGGAAATTTTCGAAGAGGTAAAATATATCTGCCTTTTCTAAAGCCAGTAGTTTCCTTTTCTTATCAATTCCGTCGGCATAGCCTGTCAGGCTGCCGTCTGCACCTACAACACGGTGGCATGGTACGATAACAGATATTCCGTTATACCCGACAGCGCCTCCTATGGCTTGTGCTGATATATGCGAAAGGCTCCTCCTGTCAGCCGCCAGTTTTGCTATTTTGCCATAAGTGATGTCTTTCCATATGGGATTGTACAGAGGATTTCCTACACTTTATTTTGGAAATCTGTTCCCGTGAAATGTAAGGGAACTGTGAATTTGGGTTCCTGCCCGGAGAAATAAATGTATATATCAGGGAGTTTATCCCAGGGGTCTTTGAAATAAGCGCAGAGATATTGTCCATTTGGCTTTATAAATACGTCTTTTGACTTTTTTGTATTTAATAAAGGTGTAAAAATGCCGTCGTATTGGCTGAAATCATGATTTAAAACTTTATGGACAGAAATATAACTGCCTATTCCGGCACAGCATTGCTTCATTCCCCATGTGTCTTTGATATGGGAGATTAACTGCTTCGCATTCAATAATACGAAATTGCCCGTCCTTTTCTTGCTCGCATGACTGAATTTGTTTTTTCTTGTCAGAAGGCAGTCTTTGAGTTTGTTTCAGTGTTCTTATCTGCTGATTGATCTCAGCAGATTTCGTATCAATAATTTTAATAAAATCTGTTGGGTTAGGATTGTCCATATATGTTCTGATTTCTTCAATGCTCATATTCAGCCCTTCTATTTCTTTCGGCAGAGGGAAGAAAAGTATCAAAAATATTTATAAATGTTTATAATATTGATAATCAACTTCTGGCCGGAGGCGCTTCTGAATGCTATTTGACTCCAACATCATCATATAAATAGATAAAGGGGATACTCCTTTTTGACAGTTTCTGGTATGATAGAAGAAAAAAGATGAAAGGAGAGACATTTGTAATGTTAGAAGAACTGAAAAAGGAAGTGTATGAAGCGAACATGCTTCTTCCCAAATATGGCCTTGTGACATTTACATGGGGAAATGTAAGCGGGATAGACCGGGAGAAAGGGTTGTTTGTCATTAAGCCAAGCGGAGTGGATTATAATAAGCTTACGCCGGAAACTATGGTAGTGGTAGACCTGGACGGAAAGAAAGTGGAAGGGGAGTATAACCCTTCTTCCGATACAGACACTCATGCAGTTTTATATAACCGTTTTCCAAACATCGGAGGAGTTGTACATACCCATTCGTCCTGGGCTACAAGCTGGGCACAGGCAGGAAGGGATATTCCGTGCTATGGAACTACCCATGCAGATTATCTGTACGGCTCCGTTCCGTGCGTGAGAAATCTGACAAAAGAGGAGATTGATGAGGTATACGAGAAGAATACAGGAATCTTAATTGCTGACGAATACGAAAAACGAGGCATGGACTATGTAGCCACTCCGGCAGTTTTGTGTAAGAACCATGGCCCGTTTACCTGGGGGAAGAACGCCCATGAGGCTGTGCACAATGCAGTCGTATTGGAAGAGGTTGCAAAGATGGCCGCCCGCTGTGAGATGATTAATCCGCAGAATAAGCCTGCCCCGCAGGAATTGCAGGACAAGCATTATTACCGGAAGCACGGCGCGAATGCTTATTATGGGCAGAATAATTAATTGCAGTATTGCTGTAGAAAAGGAGGAATGACAGGTGGGCGTAGATGCTGAAAGAGTTAAGAAAGTGATTGAAGAAGGCAGGGCAGTTGTCGGGATTGAACTTGGCTCTACGAGAATTAAGACGGTCCTTATTGATGACAATTATGTCCCGGTTGCCACGGGAAGTTATGACTGGGAGAACAAGTTGGAAAACCATATCTGGACTTATTCATTAGAAGATATCTGGGAAGGGCTTAAAGGAAGTTACCAGGATATGGCGCGCGGCGTGAAGGAAAAATATGGAACGGGAATTAGGAAATTAGGAGGAATAGGCTTTAGCGCCATGATGCATGGATATATGGCATTTGATGAGACAGGCAGCCTTCTTGTGCCATTCCGTACATGGAGGAATACGATTACCGGACAGGCGGCAGGTGAATTAACAGAATTGTTCCAATATAATGTTCCGCAGAGATGGAGCATTGCACATCTGTACCAGGCGATTTTAAACGGGGAAAGCCATGTGAAAGACGTAAGATATTTTACTACCTTGTCAGGATATATCCACTGGCAGCTGACAGGCCGGAAAGTTCTGGGAATCGGTGATGCTTCTGGAATGTTCCCGATTAATATCGGAGCAAAAGATTTTGACGAGGGAATGGTTCAGAAATTTGATGAATTGGTTAAAGAGAAAGGATATCCGTGGAAATTGCGCCAGATTATGCCTGAGGTGCTGACTGCGGGAGAGGATGCCGGAGTTCTGACGGAAGAAGGGGCAAAACTTCTTGACCCGTCCGGTGAGCTTGAGGCAGGAATTACGGTATGCCCGCCAGAAGGAGATGCGGGGACTGGAATGATAGCCACTAATAGTGTCGCGGAGCGCACGGGAAATGTGTCGGCGGGAACTTCTGTTTTTGCAATGATTGTATTGGAAAAGGAACTGTCGAGAGTACATACAGAAATAGATATGGTGACTACGCCGAACGGTAGCCTGGTGGCGATGGCTCATGCCAATAACTGCACGTCCGATTTGAATGCATGGGTATCGCTGTTCCGGGAATATTCTGAGGCGATGGGAATTAAGGCTGATATGAATCAGATATTCTCTGTTCTGTATAATAAAGCGCTAGAAGGCGATGCAGACTGTGGAGGACTTCTTTCCTATGGATATTATTCCGGGGAGAATATTATACCGATTGACGAAGGAAGGCCACTGTTCGTCCGTACTCCTGACAGCAGGTTTAACCTTTCTAATTTTATGAGGACTCATCTGTATGCAGCACTCGGGGCGCTGAAGATTGGCATGGACATTCTTGTGAAGGAAGAAAAGATTCAGATTGACAAGATATTAGGACACGGCGGCTTGTTTAAGACACCGGGGGTCGGACAGAGAATTATGGCAGCAGCTATGCAGGCCCCGGTGTCCGTTATGGAGACGGCTGGAGAAGGCGGTGCATGGGGGATTGCTGTTCTTGCGGCCTATGCGGTAAAGAAGGCAGGCAATGAGTCTTTGGAGTCTTATCTGGATTATAAAGTATTTGCCGGTAAAGAAGGCATGAAAATGGAGCCAGATGCAAAAGACATAGAAGGCTTCGAAAAATTTATAGAAACATTTAAGAAAGGGCTGTCCGTTGAGCAGGAAGCAATTTCAAAATTATAGAGCAGCCTTGCGGAACAGGAGGAACATCTGTATGAGTACATATTACCTGGCAGTAGATATCGGGGCATCCAGCGGAAGGCTGATAATTGCATGGAAAGAGGCCGGTAAATTAATGCTGGAAGAGGTGTACAGATTCCAGAATGGAATGAGACAGGAAGGAGACCGCCTCTACTGGGATATGGAAAAACTGCTGTCAGAAATTAAAGCAGGGCTTAAGGAGTGTGCCCGTCTGAGGAAAGTACCTGCTTATATGGGGATTGACACATGGGGAGTGGATTTCGTATTGCTTAATCAGGAGGGAGAAATCCTGGGGCAGTGTGTAGGGTACCGCGATTCCAGGACAAAGGGAATGGCTGAAAAGGTAGACAAGATTATCTCCAGAGAGAAGTTGTATGAAAGGACAGGGATTCAGAAACAGGATTTCAACACCCTTTATCAGCTGATGGCACTAAAGGAGGATAGCCCTGAGATGCTTAAAGAGGCAAAACGCTTCCTTATGATGCCGGAGTATCTGAATTACAGGCTGACCGGCATTATGAAGAATGAGTATACCAATGCTACGACAACTCAGCTTGTTGATGCGGTATCGAAATCATGGGACGGCGAATTGATGGATATGCTGGGCATACCAAAAGATATATTCGGAACTTTATATCTTCCAGGGGAGGAAGTGGGAGAATTTACAGAGGAAGTTCAAGAAGAAGTAGGATTTTCCTGTAAAGTGCTTCTTCCGGCTACTCATGATACGGGTTCTGCGGTTCTGGCGGTTCCTGCGAAGGAGGAGGAAATCCTGTATATCAGTTCTGGAACATGGTCCTTAATAGGAACGGAGAGAGATGAGGCAGATTGCCGGCCGGAGAGTATGCATTTCAATTTTACCAATGAAGGAGGATATGAATACCGTTTCCGTTACCTGAAAAATATTATGGGATTGTGGATGATACAGTCGGTAAAAAGAGAGATTGCACAGGACATGTCTTTTGGAGAGATATGCGGGCTGGCCTCGGAGGAAAGCATTGATTCTATTGTAGACTGCAATGATGAGAGATTTATGGAGCCGGACAGTATGACGGAAGCGGTGAGGCAATATTGCCGTGACAGCGGGCAGCAGGTTCCAGAAGGTATTGGCCAGATTGCATCTGTTATCTATAACAGCCTGGCTTCTTCTTATAAGCAGGCGGCAGAGGAGATTGAGAAACTGACAGGGAAGAACTACCCGGTTATTCATGTAATAGGCGGGGGCTCTAATGCAGGGTACCTCAATGAACTGACTGCCAGGTATACAGGCAAGAAAGTAATCGCAGGGCCGGCAGAGGCTACGGCAATAGGAAATATCATGGTTCAGATGATATACGGAGGAGAATACGAAAGCCTGGAAAAAGCAAGGGCAGCAGTACGTATGTCTTTTCCGACAAAGGCCTATACTTAAGCGGTTTATTGTATATGAAAGGTAAGATTTACAAAAAGAGGCGTGTTTATGACAGAGGCATGGTTGCGGCCAATGATGGGAACTTTTCTGTAAAAATAAATGACGATGAGTTTCTCTGTACGCCAAATGGTGTCAGCAAAGGATTTATGACGCCGGAATATATCTGTAAAGTGAATGCGAAAGGGGAAGTGCTGGAGGCTAATGAGGGCTTTCGCCCATCTTCTGAGATTAAGATGCATATCCGCGTGTTTCAAGAAAGGCCGGACGTAAATGCAGTCGTACATGCACACCCTATGTATGCCACAAGTTTTGCAATCGCGGGTATGGGGCTGACGGCTAAGATTATGCCAGAAGCTGTAATTTCGTTGGGAGAGGTTCCGCTGACACCGTATGGAACCCCAAGCACAATGGAGATACCGGATGCAATTTCCCCGTATCTGCAGGATTATGATTCCGTTCTTCTGGCTAACCATGGGGCGCTTTCTTATGCAGGGACGCTTCTTGATGCTTATCATAAGATGGAGTCGGTGGAATTTTATGCACGGTTATTGTATCAGGCAAGAATGCTCGGAGGAGCGAAAGAATTTTCAGATGAGCAGGTAGAGCGCCTCTATGAGATTAGAAGACAGTTCGGACTGCCTGGAAAACATCCGGCAAACAAAAAATAAGAGCAGAAGAAATAAGATTATGCGTTTTGACGGAAAAACTGCTTATAGAAAAGTCATTTTGTGAAAAAAACGATACGGAAGCAAGACTGACAAAAAAGTAACAATAAAACATTCTGAACGGTGGCAAAGATTGGTAATTTTGAGTATTTACACAAATATTCCTAAATGGTATGATACCTCCAGAAGCAAGATATAAATTTAACAATCCATGAGGAGGTTATTACAATGACGATTTTAGCAACAGTTGCGTCAATGATTATTATAATGGCAGGATGTGTTACACTTTTGAGAGATTTATACAATATTGCAGAGGCACTTACATCAGGAATGGACGTATCCGATATGGAGGCAGCCAAAGACAGCGAGAATGTACACTACAAGAAAGCGCTTGCTGTAGGATAATCAAATAACAGGAAATAAGAGGGAAAGCGCTTCCGGTTCATGCCGGAGGCGTTTTTTTTATATAATTAGGAAACTTCATTTCCTATTATATAAAAACGCTCCGCGAGGAAGCGCACTCGCGCGAAGGTGAAGTTTGTCGTAAGCGACCGCGCTCGGCGCGAGAATGTGCCGAGGCACATTCTTTATTCTATGGCAGGAAACTTTGTTCTTTCATTTATTGGAAAAATGTTCTGTGAAAAACGTTTTGCTCCGCTAAAAATACTAAATACAAAAGTCTGAAAAAGGGAAAAATGTCATTGCCTTTGGCTGACAAAAATTATATAATTACATTCAAGATGATGACTTATAAATTGAAAGGAGGAGAAAATGAAGGCAGAATGCGATTATCGGCTTGGAATATATGAAAAGGCGCTTCCGCCGGAACTTAATTGGAAGGAGCGGCTTCTGGCTGCGAAGGAAGCAGGGTTCGACTACGTGGAAATGAGCGTAGATGAGACTGCCGAGAGAATGTCCCGGCTGGACTGGAGCAACGAGCAGATTTCAGAGTTGAGGCAGATACAGGTGGAGACCGGAGTGCCAATAGAGACAATTTGCTTCAGCGCGCAGAGAAAGTATCCGCTTGGCAGTAAGAAATGGGAGAATGAGGCGAAGGAACTTCTTCAGAAAGGGGTTTTGTTTGCTAAGAAGATGGGAATCCGCATTATCCAGACACAGGGATATGACTGCTATTATGAAGAGACAAGCGATGAGACTACAAAAGAGAGGTTTTACCGGAACCTGGAAGAAGGGACGATGTTTGCGGCATCCCACGGCGTGACGCTTGCTATGGAGACGATGGAAAATGATTTTATGAATACGATAGAAAAGGCGATGTACAGCGTGAAAAGAGTGGATTCGCCATATCTTCAGGTATACCCGGACGTAGGCAATATATCTAATGCAACGAAGGATGTTGTAGGAGATATAAAAACAGGAAAAGGGTACATTGCGGCGGCGCACTTGAAAGAGACAGCGCCCGGAAAGTTTAGGGAGATACCTTATGGGACCGGGCAGGTGGATTTTCCTCCGGCGATTGCCCAGCTGTATCGTCAGGGAGTAAGAAGATATGTGGCAGAGTTCTGGTATTGCGGCGAAGAAAACTGGAAAGAGATTGTGGCGTATAACCGCAGATTTCTGGATGAGCAATTTAAAATGGCAGAAGCCTTGCTGTAAAAGACTGTAGATAAGGAGGGAATCTTTGAAATATGGGACAGTATGTAATCGGGCTTGATAACGGGGGGACATCAACGAAAGCGGCGATTTTTGACCTTCAGGGAAAGGAAATTGCGACTTTGGGGAAGCAGACAAAGGTCATAACTCCGAAGTCAGGCTATACAGAACGAGATATGGAAGAACTGTGGCTTGCTAACTGTGACTGCATTAAGGGGGCAATTAAGAAAGCAGGCATTGATGGGAAAGATGTTCTGGGAATTGCAGTGTGCGGACACGGTAAAGGCCTCTATCCGTGGGGCAAAGATGGAAAACCTGCGTATAACGGGATTATTTCTACAGACAGCCGGGCATGGAAGTACCCGGAGAAATGGTATGAGACAGGTGTGTACGATGAGGTGCACGGCCAACTGTGCCAGGAATTTATGGCCTGTCAGCAAGTGTCCCTGCTTGCATGGTTTAAGGATCATTACAGAGAAGTGTATGACAATATTCAATATGCGTTCTCGGTTAAAGATTATGTGCGCTTCAGATTAACCGGTGAAGCTTATAGTGAGGCTACGGATATTTCTGGGTCTGGTCTTATGGACGTGAAAAATGCAAGATTTGACAGGGATATTCTTGAAAAATTAGGAATCGGGGAAGCGTATGACATGCTTCCGCCAATCCGTTACTCTTATGACCTGTGCGGTACGATATCTGAGGAGGCATCTGTACTGACCGGGCTTCCCGAAGGGACGGCAGTGGCGGGAGGAATGTTTGACATTGATGCCTGTGCGGTAGCGGTAGATGTGACTTCGCCAGATAAGATGTGCACAATAGCAGGAACGTGGAGCATTAATGAGTATATATCCGAGAAGCCGGTTATGGATGGCAGCATTGCTATGAACTCATTGTTTGCGATGCCGGGATATTACCTTGTAGAAGAGTGCAGCGCTACATCTTCAGGAAATCTGGAGTGGTATCTGGAAAATTGCATGGAAAATGAACTGATTCCAGAAGGACAGAGTATTTACAGTATTGTAAATGATAAAGTTGCGTCTGTAAAAGCAGAGGAGTGCGATGTGTATTTCCTTCCATTTCTCTATGGATCCAATACTCATCCTCTAGGGAAGGGGGCGTTTATCGGGCTTACAACCTATCATAATAAGGCGCATATGTTGCGCGCCATTTATGAAGGAGTAGTATATTCTCACAAAACGCATATTGAGAAACTTCTTTCTTCCAGAGAGAAGCCGGAAGCAATACGAATGGCAGGCGGCGCGGCCAACTCAAAAGTATGGGTTCAGATGTTCGCGGATGTCCTGGGGCTTCCGATTGAGACGGTAGATGCTAAGGAACTGGGGGCATTAGGCTGTGGCATGGCGGCTACGATAGCGGCAGGTGTGTACAAGGATTATAAAGAGGCGGCAAAGTGTATGGTACATGTATCAGGGAGGGTAGAGCCTAACCCGGATATGCAGGATATTTATGATAAAAAATATAAAAAATACCGTGCGGTAAGCAAGGCCCTTGATACTGTCTGGGGACAGTTTGAGGTATAAATTTAATGAAAGAAAGTGGAATGAATTATGGCGAACAAGGGAAGTACTCCGAAAACAATGAAGGCACTAGTGGCTTATGCTAAGGACGATTATCGCTTTGAGGCGGAGTATCCGGCGCCGACATGCGGGCCAGATGACATTATTATCAAAACAGAGGCATGTGGAGTCTGTGCCGGCGATCTTAAGTGCAGCCATGGCGCGGCAATGTTCTGGGGAGACGATGTACAGCCGTCGTGGGTAAAACCCCCATTTATTCCGGGCCATGAGAACAGGCGCTTCTCATAGAGCCGTATGGCTGTTCCAAACATGCGGTAGACAGAGGGAGCATCACCAATGAAGATGTGGTTGTTATTTCTGGCGCGGGGACTCTTGGACTTGGAATGATTACATATGCAAGAATGAAGAACCCGAAACTTCTTATTGTACTTGATATGCAGGATGGACGTCTGGAGAAGACGAAAGAATTCGGGGCAGATCTTGTGTTTAACCCTGGAAAATGCGATATAGATAAAGAAATTAAGGCGTTGACAAATGATTATGGGTGTGATGTATACATCGAGGTTACAGGACATCCATCCAGTGTTATCCAGGGACTGGCAGTTACGCGTAAACTGGGGAGGTTCGTAGAATTCAGCGTATTCGGGTCAGAGACATCTGTTGACTGGTCTATTATCGGAGACCGTAAAGAACTGGGTATTCTGGGCGCGCATTTAAGCCCGTATGCATATCCATTTGTAATTGAGAACATGATGAAAGGGAACCTGAAGACAGATGGGGTAGCATCCAGCATGTTCAAGATTGAAGAGTGGGAGAAAGCATTCGATTACGCGACTGGAAATCACGGAGATTTTAAAGTTGCATTTAAATTCGACTAGCAGATAAACTTATAAAAAGAACAGGGCAGGGTGTGCCAAGCACACTCTGCCTTATTCTTTTTTTGCTTTGTATTTCTGAAATACTTTTTCAAACAGTACAAGCGTGCAATACACAATTAATGCCGGGCCAAACAGGATTACGAGAAGACGCGTGGAGAGGAAGCGGATAAATAAGAACCCTCCGATTCCATAAAATGCTGCTGCAATCAATGTGACGGGAGCGTACATGAATGCGAAGACAAAAGCATTAAATACAAGTTCAGATAACTTCCCGGAAAAATTAACCATTACAGGAAAGATCCAAAGCATAACTAACAATAGTGTAAGAAAAGCAATTCCGGCAACGACAGTTAGTGCCAGATTATTGGGGATTTTAGCGGTGTTGAGAAGATAATATGCAAGAACAAAGGCAGATGTCAGTATCGCCATGAAAATCCATACAATTGTACCCTTCTTCCAGTAAAGTTTCAGCCCGTCTTTAAAATTACGTGCAATATGAACATCTCCGTTCATGAGGCAGAAGGCAGAATGATAAAGGGCCGCAGTGGCGGCGCCGGCTGTAACAAGCGGAATGCACAGCGCAAGCCAGAGTAGGTTTAGAAGTGTGAGGCGGCTTAAAAGAGTTGCGTATCTCATAAATCCATGGTCATATTCAAAAACTTTCATCTTCTGTCCTCCCGGATTCTGTTCTTATTAATCAACTAAAAGTAATCATACACTAAAAACCCCTGAACTGCAAGGCCAAAAAGAATTGTTAAATAAAAAACAAACAAAAAATTAACCAAAACAAAGAAAAAAATAGTGCAAAAAGTAGATGAAATTTTGTGAAATGTGACAAGTGTAAAGATACTTGACAGAAGTCGCGCAAAATGATACCATGATTTTAGGCAAAATGCATAAAATAATTCAGGCAGGTAAACTGAAGTGATACATTTTATGCAAAACAAACTTCACAATAAGGGAGGAAAGAAAGGTATGAAAAAACGAATTGTAAGTGTTCTTCTGTGCACGGCGATGGTTGCATCAATGCTTGTTGGCTGCGGCGGCAAGACTGTTAGCAACAACGCTGGTGAATCAGAAGACTACGAGGCAGGGAATGCCGAGGATTTTGACTGGAAGAATTATGAAGGCACAACATTGAATGTTATGTTTAATGAGCATAACTATTCAAAGGCAGTAATTGAGAAAATTCCAGAGTTTGAAGAACTTACGGGAATTAAAGTTAAGTACTCTTCCACACCGGAATCTAACTATTTTGATAAACTTAATACTTCCTTAAGCAGCCGTTCTGGTACGCCGGATGTTTACATGACAGGTGCTTACCAGGTATGGGAGTATGCTCCGGCTGGATATATGGAGCCGTTGGAGAACTACATCAATGACCCGGCTAAGACTGCGCCGGATTACAATTTTGACGATTTTATCCCGGCCGTTGTAGACGGACTGAAATGGGATCTTGTTCCGGGACATAAAGTAGGAGAAGGATCACAGTGGGCGCTTCCTATGGGCTGGGAATTAAACAACCTTGCTTACAACAAAGCAGTATTTGAGGAAAAAGGAATGACAGTTCCTACAACTACAGATGAACTGCTGGAGACTGCAAAAGCATTGAAAGAGTTTAATGGCTCAGGTTCTTATGGCATTGCAGTGCGCGGTACACGTGAGTGGGCAACAATTCATCCGGGATATATGTCACTGTTCTCAACATGGGGCGGGCAGGACTTCGCTATCGAAGATGGCAAGCTCGTATGTAAGCTTGATTCCGAAGAGGCAATTGCTATGACAGATTACTGGGTAAACATGATTAAAGAAGCAGGCGCTCCGCAATGGACAAATTACACATGGTATGAGGCAAGTGCAGACCTTGGAGCAGGAAAGGCAGCAATGCTGTTTGACGCTACAAGCGCAGGATACTTCCAGAACTTTGAAGGCGCTTCTCAGGAATCCGGCAATATTGCATGGTCTACAATTCCGCTTCCGGAAGGAAAGACAGCAGATGATATGAAAGCAAATATCTGGATCTGGTCATTGGCAATGAATGCTGACTCTAAGAATAAAGATGCTGCATGGTATTTCATTCAGTACTTCACAAGCCCAGAATATATGCTGTATTCAGGAACAGAGGGAGCAAGCCCAGATACTCCGCGCACTTCTGTAATGGAGAGCGATGAATACAGGGCAATCGTTGGTTCCGCAGATAATTATCTTGAATCTATCGCAGAACTTACAGAGAATGCATCTATTCAGTTTACACCTCAGCCGTACTTCTTCGAGTGTACGACAAAATGGGCTGAAACACTTCAGGACCTTGTAACAAGTGACAAGTATTCATCCACAGAGGAAGCGATGAAGACACTTAAGGGAGAACTGGATAAGATTGTAGCCGATCTGGAAATAGAGGAATAATAATTAGAAAGAGTATATCAACCTATATGGATTTATTCTTTCTGAAAGGGTTAGAGTCGAGGAGGGGTTACCTGACCCTCCTTGGCTCTTTATCATGACAGGGGAAAAATTCCTTGAAGATTGAAGGATTTAGGTAAAAAATATGATTGGAGGAATCGGGATGAAAGAACAGAAAAAAGCCGGTGCTGCCGTGAACGAGCTGAACGTGCTGCCGTTTAAGACACGGGTACTTCCGTATTTGATTGTAGCGCCTGCGCTTATCATTACGATTGGGATTATGGTTCCGTTCGTAATGGCAATATATTATTCTTTGACCAACTATTCTTTCAGAATGCCTACATATAGTTTCGTGGGATTAAGAAACTGGATTGATATTCTGCAGTCCAGCCAATTCTGGAAAGCAGTATGGGTAACTTTGAGATATGCATTTTTCAGTACCGTAATTGAGATGGGACTTGGAATGGGAATTGCGATCTTATTAAATAATCTGAATAACAAATTCTCTAAGATTATGAGAGTGGCATTGATTTTCCCATTGATGGTCGCACCGGTTACGGCGACAATCGTATGGCAGCTGATGCTGAACAACTCAGTTGGTATTTTGGAGAAGTTCCTGAATATTTTTGGAGTTTATAACTTCCCGTGGGCAGCCAGCCCGTCTACTGCGATGCTGACAGCAGTTATGATTGATGTGTGGGTAAATACTTCTTTTTGTATGCTGCTTGTGCTGGCAGGCCTGCAGTCACTTCCGAAATCTCCGTTTGAATCAGCGAAGATTGACGGAGGAAGCATAATGTTTAATTTCCGCAACCTGACTCTGCCGATGTTAAAGCCGAGTTTGTACATAGCACTTTTATTCCGTCTTATGGCGGCTCTTCAGGAGTATGCAATTATCTTTGCGCTTACTAAGGGCGGACCTGGCGATACGCTTATGAACTTGTCGCTGACGGCTTATCAGACCGGATTCCAGTTCCAGAAATTCGGATATGCACTTCCATATATTCTGGTACTGTGGGTATTTATTAATATTGTGGCCAAACAAATTGTTAAGAGGCAGCGCGCCGCTCAAAAACAGGCTGCTGGCTTGGAAGAGTAGAGGTGCTTTGCCTGAGTAAAGAAAAATAAATAATAGAAAGGATGTTAAGCATGGATACAGCTTCAAAAAGATTGGGACGTATTGTCCAAAACGGACTGTTGATTATATATTCAATATTTGCTTTGTTCCCGCTTCTGTGGATGCTTATTCTGTCCATTAAGTCAGATGCTGAGATGTACACGACAACATTTTTGTTCAGCCCGACTTTGGACAATTATAAAGCGGTATTGCTGGAGTCGGATTACCTGCAGTATATGCTGGACAGCTTGATCGTGGCAGGAGGCGCTGTTATCGTATCAGTTATAGCCGGGGTTCCTGCGGCATATGCTCTTGCGAGATATAATTTTAAGAAAAAAGAGGATATTGCTTTCCAGATTCTTTCCTTTAAGTTTGCGCCTGAGATTCTGGTAGTTCTTCCTTTGTTTATGGTTTATCAGATGTTTGGGATTTATGATTCCTACTTTGGGCTGATTTGGGTGTATCAGCTGATTTCTATGCCGCTTCTTATCTGGGTGGTACGGGGATATTTCGAGGATATTTCTGTGGAAATTGAATATGCCGCGCAGGTGGATGGATATAGTTGGTATCAGATTTTCTTCAAGAATCTTGTTCCCCTTATTAAGCCTGGTCTTGTATCTGCAGCCCTGCTGGCATTTATCTTCGCTTGGAATTGTTTTACATTCCCGCTGATGCTGGGAGGCACAAATGTTCAGCCGATTACGGTTGCAATCACGAAGTTCCTTGGAACAGACAGTGCACATTATGGACAGTTGGCTGTTGCCGCGACCATTTCCGCTCTGCCGGCGATTATTTTTGCACTTTGTATACAGAAGCACTTAGTACGAGGCTTAAGTTTCGGTGCAGTGAAGGGATAGGTGTGAGAATATGGCAAGAATACAATTAGAAAATATTACGAAAAAATTTGGAAAAGTTACGGCTCTCGATGGAATATCTCTTGATATAAAGGACAAAGAATTTTTCGTGCTGTTTGGTCCTGCTGGAGCAGGAAAAACTACAATTCTGAATTGCATTGCAGGAATCCAACTCCCGGAAGAAGGCATGATAAAGTTTGATGGAAAGACAGTTAACCTGGTAGACGCCGCCCACAGAGATACGGCGATGGTATTTGAGAACTATGCTCTGTATCCGCAGATGACGGTGTATGATAATATGGCCTCACCCCTGAGGAGCAAGCTTTACAAAAAAGATGAGGAATATATTAAAAAGAAAGTACACGAAGTAGCCGCAATGATGAAGATGGAGAATCTTCTGGATCGTCTGCCGAGCCAGCTCTCCAATGGGCAGAAGCAGCGTGTGGCGATGGGACGTGCGCTTGTGCGTTCTCCGAGAGTGTACCTGATGGATGAACCTTTGGCGCATCTTGACGCAAAGCTCCGTAATGCGATGCGTACAGAACTGAAAGATATTCAGGCTAATTTTGGAACGACAAGTATCTATGTAACCCATGACTTCATGGAAGCCATGTCACTTGGAGACAGGATTGCCATTGTGAATGAAGGTAAGATTGTGCAGGTCGGAACAAGTGATGAGATTTATTATATGCCTTGCAATGAATTTGTATCTCAGCTTATGGGAGACCCGGAAATCAATATTATAGCAGGAAAACTGGCGAAGACTTCCGGAGGATACTCCTTTACTTTTAATGATATTGAAAAGACATATGAGCTTCCGGAGGATAAGGATCTCTTTGCAAAATTAGAGGAGACAGGGCTTACTGATATTGAGGTGGGAATCCGTCCGCAGAACGTGAAATATTCCTTCGAGCCAAAAGACGGTTACATAAAATGCAGTGTATACAGTTATGAAAGCATTGGTAATAAGTCGGTTATTATTACAGAGTGCGGCGCTCTGCAGCTTCGGATGATTGCTCCTAATGGACTGTCGGTGAAGATTGACCAGGACATTTACGTTGACCTGGAGATGAATCGCTCTATGTTCTTCCATGCAGAGACGAAGCAATACATCAGCAGATATAATGAGGCGGCGGTGAAAGCCCTCGCAGCGGAACAGGAGGGATAAGAGGATGGCGGGATTAACGATAAAACATCTTTATAAGCGTTACGATAATGACGGTAAGAAGAAAAAGGGCGCAAAACTCAATGATTACGCTGTAAATGATCTGAACCTCGAGTGCGAGCAGGGTGAGTTTATCGCGCTTCTGGGGCCTTCCGGCTGTGGCAAGACGACGACTCTGCGTATGACTGCCGGCCTGGAGACAATTACAAAAGGAGAAATCTACATCGGCGACACACTGGTGAATAATCTACATCCTAAGGACAGACATATCGGCCTGGCATTTGAAGATTATGCGATGTACCCGCCTCTTACGGTGTATGACAATATTGCCTTCAACCTGAAGGCAAAAGGCGTAGACAAGGCAGAGATTGATAAGCGTGTCAGGGAGATTGCCCCGCTGATGCAGTGCGATGATCTTCTTGATAAAATGCCGGTTAAGCTTTCAGGAGGGCAGAAGCAGCGTGTTAATATCGCACGTGCCATTATCCGCCGCCCCGAACTTCTCCTGATGGATGAGCCTTTGTCTCACCTTGACGGAAAAGCCCGGCAGGCAATGCGTACAGAGATTAAGCGTCTAATTAATGAAATTAAATGTACCACAATCTATGTAACTCATGACCAGTTAGAGGCTATGTCGCTGGCAGATAAGATTGCGATTATCAACTTCGGAGTGCTTCAGCAGTTCGGGACGCCGGCGGAGGTATATGACGATCCGGTAAATGAGTTCGTTGCTTCCTTTATCGGCGAGCCGCCAATGAACATTCTGGAGACGACAATTGTAGGAGAGGGAGAGAAATTCTTCTTCACATTCGAAGGCAGCGGCCTTAAGATAGCAGTTCCAAAGCGATATAATAATGTAGTGAGCAACGGATTCAAATGTAAGATGGGCGTGCGTCCTATGGATGTTTTAATTGGAGGCCCGGATTCTGCAGGTACTTCGGAAAAGGTTGCTACTTTTGAGAACCTTGGCGATGAGAGACATATTGGGATCCATGTGGGGGATACGCTTCTGATGCTTATTACAGACGATGAGACCAGATATAAAGCCGGGGACATTATTAAACTGGAAGTGCGCGGCGAGAAGACGCATTTATTTGACCTGGAGACAGGAAACCGTATTCGTGAGAAATAAAATGACATATAAAAAAATTAAAAACAGGAGGGAAAAAATATGAGAAATTTACCAGATAAAATGAAAGCGATTGTGGCATATGCGCCGGGAGATTACCGTTTTGAGATGGTAGATACTCCGAGAGCCGGAGAAGGGGAGATGATCCTGAAGGTAGAGGCTTGTGGAATCTGTGCAGGCGATACAAAAGCATTTGCAGGAGCGGCAAGTTTCTGGGGATTTGACGGACAGCCAAAATACATAAAAGAACCTATGATTCCGGGACATGAGTTTGTAGGAAAAGTTGTGGAAATCGGACCAAATGTAAAGGGCGACTGGAAAATTGGCGACCGCATCTGCCCGGAGCAGATTGTTCCGTGTGGAGAGTGTATGTTCTGTAAGACGGGACGTCACTGGATGTGCGAGAAGCATGACTTGTTCGGATTCCAGAACAATGTAAATGGCGGAATGGCAGAGTATGTAAAACTGACAAAAGAAGCATTGCCATATTTTGTTCCGGCAGATATGCCAGTTGAGCAGGCAGCCCTCATTGAGCCTTACGCATGTTCTTTCCATTGTGTAGACCGTGCGCAGGTAAAGACGACGGACGTAGTCGTACAGTCTGGAGTAGGGACGCTTGGCCTTGGAATGGTAGGCGCTCTTAAACAGGCGAATCCAAAACTGCTTATTGTATTAGATGTAAATGATGCACGTCTTAAGAAAGCAAAAGAATTTGGCGCAGATATGGTTATGAATCCAAGCAAAGAAGACGTAGTAGCCAGAATTAAAGAACTGACAGGAGGTTACGGCTGCGATATCTATATTGAAGCAAGCGGACACCCGTCCAGCGTACAGCAGGGACTGGATTGTATCCGTAAGATGGGAAGGTTCGTAGAGTTCTCTGTTTTCGGCCAGCCAGTAACAGTAGACTGGAGCATCATCTCCGACAGGAAAGAGTTAGACCTTCTGGGCGTACACTTAAGCCCATTCTGTTACGATACAGTAATTGAATGGATTGGAAACGGCAAGCTTCCGACAGAGGGTGTTGTAACTCATAAGTTCCCGCTGGAGAAATGGGAAGAAGGTTTCCATATTGCCAAGACAGGTGAGAACGGAGCATTGAAAGTTATTCTCGTGCCAGACATGGAGGATTAATAGAAGCGTTATAGAATAACCGTGTAAAAGAAGGAAGGAGAAATTATATGCAACGTATAATGAACAACCCGGACAATATTGTAGATGAGATGCTTAAAGGCTTCTTAAAGGCTCATTCTGATATCGTGGAAACTACGGACAATGGAAGAGTTGTAAAGGCAAAGAACATTCCTGAAAATAAAGTAGGTGTAGTGACAGGAGGAGGCTCCGGGCATAAGCCTGCATTTATCGGATATGTAGGCGAGAATATGTGTGATGCAGCAGCAGTTGGGGAAATCTGTTCTTCTCCCACAGCGGCAGCGTTTCTTGATGCCTGTAAAGTAGCGGATCAGGGAAAAGGTGTTGCGTGCCTGTACGGGAATTATTCCGGTGATAACATGAATGTAAAGATGGCTGTGAAGATGGCGAAAAAGGCAGGAATCACGGTGAAAACAGTTGTGGCTAATGATGATGTTGCATCGGCTCCGAAGGATCAGAGAGAGAAGAGGCGTGGAGTTGCCGGAGAAGTGCTGATGTGGAAAGTCGGAGGCGCAAAAGCAGCAAAGGGCGGTGATTTAGATGAAGTAATCGCTGCAGCGCAGAAGGCTATTGATAATACGCGTTCTGTTGGAATAGGACTGACACCTTGTACGCTTCCCGCAGTAGGACATCCGAACTTCGAGATCAAGGACGGAACAATGGAAGTTGGAATTGGTCATCATGGCGAGCCGGGAATTGAAGTGTGCGAGTTAGAGAGCGCCGATAAGATGGCAAAACGTATGGTAGATGTTGTAGTTTCAGATTATCCGTTCGTAGAAGGCGATGAAGTGGTAGTGCTTGTTTCAGGCCTTGGGGCTACGCCAATCATGGAACTGTATGTTCTTTATGACGAGATTGACCGTCTCCTTCAGGAAAAAGGCATAAAGACGCATAAGGCTTATGTAGGAAACTATTTTACGTCTTTAGAAATGATGGGGGCAACTCTCACAATCATGAAACTTGATGATGAATTGAAGGAACTGATTGATATGCCGGCAAATTCTATGGGGCTTAAGCAAGTGTAGGAGGCAAGAGGTATGAGTACATTTAAAAATGAAGCCGGGAAGCCTGTCCTGATGCGTATGGTAAAAGGAATCCAGGAAAATAAGGCGTATCTTGGAGAAGTGGACGGACTGATTGGGGACGGCGACCACGGAATGAATATGAATAAAGGCTTTAGTGTATTTGAGGAGCGCTTTAAAGATGAAGATTTCTCTTTTGCGGAAGGCCTGGATGAACTGGGAATGATTCTGTTAAATGAAATCGGCGGCTCTATGGGCCCAATCTATGGAACGATTTTCATGGATATGGCGGAGGCCGGGGAAGATTTAGATGAAATTTCCCCGGCGGACTTTGGCGCTATGCTTGAGGCAGGTTTAAACGGTCTCTATGGAATTGTAGATGCTAAGGTGGGGGATAAAACTCTTGTAGATACGTTGGCTCCTGCGGCTGATGTGATGAAAAAGGCCGGAGAGACAGGGCAGGACTTTAAAGAGGCTCTGGAAGAGATGAAAAGGGCGGCAGCGGCAGGAAGAGATTCTACCAAAGATATGGTTGCAAAATTTGGCCGCTCCAGCAGGCTGGGCGAGCGGTCCAGAGGCGTGCTGGACGCAGGTGCAACATCATGCTGTATTATTTTAACAGCGATGGCGGACGGAATTAGCGAGCTGCTTTAAAGATGGAAAAGTCGGGGGAGGGCATGGCCTTTCCCTGACTTTTATAATATGAAGCAACTGTTCCTTTTCTATACGATTTTTGTAATCGGAGGCTCATTGGAATTTCCTGTGCGACGGAGCGATTCATGTCAGTACTTATGTAATTTGCCAATGGATAAGTGAAATGAAAGCTTTTGATGTCCGGATGGGTATTATAAATTATGGAAAGAAATGTTTGACAAACGGTAGAAAAGTGTTATACTATAAATACAAATGTAATAAAAAAATACAAATGTAATATGGAGGGTTCTATGAAAGAGGATATTTATATTAAAATTGCGTATTGGTACCACATTCTTGGAATGACGCAGGATGAAATCGCAAAGAGGCTTTCTTTTACGAGACAGAAAGTAAATCAGATTATAAATTCTCTTGCTGATTTAGGAATTGTGAATATTAGTATTCAGGGATATGAAAGGGACAATATAGAGCTGGAGTGTACATTGGAAAATAAATTTGGGCTTAGGCAGGCGATTGTCGCAAGTGATTACGGAGAACGTGACACGGTCATTTATAAAGTGGCAAATGTGGCAGCGCAGTACTTGAATGACAAAATTCAGCAGGGCGATATCATCGGGGTTTCATGGGGAAGGACTCTGGCCGAGGTCGTGAATCAGATGGTATATCACAAAAGGAATGAGTGCAGGGTTGTTCAGCTTATGGGCGCGCAGAATATCGAGCAAAAGGTAGAAAAGTCAGATGAGATTGCGAGGAATCTGGCGAACAAACTGGATTGCCCAAGTTATATGCTCTATGCTCCGGTGGTGGTAGAGCATGAAAACACAAAGCAGATGCTGATGAAGGAAAGAAGCATACAGGTATCATTTGAACTGATGACAAAATGCAACATCGCCGTGCTGGGAGTAGGAGAACTTACAGAGAAATCAACAATGTGCACAAGAGGACATATAACAAAAGAAGACATTAAAATATTGCGGAAAGAAGGATTCGTAGGCGACATAGCAATGAACCCGATACGAAAAGATGGCTCGTGGGATAACTGTCCGCTGACAGACAGGCTTCTAAACGCCAGCGTAGAGAACCTAAGAGGGATTGGCAATGTAATTCTGGTAGCATGCGGAGATGAGAAGGTGGAGGCTATACAAGCGGCGCTTCGTACTAAAAGTATTGACACTTTGATTACGGATGAGACGACAGCAAGAAATGTAATATTTGCGAGCGCATCATGATATGCTGCTCTTAAAAGGAGGTATATCGTGCATGGCGAGATTAAAAGGAGGAGACATTGATGGAGTGCATTCTGGGAATTGATGTAGGAACATCCAATGTAAAAGCGGTTCTATTTGATGGAAATGGAACAGAAGTGCAAGTGGCAAGCCGGGAAAGTGAAACAATTAATGACGGAGGGAACTGGGAAGAACAGGATATGCTGCTTGTGTGGGATAAGGTCAAGTCCTGCATAAAGGAACTGATAGACTCCGGGGCGGTAAAGAGCGAGGAAATCAAAGGGATCGGAGTGACCGGACAAGGAGAAGGCTGTTGGCTTATTGATGAAGAAGGAAATCCTGTACAGAATGCAATCCTCTGGTGTGACGGGCGTGCAGTGGCAGAGGTAAAGAGGATTACAGAGGAGTACCCTGAAATTGGTAAACTGTATCATAAAACTACAGGAACCCCGCCGCTTTTGGGAAACCAGATGATTCTAATCAGATGGATGAAGACAAACCGGAAAGAGGTTCTTGATAAAGCAAGTCGGATTATGTTCTGTAAAGATTGGGTGCGCTATAAGATGACCGGAGTGATAGCGACAGAGATTACGGATAGTTTTACGTCTCTTCTGGACGCACAGACGGGGAATGTGGCGGATGAATTAATGAAAGCCATGGATATTTATGAATATCGGGACTATATTCCGGCATCAGTAAGTTCTGATAGTGTCGTGGGGACAATATCTGAGGAATTTGCGGCGTGGTCGGGGCTGGCTGCCGGGACGCCAGTTATTGCAGGGGCTCTTGACACATCGGCTACGGCTGTGGGGCTTGGAGCCATACATGAGAAGGATGCCTGTGTAATACTGGGGACTACATGTGCCAGTGAGATTGTAATGAAAAAGACGGACTGTAAGTTTGGCGCTGAGAACTCCCGCTATGAGAAGCACCCGATTGAGGACTTATATGTGGAACTCCAGCCGACCTTGAATGGAACGCCCAATATAGACTGGATGCTGGAAAACATGGCGCAGACAAAGGATTTCAATGAGATTGACCGGATTGTAGAGAGTGTGCCGGTGGGCTGCGGAGGAGTTGTCTACCATCCCTATATCAGCGTGGCGGGGGAGAGGGCTCCTTTCTATCACCCATATGCCAGAGCCAGTTTCTTTGGTATCAGCCAGGTTACGACAAGGAACCAGCTTATTCGGGCGGTATATGAAGGCATTAGTCTTTCTATCAGGGACTGCCTGCAGAATATAGATAAAGATGCTACCATTTATCTGGCCGGAGGCGGAGCCAAAAGCCCAGTGTGGGCGCAGATGATTGCGGACGTAATGGGCAGGAGGGTTATGATTCCCCAGGGTAAGGAACTGGGGGCAAAAGGAGTTGCCATAATTGCAGGAGTGAAGTTTGGCCTGTACGGTTCTTACGAGGAGGCGGTCAAGAAGGCCTGTACGTTCCGGCAGACATATGAGCCTAACTTACAGAGGACGAAAAAGTACGACCTGCTTTATGAACTGTTCCGACAGGTAAGGCTTCACAATCAGCAGATATGGGATTACCGCCACCAAATGAATAAAAAGATTCAGGCAATCAAGGAGGATTAGAACATGAAGATTTTTTTTACGGCAGAATATAATGAAGAGGAACTGAAGCCATTGTACGATATGGGCGAAGTAGTGCTGGATGGCTGGGCGGTAGGGCTACCTAAGATCCCGGAAGAAGAATTGGCGGAGAAAGTGAAAGATGCGGATATGATTATTACAAGTTATGATGATATCACGAGAAAGGTCATAGAGGCAGCGCCAAATCTGAAGTTGATTGCATGTACAAGAGCAACGCCCGTGAACGTAGATATGGAGGCCGCGAAAGAAAGGGGTATACCTGTGCTTTTTACTCCGGGAAGAAATTCTGATTCTACGGCGGAGATGACAATCGGGCTGATGCTATCTGTTGCCAGAAAAATCCCAATGGCTTATAAGGCGCTTAAGGAAGGGACATATACGGGCAGCCCCGACGCGCATAAGGAGACGAAAGAAGGCTTAAAGGCAGATGTAATATGGGATATGAAAATGGATGCCCCCTACATGGTATTTAAGGGGACACAGCTGAAAGGGAAGAGCCTTGGAATACTGGGATACGGAAGTATCGGGAAGAGAGTGGGAAGGATTGCCAGGGCATTTGGAATGCAGCTTTTGATTTTCGACCCATATCAGGGCGAAGTAGATGTTGAAGAGATTGGTATCCGCAAGGTGGATACGGTGGAAGAACTGATGAGGGAATCGGATTTTATCACTTGCCATATGAAGGTGACGTCAGAAACTTCCGGTATTATAAGCAAAGAGAGAATTGCTATGATGAAGCCTACCGCGTACTTTATCAATGCTTCCAGAGGAGCGATTTTAGATGAAGCGGCTCTGATTGATGCACTTAGGGAGAAACGGATTGCGGGAGCAGCATTTGACGTTTACGCCAGTGAGCCGATTGCAAGCAACCACCCGTATATTACGGAACTGGACAATGTTGTAATCACGCCGCATATTGCAGGGGCTACAGATGACGTTCTTGTAAATCACACAAAGCAGATCGTATCTGATATAAGGAGGTTCCAAAACGGAGAGCATTTATTATATCAGTACAAATATTAAAAGCATGAGTACGGCGAAGGAGGAAGAACTATGAACAGAGATAAGGTGAAGATTGCACAGATTGAGGTTTGCGAGACTGCGAAGAAGATGTATCACAGCGGCCTGGTAGCAGGCACATGGGGGAATATTTCCTCTCGTGTAGACGAAGAGTATATGGTCATTACGCCATCTGGAATGGATTATGACAGACTGTGTGCAGATGATATGGTCTTGGTAAATATGAAGACATTTGAGTATGAAGGAAGGCTGAAACCTTCTGTGGAAGTTCCGGTTCACTCCGCTGTTTACCTGAGCAGGCCTGAAGTGAACGGAATCGTACACACCCATTCTACATATGCGCTGACTATGGCTACAGCAAGAAAACCCATTCCTCCAATCTGCGATGATCAGGTTCAGATACTGGGAGGGGATGTGCGGCTTGCTGCATATACGATGCCAGGAACGAAAGAGATGGCGGATGAGGTCGTAAAGGCCTTAAAGGACAGAGGAGGAGCATTAATCGCAAACCATGGGGCAATTACGATAGGGCGTAATCTGGCAGAGGCATTTACAGGCTCGCAGGTTCTGGAAAAGACAGCATTGATTTACATTAATACCCAGAGCATTGGAGGACCGGCAGAAATATCAAGAGAGGACGTAGAATTTTTCCACGATTTCTTCATGACAAAATACGGACAGAAATGGAAGGGAGACAGAGCATGAAAACACTGATTACAGCAAGGTTTGACAAAAGTTATCTAAATGTGCTGGAGACGATAACAAAAGATTACGAGTTTGCCGGATATGGGGTGACCGGAGAGAAAATGCCGGTTCCTGAAATGAAAGAAAAGATCCGGGGCATCGAACTTCTTATTTCTGAATTTGAAGATATTAACCAGGAGGTCATTGAGGCGGCGGATAAACTTAAGATTATCGTATGCTGCAGGAATGAGGCGTTTGCAAGTATTGACATAGAGGCCGCTACAAAGAAGAATATCCCTGTGTTAAGGGCGGGAGGAAGAAATGCAATTGCCGTAGCGGAGCATACAATAGCACTTCTTATGGCTGTTTCTAAAAATATCAGCCTGACGGATCACCTTTTAAAATATACGGATCAGCTGACCAATGTACAGTATGATGATGAAGGAGGAAAGCGTGCTGAAACTATGTCGGAATGGTCTATGGATCCCACGGCTCCTTTTGCTCTGTATGGGGGAGGCCCGGAGATGTATGGAAAGACATTCGGGCAGATTGGCTTTGGAATGATTGGAAAAGAAGTTGCGAAGCGCGCACATGCTCTGGATATGAATGTGCTTGTCTATGATCCTTATGTATCTCAGGAACAGATGGACTATCTGGGCGCTAAGAAGGTGGATTTAGACACGGTTATGAAGGAGTCTGACTTTATTAGCGTTAACTGTAATGTAGTCCCTGAGACAGTTGGGCTTGTAAGCAGGGAGAAGATTGCTCTGATGAAGCCGACGGCATATTTTGTCAATACGGCCCGTGCAAAAGTGCTGGATTATGATGCTCTGTATGATGCATTGGCGGAGAAGAAAATTGCCGGTGCAGGCTTAGATGTCTACCCGGTTGAGCCAATTCCGGCAGGAAATAAATTCCTGTCTCTTAGAAATGTGGTGCTGACGCCTCATCTTGCAGGATCGGCTAGAGATATCGTAGGACATCAGACAAATATCGTGCTGGCTGACGTAAAGAGAATACTAGACGGCGGGAAGCCAAGATTTATATGTAACCCAGAAGTGCTTGCTTAAGAAGAAAGGGGAGTCAGGTATGAAATATTCCATAGGGATTGACATCGGAACTACAACTGTGAAATGCATTCTTTTCGGAGAAGGGGCAAAGGTTGTGGCAGAGGCAGGCAGGGAATATGGCACACTTCTTCCAAAGCCTTCATGGGCGCAGCAGAATCCTGAAGACTGGTGGAACTGCGCAGTGGAATCTATACAAGCCATTCTTGCAAAGAGTAGGGTAAATCCCGAAGACATCAAGGTAATCTCTGTCAGCAGCCAGGCTCCGGCAGTGATTCCTATGTCGAAAGATGGCGGCCTGCTTCATGATGCGTTAATCTGGATGGATAGAAGAAGTATAGAAGAATACGAGATGATAAAAGGCACGATAGGGGCAAAAAAAGTATTCGAGATTACAGGAAATAGGCTGGACACTTATTTCGCCCTGACTGAATTAATGTGGTTTATAAGAAATAAGCCGGAGTTAATGGAAAAGTGCTATAAACTGCTTCAGGTCAATGGTTATATTAATTATAAACTGACAGGGGAGTTTACGATTGATGATTCTCATGTTTCTCTTACCCAGCTTTACGATGTTCACAAGGAGTGCTGGAGTGAGGAACTCTTCGAGGCAATTGGCGCAGATACCGATTTGATGCCCGAGATATATGAATGTATGGAACCTATAGGATATGTAACAAAAGAGACAGGGGATGTCGGTTAATACCGATTTTTAAACTCTAAATCCTAAAATAAGAATCTCCCATAAAAATCAGTGTTTTTCATACTTGATATTCTTTGGGAGATTCTTATTGTTCTTTTTCTGTATATATTTTAGGGCGCAAAACACCCATAACTGCATTTTTGAACATGCACATTTTTTAAGCCGTCTTTTCCTCGGTTTTTCCTTCGAATTTTTTAATCTCTTCATGAAGAAAACGATGATATTTATTCATGTTCCGACCAATGGCATACAGCATGAATTCTTTATACACCTTCTCTGACGTTCGGTAGTTGAATCTTCGGAAACTATCATTTTCCTTGATATCTCCAAAATGTCCTTCTGTCTGGATGGAACGGATCTGACGATTTAGAATCCCTTTCTCACTTTGGATGTTTGCATGGGATTCCTCTTTCAATGTTTCCCATTGTTCATTGATCTTCATAACTTTGTTTTTCTCAGCATCTTTTTCTGCGTTATATTTATATAAGCATTTCGCTTTGTGTTCACAACCACTACAGTCTGCACATCCGTATACCTCAAAAGTCTGGGTATAACCCGGCTGTTTTTTGGTCTCTGTGCGGATATGATGCAATCCTCTTCCGTCATGACAAACATAATACCGTTCATCCTCAAATATCTGTGTTTTCATGTTGTAATATTTTCCAATATCTTCTCTGTAAGCGCGTGTTTTCCGTTTTTCATGATCCTGCAGCTTGATGTAACTGGATATCTTATTTTTCTTTAAATACAGAAGATTTTTCTCGCTACAATAACCGCTATCTGCGGTTACTTCTTCCAAAATCTCCCCAAATGCATTTTTATGCTTTTCTAAAACCGGAATCAGTGTGTTATAGTCTGTCCGGTCATTGCTTACATAAGCATGGACAATGAAATAATTCTCTACTGCGATCTGAACATTATATGCGGCTTTTAACTGTCCGTTCAGCATGTGATCTTCTTTCATTCTCATAAAGGTGGCTTCTAAATCTGTTTTGGAATAGCTGTTCCTGTCCTTTCCCATGATCTCAAAACATTCTTTGTATCCCATAAGGCGTTCGCCGCAGGTTTCTAATTCCTCATAAAGCTGCTGGAGCTCCGATTTCCTCTTCCCTTTTCCGTAAACAAACGCAATCTGTTCCTTCTCTGCGATCTGAGTCAGATTTTTCTGAAGTTTCAAAATCTCCAATGGGGAACAGTTGTCAATCTCGATGATCGTATTATTGGACAACTTTTTATGTTTTGTCAGTTTTCGCTTCCGGTTCTTTTCAATGACATCTCTTACCTTATCCATTCCTTCGATCACAAACATATGTGCATGGGGAATGTCATATTTTATGCCATACTCATTTTCATCTATCCATGCATTATACTTCTGATACAGTGAATCAATCATATCGAGTAAGCCTGCGAGATGATAATTGATCGTCCCTCTCCACACAAATGTATAGCGGTTTGCATTGGCCTCTATTTTTGTTCCATCAATAAAAAGGGATTTCAATGTGATCAGTCCTTCTTTTTGCAGGCGGCGGAGAAACTGGTAATTCAACTCATCCAATACATCTGCAGTCAGTCTTTTATTCTTGAACTCATAAAAAGCATCCCTTTTTGGTTTCTGACCTTTGGTAAGCCAGATAAATGCAAGGTCTCTTTCGCATAATTCCACAATACGGTCAACAGCTCTAATCCCACGCATGTTTGCGTAAGTAACTACGGCATACATCATAATTGGGTTATACCCGGTTCTTCCCTTATCTGAACAATTGGCCAACAAGCCAGAAAAATCTAATTCCTCCATCACTTTTTTCAGGGTATAGACTGGATCGTCGTCAGGTAAACACAATTCGAAGAAACTGAAGTTAATTTTCTGTTGCCCTAATTCAAAAAATTCGTTATAATACTTATTGTTTAGCATAGTTACATTATAACATGTAACGGAGAAGAGATGGTTGTCGTTAGCCATCTTTTTCTCTTTTATGGAAAAATTTCAGGGGCAGATGTGACCTGGTATGAGTCACATCTGCCCCTATTTGGAACTATCTATTTCCCGATAGCCCCTTTCTGAAAGGACAGTAGTCCTGGCCGGGACCGTGGATGCAGTGGCGGCTGCTTTGGAAATGGGGGTATATGCAGAAGGACGCGTTTCTGAGATGACAGGGACCAGTTCGGTAGTTATGTTCGGGTTTGACCGGCTTGTTACAGGAGAGAAACTTTCTTATCTGAAGGGAAGGAAGAAAGACAACACTCTTTTGTACGGTGCTATGAACACTGCCGGAGGGTCTCTAAGGTGGTTCCGGGACGCTCTTTTCGGAGGCGAGACTGCCCGACAGGACGCCTATGACCGCATCAATGAAGAGATAGAAGGATTGGCTAAGGGGCCGACCGGGCTTATTTTCCTTCCCTATATGGCAGGGGAGAGGGCGCCAATTTGGGATCCGGACGCAAGGGGAACGTTTATAGGGCTGAACCTTAATACGAACCGGGCGGAAATGATGAGAAGCATTATGGAGGGGGCCTGCTATGCGCTGCGGGATAATATGAATCAGGCGGCGGCCATGGGAATCCATGCCCAGGATATCATCTGCTGCGGAGGCTGCAGCAAAAGTGACATCTGGCTTAGCATAAAAGCTTCTGTTATTAATAAAGAAATAAAAATACCGGAAGTAAACTTAGGCGCCCCGGGAGGGCTGGCCTATATGAATGCCGCATACATGGGAGAATATAACACTCCTGAAGAAGCCGCAGATGCGATGCTGAAGATTAAGAAAAACATAGAGCCTGTTAAAGAATGGGTTCCCGTGTATGAAGAATTATATCAGGTTTACCTGGCCTCTTATCAGGCTTTGAGAGAACAGTTTAAAACTCTTGCGAGGATTCGATAATGGAAGAAAGAAAATTATTAATTTTTGACATGGACGGCGTGATTCTGGACAGTGAGCCGCTGCATGAGAATGCCCGGCAGAGAATGTTTAGGGAACTTAAGATTAATATGAGTGAGAAAATGCCGGATCCTGTCGGGAAATCGTCAAGCGGATTCTGGAGAAAAGTGCTTGAAAATTGCGCTCTGGAGGGAGCCCCGTATGAGCTGGAGGCAAGGCAGTACCAGCTTGTGGCAGAGCAGATTGAAACGAACCATGTTCAGCCGTCAGAAGGGCTTCTGGATATTATACAGGAAGCCAGGGACAAAGGAATGAAAATCGGGCTGGCATCGTCTTCTACCCGTATGCTTGTCAATGACGCGTTAAGACTTCTGAAAATAGAACATCTATTTGACTATACTGTTTCTGGTGACGAGGCAGAAAAGAAGAAGCCTGCTCCTGACATTTATCTAAAAGTTCTGGAACTGGCAGAAGTGTCTTCCGGGGAAGCCATGACAGTAGAAGATTCCCATGCCGGGGTCGAATCGGCGCATCAGGCGGGGATATTCTGCTACGGATACAGGAACCCGACATCAGGCCCTCAGGATATTTCCCAGGCCGACCGGATTATTAATCACCTCGGAGAAATAATTGTCTGATTATTTATAAAGTATGCCTTGCTATTCTGATGCAGAGAATTTATAATGAAAGCGGAGGCTTTAGCAAAGGCAGGAATATAATACGAAAATAGGGATCGGAGTCGGAATCTCCCTTGCCGCCAATAAGGTGAAGGGAGTGCGGGCAGTTGTGTGCAGCGAGCCATATTCTGCAAAGCTTTCGAGGCAACATAATAATACGAATATTCTCGCATTTGGCGCAGGAGTTATTGGAATAGAATTGGCTAAGATGATTATTGAAGAATGGCTGAATGCGGAATTTGAGGGAGGAAGGCACCAGGAGCGGGTCAATATGATTATGGATATCGAGAAAAAATAAAGTCAGATAAAAATACAAATTGAAATAAGTGAGGAGGAAAAGGTAATGAAAATTGCAATTGGGTGCGATCCAAATGCACAGGCCGCCAAAGAAGTTTTAATCAAGTATATTGAAGCGAAGGGATACGGCGAGGTGAAGGATTTCGGAAGCGAGGATCCTATTTATGGGCATACTGCTTTTGCAGTAGCGGAGGCTGTGGCAGCGAAAGAATACGACAGGGGGATTCTTCTCTGTGGGACTGGAATTGGTGTTTCTATCGCGGCAAACAAAGTCAAGGGCGCTTATGCGGCGCTGGTTTCCGACGTATACTCTGCCCAGCGCGCAAGATTGAGCAATGATGCGAATATTGCATGTATGGGCGCTTTTACGACCGGGGATAAGGTGAGGGAACTTCTGGTGGATGCGTTCCTTGGAAATGAGTTTGAGACGGGCTGTGCCTCTCAGCCAAAGGTAGATGCGTACGTGAAGTACGATCAGGAAAGATAAAAAGGGAGGTATTTCATATGGGATTTTTAACAGGTAAGACAGCCATTATCACAGGCGGGGGAAGAGCGACATTAAGTGACGGAAGCTGTGGTTCTATTGGCTATGGGATTGCGACCGCATACGCGAAAGAGGGGGCCAATCTGACCTTGACGGGACGTAATGTGAAGAAACTGGAAGATGCAAAAGAAGAACTGGAGAGGCTCTACGGGATTAAAGTGCTTGCAGTTCAGGCTGACGTAAGCGCAGGCGCTGATAATAAAGCGGTTGTCGAACAGGTTATTAAGCAGACAGTTGAGGAGTTTGGAAGAATTGACGTGCTGATTAATAATGCACAGGCATCTGCTTCAGGAGTTTCAATTGCCGATCACACGACAGAGCAGTTTGACCTGGCGATTTATTCCGGGCTGTATGCGGCTTATTATTATATGCAGGCGTGCTATCCGTATCTGGCAGAGGCGAAGGGAAGCGTTATTAACTTTGCATCAGGCGCGGGGCTGTTCGGGCATTACGGACAATGTTCTTACGCGGCAGCAAAAGAGGGTATCCGCGGTCTTACAAGAGTGGCTGCGACGGAGTGGGGCAAAGACGGGATTAACGTTAATGTTGTGTGTCCTCTTGCATGGACAGTTCAGCTTGAGAATTTCGAGAAGGCATATCCAGATGCATTTAAAGCGAATGTAAAGATGCCTCCGGCCGGCCACTATGGAGATGTGGAGAAGGAAATCGGACGCGTCTGTGTTCAGCTGGCATCTCCGGACTTCAAGTTCATGAGTGGTGAGACTATTACGCTGGAAGGCGGAATGGGGCTTAGGCCATAAACTGTAAGTGCAGTTAGAAGTTCATATATTTAGCAGGTTTTTATAACAGCCGTCATTATCCTATGATAATGACGGCTGTTTGGTTTGCGCGCCATGGGCGCGCTCTAAAGGGTGAAAGTCCCAAATACGCCTAGGCAACGAGGAAGTATATAGCCGATTGACAAGGGTGTCCATCGTGAGGTGGAATCTGAAGGAAGTCACCATCTTGCAAAGAACGGCAAAATTATCAAAGAGCAGTTGAGGTCAAGAAAGTATAATAAACCTCAACCAGTACGGAGAGTGGAGATACCAAAGCCTGATGGCGGTGTCAGAAACCTGGGAGTACCAACAGTAACAGACAGATATGTACAACAAGCCATAGCACAAGTGTTAACTGAAGTGCTATAATAAAGTTGTAACGATGGTGGCTAATAAGATATACTAAAAACGATGAGAAAAGAGGTTCTTATCATGCCACAGAATTACACACCAGAGTTTAAAAAGAAGATTGTCCGTCTCCACGAAGAAGAAGGACGCACTTACCAAAGTATCACATCTGAATATGGCGTCTCAAAAGCCAGTATCTCCAAGTGGTGCAGCCAATTACGCGAAGAATGCCAGACAAGCCCGGAAATAAAAGAAGAATACGATTATATGAAAGAAATGCTTAAGTTCCGCAAAGAGAATGAAGAACTCCGTAAGGAGAACCTCTTCTTAAAAAAAGCGGCGGCATTCTTTGCAAAAGAAATCGATTAGAGGCTTATCGGTTTATTGAAAAATATCAGAAAGATCTAGGGCTGCGCTGGCTGCTACGGCCATTGAATATCTGTCCCAATGCTTACTATAACTACCCGAAACACCGGAAGGCTGATTTCTGTACTCAAAAATCTAAAGTACAGGCGCAGATCCGTGAGATTTACCACAAGCACAATGGCGTGGACGGATACCGGAGCATGGCTGTTTATCTGGCACGCAAAGGGTTTCGTTACAGTCCTGTGACCATTCATAAGTATATGAATAAAGAGATGGGGCTGTATGCGATTGTCCGTCCGAAAAAGCCGGAGTATATGCATGGGAAGCCACATAAGGTATTTGATAATAAGCTGGCCCAAGACTTCACTGCTGAGCGGACGAATCAAAAATGGTGTACAGATTTTACCTATCTGTTCCTGAAAAATGGAGAGGTGCGTTATAACTGCAGTATACTTGATCCGTATGACCGCAGCATCATTGCGAATATTACGGACCGTCATATCAACTCAGAACTTGCCATCCGGACATTACAGAAGGCATTGGATTCGTAGCCGGTGCGAAAAGGAGAATTACTCCTTCATAGTGATCAGGGGGCACAGTATACATCGAAAGCATTCGTTGAGTATTGTGAATCAGTCCACGTAACACAAAGCATGAGCAAAGCTGGATGTCCATATGACAACGCACCAATGGAACGATATTTCAATTCTTTGACACAGTAAACCATGATAAGTTGATGACCATTGTTGGTAGAACAATCAAAGATGGAGTTGTTATTTCCATCATAAGAAAGTATCTTGTCAGTGGAATCATGATTGATGATGAATACGAGGATTCCATTGTGGGTACACCACAGGGCGGATTATGCCGAGACAGATGTTATGCCGAGATACGTCCAGTATTCTTACTTAGGATTTATCTGTGTTTTTACTTTCTGAACTCGGCATAATACTTTTCTATTTTAATGGTCAGAAAAAGAAAGGGGAGATTTTTATAAGAGAAGCGCCAGAAAAATTTAAATTAGAAGATACAACAATATGGTCTTTTCCGGAAAGAGGAAGCTGGGCTACACATTCAGGAAAATATAGAGGAAACTGGTCTCCATACATTCCTAGAAACCTTATTTTACGATATTCAAAGAAAAAAGATTGGATACTGGATCAATTCTTAGGCAGTGGCACAACGTTGATTGAGGCAAAGTTGCTGGGAAGAAATGCAATCGGCGTTGATATAAATTCTGAAGCTGTCAAATTATCTAACACAAATCTAAATTTTACTTGTCAAGAAAGATCAAAAATATTCACAAAACAGGGAAATGCAAATAATTTATCATTTATAAAAGATGAAAGTATAGATCTTATCTGTACGCATCCGCCATATGCAGATATTATACGATACAGTAAGGAAATCCCGGGAGATATTTCGCATTTAAAATATGAGAAGTTCTTGAAGGAACTGGAACAGGTTGCAAGAGAATCATATAGGGTATTAAAGAGGCAAGGAATATGTGCAATTATGATTGGAGATATACGAAGGAAAGGTTATGTGTTGCCTTTGGGGATGAACTCTATGCAGAAATTTGTAGAGGCTGGATTTAAACTTAAAGAAATCATTATAAAGGAACAGCATAATTGTCGATCAGCTTATTATTGGGAGGGAAGAGAAAGAAAATTTTTAATGTTAGCACATGAGTATATCTTTATATTAGAAAAAACGGACTGTTATAATTCTATGTGAAGTAGTTATGTGAAGTAGGTGAAGTAAGGTCTTATAATCGGGAACAAGTGTTTGCAAAAGTCTGCAATCGCTGAAATTAATGTTGATACTGCTGAAATTGCATGATAAAATAACGACATAGCAATATTTACTATGAAAGATGAAAGATGGTTTAGGGGGTAAAATATGGCGGTTAGTTATAAAAAATTGTGGAAATTGCTTATCGATAGAGATATGAAAAAGAAAGATTTATGTGTGGCTGCAGGCATTAGTCATGCTTCAGTGGCGAAACTTGGAAAAAACGAGAATGTTACTACAGATGTCTTGGTGAAAATTTGCACTGCTTTAAAATGTGATATTAGCGATATCATGGAAATAATAGAGATTGAAGGGGAAAAGGCGTGATGGAACAAGTTTTAAAGAAAGAAAAACATATACAGGCGAAGCCTATTATGAAATGGGCTGGTGGAAAAACTCAGATGTTAGGTGATATCATGCCTAAAATTCCTCAAAAATATGGAAAATACATAGAGCCATTTATCGGTGGAGGGGCATTATTTTTTGCACTAAGTCCGGATAAAGCAATAATTGCAGACAGTAATCCAGAGTTGATTAATATGTATCGACAAGTTGCTGATAACGTAGAGAATGTTATAGCATATCTGAAAAAATATAAAAATACTAAAGAAGATTTTTATGAAGTACGTTCATTAGATTGGCTTAAACTAAAAAAAGAAGAAGCAGCAGCAAGAACTATTTATTTGAATAAAACATGTTTTAATGGTTTGTATCGTGTCAATAAGAAAGGGCAATTTAATGTCCCATTTGGAAAGTATAAAGCACCGAATTTTTGCGATGAAGAGGCTTTATATGCTGCTTCAGAGGTATTGAAAAAAGCGACTATAACATGTGGTGATTATTTATCAGTATTGAAGGAATATGTAGAACCGGGAGATTTTATCTTTTTAGATCCCCCATATCTGCCAATTTCAGAATATTCAGATTTTAAGAGATATACGAAGGAGCAATTTTATGAAGAGGATCATGTGGAATTGGCTAAAGAAGTCAAAAGATTGCAGGAATTAGGTTGTCATGTAATATTGACAAATTCTAATCATCCACTGGTTCATGAGTTATATGCGGATTATAAGATTGAGGTTATTCAAACAAAAAGGTACATTTCTTGCAATGGGAACAAAAGAAAAGGCGAAGATATTATTGTTGATATCTTGCCTAAGCAGAAGTCTATGTTAAAAATAGTACCGAAACCTTTGCCAGAGCAGGTAATGAAATACCCAGCAACTAGATACATGGGATCCAAAAGTAAATTATTGCCACAAATTTGGGCAGTAGCTTCGCAGTTTAATTTTGATGCAGTAGTGGATTTGTTCTCTGGTTCTGGAATTGTTGGTTATATGTTTAAGGCTCAGGGAAAAACTGTGATTAGTAATGATTATATGGCAATGTCAGCAACTTTTACAAAAGCAATGGTGGAAAATAATAGAGTTATATTGCCTTTGGAGGAAGCAAAAAAATTACTGATTGAGAAAAAAGAGTCTGATCATTTTGTAGAAAATACATTTCAAGGCTTATATTATAAAGATGAAGAAAATAAGTTGATAGATATTTTGCGAACCAACATCGCTGGAATTAGAGATCAATACAAGAAAGCAATTGCAATGACAGCTCTGATTAGAGCCTGTACAAAGAAAAGACCAAGAGGAATTTTCACATATACTGGAGATCGTTATAATGACGGACGAAATGATTTGCTGAAATCTTTAGAACAACAATTTCTGGAAGCAGTAGAAAGTATTAATAATGCAATTTTTGATAATGGATGCGAAAATAAATCTAAGCATGGAGATGCAATGGAAGTAAAAATTAAGCATCCGGATTTGGTGTACATTGATCCACCGTATTATTCTCCATTGTCAGACAATGAATATGTGCGTAGATACCATTTTGTTGAAGGTTTGGCACGAGATTGGAAAGGCGTAGAAATACAAGAAAATACGGTAACAAAGAAATTTAAATCATATCCTACACCATTTTCAACTAGAAAAGGTGCTGCAGATGCATTTGATAAGCTGTTCAAAAAGTTTTCAGATAGTATTTTGATTGTATCTTATTCCTCAAATAGTCAACCAACACAAGATGAAATGGTTGCGCTTATGTCTAAGTATAAAGAACATGTAGAAGTAGTGCCAATAGATTATACATATTCTTTTGGAAATCAAAAACATGCTAAGACAAATCGAAATAAAGTACAGGAATATTTATTTGTTGGATTTAATGGAGAAGACGTATGGAAGAAAAAATAGATATCTGGTTGGTGGGAAATACTGGATTACGAAATCCAAATAGAATACAGGAAGGCTTTAAAGTATTTGCAAATTCACCGTATGTAGGAAAACTTCGTGGAAAAGAGAATGAAATTGGCTTCATGAATTTTCTTAACGATCAAGGAATTATTCAAAATGAAGCTGGTAAAGATACATCTGGTAGTCATGCTCGGAAGTGGCGTTTGATGTTTTCAAAAAATGGATTCATCTATCCACAAGTGAAGAAGAAAGATGTAGAACAAGAGGAACTGGGAAATTTAGACGATATAACACCATTTGGACGAACTTTCTTAAAAGCAGATACATATCCAGCAGTACAAGAGTGCTATTTAAGAGCATTGAGTGTTGAACAATTTGCTACGCCAGATGGGAATTCTTATTTTTCACCATTGAGGTGGATATTGGCAATTATGTTGGAGTTAGAGAAGCGGACAGGAAGTTCTGAAATTACAAGGATAGAATTTGCGTTGTGGGGACATACGACGAATCCGAGTTATTCAATTGAAGAGGTTGTAAATAATATCTTGGATTTGCGTATCCGTAGAAAGCAAGCACCATCAAAGCGTAATTTTGATAAAAAAGAAGTTGCAGAACGTGGAAAGCACTATGATAAAAAAGCAGATAATTTTTTAGACTATAGTGATATGAACATGCGATATTTACGTATTTCAGGAGTGTTACAGCGAAAAGGTAGAGGAATGGTTATTGTTCCGGCTAAACATATTCTGGCTGAAAGGTTGGCAAAGTCTACATCGAATGAAGAACCAATAACGGTTCAATATAAGAGATTATGTGAAGGTGCAGAATTACCAACGGATAATTTGGATACTGCTAAGGCTTTATTGAATGATTTGATAAAGCAGATGAAGAGTAGACAAATTTTATTTGATATTAATGATCTTCCGTTGAACACAGCAACAGAAATTAATATTGCCAGACGACGTTTGGAAAATGTATTATTTCAAACGGATGAAATCCAGTATGCAAAAGAGCAATGCAATCAATGGCAAGAAATAGCAGACTATATGGAATTATTGATCAAGGGCGGTGGAAAGCGTACATACGATGATGATAATGTTATTGAAGTACCAAAAGATGAAACTCCTGCATATTTGGAATGGATTTTATGGAGAGCATCTTTAGCTATTGATCATATGGTCAATAAACCTTATGAGGTGAGAGGATTTAAATTGGATTCTGATTTTCTTCCAGTATCTGCAGCTGGCGGTGGAAAAGGTGACTTATATTGTGAATTTAACGATTTTACTATCTTAACAGAAGTTACTATGTCAACATCATCACGTCAGGAAGCAATGGAGGGAGAACCTGTAAGAAGGCATGTATCCGATGCAGTTTTAAAATATGACAAACCAGTATACGGAATGTTTATTGCAGTGAAAATAGATACGAATACGGCAGAAACATTTAGACATGGAATTTGGTATGTACAAGGAGATTTAAAACAGAGGCTGGATATTGTTCCACTAACATTGGCTCAGTACAGAGAATATTTTATGGCTATGTTTAGAACAGGTCACGCTAATCCAGAAAAATTACGTGAGTTAATTTTGCTATGTGAAACGAGAAGAGATATTTTAAATGCACCGGGATGGAAATCATATATATGTATTGCAGTTAATGAAGAAATAAAAAGAATGGAAAAAGGAATTCTGGCAAGTAAGGATAAGGAGTTGCCTATAGTGCCACCAGGGGCAAAGATAAATTATCCGGGATACGGCGAAGGACAAGTAATTGCAATTGATGTATGTTTTCCAGAGTCTAAAGCGAAGAGTAAGAGATTCCCATATTTGAACGGAATTTCAGATGAGCTTAGCTTATATGCTGATGGAAAGACGATATTACATGAAAGATTTGGTGAAGGTACAATTCGTGCATATGTAGTTGCTTTTCAAAATGAGATAATATCATTAAGTTATCCTAAAGTATTTAGCGATGGATGCGTAAAGATATTGTAAATAAAAGTATAAAAAATGTAACCGTGCATAAGATAAGGAGTAGATGATGTATAATTATGTAAGAAATTATAAAGGACGAACTGATTTGGTAGATTTATACGGGGACAATTCATTATTATTGTATGCACTACAATTGAGATATGATATTGAAGATATTATCGGTTGCTTAGGAAGCATTGACAGATGGAAGTGACGATAAAAAGTGCCATTTGATTTATATAGATAGAGATGCAGGATTTGCAGTTGTTGCTCAAGCTTATATGAAGAAAAATCCAACGGAGACAGACTTAGCTAAAGTAAATAAAGCAAGTGATTTAAACGTAGCAGCATCGTGGGTTTTTGCAAGAGATATAAATGATATACCAGATAGAATAAAAGATTCAGTTAGTGAGTTGTAAGAGGCGATCAAGGAAGGCGATATTAATACAATTTATTTTTGGTATGTTCATAATATGAATGAAAAAAACAATCCAGAAGTTCAGGAGGAATTAAACACTGTACAAATTGCAGCACAAAAATTAGTAAATGATTTAGCCGGTGATAATTCTGTTAAAATAGTTGCACTAGAGGTGGGAAATAATACAATCGAGCGTTGGTACAATAGTTCTAGTAAAAGAATTACTAGCGAAAAGTTGATCGATGTGGAAGGAAATGGAAAAGCCTTTGAAGTCAAGGGAGTAAAGTGGAAATCTTGTGTAACGGCAGAAAAGGAAGTTGGATACGAAAGCTTTATTTGTTGTATAAAGATGATCTTTTTTCTGGCAATCCGAGAAATTACTTGGGAGCAGGAAAAAGAAAAAATAAAATTAATTTAGGCATTATGGATACGGTACAGGAACAACCGGAAAAATTCTGGGCATATAACAATGGATTGACGGCACTAGTAAATGATTATGAAATAGACAATGACAATATAACAAAAGTACATGGTATAACTATTATTAACGGTACACAATTAACAGGAACTATCGGAGTTGTTGAACGTTTAAAAGAAGATTTTCTTGTACCGATATGATTTATTGTGTGTAGTGCTCCTAAGATAATAGAAGAAATTATTAATAATAACAATAAACAGAATGAGATCTTGCCATCTGATTTAAGAAGTAATGATAAGCAGCAGGTAAGACTTAGAAAAGAATTTGAAAAATTTCCACAATTATATTCTTGTCTTTGACAGTTTGCAAAGAAAAAATATCCCCGCAACCCTTGTGGATAAAGGGTTCGCGGGGAATCTCTTTGTCGTCACGAAATATAGTAATTTATTCTCTTCCTTTACTTTTTTTCTGAATAGTTTTCATATGGCGTTTTGTAATGAATGTTGTGATAACACTATGATAACAAAACTCTCCAAAACTGTTTATTGTAAAATAGAATTACCGAAAGTTGCAAACGGGAATTGGAGAATGTTGCATCTCCAAATTGGAGAAAGTTGCAAGGCATTCGCTAGAAACTCTCAGGAACGGTGTAGCGCTTGAGTGGCAGCCACCAAGTATGAGCATTCCCATGAAAAGATCCATTGCAGGTATATCCAAAAACCATTAACCTTATCTTTATTGTAGTCCAAACAATAAAGACAAGGAGGAAAGGAGAATGTCAACTACAATGGATCAGATACATCATATCAGAGATATGTTCTACCGGCAAGATAAGAACATTTCTGAAATCGCATCTGAGACCGGCCTTAACTGGAAAACGGTCAAAAAATATGTGGATATGGAGGACTTTAACAATCCGTCTCCCAAACCTGCATCATCAGAGGTTCACGAATCCAATCTTGACCCATTCAAACCTTTGATTGATGAATGGCTACAGGCAGACAAGCTTGCACCAAGAAAGCAACGGCATACAGCCAAAAGAGTATTTAAACGCCTCAAGGATGAAGCAGATGGTTTCGGCTGCAGTTAAGTCAGACTTTGGAACAGCCGATTTTTATGAAAATGACAGGCTTCATCACGAGGCTAAGTACCTTGTGCTCAGTTTTCCCTACAGTAACGGAGGTTTCCTCCAGCTTAATTATGGCGAAAACATGGAATGTCTTCTGAAAGGACTGGTTGCCATATTTGAGCACATCGGTGGTGTTCCCACGGAAATCTGGTTTGACAATACCAGAACCATTGTTACCGAAATCATCAAAGGTGGCGGGCGTAATGTAACAGAGCGGTTTCAACGCTTTTGTGAACACTACCGCATTAAGCCGGTTTTTATGAATCCTGAATCCGGATGGGAAAAAGGAAACGTGGAAAACAAGGTTGGCTACCTGCGCCGCAACGAACTTGTACCGGTACCCCGCTTTGATGATCTTGTGAAAGAAAACAAGCATCTTCTGGATCGTTGTGAAATCGATATGCAGCGTGAGCACTATGATGACGATGATGACCGCTTTATCAGTAAACTGTTTGAAGAAGATAAGGCTCGTTTACTGCCGCTTCCTTCCGTTCCGTTTGATACGGCACTTTACACAACGGCAACAACGGATAAATATGGAAAGTTTACTCTTGACGCAGGAAAGCACCGTTATTCTGCTTCACCGGCTTTCTGTGAGTCCATTGTAAATCTCAAGATTACATCCTCTGATGTGATTGTCATGGACAAAGATATGCACGAAGTGGTGCGTCATAAGCGCCTTTACGGCAATGAACATGAAAGAATGGACTGGCTGCCATACCTTACATATATCGCCAGGAAACCCCGTTCTCTTCGAAACAGCGGCATATATGACATGATGCCACAAACCATGCAGATATACATGGATAACTGCGAAAGCAAGGAACGCGGACGTGTCCTGAAGGTGCTTGCAGAACTTACGGAAAGAACCGGATTTGCCAGTGCTGTCAGAACAGTTGACGAAGCAGTCCGGCTGAATGCCACAGATCCGGACAGTCTGCAGAGCCTTTACAGGCGAACCTATGCAGATGTACCGCTTCTGCCTCCGCTTGAAAACAAAGTTTTACTGCCACAGCAGAAGGTCATTCCGTTCAGAAATGATCTGAAAATGCTGGATGCCGCCCTTAAGAAGGGAGGTGTCTCAAATGGCTGATATAGAAAAATCTATTGCAGCATGCTGCAAACAGCTCAAGCTGCCCACGAACTTTGCAGGACAGGCTTTCGAGCAGAAAGGAGACACACCGCAGGAATACCTTTTAAACCTCCTGACAAACGAAATTGAATACCGTACAGCAAGAAGGAAGAGCAAGTTCCTCAATACCACCGACTTCCCACGTAGATACCGTGTGGAGGAATTCAGGGCAGATGAGATAGATTTCCCGGAAGACGTCAGCTTCCAAAGCCTGTTAGACCTGGAGTTTTATCATACAGGAAAAAATGTCATCATGTATGGAGGAACAGGAACCGGTAAAACAATGCTTTCCATTCTGATTGGAATGTCTGCATGTAATCAGGAAATTCCGGTAAGATTCTACCGCACTGCCGGACTTATCAATCTCTTTTCCGAGAGTCAGAGCAGCGGAAAGCTTACTGCACTGAAAAAGAAGCTTAACAGTGCCCGGATACTGATTCTGGATGAATTCGGATATGTTCCGTATGACCGCACCGGTTCACAGCTTCTGTTTGATTATCTTTCTGAGATACACGAGCAGAAATCGGTGATTTTAAACACGAATCTTGAATTCTCACAGTGGGTGAACGTTCTTTATGACCAACGGATGACAACAGCACTGATTGGCAGGCTCACTCACCATGTGGAACTGATTCTGTTCCCGGGGATCAATAATCGGTTACGTGAATCAAGCATCAATGCAACTCTTTCAAGAATCAGCAGTCAGGAGGCAGGTAACAATGGCTAAAAATAAAAAAGTTATCAAAGAACAGAAAAAATATCAAAATCTTCAGGAACGCTATGAGGAGATGAATGATTATCTTCTTGATCTCATAGAAGATCACCGATGCGCAGAAGAAGATCTGAGATATCTAAATGATTTTATCCATTATAAAGAGCTGGATGAGGAGTTCCGCTATTTCAGGGAACATGCACATGAAGATGAAAACTCGGAACTTCCGTTTCCATATCTCACGCTATAACAACTAAATATGGTCTGCAATGGCTATGTAGCTGGCAGAATAGCTGCCAGCCGAGGCCTTGCAATTTTCTCCAATTTGGAGATGCAACATTCTCCAAAAATATTTTGCATTTTTTTCCAAAAAGTGCTTGCAAAAACCATGCTACAATCATCGAATAATATTGAATTATTTGAATTCAAAAGGACTTTCCGAAAAATCGGAAGGTCCTTTTTGGCTTTTCAGGATATTCCGTATAATTCTAAAAAGAATTTACATTCATGCGCAGGTAACTGTTGACAAACTGATATCAAAATGATATCATTAAAACATCAAAAGATAGAAGGGCGGTATGAATTATGAAAGAAAAGGTTTTTAAGGGCAAACGGTATGGCATGGCTATGCTTCTGGTACTTCTTCTCCTATATGGAGCGGCAACAGCAGGCCTGATCTATGGAGTGGCTGGGGAGCATGTGGCAGTAGGAATTATAGCAGGCATATGGCTTTGTATCGGCTGGATCCCATTCCTGGGCCTGAAGGTCTTAAGGCCGCAGGAGGCGCTGGTGCTTACGCTGTTCGGCAAATATATCGGCACGCTGAAAGATAACGGGTTCTATTATGTGAATCCATTCTGCACAAGCGTCAACCCGGCGTCCAAGACAAGACTTAGCCAGAGCGGCGATGTAGATGGAGGCAAGAGAAAGGAATCCGGCCAGAGTGCAGGCGCGGAATCCGGAAATAAGAAGATCTCCTTAAAGATTATGACTTTGAATAATAACCGGCAGAAGATCAATGACTGTCTTGGCAACCCCGTTGAGATTGGAATTGCGGTGACATGGCGGGTAGTTGACACGGCAAAGGCAGTTTTCAATGTGGATAACTACAAGGAATATCTGTCCCTACAGTGCGACAGCGCTCTGAGGAACATCGTGCGACTGTATCCTTATGATGTGGCTCCCAACGTGGACACCACGGGAGATGGGATTGCTGACGACGGAAGCCTGAGAGGCTCCAGCGAGGTGGTGGCTTCCAGAATCCGGGAAGAGATCCAGACAAAGGTGGAAGAGGCAGGACTTGAGATCGTCGAGGCACGTATTACCTATCTGGCTTATGCGCCTGAGATTGCAGCGGCCATGCTGCAGAGACAGCAGGCATCTGCTATCATTGATGCCAGGAAAATGATCGTAGACGGTGCAGTGGGGATGGTTGAGATGGCTTTGGAACGGCTGAATGAGAATCAGGTGGTAGAATTGGATGAAGAGAGAAAGGCGGCAATGGTATCCAATCTGCTGGTAGTGCTTTGTGGAAATCATGATGCACAGCCGATCGTAAATTCAGGAACACTTTATTGATATGGCAGATAAAGGGAAAAAACAGGTTCCGCTTCGGCTCTCAGCCAAACTCTACGATGCAATCGCCGCCTGGGCAGAGGACGACTTCCGTTCTGTCAACGGTCAGATAGAATATCTCTTGACGGAATGTGTAAGACAGAGAAAGAAGAACGGCAGGCCTGTACCGCACGAACTGGATGTGCCGCCAGAATTAGATATTGAATAAAGAAGACCCCCGGGGAATAGAAATAAATTTCCCGAGGGTCTTTCTCTTGGAATGAGTGAAGGACGTCAGCGGGATGGCAGAAGTATGCAGAGGTACAGCAATCTTGAAAACTTGCCAGTATATTACAGATATGTTACAATTTATTAAGTAATTGTAACATATAAAACAAAGGTATTATGCGAAAAGAGGAGTCAGATGATAGAGATTGAGAACATAAGCAAGCATTTTGATGACACTGCTGCATTGAGCCAAGTCTCCTTCCGAATACCTGAAGGAAAAGTATTTGGCCTGCTGGGAACCAATGGGGCCGGAAAAAGCACGCTTCTTAGAGTAATGGCTGGAATTCTTAAGGCTGACGCCGGGACGGTCAGGATCAATGGAGAGGTCGCTTATGAAAATCCCGGGGCAAAAGAACGATTCTTTTATCTGCCGGACGACCCTTACTACTTCCCTACAGCCACCATGGAGGATATGGCCAGATTCTATAAGAAGCAGTATTCCGCCATGGACCGAAACGGCGTGCGTTATATGGCGGATCGGCTGGAACTGGATATCCGGCGGCCGATCCGTACATTTTCCAAGGGAATGAAGAGGCAGGCGTTTCTGATTATGGCCTTATGCGCCAATACAGACTACCTGCTGTGCGACGAGGTATTTGACGGATTGGATCCGGTGGTGACGGAGGCGATGAAGAACCTGTTTGGAAAAGAAATCCATGAGCGCGCTCTTACTGTTGTGGTGGCAGCCCACAAATTACAGGATCTGGAGGACTTCTGCAATGAGATTGGAATCCTGCACAAAGGAGGCCTTTTGCTGGCCGGGGATATGAGGGAGAAGGCAGGAACGATGACTAAGATTCAGTGCGTGTTCGAGCAGGATGAGCCGCTGATGGCGGAGCATCCGTCGATTGTGCGCTGCCATCGTGACGGCTACTTTACTACGGTGATCGTCAGAGGAAAGAAAGAGGAGGCCCTGGAGAATATCCGGCAGAGGAATCCCATCTTCTGCAGGGAGGTGCCGATGTTGCTGGAAGAGATATTTATGGCAGAGATGGAGGAAAATGGTTATGACATCCGCAAAGTATTACAGTAATTGGCTGAAGGAAGCAGGGCGGGGGCATATCAGCGCGATTCTTGCCTGGGGAGGATTTGCGCTGTATCTGATATTCAAAGTCATGTCGCTTTCTGTAGATACGGACTTTTTATTTTTTGGAATTGGAAGCGCGGAACTTTCTTATCTGTGTATGGGACTTGGTATTTTATTGGCGTTTTCAGAATTCGGCTACCTGTTTCAGGCGAAGAAGCAGGACTTCTACTATAGTCTTCCGGTAAAGAGAAACACGATATTCTGGACGCGTTATTTCCATGGGCTGCTGCATTTTGCCTTTCCGTTTCTTATCACCCAGGCGGTATGCGCCGTGTATCAGGCAGGCCACGATACCTTGTTCGCTCCTTATGCCAGTGTGTATACCGTGCGCAGCGTGATCGTTTTTTTTCTGGTCTTTCTGCTGTTCTACCATATGGGGCTGATGGCGGCTGCTGTATCGGGCAGAGTGGCTTTTGCGGTGGCGGTGCTGGCCGTTCTGCTGTTTTACTTCGAGATACTGGCTCAGTACGTCCTGCTTGGAATGTCCCAAGAGATCTTTCATACGTTTTACCGCATCCCGCTCTTGGAAGAGGCCGGCAGATTGCTGGTACCTGCAAGGCTTGCGGATACTTTGGCAGGAACGTTCCTGTATGAGAAGCGGGAGGTACTGGAGTACTTCCCAAAAGGAGGGCAGATATGCGCCGCACTCGCATGGATATTGCTTCTGGGTGTAGCAATTCTGCTGGTATTGGGAAGAAGAAAGACGGAGATGACAGGAAGGGACTTTGCCAGCCGGCTGGCGGAACGCGTGACAGAGTTCCTGCTATCTGTGCTTGCGGGCCTATGCGCCTGTACCCTGATCCTGAAGATCTTCCATACAATGGAGGAAGGAGGTTTAAAGGGCGTGCTGTGCCTGACGCTAGCCGGAGTTGTCGGCACGCTGGCAGTCCATCTTCTGGTGGAGGGGCTGGTAAGGGTTCCTCTAAGAAAGATAGCACGCAGGAAGGGACAGTTGGCGGCGGAATGCATTGCCGTATGCGTGGCGGCGCTTGCCTTTCTCGAAGGCCGGGATTCCTTCGATGGCTTCTACCCGCGGCCGGACCAGATAAAGGGACTTTCCATCTTCATGAATGGGGTGGATATTGACCAGGCCCAATATGAAGAGATTGAAGCGGGAAGGGATCATTATCTGATAGACAGCAGGCTTGCGCAGTATTCTTTGCACGATAACGGAATGGAGGAGGGGCTTGCCTGGCTAAGAACGGTTTGCCGACAGGGAAAAGGCTCCGGCAGAGTTACGACGGCTACCGTATGCTATGAGATGAAAAGCGGGGCAATGAAATACCGGGCCTACCCGGTGGATGAAGAGAGCCTGGATGCCTTTGCCGGCGTGTATGAGTGCGGTGAATACAAAGAGAAGGCCTACCCGCTGACTGAGATTAAGGAGGCGGATCAGGAAAGACTGGTCTGGTCGGACGGAGTGCTTGAACAGACGCTTCGGCTGACCGCCCAGGAGAAAAAAGACTTTCTGGCTGCGTATAAGGCGGATGTTGATAGCCTGAAACTTGCGGAACTAAAGGAGTCGCTTCCGGCCGGCTACATAGAATTGGAATCAGAAGTCAGCGCTAAAGATATGAGGGCCGCCATCTATCCATTCTTTGGCCGGACCTGTAATTTTCTAAAGGAGCATGGGGCAGACGTGGGGAAACAGATAGAAGATTATAAGATCGTAGGGTTGAAGGTTAAGAATATGCCATCCGGCACCGGGAAGAGAACCGGGAATACAGGCATCAGGTTCTACCAGGAGGAAGAGGACCTGGAAGCGTGGCGAGGGAAACTGGTTCCGGAAGACCTGGCGATCCAGTCGATCCTGCATCCTGTCGATGGACGGACGTATGCCGAAGCTGAAATTAAAGATGAGGATACCAGTTCCGTGACCATTACCCAGTGCTATGGAAAGGCGAAGTGACATGGCTATATTCCAATTGCGGTTATCGGCCCGGCGTAGTACACTAATAGGGAGTATAGCGGAATACCCGGGATATAATGAAGAGTGGAAAGGGATGCCAGATGGAGAACAAGAAAGCAGTTGGGACAGGGATGCCTGAAATAGTGGTGATAGGAGCGGCAATTATGGACGTGCTTGCGAGGCCGGCGGACGAAGCAGTGTTTCGTACGGGCTCAAGTCCCATGGAGGATATATGCATGTCTACCGGGGGAGACGCATTGAACGAGGCTGTGATCTTGGCCAGAATGGGGAAAAAGGTCCGTCTGGAGACGGTACTTGGGGATGACCATGCAGGCCGGATGATCCGGGAGATGTGCATAGAAGAGGGGATCGCGGTAGAGCCCCGGCAGATACGCCCTGAGATGCCTACGGGAATCAACGTGGTCCTGATCAAGGAAGACGGGGAACGCAGTTTCCTCACCAATGCCAATGGAAGCCTCAGAAGGCTTAAAATAGAAGATGTCAGGATGCCATTCCCGGAAGGGGCAAAGATTCTTAGCTTTGCCAGCATCTTTGTGTTTCCTGAGATTGACTGCAGGGGCCTTAAGAAGATATTTGCCCAGGCAAAGAGCCAGGGGATGACGGTGTGCGCGGATATGACCAAGAGGAAACTCGGCGAGACGGTGGAGGATATCAAAGAGGCGCTGGAATGTGTAGATTACATTCTGCCAAATGAGGAGGAGGCATGCCTGGTGACCGGGAAGGACACGGCCGAAGAAGCGGCAGAGCGCCTGCTTGAGGCAGGCGTGAAGAATGTCGTCATCAAATGCGGGGCCAGAGGATGCCTGGTAAGGAACAGAAGGGAATGCTACAGAGTGTTGGCAAAGCCGGGGGTTAGATGCATCGATACCACCGGGGCCGGAGACAGTTTTGCCGCAGGGTTTATCTACGCATTATCGAAAGGCAGGACGCTGCGGGAATGCGCCGAATACGCAAATGCATGCGGGGCCAGGGCGGTCCAGGTATTGGGAGCGACCGGGTGGATACAGGCTGGCGCTTCAGATAAACCCTGTGAAAATGGAGGATAAGCAGACATGGAGTATTCACATGAGTTCATCATGCCCAATGACGACATTCCATTTAAGATGTTCGTATTCGAAGGCAAGGACGGCAACTACGTCAGGGAGAAGCACTGGCATCGGTCGGTAGAGATATTTGCGCTGTTCGAGGGAGAATTAAGATTCTTCCTGAATGAGAAGGAATACCCGCTTAAGCCCGGGGAATTCATGCTGGTCAATTCCAATGAGATTCATTCCATCCAATCCCCAAAGGCCAACCGGACCATTGTGCTTCAGATACCGCTTGTCACGTTCGAAAATTACTATACGGAGGAACGTTTCATCTATTTCTCCCATAGTTCCAGACTTCAGGACGAGGAAGTGATGCGCCTCATCGAAGATATGTATGAAACATATGCCCGCCGGGACTGCGGCTATGAATTGAAAGTTCTGGGCCAGTTCTACCTGCTGGTGTATCTTCTGGTGACCAAATACCGTGAGATGGAGGTCAGCATGGATCTGGTGCGCCAGAATAAGAAGTTGAATAAGCTCTCCGCTATCACGGCATACATGGAGGATCACTATACCAAAGACTTATCCCTGGAGAGCCTGGCGAAGATCTTCGGCTATTCGCCCACCTATCTGTCCAGGATGTTTCAGAAGTATGCCAGGACCAATTATAAAACCTATCTGGATCATATCAGGCTGGAATATGCATACAAGGATTTGGTGAACACATCGGATGCGATTGGCGAGATCGCCAGTAATAACGGATTTGCCAACAGCAAGGCTTTTGCGAAGGTATTCAAAAGAAAATATGGCATGCTGCCAAGCGAATATAGAAAGCGCCAGGCAGAGACTCAAGTGGTGACGTAACATTTTTCAAAAGTGTTACGTCACCACTTGGCATCTGCCCTGTCCCCTTTTGAATAAAAAGACAAGAATTTGCCATAAACAGGGTGAATAATTGGTCGTGACAGAAAAAATAAGTTGATATAATGACCTTATAATAAACGAAGGCAAAAGGAGGAAGAAAATATGGAGATTCGCAAGGTAACAGATCCGTCTTTTGGCGTATACGGAAAGGTGCTTAAAGGTTATGGCTTTGACCGGCTGCTGAAAGAGATGGGACACACGCCGGTACCGGATGACGGCGTCATCTATGTGGCGTCCGTGGAGGAACTGGAAGGACTGCCTGTGGCGGCGAAACTGAAAGAACGGGCATATGGAGGCCTGCCCATCCAGATCGGCTATTGCAATGGCAATAATAATAAGCTGAATGCGCTGGAGTACCATCGTTCCTCGGAGATAGACATTGCGGCCAGCGATCTGATTCTGCTTCTGGGACGGCAGCAGGATATAGAGGCGGATTACACCTATGATACGGAAAGGGCAGAGGCATATTATGTTCCGGCCGGGACGGCGGTGGAACTATATGCGACGACGCTTCACTATGCGCCTTGTACAGCACAGGAAAATGGGTTTAGATGCGTCATCGTACTGCCGAAAGAAACCAATACAGACCTGGACTTTAAGCCTGGAAAGGATGGAGAGGATCGGCTTCTGGCGGCCAGGAACAAATGGCTGATCGCCCATAAGGAGGCCGCGATCGAAGGTGCTTTCTGCGGGTTAAAAGGAGAAAATATTACACTATAATTACTTGACGAAATAGGAGAAGGAGGTACAATGATTATGAGTAATATGCCAGAAGTGAAGATTGCAGTGGTGGCTGTCAGCCGCGACTGCTTCCCGGAGAGTCTGTCCGTGACGAGAAGAGAGAATCTGATGAAGGCCTATCAAGAGAAATACGGGGAGGAAGGAATCTATGAATGTCCGATCTGTATTGTAGAGAGCGAGATCCATATGGTGCAGGCACTGGAGGACACACGGAAAGCCGGGTGCAATGCATTGGCGGTTTATCTTGGCAACTTCGGGCCGGAGATAGCGGAGACCCTGCTTGCAAAGCATTTTGACGGGCCAAAGATGTTCCTGGCGGCAGCGGAGGAGACGGGCGGCAGCTTGCTGGATGGCCGCGGAGATGCCTATTGCGGAATGCTCAATGCCAGCTATAACCTGAAACTGCGGAACATAAAGGCTTACATACCGGAATATCCGGTGGGGGACGCAGGAGAATGCGCGGATATGATTCATGAATTTCTGCCCATTGCCCGGGCTATCATAGGATTGAGCAATCTGAAGATCATCAGCTTCGGGCCAAGGCCTCTGAATTTCCTTGCTTGCAATGCCCCCATCAAGCAGCTGTATAACCTGGGGGTGGAGATCGAGGAGAATTCGGAACTGGATCTGTTCGAGGCCTTTCATAAGCATGACGGGGATGAGCGGATTCCCGGCGTTGTCAGGGAGATGGAAGAGGAACTGGGAGAGGGCAATAAGAAGCCGGAGATTCTTGCGAAACTGGCACAGTACGAGCTGACGCTGAAAGACTGGGTGGAAGAACATAAGGGATACCGCAAATACGTAGCGATCGCTGGCAAGTGCTGGCCAGCGTTTCAGACCCAGTTTGGCTTCGTGCCTTGTTATGTGAACAGCCGCCTGACTGCCCAGGGCATTCCGGTATCCTGCGAGGTGGATATCTACGGGGCGCTGAGCGAATTCATCGGAACTGTAGTGAGCGGCGATACGGTAACCCTGCTTGACATCAACAATTCCGTGCCCGAAGATATGTTTGAAGAGGATATCAAGGGCAGATTCGATTATACCAGACAGGATACGTTCATGGGATTCCACTGCGGCAATACGGCCTCGTCCAAACTGGCATTCTGTGAGATGAAGTATCAGAAGATCATGGCAAGGGCGCTTCCCCAGGAGGTGACGCAGGGAACTCTGGAAGGAGATATCATTCCGGGAGACATTACCTTCTTCCGGCTGCAAAGTACCGCGGATAGCCGTCTGAGGGCCTACATCGCCCACGGAGAGGTGCTGCCTGTCGCAACCCGCTCCTTTGGCGGCATTGGAGTATTTGCGATTCCCGAGATGGGAAGGTTCTACCGCCATGTATTGATCGAAGGCGGATATCCGCACCATGGCGCTGTTGCGTTCGGCCACCACGGAAAGACCTTGTTCGAGGTGTTCAAGTATATCGGCGTGCCGGTGGAAGAGATTGGCTATAATCAGCCTGCCGGCGTCAGATATCCGACGGAAAATCCCTGGCGATAAGACGGAAGGAAAGGCATAGAAAGTCGTATGTGCAAGATTATGAGTAGGAACAGAGTTAAAATGGAATACTAGGAGGAAAAAAGATGCTATATATAGGAGTAGATCTGGGAACTTCAGCGGTAAAACTGCTGCTGATGGATGAAGAAGGCAAAATACGCAATATCGTTTCCAAAGAATATCCCCTGTTCTTTCCGCACCCGGGCTGGTCGGAGCAGAGGCCGCAGGACTGGTTCGAACAGTCCATGGAAGGCATCCGGGAACTGACCGAGGAGTGTGACAAAGAAGAAGTCGCAGGCATCAGCTTCGGCGGACAGATGCATGGGCTGGTGGCGCTGGATAAGGATGACAATGTTATCCGCCCGGCCATACTGTGGAATGACGGACGGACAGGAGAAGAGACGGATTACCTGAATCGGGTGATCGGCAAGGAAAGATTGTCCGCTTATACGGCGAACATCGCATTTGCGGGATTTACCGCGCCGAAGATTCTCTGGATGAAGAAGCATGAGCCGGAGAATTTTGGGAAAATCAGCAAAATCATGCTTCCCAAGGATTATCTGGCCTACAAACTGTCCGGCTCTTTCTGCACGGATGTATCTGACGCGTCAGGGATGCTGCTGATGGATGTAAAGAACAGATGCTGGTCAGAGGAAATGCTGGATATCTGCGGCATTACAAAAGCGCAGCTGCCTGCGCTGCATGAAAGCTACGAAGTGGTGGGCACGCTAAGGCCCGGGATTGCCGAAGAATTGGGGCTGCCAAAGTCGGTAAAAGTAATCGCAGGCGCGGGGGACAATGCGGCGGCTGCAGTCGGAACCGGAACGGTAGGAGAGGGAAGATGCAATATTTCCCTTGGAACCTCGGGAACCATCTTCATTTCCAGCAAGAAGTTCGGCGTGGATGAGCATAACGCCCTGCATTCCTTTGCCCACGCGGACGGCAATTATCATCTGATGGGCTGTATGCTGAGCGCGGCCGCCTGCAACAAATGGTGGAGCGAGGAGATATTAAAGTCCAAGGACTTTGCCGCGGAGCAGTCCGGTATTACCAGGCTTGGCGAGAATCATGTATTTTATCTTCCGTACCTGATGGGTGAGCGTTCCCCGCATAATAACCCGGATGCCCGCGCCATGTTCATCGGAATGTCCATGGATACCACAAGGGAGGACATGACCCAGGCCGTGCTGGAAGGCGTCACATTCGGCCTTCGGGATTCCCTGGAAGTGGCAAGAAGCATTGGCATCCAGATCGAGCGCACGAAGATCTGCGGAGGCGGAGCCAAAAGCCCGCTGTGGAAGAAGATCATCGCAAATGTGATGAACATGAACGTAGATGTGATCGAGAGCGAGGAAGGACCGGCGCTTGGCGCGGCCATGCTGGCGGCAGTGGGCTGCAAAGCCTACCCGGATGTGGAGACGATCGCCAAAAAACTGGTAAAAGTAGTAGATACGGTAGAACCAGATTCGGAACTGGTGGCAAAATACGAGGAAAGGTATCAGAAGTTCCGGAGGATATATCCTACGGTGAAGGAATTATATTAAGAGAATTTTGGAGATGGAGGCGCCAATGCCTCGGAGAAATCCACGCCCCCTCCCCTCGGGCGGTTCGCCAATTCCCTCAATTCCCCCAAATTCCTAATTCCATTCCCCACTTCCTTATGATAAAATATAAAAGAATGTAGGTTTTGAGAGTGAAGAACAAGAGGAGGAAATAAAATGGAAAGTCGAAAAATCATCCAGATAGAGGACAAGGTTCCTTTCCGGCTGCTGGTTCCGTTAAGCATCCAGCATATGTTTGCCATGTTCGGGGCATCCGTGCTGGTGCCGTTCCTGTTTGGAATCAGCCCTGCCATCGTGCTGTTCATGAATGGCGTGGGGACATTGCTGTTTATCTTAATCACCAAGGGAAGGGCGCCGGCTTATCTGGGTTCCAGTTTTGCCTTTCTTGCGCCGGCGGGAATCGTTATCAGCGAGATGGGGTATCCGTATGCGCTGGGAGGATTCGTCGCTGTGGGATTCTGCGGCTGCGTCCTTGCGCTGATCATCTATAAATTCGGGTCAGACTGGATTGATGTGGTGCTGCCTCCGGCCGCTATGGGACCGGTGGTTGCGCTGATCGGGCTGGAACTGTCGGGGAGCGCAGCCGGCAATGCGGGACTGCTGGAGAAGACGGTAGACCCCAAGAACGTGATCGTATTCGTGGTGACGCTAGGAGTGGCGATCTTCGGAAACATCCTTTTCCGAGGCTTTCTTTCTGTGGTACCGATATTGATTGCGGTGATCGCAGGGTATATGGCTGCGCTTTGCTGCGGCATCGTTGATTTTACGGAAGTGTCAAAGGCGTCCATCTTTGCCATGCCGAATTTTCAGATGCCGAAGTTCAGCATGGAGGCCATCCTGATCATCCTTCCGGTACTGCTGGTGATTACATCGGAACACATTGGACACCAGGTAGTAACAAGCAAGATTGTAGGGCGTGATCTTTTGAAGAACCCGGGGCTTCACCGGTCTTTACTGGGGGACAACCTTTCTACCATGCTATCCGGATGCATCGGCTCCGTACCGACCACGACTTATGGCGAGAACATTGGCGTGATGGCTGTCACCAAGGTATATAGCGTAAGGGTGATCGCAGGCGCTGCCGTCCTTTCCATTATCTGTTCCTTCGTAGGGAAGCTTTCCACTTTGATCCAGACGATCCCGGGACCAGTCATCGGGGGCATATCCTTTCTCCTGTACGGTATGATTGGCGCATCCGGCATCCGTATCCTGGTGGATTCCAAGGTGGATTATGGACGTTCCAGGAACCTGACGCTGACAAGTGTGGTATTTGTAACCGGACTGTCTGGAATCTCGGTAAAGTTTGGAAATATTCAGCTGACAGGCATGGTGCTGGCCTGTGTGGTAGGAATGGCGCTGAGCCTGGTATTCTATATCCTTGACAAATTAAAATTAACGAATGACAGGGAAGAGGCATAAGATCTGGAGGAGTGTTATGAGCGAGAAGAAGTCGAAAGAGCAAGAGACAAAAGAAACCATGGTTGATACCATATGCCGAAATATACGCAGGGATATTATTGCCCATGAGTTAAGGCCAGGACAGAAGATCAATGTAAAAGAACTGGCGGCCAGGTATGGGACCAGCGAGACGCCGGTAAAGATAGCCTTAAACCGGCTTTTGTCCGAGCAGATCGTGGAGAATTTCCCCCGCCATGGAATGAAGATAAAGTCGATAGACGAGGAAGAGGCTAAGGAGATATTCAGCCTGAGGCTGATGATGGATCTTTATTATACCAAGGAGATCATTGAGGCCGTACATACGAACAATACGCTCAGGGAAGCGCTTGAGAATAATGTGAATGAGCATTATGAGATCATGAAGAAGTATGAGAATGAGAATACGGTAGAAAAATATATGGAGAATTATATCCATGATGCCAAATTCCATGAATTGTACCTGAAATGCTCGGGGAACAGGAAACTGGTAGAATTATACCATAGCGTGAATCCTTTCATATACAGCAATTATATTTTCCGGAAACAGTCTAAGGAGAAAGATTTTGCAGGAGTAGAAGAACACAGGAAGATTATCCAGGCAATCTTTGACGAGGATGAAGAGCGGCTCAGGGAATGCCTGAAAGAGCATATTAATAATGCGGTAAAGGCGATCAGCATGATTATTAAGATTGATAAGATGCTGTAATAGCAAATTACAAAACCGGCGGAAAACGCAAGAAGCAAATTGCGTTTTCCGCCGTTTTTTTGCTGCTGTTTGATAGAGTTATTGTAATATTGCACAAATTTTCTTGTCTAATTATAGGAAAATTGGTAGATTGACGCGATTGGCAATAAAATATATAATTACATACAGAAAAAATCTTTTTTAGAAAGAAAAAAATCTAAAGATTACGGAGGGAATTATGAAAGCATTAGTGTATGAAGGCGCCAAAAAGGCCGTGCTAGAGGAAGTGGAAGAACCGAAGAAGAGGGAAGGCACGGTAAAACTGGATATAAAGTACTGTGGAATATGCGGATCTGACATTGGAATCTATCTTGGGACGCATCCCAGAGCCAAGGCGCCGCTGGTTTTCGGGCATGAGTTTCTGGGGATTGTGGCAGAAGACGGACAGAAGTTCAAGAAAGGCGACCGGGTAGTACCGTTTCCGCTGCTATCCTGCGGACAATGCAGAGCCTGCAGGACAGGGAACGAGCATGTATGCAATACCCTGGGACTGATCGGCATTGATAAGGACGGCGGCGTGTGCGAACGGATCTATGTGGATGAGAACGTGCTGTACAAGGTTCCAGACGGGATAAGCGATAAGGCGGCGACAGTCATCGAGCCTTTAGCGGTGATCGTAAGAGCGATCCACCAATCCGGCTTCAAGACGATGGACACCTGCGTCGTGATCGGAGCGGGTCCCATCGGCATGCTGACGGGAATCGTGCTGAAGTTTGCAGGCGCTTCCAAGGTATTTATCTCGGATGTGGCTGCAAAAAGACTGGATCAGGCAAGGGCGTTCGGCCTGATTCCGGTGAACCCAGTCAAGGAAGACCTGGAACAAGTCGTAAAAGACGCCACGGACGGGGAAGGATGCGATACCCTGTTCGAATGCAGCGGCGCGGCCGCAGCTGCCATGCAGATGACGGATATTACAAGGGTAAGCGGTAATATCTGCATCGTATCGGTACATAAGGCGCCTCATGAGGTCATGCTTCGGGATGTGAACTTTAAGGAGCAGCATATTGTAGGAACCAGGGTCTACACCAGAGAAGAATTCAAGGAGGCGGTGGAACTATCCGGGCTTCTGGAAGAACAGCTGGAACAGGTAGTAACCCATGTGGTTCCGCTAAAAGACAGCGAGAAGGTATTCGACATGATCGCGGATGGAGCGTGCGGCACGATCAAGGTGATCGTGGACTGCCAGGACAGATAGAAAGACGGAAGGAAGACAATGCTATGCGGATATTAGCCCTGGAGGCAAGTACGACATCGGCGAAAGCCATGCTCTACGACACGGAGAGCAGAACGTATGAAGAGAAGATAAAAGCATATGGGAAAATGTATGATGAGGAAGTGCTTCACGATGCAGACAAGGTGTTTGACTGCATGGCGAAGATTGGAAGAGCGCTGGCCGGGGGCAGGGAGATTTCCATTATTTCATTAAGCGGGACATGGCACAGCGTCCTGCTCTGCGACCGTAGGATGCGGCCGGCAACACCTGTCTATCCCTGGTCCTATACCGGTGCGGCCCCGCTTTGCGGCCGGCTTAGGGAAGATGCCGGTTTTGTAGAAGACTATTACCAGAAGACAGGCTGCATGGTGAATGCCACCTATCCATTTTTCAAACTTCTTTCTCTCAGGGAGCAAGGATACGATCTGAAAGACTACTATATCATGGGGCAGGGAACCTATAACACCTACCGGCTGACCGGAGAGCGGGTGGCCTCTCGATGCATGATATCCGGGACAGGGCTTATGAATATACATACCAGGGAATACGATGATGAGATTCTTAAGATGGCGGGAATCGCCAGAAGCCAGCTGTCCCGGCTTACAGAAAGCAATCATACGCAGCCATTATCCGAAGAAGGAGCGAGGATTCTGGGGCTACGCCCGGGGATTCCGGTGATTGTGGCCAATTCTGACGGAGGCCTGAACCAGATCGGCGTTGGCGCGATTAAGGAAAATGTGATGACCTTCTCCGTGGGAACCAGCGGAGCCATGCGGAACAGTACCGCCAAGCCGATGATTCCCAAATCGCCATCCACCTGGTGCTACCTGTCGCCTAAGGGCTGGCTTAGCGGGGCCGCAACGGCAGGGTGCTGCAACTGTATTGACTGGTTTGTGGAACACGTGGCGGCTGGCAAGCCGGACTATAGCCAGCTGGAGCAAGGGGAAGACAAGATTCTGGATACGCCCATATTCCTTCCGTTCCTCTTTGGGGAGCGATGTCCCGGATGGAATGACAAAAGAGGCGGCGGATTTGCCGGACTTAAGGCCGGCCATGACATTAAGGATATGTACAGGGGCGTACAGCAGGGAATCTTATTTAATCTCTATCATTGCTACAGGCTTCTTACGGAAGTGGCAGGGGAGCCTGAGAAGATAAAACTATCAGGGGGGATTCTCCATTCCAGGGTATGGACGCAGATGTGCGCCGATATCTTTGGAAAAGAGATGGAGATAGATCAATCCAAGCAAAGTTCCCTGATGGGCGCGGTCATACTGGCACGGGAAATCATAGGGGATCTTAAGGATATTTCCGACTATGAGCCGAGCGTAAAGGCTACCGTGAGGCCGGATATGGCAAGGAATGAACGGTATAGGAAGCAGTTTGAGAGGTATTTGCAGATGTATACAAGCATGGAGCAAGAATAGGAGGAAGAAAATGGAGAAGAAAAAAATCATCGCCTCGGCGGCGGTTGTGGCTGCAATAGTATTGGGCGCGACGTTCACTGCGGTTGGGGGAAAATTCAAGCAGGAAGAAAAGGTCAATCTTATCCTGTCCAATGTTACATCCTCTTCCGCAAAAGAGGCGGGACTGAAGTTTAAAGAGTTGGTAGAGGAATATTCCGACGGAACGGTAACCGTAGATGTATTCCAGGATAACCAGTTGGGGGATGACAAGACCTCGGTGGAAGGAGTGCAGGTAGGCGACATTGATATTGCAGTGTCATCGACCAGTTCGCTTTCTACAATGTATAAGGATTATTACCTGTTTGATACGCCATACCTGTTCCTGAATTCCGACGAAGTCTATGATATCGGCTTTGGAGGAGAGGCAGGAGAGAAGATCATGGAAGGCGTGGAAGACGTAGGACTGCGCGGAATGGCAATGTGGGAGAATGGATTCCGCAATTATACCAATGACAAGATTCCCGTAAGCAAGCCAGAAGATGTAAAAGGGCAGAAGATCCGCACCATGGAAAATGACATCCATCTGAAGGCATGGTCCGCGATCGGAGCCAATCCGACGCCCATGGCCTTCTCTGAACTGTTTACAGCAATGCAGCAGGGAACCGTAGACGGAGAAGAGAACCCGATCGGTATTATCCAGAGCAACCGGTTCTACGAAGTACAGAAATATATCTCCCTGACGCAGCATGTATATACTCCGTACTGCGTGGTCATGAACCCAAGGAAATATGATTCCCTGACAGACCAGCAGAAAAAGGCGGTGGATAAAGCGATGAAAGAAGCCACCGAGTATCAGATCAAGCTCTCTCAGGAAGACGAGGAGAAAGCGCTAAAGGATATGGAAGAATACGGCTGCGAGATCATTACGCTGTCGGATGAGGAGAAGCAGGCTTTCCAGAAGATCGTAGAAGAAAATGAGATATTTGATTTCGCGAAAAGCAAGATGACTCATCCAGAGTACTTTGATGAGATGCAGACAGAATTAGAAGAATATAGGGGGAACGCAGAATGAAAAAATTAATTCACTGGCTGGATGAATACCTGGAGATTTCTCTGTGCGTGGCATTGATGTCAGTCATGACGGTTGTAATATTCGTGCAGGTTGTAATGCGATATGTTTTCCATAATTCTCTGACCTGGTCGGAAGAATTTGCAAGATACTGCTTTATCTGGCTGATCTATCTTGGGATCAGCTATGGATGCAAGATTATGAAGCACATCAAAATTGATGCCGCCTTAAAACTGTTTCCGGAAAAGATGCGGCCATATGTAGTGATATTCGGGGATCTGTGCGTGCTGGCATTTGCCGTGTATATCGTGATCACCGGATGGGAGCTGACCATGTTCCAGGCGCAGCTTGGAAAGACGTCGCCCGCGCTTGGACTGCCGCTTCAGTTTGTGAACGCGGCACCGGTGGCAGGATTCTTCCTGGCGGCGATCAGGCAGATACAGACCATATTCTACAGGGTCGGGCAATTAGGAAAGGATGGTGAGTAAGGATGGTATGTGCAGTACTTTTTATCGTGTTAATCATTGCGCTGGTGGTGAATGTCCCTGTGGGAATTGCCATCGGAGTATCTTCCCTGGCAGCGGTGCTGGCAGACGGAAGATTAAGTTCCACCTATATCGTGCAGCAGTTGGTGACCAGCGCAGATTCATTTCCGCTGATGGCAATTCCTCTGTTTATTCTGGCAGGCGAGCTGATGAGCGCCGGAGGAGTATCTAAGAGAATATTGAATGTCTGCAATGTGTTCTTTGGAAGGATCACGGGCGGCCTTGCCATCGTAACCGTGATCGTATGCATGTTCTTTGCGGCGGTGTCCGGCTCCGGGCCGGCAACCGTAGCCGCGGTAGGCTCCATGGTAGTGCCGACGATGCTTGAAAAAGGATACAGCAAGAGTTTCACGCTGGCGCTGATTGCAACGGCGGGAAGCATTGGCGTCGTAATACCGCCCAGTATTCCGATGGTCATCTACGGCGTGTCTACCAGCACGTCTATCAGCGGCATGTTTATGGCAGGCTTCCTGCCGGGCATCCTGATAGGAATCGGCCTGATCATCTGCTGCTACTTTTACTGCAAGAAGCAAGGATGGAAGGGAGATGACCGCCGCTATACGGTCAAGGAGAAAATGGCGGCAGTCTGGGATGCCAAATGGGCGCTGATCAATCCGGTCATCATCCTGGGAGGAATCTATGCAGGAATCTTCACGCCCACGGAGGCAGCGGCAGTTGCGGCGGTATACGCGTTTATATGCGGCACATTCATCCATAGGGAACTGAATATTAAGAATATCTTTGATCCGATCGCCGCATCCTGCTCTACCACCGGAACGACCATGGTAATTATCGGATGTGCCACGGCATTTACGAAGATTCTGACCATCCAGCGGATTCCGGACATGATCACAAAGGGAATCAGCGGACTGACCACCAACTATGTGCTGATCCTGCTGCTGATCAACCTGCTGCTTCTGATTGTGGGCTGCTTCATGGATACCACGCCGGCGATGATGGTACTGTCGCCAATCCTGCTTCCGATCGCGCTTAGCATCGGAATGAACCCGATCCACTTCGGAGTCATCATGGTTGTGAACCTTGCGATCGGATTCATCACGCCGCCTCTGGGAATCAACCTGTTCGTGGCGGCCAGAGTCGGGCGGGAGCCGCTTGAGACGGTTACCAGCGGCATTATGAGATTCATGGTAGTCATGCTGATCTGCCTGATGCTGATCACGTTTATACCGGCGATATCAATGCTGATACCGAATGCGTTTATGTAACTTATAGAGTAACAGAGTAAGAAGGAGAGAATGAACATGGATGTAATGAAAAAAGTAGAGGAATTAAAGATCGTACCTGTTGTGAAGCTGGACCGGGCAGAGGATGCCAGGCCGCTGGCTGAGGCGCTGTGTGCCGGAGGGCTACCGGTAGCGGAAGTTACGTTCAGGACGGACGCCGCCGAGGAATCCATCCGGATTATGAGGAAGGAATTCCCGGAGATGCTGGTAGGGGCAGGGACGGTTACGAATCTTGACCAGGCTGCGCGCGCAGTGGAGGCGGGAGCCCAGTTCATAGTCTCTCCCGGAATGAGCAGGACGGTGGTCGAATACGCCCTGGAGAAAGGCATTGCGGTATTTCCCGGTACCTGCACCCCGACGGAAGTCATGATGGCCATGGAATACCAGCTTCCGGTGGTGAAGTTCTTCCCGGCGAAGCGGTATGGAGGCCTTGGCACGATCAAAGCGCTTGCGGCGCCGTTCCCGTCCATGCGCTTTATGCCTACCGGAGGAATCAATGCGGACAATATTAAGGAGTATCTTGGATTTGACAAGATTGTGGCATGCGGAGGCAGCTGGATGGTAAAAGACGCCTACATCAATGCCGGGGAATTTGACAAGATCAGGGAATTAACCGAAGAGGCAGTAAAACTTGTAAAATAAGCAGAAAAGAGGAAGAACAATTATGAAGAATTATACGGATCTGACAGGCAAGAAGGCAATCGTTACAGGGGCGGCCCAGGGCTTAAGCCTTGGCATGGCAGAAGGGCTGATGGAGGCAGGAGCTAAGGTCTGCATCATCGACGTCAATCCGAAGGCGGAAGAAGTCGCAAAGGAGAAATGCGCCCAGGGCTATGCCTGCCACGCGGTGATTGCCAATCTCACAGAGGAAGAGGACAGGAAGGTAAAATTCAGTCAGGCTGTAGAAATGCTGGGAGGCCGCCTGGATATCCTGGTAAACGGAGCGGGCGTGCAGCGCAGGCACAAGAGCGAGGAATTCCCCAAGGAGGACTGGGACTTTGTAATGAACGTGAACCTGAACGCAGTATTCTACATGTGCCAGCTGGCAGCTAAGCAGTTCATGGCACAGAACAGCAAGGGAAAGATCATCAATATCGCGTCCATGCTGTCCTTCTTCGGCGGCTATACAGTGCCTGCCTATGCGGCTTCCAAGGGCGCTGTGGCTCAGCTGACGAAAGCATTCTGCAACGAGTGGGCGGAAAAAGGGATCAACGTCAATGCCCTGGCGCCGGGATATATGGCGACCGAGATGAATACGGCGCTGATGGATCCTGCCAACCCAAGATACCAAGCGATTACAGAGCGAATTCCCGCTAAGAAATGGGGAACCGGGGATGATATGAAAGGACCATGCGTATTCCTGGCTTCTGAGGCATCCGATTATTTGAATGGCGCCATCATTCCTGTAGACGGCGGATACCTGGTCAGATAAGGAGAAGAGGATAATGCAGTGTGAGATAGGCGTATATGGGCTGGGCGTCATGGGGGCTGGCATAGCGAAAAATATGTTGGTTCATGGATTCAAAACCGCGGTATACAGCGTGTCCCAAGAAGAGCGCAAGAGGTTCGAGACGGACGGTTATGTGGAAACATGCAAGGTATGCGACACGGAGGAGGAACTGATTCAGTCCCTTGCCCGGCCAAGAAAGATATTTCTGATGATCACCGCCGGAGGCCCGGTGGATGCCGTGCTCTCTTCGCTGGTTCCGGCGCTTGAGCCTGGGGATGTGATCTTTGATGGAGGCAATTCCTATTATAAGGACACGGACATACGGTGCCACGCCTTGGAAGAGAAGGGGATTCGCTATGTGGGATGCGGCATATCAGGAGGAAGGCTTGGCGCATTGTACGGCCCCAGCATTATGCCCGGTGGAAGTTATGAAGGCTACCGGTCAGGAGAGAAGATTCTGACGGCAATCGCGGCAAAGGCCGATAGAAAGCCTTGCTGCGCCTATGTCGGCCAGGGGGGAAGCGGCCATTATGTGAAGATGGTACATAACGGAATCGAGTACTCCATCCTGGAACTGATTGCGGAGGCCTACATGCTTATGCGAAGCGGGCTTTCCATGACCCACGAAGATGTCCTTGCAGTATTCAAAGGCTGGCAGCGGACGCGGCTAGAGTCTTACCTGATCGACATCAGCGTTCAGGTGATGGAACAATACGAAGAGGACGGCGTGCCGCTAATTGACAGGATCCTGGATGTAGCGGAACAGAAAGGCACCGGGAAGTGGACGCTTTGCGAGGCCATAGAAAGAGGCGTATATACGCCGGGCATCTATGAGTCCGTCCTTGCGCGCAGTTTTTCGGCAAAGAAGGAAGAGCGCCTTGCCGGCGCGGCTATCCTGAATGCGTCAGCCAGGAAGATGGAACTTAATCAAGCAGAAGAGACGTTAGGAGACGCGCTTCTTCTCGCCATAGCGCTGTCATATAGCCAGGGGATGGAATTGATCCGCAAGGCATCCGATGACAATGGCTGGGAAATCGATCTGGCCGCCCTCGCGGATCTTTGGAAGGCAGGGTGCATCATCCGAAGCAGCCTGCTGGGAGATATCAAAGAAGCGGCAAAGGAAACGGCCGCGCCTCTGATCTTATCTGAGGCATTTGAAAGCCTGCGGAAGCTGGAGCCATCGCTTCGAAATGTAGTGGTGAAGGCGGAAGCCGCAGGATTGGCTCCGACAGGGCTTGCGGCCGCGCTTCATTATTATGATTATTACCGTAGGAAGGATATGCCCGTCAGATTCGTCCAGGCGCTGCGGGACTGTTTCGGCGCCCACACGTATATGCGGAAGGATAAGGAAGGGCACTTCCATACAGATTGGCAGACAATAGGCAAGTAATAGCGGAGGAAGAATATGGGCAAGTATAAAGTAATTGTAACAGCAAGGTCGTTCGCAAAGGCGGACGATCAGGCGTTGAGGCTTTTAGAGGAACATGACTGCGATGTCGTGAGGCTTGTGGCAGGAGTTGCCACATTTGACGAGCAGATAAAAGAAGAAATCGCGGCGGCAGATGCGGTGATCGCGGGACTGGATGAGTATTCCAAGGAATTGATCGACTTGGCCGGGAAACTGAAGGTCATCTCCCGTTACGGGGTAGGATATGACAAGGTAGATGTAGAGGCGGCAGACAGGAAAGGGATCCTGGTTACCATTACACCGGGAGCCAACGGAGACTCTGTGGCAGACCTGGCGGTGACTTTGATGCTGGACGCGGCCCGCAATGTGGCGGCTATGGACGCGGCTATGAAGGGCAGGGCCCAGGCGCGCCCCCAGGGAGTCGAGATGTGGCAGAAGACCTTGGGCGTGATCGGAACCGGAAGGATTGGCCAAGGGGTGGCCAGAAGGTGCAAGGGATTCGATATGAAGATTCTCTGTTATGATATCTACGAGAATGAAGCATTTAAGAAAGAATGCAATGCCAAGTACGTGGATCTTTCTACCTTGCTTAGGGAATCCGATTTCATAACCATCCATTCTCCACTGACGCCGGAGACAAAAGATATGATCGGCGCCAGGGAATTTGACATGATGAAGAATGACGCGGTGATCGTCAATACGGCCCGGGGCGGGATCATCAATGAAGAGGCATTGTACGAAGCGCTGAAGTCCGGCAGCATCCGGGGAGCGGGACTGGATGCGACGGTAGATGAGCCGCCATATGACAGTCCCCTTATGACGCTTCCTAACTGCATTCTTACGCCCCACGCAGGAGCGGCAACGAAAGAAGCTAGCAGCAAGATGAGCCTGATGGCAGCGCAGAACGTGGTTGACGTGCTGACAACAGGAGACTGTAAATATAAAGTGAATCCATAATTTTAAGAGGAGCCCTACTGGTATCAGGAAGAGCCTCATAACAAGTTCCGGGAACTGCCTCCAAAAGAGAAGCGGTGGCCCGGTAGCCATTTATACCGAGGCAGCCAGATCAACCAGTACCTCTTCCACAGAGTCCGTCACATAGGTAGAGTAGTAGGAGATGCCCGGCGCGCCCCCGGACATAGCATAACTGATGCCTGCAAACTGAAGCATCTCGGTGTCGTTATACTGATCGCCGAAAGCAATGATTTCCTCCGGCTTGATATGCATGTACTCTGCCAGATCTTTTAAGGCAGTGCCTTTGTTGGCGTTAGGAGCGATAAAGTCTACCCAAAGATTGCCGGAAGTGACCACCTTGATCTCTCCGTCAAACCGTTCCTTGAAGTAAGGCATAAGATTCTTGGTGCCCTCGAAGTCACAGACGGCAACCTTCAAAAAGGGCTCCGTTATACTGCTTAGATCATCGACGATTCCCATATCGTTGTGCATATCATTGATAAGATAATCAAGAAATGCCTTGTCGGCAGAATCCGTGTAGCATTTGGACTCGCAGGACAGGAGACAATGGCAGTCGCCATATTCTTTCGCAGCCTGGAAAATCTCAAGTCCCAGTTCTCTTTGGATCAATCCTTTTGAAAGGACGGTTCCGTCTTCGGATATGCATAAGGACCCATTCTCGGTGATATAAGAGATCTGATCCCTGACGGGAGCAAAGAGATTCTTAATGCTGTGAAGCTGCCTTCCGCTCGCGGCGGCAAAATGGATGCCCTTTTCCTTTAACTTTAGAATCAGACCGCAGACTTCCGGGGGAAGTTCCTGGGCCCCGTTCTTAAGCAGGGTACCGTCCAGATCGCTTGCGATTAATTTGATCATATAGATTCTCCTTCAAATTAGATGTTGGCGTGTTGCTAATTTAACACTTTCACATTATAATATAAAAAGATAACAAATGGAAGAGAGGGTACAGCAATGAAGATAGGAATCGGTAATGACCATGCCGCGGTGGACATGAAGTTTGAGATAGCAGATTATCTGAAGGAACTGGGCTATGAAGTTGTAAATTACGGTACGGATAAGAAGGAAAGCTGCAACTATCCGGAATACGGTGAGGCGGTTGCCAGGGCAGTGGCGTCGAAGGAAGTAGATCTGGGCATCCTGATCTGCGGAACCGGAGTGGGGATCTCTCTGGCGGCCAACAAGGTGAAGGGCATCCGTGCGGCTGTATGTTCCGAGCCGGCAACGGCAAGGCTCTCCAGACAGCACAATAATACGAATATCCTGGCGTTTGGAGCCCGCATCGTAGGGATGGAACTGGCGAAGGATATTGTGAAGGCATGGCTGGATGCAGAGTTTGAGGGCGGACGCCATCAGACGAGGGTAGACATGATTATGGAGATTGAAGATAAGTAATTGCTTTGTATGTAGGTGAAGTGGCTTATTCCATGGGAATAGGCTGCTTTTTTTGTGCCTTAGCTCAAAAAACAATAAGGGTGCATTTGCCTCAGATTTATGGTATTCTATGGTAAAACACAGTGATAAATTATCTGCGAGGAGGTGAAATTTATGCGAGACGCATTAGAGAATATTACTTTATTGCAGAAGCGTATGAATGAGCTTCAGTTGGAAAACCAGATATTAAAGGGAATTTTGGAGCGGTCGGGAATTTCTTATATAAATGAACTAAAAAAATATCAATATCAGGAGAAAACAGGACTGTGGGAAGAAAATCAGGGCGGCAGAATTATTCATCCGTCCTGTATTACGGATGAGATGGCGAATAAATTTTACGGAAGGTTCTGGGGACGACAGGATGTGTACAGTAAGCGTACCGTAAAGAAATCCACAGGAGAAGTCGGCTATTTTCCGCAGTGTAATCATTTCTGGAAGGAATGCTGCCCAAGAAAGTATGGAAAGAAGATACGGTGTACGGACTGTCCGGACAGAGACTGGACAAAATTAAAGATCGCTCAGATTAAAAGCCATCTGGCAGGAAAAGATCCTTACGGAAATGATGTGATAGGCATTTACCCACTGCTTCCGAACGGAAACTGTCGTTTTTTGGCGTTTGATTTTGATAACCATGAGAAGGATGCAGAAAAAAATGATTTTGCGAATAACGGTGAGACGTGGATGGAAGAAGTAGAAGCAATGCGTCTAATCTGCGAACTGAACGGAATCGATCCTCTTGTGGAACGTTCGCGTTCGGGAAGAGGCGCCCATGTATGGATTTTTTTCGACAAAGCAGTTTCCGCATCGACAGCCAGAAAATTCGGGAATGCTTTATTAGAAAGAGGAGCGGAAACAGTAAACCTGAAATCGTTTCAATATTATGACCGTATGCTCCCGGCGCAGGACAGCCTGCCGGGAGGCGGTCTGGGAAATTTGATTGCATTGCCCCTTCAGGGGAGGGCATTGCTGTCAGGAAACAGCGCTTTTGTGGATAAGGATTGGAATGCATACCCGGATCAGTGGAATGTGCTGTGGAGCAAGCCCGGGATTTCCGCTGAGTTTATGGAGACAAAAATTCAAGAGTGGACTTCAACCAGTATTTTTTATGTTGAAAGCAGCGGGAAGGATGCAGAAACACGGGAAAAACCATGGAAAAATAGAGCAAGGCTTTTGAAATCAGGTGTAGATGGGAAACTAAGCCTTACGCTTTCGGACGGCATTTATGTGGATACGATGAATATACAACCGGCAGTTCAGAATCAGATACGGAGAATGGCCGCTGTGAGTAATCCGGTTTTTTATAAAAATATGGCGATGGGGCTTTCAAACTATGATAATGCAAGATGGATTTATATGGGGAAAGAACATCTGAGCGGTTATATAGAAATACCGAGAGGATTGTATGACGAATTGACCGAGCAGTGTAGGAAAGCCGGGATTACGTATGAGATTACGGACGAAAGGCAGCCGGGAAGAAGGATAAAAGCAGAATTTACCGGGCGGCTCCGGCCGGAACAGGAACCGGCGTTGGAAGAAATGCTGCGGTACGATACCGGAATACTAAACGCCGCTACAGCATTTGGAAAAACGGTTGTGTGCAGCGCTATGATCGCGGAGAGAAAAGTAAACACACTCATTCTGTTGGAATCTTCGTCACTGATTGAACAATGGGAAGAGGCACTGAATAGTTTCCTGAAAATAGAGGAAGAGACGCCGGAGTATCAGACAAAAACAGGAAGAATCAGAAGAAGAAAAAGTATTATAGGAAAGCTCCAGGGAGCGCATGATTCCATGACGGGAATTATTGATATTGCCATGGTGGGATCGCTTTGCAAAAAAGGCGAGTTCCATGAGAAGTTGAATGATTATGGGATGGTGCTGGTGGATGAATGTCACCATGCGGCTTCTAATACGATGGCGAATATCCTGAATCAGGTAAATGCTCGTTATGTGTATGGCGTGACTGCCACGCCGATGCGCGGAGACGGGCTGGAAAAGATTACTTATATGCTGCTTGGTCCGATTCGGTATCGCTATACGGCAAAGGCTAAAGCAGAAGCACAGGGAATAGAGCATCTCGTGTTTCCGAGATTTACAAGAGCGGTGGCACCAAGAAAGATACATAGAAGAAATCTATGGTAACATCCTACCCGTAGTGGTAAATTGTTCTACAGGAAAGGGTGCGAAGCATGGAAAATGAAGTATAGATATCCGTATAGTGGGAATAGAAGGTTCCCCTATTGATGCCCGCGGCGGTGCATAGTTCCTTGATGGAGATGCTCTGCATGGGCTTCGTGCGCAGCAGTTCCAAGAATTCCCGGCGGATCAGCATCTTGGTAAGTCATCCAAACCCTATATAAACTGTCGATTGAAGTCAACTGTTAGGAATATTATAATACAGATATAGAGGATAAACAATACTGTGTTCAAAAAGTGAAAGAAGTGTTTGATATGAAGAAAATCTATATTGTTACCGGGGCCAATGGACATCTGGGAAATACTTTGATCCGGCTGCTTAGAAAGCAGGAGGCAGATATCCGCGGCCTGATCTTGCCGGGAGAAGAGATAGAGAACGATGGCCGGGTCCGGTACGTCGAAGGCGATGTCCGCGACATAGAGTCTCTGCGGCCGCTATTTGAAGATCTGGAAGGGAAAGAAGTATATGTCTTCCATACGGCGGGAATTGTGGACATTTCTGAAAAAGTCTCGCCGCTTCTTTATGAGGTGAATGTAAATGGAACCAAGAACGTAATTGCGCTGTGTCGGGAATTTGGCGTACGGCGGCTGGTATACGTAAGTTCCGTCCATGCGATTCCGGATACAGACAGCATGTCAGTTCTAAAAGAGATCAAAGAATTTTCTCCAGAGAAAGTAGTGGGAGGATACGCCAGAACAAAGGCAGAAGCCACGCAGGCAGTGCTGTCTGCGGTACAAGGCGGGCTGGATGCGGTAATCGTCCATCCTTCCGGGATTATTGGCCCTTACGATCGTTCGGGCAACCATCTGGTCCAGCTGGTGAACGATTATCTTAGCGGCAGGATTCCAGTATGCGTAAAGGGAGGATATGATCTAGTCGATGTCCGGGATGTGGCTTATGGCTGCCTTATGGCCGCGGAAAAAGGGAAGAGCGGCGAATGCTACATCCTATCAAACCGCCATTATGAAATCCAGGAGGTATTGAAGATGGTGCGAAGAATTGCGGGAGGCAGAAGAATCCCGGTCATCCCGTTCTGGATGGCGCATCTTGCAGCCCCTCTGATGCAATGGCACGCAAGGCGCAGGAAGGAACGCCCGCTTTATACAGACTACTCCCTCTATGCGTTAAAAAGCAATGATAAATTTTCTCATGATAAGGCCGTCAGGGATCTGGGATACCAGCCCCGGGATCTGTACGAGACGCTGAAAGATACCGTGCGTTGGCAGAAGAAAAACCGAGGCTAAAGTATCATTATGAGTCGCTTAATGCAATTGCAATAGCCATCAAGGCGATCTATCCTCCCTTTCAGGCAGACGAGTTCTTAAAGATGACTATGGATGAGACATGGGATGATTCGCAATTAAAAGCAAGGTGCAGAAAAATAAGTACAAATTTGGGCGTACTGTTGCCCCGGGAATATCAAAAGGCGCTGGACATTCTTGAATAAGCAGTTCGCGGATACTCATTTTCTGGCTTTCTACTTTGCCCATTCATAATCCGTGAGGATGAATTGCCGGCTCAACTCCCGAGGTATCCCTCGCTACGACCTTATGCCATTGGACTACCGTGTTTTTAATAAAATGCGATTTTTCATGAACATGCCTCCTGATCGAGGATATTGGCAAAGCCATCCCTTTTGCTATCAAATATTATTTGGCTGCATATATTTACCAGCTGCTGCGCATCCTATCTGAGAGGTGAAGACTATGACAAATAAGTCCTACTGGAAGGATACGGCAGCGATCAGGGAACGGCATTGCCTTCCGGGAGATATGAATATTGATACGGTGATCATTGGCGGAGGAATGGCGGGAATCCTGACTGCATATTTCCTGAAGCAGAAAGGGAAGGAATGCATCGTTCTGGAGGCTGGGCGTATTGGAAGCGGACAGACCAGAAACACGACGGCCAAAGTTACATCCCAGCATGATCTGATCTATGCGGACCTGATCAGGACCAAGGGAGAGAAGCAGGCTCGCCAATATGCGCAGGCAAATGAAAAAGCGATCGAGGAATACAAAGCAGTCATTCGTAAGATGAATATCGAGTGCGACTGGGAGGACTGCTCTTCGTATCTGTATACACAGGAACAGGGGCAAAGGCTCCATAATGAATTCATGGCGGCTGTAAGACTTGGGATTGCGGCAAGATGGACGGAAAAGACAGAATTGCCTTTTCCGATTCAGGGAGCCCTCCGGTTTGACGGGCAGGGGAAGTTCCATCCGCTTAAGTTTTTAAAGGCCGTCTCAGAGGATGTGGTTATATTTGAACATACGAAGGTGCGAAAGGCTACTCCTGACGGGGTGCAGACAGACCGCGGAAATGTAAAGGCCTCCAATATCGTGTTTGCATGCCACTATCCGTTCCCGATTATCCCGGGACATTATTTTATGCGGATGCATCAGGAACGCAGTTATGTGATCGCCCTTGAGAACGCGCCTTTGACAGAAGGAGTGTATCTTGGTATCGATCCGGGAAGCCTGTCAGTTCGAAGCGCAGGAGGCCTGCTGCTTGTGGGCGGGGAAGGACACAGAACCGGAGAGAATCCGAATGGCGGGCAGTATGAGCAGCTTATAAAAAGGGCGGGCGAGTACTGGCCGGGAGGCAAAGAAGCCTACCGATGGTCAGCACAAGACTGCATGCCCCTGGACGATATTCCATATATCGGGAGATACAGCGGCGGCAGGAAAAACTGGTACGTGGCTACTGGATTTAAGAAATGGGGAATGACCTCCTCCATGGTGGCTGCTATGGTTCTTTCCGAGCAGATATGCGGAAGAATCAGCCCCTATGAAGAGGTCTTCTCTCCCCTGAGAATGCCTGGCCTTAAGGGAATGGGAAACATGGCCCTGGAAGGCGCCCACGCGGTGGCCAATCTTGCTGGTACGTCAAAACTTTCAGAAGACGCAAAAGAAAACATCAGGACAACCCGCTGCTCCCATATGGGATGCCAATTGTCCTGGAATCCGGAAGAAGGGACGTATGACTGCCCTTGCCATGGCTCAAGGTTTGACGCCCGTGGAAATCTGCTGGTTGGCCCTGCACAAAAAGGAATCTGTAAAGGAGGCGATAGACGGTGACAAGATATTACCATGGAAAAAAGAAAAAATATCCATATTTTGAAGGATGGTACCTGAAGCACCAGGCAGAGGGCAGGATGATTGCCTTTATCCCCGCGATCCACGCGGATGAGCAGGGAAAATGGACGGCATCTATACAAATGATAACAGAAGAGGGCTCTTGGTGCTTTTTCTATCCCGCCTCCCAGTGCACGATTGAGAGAAGACGCTTCCGGGTGATGATCGGGGAGAACCTGTTTACGGAAAAAGGCACCTGGGTCAATCTGAAGAACAAAGACGTATCCATCTATGGAAATATCTCTTATGGCCCGTTTGCCAGGCTAAAAAAGGATATTATGGGGCCGTTTAAAAGAGTTCCATTTCTTGAATGCAATCACGGCGTTCTGAGCATGATGCACAGAACCAGAGGAGGGCTGATGGTAAATGGAAGGGAAGTGGATCTGAACGAGGGGCTGGGGTATATAGAGACGGACTGGGGAAGTTCTTTCCCGAAGGAGTATCTCTGGACACAATGTATATTTACGGAGAAGAAGAGAGGGAGCCTGATGCTTTCTGTGGCAGACGTACCGATTGGAAGGTGGAGCTTCCGGGGATGTATCTGCCAGATAGAGATTCCGGGGCGGACCTTACGGATTGCCACCTATCTGGGGGCGAAAGTAAGAAGGCTTAGCGCCAGCGAAGCGGTGGTAAGACAAGGAAAACTTTGCTTAAAGGTGACCAAGCTAGGAGAGCGGTCTTACGGGCTGAGCGCGCCGCGGCAGGGCAGCATGACGAGGATCATAAGAGAAAGCCCTGTATGCAGGATCAGATACCAGCTTTGGGAGAAGGGAAACCAGGTATTTGATATCGTAGATAACCATGCATCCTTTGAATATGTAAAAGATGCCAAGTGATAGGCGAAAGATGCCGCGTGGCAGGCTCCATAGCCTGTCGCGCGGCATTCTTAGAATTATGCTTCCATGTTGATCATGACCTTCATAGCCTTGTCCTTTTCCAGGTCAATGGTATCATACCCTTTCTTGAACTCCCGGAATCCAAAACGGTGGGTGATCAAGGTCTCGAATTCGATCTTTCCGGCGGCAACCAGTTCGATTGCCTTGATGTAGTCTTCTTCCCGGTACATTGCGCTTCCAAGAAGCGTCAGTTCATGATCCTGGACGGCGGCCATATCTACGGTGGCCAGATCTGCGAATACGCCTACGACTACGATATGGCTTCCCTTTCTTGCATATGCGATCGCCTGTTTCATGGTTGGATTGATTCCAATACATTCGAAGATGACATCCGCCCGGTCTTCCCCGCAGGCTTCGGTGATGGCTTCAAGCAGATCTTTCTCGGATGGATTGACCGTGGCAATCCCACACTTTTTAGCGGTATCAAGCCTATAGGCGCTGAGCTCCGAGAGAAGCACGACCTCTGCGCCCAACGCTTTTGCGGTCTGTGCAACAAGGTTGCCGATCGGTCCTCCGCCAAGCACGACAGCCTTTTTGCCTGTCATGTCAGCAGCATATCGGCGTACGGCGTGGACAGCGACAGCCAGCGGCTCGATCATCGCGCCGTGATCCCAGGACATCTCTTCTGGAAGTACCAGCGCCTTATTGGCATCTACTACAAAATTCCGCAAGGAGTGCCTTTCGTGATCGACGCGGTGGGCTCTGAAGATGTGGTAAATGACGCCATGGGCCTGATCTGTGACCGAGGAGAGATCTGCTGTTACGGAGTCCCAAGAAAAGAAGAGATGCACATTGACTTCAGCAAGGCCGACTATAACTGGGTGCTTAATTTTCAGCAGTTTCCGCGCAAAGATGAGGAGGCAGCTGCGCACAGCGAAGTGATCCAGTGGATTCGGGAAGGGAAGATCAACCTGAAGGACTACATATCCGATTACTTCTCTTTTGATGATGTAATCGAGGCTTATGATAAGGCAATGAATAAGCAGGTACTGAAAAAGGGAATCGTAGTTTTCTAAAAGTCCTTCAGATATTGCGGAATCTTTTGTTAGAGATTATAATATGGGAAAACAATAGATAGAGGAGAAAGCAGACCCAATGATAGAAGGAATTATATTTGACGTAGACGGAACCCTCTGGGATCCCACGGAAGAAGTGGCATATTCCTGGAACCAGGCAATCAAGGAACAGACGGATATGGACAGGACGCTGACGGCTGAGCAGCTAAAGCGTGAGTTTGGCAAGCCTTTGGAGGAGATCATAGACGACCTGTTCCCGGAACTTGCACAAATAGAGCAGGAGAGCCTGGCAGACCATCTTTACAAATATGAGAATAAATGGGTGGAGACGGCGCCCTGCATCGTCTATGACCAGATGGCAGAGACGGTTCGCGAACTGAGTAAAAAGTATAAGCTCTTTATCGTCAGCAACTGCCAGTCCGGCTATATTGAAGCCTTTCTTAAGAATACCGGACTTGGACAGTATTTTGCAGATTATACCTGCCCGGGAGACACCGGAAAGTTAAAAGGCGAGAATATCCGCATCATCATGGAGCGCAATGGGATTAAGGAAGCCGTCTATGTAGGCGATACCCAGGGAGATGCCAATGCGTGCAAAGAGGCGGGAATTCCTATGATATTCGCGGCATATGGCTTCGGACAGGTGGAAGAAGAGCATGTTGCGATCCAATCTTTTGGGGAACTGCTGGAACTTGAATTCGAAAAAGGCGGCAGGAAGTAAGCCGCAGAGACAAAGCATAAGAGTAGGTAATAAGAAGGGGCACGGCGATCATACGCCGTGCCCCTTCCTGGATGATTGATATAGGTTCTAAGACTTGCTTTACTTAGCCATTGGAAGATGGCGGATCGCGCCCTGGTAGTCGGCTTTTAACTGAAGGATCTTATTAAGCAGAGCGTCTGCCTCGCCCTTTTCGCCCAGGCCGATGTGGCCCAATGCCATCAAATAGCGGCAGTAGATATCATTGCGCTCTTTGATGTTGTCAGGGAATACTTCGATTTCCGGCAGTGATACGGCAAAATAGTCATAGGTCACTTTGTCGAAAATGTGTTTCTTTCCATAGGCCAGCAGTTGATGATAGCATTTTTTCGCCGCAGCTGTATTGCCCAGTTCTTCATTGGCCAGACCCTGATAGAAAATGATGTCAGAGGGCTGGTCGTTGTAGTAGAGGACGCCGGATGGCTCCTCCAGTCCTGTGGAGGCCTTTTCAAAGTACTCGGAGGCAGCGGCAGAGTCATTCTTTGCCTGGTAGGACTTGCCGATATAATAGTCGGCGATGTTGTCTTGGACATTTGGAAGTTTTCCCTCTCCCAGATTGTTCGGATATACCTTCGTGGCCTCAAGAAGATTGATGGCTTCATCATAGCCGCCGCTTTCAAGAAGGCCCAGCGCTTTCTGCGTCAGCGCATAGCGGTACTGGGTGCTGACTTTTCCTTCTCCGCCTTCCCATGGATGGAACAGGTGGCCATTCAGGCATTCCAGCGCCTTGTCATACTGTCCGGTGCAGTTAAGAAGCGAGATGTATTCTACGTACAGCGCATCCCGTCCAGTCACAAGATCCAGATGGGCGGAAAGCAGTTCCAGGCGTTCTTCTGCGGAGATGCCTGACTTTGCGCGCAGCTGATCGTATTCCAGCAGGAAGCGGGAGTAGGCAGAATCCAGTTCGAAGGCCTTCTTCATGCATTCCAGAGCCTGATCCATGTCTTTTCTCTTATTGTAATAGTAGATGGCAAGATTGCGCCAGTTCATGGCAAAGTCCGGCGCGCCTTCGGCGGCTTTTTCCCAATGCAGGGCGGCTTTCTCATACTGCTTCTTGTCATAGAGCAGGCAGCCCAGATAATAGTGGGCGTAAGGCGCTTTGCCAAGCAGAGAGGCAGCACTTTCTAATATAACGACTTCTTCCGCACGGTTCGGGAAGCAGTAGTCCGGGCAGGCGGCCTCGCCTTGCTGATACATCTTAGCCGCCTTGGCAGCATCGCCCTTGCGTTCATATACGTAACCCTGGTAATAGCCAAGCATCGGAGAGTCCGCTGTGCAGGAAGCCAGGATGTTAAGCGCGTCATCATATAAGCCCGCCTTGATATAATCCAGGGCAAGTTCCAGGTAATTATGCACGGGCGTGCGCATCTTGTCCTTCCAGCCGTCCAGACTGCCTAATCTTAAAGCCCCTTCATAGCGGATGCCCATATCCAGCGGGTCGATCTTAAGGCTATCATCCAGCAGTTCCTGGGAATCTATGTGAAGCATACGAAGGATGGCCGCCTTTAAGGTGCGGGCTTTCATGTTGTGCCATCCCCGGATCAGGGCATTGTCGATGAATTCCAGGGCATCCCTGTAATCACCGCGCCTTACGGATAGGCATGCCAGCCAGTAGTAGCCTGCGCCTTGCGTCTCATAACTCCAGGTGGACTTGTAGAAGGCATCGTAAGCGCCTTTGTCATCCCCTGTCATGACGAGGGCTAGGCCGAGATTGAAGTAACTTTCGCCGTAGTAAGGGTTCGGATTCTTCCAGGTCTGCTTCTCGATGGCTTTGTTGAAATGCCTGATGCTTTCTTTAAAGTTTCCACGTCTGTACAGAAGAAGACCGTAGCCGTTATTCAGGCGGATGTCGGATGGGTCGCGTCTGAGTCCTTCCAGATAATAGTCCTCCGGGTTGAGGGTGGCATGACGGTACTGTTCCAGATGCTGGGCGCCCAGATACAACTCCTCGGTGGTCTTAAGTTCCTGCGGCGAAAGCAGCGGATCTGCCGGATCCGGCATCGGCTCAAGTTCCACGGTTACTGCTTCGTAGGTTACAAGCGGGAACATGCCGCTGTCATATATGGTCGCGGTTACGCCGCTTAAGTCTGCAAGTTCCGTATGAAAAGAAGCCTCATAGAACTGTTCCGGAACAAGGTCCGCCTGATCCGTAAATATAGTGCCGCCCTGGTTCTTCACGATGATTGTTGAACCAGCGAAGATGCCGGATGTGTAGGCCTTGATGATGCATTTGCCATTTGCAAGCTCCATTCCGATGGCGGCATCTTTGGTGGCATTTTTTACTCTTCCTACATGTTTATAAGGCATAAAGTACTGGGTAAATGTCTTCTCTTCATAAGGCTTCAGCCATGTGAAGTCCGGCTGATTGTCGGCATAGACGCCGGTCATCAGCTCGATGTACGGGCCGTCCGTCTCTGTCAGATTGCGGTCCCATGCCTGGCCGAAGTCGCTGTTTCCCCATGTCCACTGCTTCTTGCCCGGGGAAATGTGGTGGTCTGCCACATGCAGCAGGCCGGCGTCTGCCTTCTCATCAAAGTTTCCGATAAAGTCATAATCGGAGTGGGCTGCCATATAGGAGGTAGGCACTTTGATGTTGCGGTAGCAGGAAATGTCGATTCCTTCAGAATAGTCATATTTGTAATATTCGCCGGTAGCGATGGGGAAGGTGGATACCGCGCGCTTTCCGTGGTCCATTACTGCATGGACGTCCGGCGGGAATACGGAATATGTATGCTCATTGACCGGTACGGCCGGATTCGCCCACCAGAGGAAGGTCTGCGGCGTATCGGTACGGTTGTAAAGGCGGCCTTTGATTTCGATATACGCCTTGTTCGGATAGAGCGTGAAGGAGGCCATTCCTTTGGTGCCGTACATTTTATCAATCTCGCTGACGTATACGGTGGATGAGCCGTCTTCATGCTCCTCGAAGTGATAGTCTACCGGAGAATAAGTGGATGGACGGTGATGCTGCGGCCAGTTGAACTCGATGCCGCCGGAGATCCATGGACCGGTAAGGCCTACCAACGCCGGCTTGATCACGTGATTATAATATACGAAGTCATAATTGTTGGTTTTGTCAAAGGCACGCTGGATACGGCCACCAAGTTCCGGGAGGACCATGACAAGCAGATAATCATTTTCCAGGTAAATAGACTTGTACTCTACGTCTTCTTTCTCGTCGGATATTTTTTCCGTTACAGGAAGGGGATAAACCTTTCCGGAACTTCCCTGATATGCCCGGTTTTCTATGAACAATGGACTTTTTTCCGGGGGATATACTTTATAAGTAGGAAGGGTTATGGTTTCTTCCCATACATGGACTTCCTTGTTTGACATAAGTCATTCGTCTCCTTTCAAATATGGAATTTCCTGTTTCTTTGCAGTTATTTGCTGTATGTATAGATTAGCATAAGGTCTGTAGTGTTAAAATGTCATATACCATAAAAAGATGGACAATATTCCACATGGGTGCTATAGTTATCCCAAAATTATAAGAAGGGACAGGCAGGTGGAAGGATGAGTAATAATATTGGCAAGGCAGATGGATTCAAAGACGAAAAATATATTATTATTCCTACAGAATCATTTGCGAATTATGCGGAGCATCCTCTGGTGCGGACGGTCTATCCGACGGATGTGGGCTTCTTTCCGAAGGCCCGTGATCATTACCGGGAGAGAAAAGAAGGGGCCGAGCAGTATATTCTGATCTATTGTACGGAAGGAAAAGGAACCATAGAAGTAGAGGGAGAAGTATTTGAAATGAGGAAATCGGGTGCCTTTTGCATTCCGTGCAAAAAGGGTCACCGGTACTATGCAGACGCCAAAGACCCATGGAGTATCTTGTGGGTGCACTTCAAGGGGGAGAATACGGCGTACTTTCCAATTGATGAGCCGCACGTCGTACCTATGAATTCCAGGCACAGCGACAACCGCATGATGGTGCTTTTTAATCTGCTGTTCCGAGTCCTGCGGCGCAACTATACCCTGGGGAACTTCATCTATATCTCCCAGGTGCTGTCCCTGATCCTCTCGGAAGTATACTACCGGGAGAAGGTAGATGAAAGCAGCGTTCAGGACAGGCATGTGACCATGGTCATACGCTTCATGTATGAGAATCTGACCCGCAGCCTGACTCTGGAAGAGATATCAGAAGAAGTCCAGCTGTCCCGCAGTTATCTGAATACCATATTCAAAAACCAGACCGGACGTTCTCCGGTGGAGTTCTTCATCCATCTGAAGATGCAGGAGGCCTGCAAGCTGCTGAAGAATACCAACCTGTATATCTATGAAGTAAGTTCAAGGCTGGGGTACGAAGATCAGTATTACTTCTCCCGGATATTCAAGAAAGTGGTGGGCGTGTCGCCGAAAGATTACAAGAATGGGGATTATTTCTACTGCGAGTAGGGGTGGGTTTTGATGGGATTGGCGAACGCCTACCAGATCCCACGCGTCGCCAATCCCATCCAAACTCCCCCCAGGCGTAATATAGTCCATCAAAGGATAACATATGAAATTCAAGCCGCCGCAAAAGAGTGCTATACTGCAATTAAGAGTTGAACAGAACATCAGCATATTACATGCATCAGTCAATTGCAAAGAGGAGGATATGACGATGAGCGAGAAGATTTCAGAGAAAATGATCGGTATGAAGCTTCCGGGAGGAGCAAAAGTTGAGAAGGTGGAGTGCGATGTGCCAAAGCCCGGTCCGGGACAGGTGCTGCTGAAGATGAAGGCAGCCAGCCTGTGCGGCAGTGATTTGAAGTATATTTATTTTGAACACACGGATAAGACTGGCGGGGCCAGATATGATGACGTGATCGCAGGCCATGAGCCCAGCGGACGGGTTGTAGCAGTAGGCGAGGGCGTGCTTGACTTTAAAGAAGGAGACCGGGTTGTCGTATATCATATTCAGGGATGCGGATACTGCGATGAGTGTAAGAAGGGATTCTATATCAACTGCCAGCAGCCGGAGAGGCGTGCCTATGGATGGCAGAGAGACGGCGCTTTGGCTGAGTACATGGTGGCGGACGTATCTACATGCATTCATCTTCCGGATTTCCTTACATACGAAGACGGGGCTATGATCGCATGCGGTTTTGGAACCGCTTACCAGGGACTCTTAAGAGCCAATGTATCAGGAAGAGACCGGGTGCTCGTGATGGGACTTGGCCCGGTAGGCCAGGCGGCTCTGATACTGGCCAAGGCAATGGGCGCGGAGACGATCGGCGTTGATATTTCCGAAGAGCGTCTGGAGATGGCGGAGAAGATCGGCGCTGACCAGGTATTCATGGGAGACGATGACGCGGTTAAAAACGTAATGGACTATACCGGAGGAAAGGGCGTAGAGGCTGCCGTAGACTGCTCGGGTAGCAGCATTGGCCGTCACAGATGTCTGGAAGCCGCCAGAATGTGGGGGCAGGTAGTGTTCCTTGGAGAGCAGGGAACGGTAACGTTTGAGCCAAGCCCGCTGTTGCTGCACAAGAACCTGACATTGCATGGATCCTGGGTTACATCAGTAGGAAATATGGAGCAGCTGGTGGAATTTCTGGACCGCAAGAAAATCCATCCAAGCCAGATTATTACCCACCGCTATCCGCTTAGCGAGACAGAAGAAGCGTATCGTGTATTTGCAACGGGAAAAACAGGCAAGGTTTGCGTTAATATGGAGATGGAATAATTTATGGACAATCTGAATAGAATATTAATGTGGCTTAAGACAACCCCTTATGAAGGGGTTGTTCTTGGACGAAGGGATAATTTTAAATGGGTAACGCAGTTTAATGAAAATGCAGTTGTGACGAATGCAGAAGTCGGGATTGCATTTTTAATCATTCAAAGAAATGGGAAGGTGGAGATGATCGCCGACAGCAGCGACTGCCCGCGCATGGAAGAAGAGCAGAACGCGCTTCATGCGGACTGCGTTCTTGTGCCATGGTATGAGACGCTGGAGGGATTCCTTGCATGGTACTGTCATGGAAAAGGCTATGCTTCTGATACGGCGATCCCGGGGACATCCTGCGTACAGGGAGAACTCGTGAATTTAAGAATGATGCTGAATGAGGCGGAAGCGGCACGTTACCATGAGATAGGACAAGAGTGCGCCCATATTGTGGAGTCGGTTGCCATGGAAGCCAGGCCGGGGCAGACGGAGAAGGAAGTCGCGGCCCTTCTTAAAACGCGCTGCGTCGAAAAGGGGATCAGTCCTGACTGCGTGCTGGTTGGAAGCGACGAAAGAATTCTGAATTATCGGCATCCTGTTCCCACGGACAAGAAGATTGAGAACAGCCTGATGGTAGTGCTGGGCGGAGAAAAATATGGGCTTAATATCAGTATGACGCGAATGGTGTATTTTCAGGAGATCCCAGATCAGATTCAGGAGAGAATGCGAAAGACTCAGCGTATTTTCGCTGCCATGCAGAATATGATGAGGGAAGGCTTGTCTTATAAAGAATATTTTGAAGAAGTAAAGAACCTGTACGCGCAAGAAGGATATCCGGATGAGTGGAAGATGCACCATCAGGGTGGCCCTACGGGATACGGATGCAGGGAATTCGTGGTTACGCCGTCTACGGAAGGCGTTATCAAGGAAGGACAGGCTTATGCGTGGAACCCCACGATACAGGGCACGAAGTGCGAGGAGACTACATATCTGATGGAGGGAAAGATCGATATACTGACCAGGACAGAGCAATGGCCATGTACTGTAATCAGCACAAAATACGGGGTTTTCCAGGTGGCGGACATCTTATTCGACAAAAAATAGACAAAACCCTCCCATAGTTTTAGAAAAAATTAGAGAAAATGCATAATGAACATTGAAAAATGAAATCACCAGTGCTATAATAACCATATCTTTAGTAAATGACTTAATAAAGTAGGACAAGGTGGATGAAGCGAAGCACAAGCAATCAGGAAGTTAAAAAGTTGAATAGAAATCGAGTGTTTCGTTATGTGAATAGCAGGGAAGAAACCAGCATGCCGGAGATATCGGCGGCGCTTTCCATCAGCGGGCCTACTGTTCTTAAGATTGTGAATGAACTGAAGGAAGAGAAGCTGATACGGGAAGTAGGCGAATTTGAATCCACCGGCGGACGCAAGGCCAAGGCTATTGCGGCCGTGAGGGATGTCAAGTATGCAATCGGGCTTGATATTACGAAGAATCATGTAGGGATCGTTTACACGGACCTTTCAGGAAAGGCGCTCAAGCATGAGAGGGTGCGCAAGCCTTTTAAATACACGCAGACTTATCTTCATGAAGTTGCGGCAATCGTAAGAAGGTTTGTCGAGGAAAGCCGTATTCCCAAGAAACGGATTCTGGGAATGGGGATTTCCGTGCCTGCGATTATCGATGTGCAGCGGGATTATATCACGAACTCCCATGCGCTTGGAATCTATGATGTTCCCTGTGAAGAACTGACGGCATGCATGCCATACCCTTGCGAACTTCTAAATGATGCCAATGCGGCAGCCATTACGGAGAGCAACAGAAGCAGGACCTGCAGCAATCTGGTATACCTGTTCCTAAGCAACACGGTGGGCGGCGCGATCATATTTGGAAATGAGACGGGAATCGTGCGCACGGCGCAGGAGAAGGACCGGGGATCGGTCTATATGTATAAAGGCAACAACTGGAGAAGCGGCGAGTTTGGCCATATGGTCATCCATCCGGAAGGAAAGCGCTGCTACTGCGGAAAGATCGGATGCCTGGATGCATATTGCTCCGCTCTTAGGCTGGCAGATCAGACAGATGGGGATCTGGAGAGATTTTTCAGAGAGATGGAAGCAGGAAACCAGGATCTTAAGAAGATATGGAATGAATATCTGAAGGATCTTGCGATAGCAGTGGATAATCTGCGGATGTGCTTTGACTGCGAGATAGTTCTTGGTGGTTACGTGGGCAGCAGCATGGAGCCTTACATACAAGAGTTCAGGAATCTGGTGGCAGAAAAGGACATATTTGAGAACAGCGGAGATTATGTATACGTATGCCAATACCAGCAAGAGGCATCGGCACTCGGGGCGGCTATTTTCCAAATTGAAAAATTTATTGACACCATTTAAGGCTTTTAAATTTGGTCAGTAAGAGAGAATTATTGTACACACTTTGTTAAATAAATTATTAAAGTATAAAATAAAGATGGGAGGAAGATGTGTTATGGAAGGAACAATGAAGGTAGCAGTGATGGAAGGAATTGGAAAGATGGGCTATACTGAGAGGCCGATTCCTGTACCGAAGGACGATGAAGTTCTGGTGAAGCTGGAATATGTGGGAATCTGCGGAAGCGACATGCATTATTATGAAATGGGCAGAATCGGCGATTATGTGGTAGAGCCGCCGTTCGTGCTGGGACATGAGCCGGGAGGCACTGTCGTAGAAGCAGGCAGGAATGTTACGCATCTGAAGGTCGGCGACCGTGTAGCGCTGGAGCCGGGAAAGACTTGCGGCAAATGCAAATTCTGCCGTGAAGGAAAATATAATCTTTGTCCGGACGTAGTCTTCTTTGCTACACCGCCTGTAGACGGCGTGTTCCAGGAATATGTAGCCCATGAGGCGGATCTGTGCTTCAAACTTCCGGATAATGTAAGCACGCTGGAAGGCGCGCTGATCGAGCCCCTTGCGGTAGGATTCCACGCAGCGAAGCAGGGAGAGGCGAAGGCAGGACAGACGGCAGTCGTATTTGGCGCAGGATGCATCGGACTAGTATCCATGATGGCTCTTAAAGCATGCGGCGTTTCCCATGTATATGTAGTAGACGTAATGCAGAAGCGGCTGGATAAGGCGCTGGAACTTGGCGCTGACGGCGTGATCAACGGAAAAGAAGTGGACGTGCTAGCGAAGGCGAAGGAACTGACCGGCGGCGAGGGATTTGACCTTGCAATCGAGACGGCTGGAACAGAGATTACGACGAACCAGGCGATCCAGGTAGTGCGCAAGGGATCCAATATCGTTCTTGTGGGATATGGAAAGACCGGCATGATGAATATGATGATGAGCCTGGCGCTGGATAAAGAGATTACATTTAAGACAGTATTCCGCTACCGTCACATCTATCCAATGGCAATTGAGGCAGTTGCACAGGGAAAAGTAAATCTGAAGGGAATCGCTACCCATATCTTTCATTTTGATGACATCCAGACGGCTATGGACAGAAGTGTCAATGAAAAGGCTGAGATCGTCAAGGCTGTTGTAAAAATTGCCGAATAAAAGCGGAATTGACAAATAAATAACGTTATGCAAAACATACAAAATCACCAAAAAATAATTGTGTAATATTGCATATTGCACAAAGCATTCTTCTGGAATATAATTACAACAACAATATTTGTAAAAATATTTTACAAAATTGCTATTCAAAATTATTCAATGAAAACGGCTCGCAACCGGGAGGAGGACAAAATGGGAATTATTGAAAGTATGAGACTGGACGGAAAAGCAATTTATGTAACAGGTGCTGCAAGCGGAATCGGCAAGGCAGCGGCTACTGCATTCGCAGAGGCAGGCGCTGATGTCGCTATCGTAGACATCAACCTTGAAGGCGCCGAGAATGTTGCAAAGGAGATTGCAGAAGCAACAGGTTCCAAGACAATCGCGATCCAGTGCGACGTTACGAAGAAAGACCAAGTTGAGGCCATGGTTGCAAAAGTTGTTGATACATATGGAAAGTTGGATGCCTGCTACAACAATGCTGGTATTGCTGTAAACGCTCCGGCAGAAGAGATGACATTCGAGCAGTGGCAGAAGGTAATCGACATCAACCTTACAGGCGTATTCCTCTGCGCTACGGCAGCAGGCAGAGTGATGCTGAAGCAGGGATATGGCTCTATCATCAATACGGCATCCATGTCAGGCCACATTGTCAATGTACCTCAGCCACAGTGCGCATACAATGCATCAAAAGCCGGCGTAAGCCTTCTGACAAAGTCTTTGGCAGTCGAGTGGGCTAAGAGGGGCGTGCGTGTAAACTGCATCAGTCCAGGATATATTGGTACAGAACTTATCATGAATGCAGAACATCTGAAACCATTGATCGAGCAGTGGAATGCAATGGCTCCAATGGGAAGGCTTGGAAAACCGGAAGAATTACAGTCTATCTTAGTATATCTGGCTGGCGACACGAGCACATTTACAACAGGTTCCGATATTATCGTGGACGGAGCATTTACCTGCTTCTAGGAACCGCATTATTATAGATAGCTAATGCGAAAGCTATAAAATAAATTCTTTTTAAGGAGGAGAAGTATTATGAAGAAAAAAATCTTAAGTGCAATCCTTTGCGTGGCAATGATTGCAACGATGGCTGTTGGTTGTACAACCAAGGCGCCAACCTCAGGCGGAGACGACAAGAAGGATACTGAGAAGAAAGACAGTTACAAAGTTGGTATCTCTATCCAGTCTCTGAAAAACGATTACTGGGCAGGTGTAATGGGCAAACTTGAGGATCTTCTGAAGGAAAAGGGATGGGACTATACCTTACAGGATTGTACGAACAACTCCGCAACACAGATTAGCCAGGTAGAGAACTTCATCACATCAGGATGCGACCTGATCATGGTTCATCCATCTGATGCAGACGCACTTGAGACAGTGTGCCAGGAAGCTCTTGATGCAGGAATCAAGGTAATGTGCTGGGATGATCCAATGGAGAATACCACTGCAAACTGGATTCTTGACAACACTGCACTTGGTAATGAAATCGGAAAAACAGCTGCTGCATTCATCAACGAGCATTACACAGCAGACAAGCCGGCAGAAGTTTGCGTAATCGGCAAGCCGTCTACAAAGGTTCTGTTAGAGAGAGCAAATGGTATCAAAGAAGGTCTGGAAAAGAACTGCGACAAAGGAAACTACGAGATCGTAGCAGAGGTTGACGGACTGGAAGCAAACGAGGCACAGTCTAACGTTGAGACCGTTCTTCAGGCTCATCCTGACTGCTCTGTATTCGTAGGAGTTGGCGCAGGCGCTATGATCGGATCAAATGAAGCATTACTTCAGAAATTCGGCGGAGCTGGCAAGATTCCGGAAAATGTAGGCGTTATCACGACAGACGTTACTCCTCAGCAGTTAGAATCCCTTAAGGCTGGAGATGAGGCTGTAAGAGCTATTATCGGATTTGAAGGATCCAGTTTAGACACAGCTACAGCTTGTATGAAAATGTATGAGAGAATCTTAGATGGAGAAGATTTCTCAGGCGACAATCATAATGTTCAGAGACCTACGATGGAAATCAACCTGGACAACATTGACGACATCATGAAGGGAATGTAACATCAAAACAAAAATAGCGAGACGATGAGATAGAGGCGGATTGCTCCGCCTCTAAGTAATATCCGCTTGACTCAGGGGGAATGAATATGAGCGAAGAATATGTATTGCAGTTAGAGCATATAAGAAAAGAATACCCGGGTGTCGTGGCACTGAAAGATGTTACGTTGGAACTGAAGAAGGGTGAGATACTGGCACTTATTGGAGAAAATGGTGCTGGAAAATCTACATTGATCAAGTGTTGCTCGGGGGCAGTTATCCCGACTTCCGGTAAGATTATCGTGAATGGGAAAGAATTTACGAGCATGACACCACAGCTTGCGGCAGAAAATGGAATTGCGATTATTTATCAGGAATTTAATAACGTTAAGGAACTGTCAGCGGCGGAAAACCTCTTCCTGGGCAGGCCCATCAGAAAAGGTGTCGTAGTTGACAAGAAGGCGATGGAGAGGGAAGCTGCGAAGGCATTTGAACAACTTCAGATTAAAATCGACCCAAAAGCGTTGATGAAAAATCTGACAGTAGGTTATCAGCAGATGGTTGAGATTGCCAAAGCGATCCAGCAGGATGCTAAGATATTGATTATGGATGAGCCTTCTGCACCTCTTACGAGTGCGGAAGTTGAGAGTATGTTCCGGGTGGTAGAAAAACTGCGTAAAGAAGGAATTTCTATTGTCTACATATCTCATAGATTGGAAGAGATCTATCGCTTATCAGATAGAATTCTGGTTTTGCGTGATGGCGAGTATGTCAAGACTCTCATTACAAAAGACAGCGAGGTTCAGGAACTGATCAAACTAATGGTTGGGCGTGAACTTACAGAGACGTATCCTCCACGTGAAAACTGCGTTGATAACAACGAAGTGGTGCTGGAGTTAAAAAATGTTACTGGAAACGGAGACAATAATATAAGCCTGAAGATCCACAAAGGCGAGATCGTAGGCCTTGGAGGCCTGGTAGGAGCCGGGCGGACAGAACTGGCGCAAGTAATATTTGGGGCCGCTCAGAAAACGTCAGGTCAGATAGTATTTAAGGGTAAGGAAATTAATCCAAAGAGTCCAAGAGAAGCAATTGATCTTGGAATCGCGCTTGTTCCGGAAGACAGGAAGCGTCACGGCGCGATGCTTGGGATATCAATTAAAAATAATATTAATATGCCTATATATGAAAGGACTGCACGCCTCAGCGTTATTAATTCAAAACTGGAGATGGAGACAGCCCAGAAATATCAGAAGAGTATGGCAATCAAGACACCTACTCTGAACCAGCTTGTAAAGAACTTAAGCGGAGGCAATCAGCAGAAAGTTATTCTTGCAAGATGGCTGGCGGCGGATTCAGAACTGATCATCTTCGATGAGCCTACGAGAGGTATCGATGTCGGTGCGAAGTACGAGATATATAAGTTGATGAACGACTTGGTAGAAAAAGAAGGAAAGGCAATTCTGATGATTTCTTCCGAGATGGAAGAACTGATGGGTATGTCAGACAGAATTGTTGTGCTGTCGGAAGGCGTGATGACTGGCGAACTTAATAAAAGCGAGTTCAATCAGGAGACTATTATGGCATATGCGTCCGCAGCAAGAATGGAGGAGGGTTAAACCGTATGAAAGATAAAGTTGTATACCAATTAAAAGATAAAGCGATTTGGGTCGTACTTGCAGTTCTCGTTGTAGCATTTACAATTGCAAATCCAAGATTTGTTAATCCTAATAACTTATTTTCATTGCTCCGTCAGGTTTCTATGTTCGGTATTGCTTCCATCGGTATGACATTTGTTATCCTGCTTGGAGATATTGATCTGTCAATTGGCTCGATTATTACATTTGTAAATATTATTTGTGCTTATTTTATGGTACATATGGGAATGAATATGTGGCTTGCCATACTGATTACTCTTGTAGTATCAACTCTGATTGGTACATTGAATGGATTTATGGTATCTACAGTTGGCATTCCAGCCCTGATTGCTACCTTTGCTACCCAGACAGCGTTCCAAGGTTTGGCGTATCTCGTGAGCGGAGGACTTCCGGTAAATGGATTTACAGAGTCATTTAAGATATTTGGGCAGGGATATATCGGCATCGTTCCAGTTCCTGTAATTATTATGGTTATCTGCTTTGCATTAGGTTCCTTTATTCTGAATAAGACATATTTTGGACGCTACTTTTATGCAGTTGGCGGTAACGTAGAGGCGGCTAGATTATCCGGTATCCGTGTAGGAAGAATTAAATATCTGGTATTTTCTATATCAGGTTTCTTTGCAGGACTTGCAGGTATCGTTATGCTGTCACGTACAAATTCAGGAATGCCTAACGCAGGTCTGGGATATGAATTTGATGTTATCACTTGCGTAGTTCTTGGCGGCGTATCCGTAGCAGGTGGTTATGGAAAGATATCAGGCGTTGTGGCAGGTACATTTATTATCGGTGCTCTTCAGAACGGAATGGTACTTATGAATATTAACTCCTTTATACAGGATATTGTCATGGGTGTCGTACTTGCGCTTGCAGTTGGATTTGACTGTATCCAGAAGAGAAGACAGACGACTTAGTAACAGTTAAATAGTTTAAAAATCCCGGTAAATTTTTATTTGCTGGGATTTTTAAAAATCAGGGGATTTCACCAGAAGATTGGAGGCCAGCATGAAGACGATTAAAGCAGAAGCCAAGGCAATCTGGCATCTTGCGCCGCTTCCGGTACATGCCGATGAACTGCATGCGCTGATTATCCTGCCGGAATGTACCTATGCAAATGATTGCACAGTGTTTGACTTGAAAGATGACGAGAGGTTTGAGATTGTTCTTTAAGATGGTTAGTTTGTTGACAGGCAGTATAATAGAAAGTAAAATGATAGATATATTATAGAACAGCGAAGGTAGAGAACATTGAAGAAAAGTCAGTTAATATATCACTATATAAGGGAACAGGAGTCGGTATCCAAGCAAGACATCGTCATAGGATTGAGGCTCAGCCTGCCAACAATCACGCAGAATCTCCAGTATCTGGAGCAGATACGGCTAATCGATACATCCAAGAAGTTTCCAAGCACTGGGGAGCGGGGAAGGAACGCCACGGCATACACCTATCTGAAAGAGGCCAGAGCGGCTATCGGAGTGTATCTGACAGGGCATCATATTAACAGTGTCGCGGTAGATCTGTCCGGCGATGTGATACGGATGGTAAGAGAGCGGAGAGAATTTGATTTGGGAGATGACGGTTATCTGAGGAAGATTGGAGAGACTGTCGAGAAGGTAAAACAGGAAGCGGGCATCAGCGATGAGAACCTTCTGGGAGTGGGAATTGCGGTTCCTGGCCTCGTTTCTGAGGACGGGGAGGAGGCAATCTATGGCCGTACCTTGAATTTTACAGGCCGTACCCGGAAGGAGATTGCAAAGTATATTCCTTACAGGAACCGCTTATTTCACGATTCCAATGCTGCCGGGTATGCAGAAGTGTGGATATCCAAGGATATATGCAATGCATTCTACATCAGTCTCAGCAACAGCGTCGGCGGAGCAGCTATCGTGGATAAGAATATTTACGAAGGCAACCGGCAAAAAGGCGGAGAGATCGGACATATGACGGTGGTTCCTGAGGGCGGCGAATTATGCTACTGTGGAAGGCGGGGATGCTTTGATACGGTCTGCCGGTCAACGAATCTGGATCAGTATACGGACGGGAATCTGGAACAGTTTTTTGAACTGCTGGAAGCAGGGGATAAAGGTGCTGCCCAGTTGTGGGATCAGTATCTGGATGATCTGTCTCTTGGCATACACAACATACGCGTGCTGTTTGATTCTGTAATTATACTTGGCGGGTATGTTGGCGCATATATAGAGAACTATATGGATGAACTGTGCAGGAGAGTGGATGAAAGGGATGCTTTTGATGAGAAGGCTAAAGATTATCTGGTTCCCTGCAAGTATACAGTGGAGTCTGCGGCTGCGGGAGCGGCAATCTTTTATATTGATGAGTTTTTTAATACGATTTAGAGAGAACGGTTATGGAGGGTTAGAATATGAAAGCAGCAGTTTATCATGGAAAGCACGACCTAAGAGTAGAAGAAGTTCCGGAAAAAGAATTAAAAGACAATGAGGTCATGATTCAAGTGAAGTATTGTGGCGTATGTGGAACGGATATACATATTTTTAACGGGGATGGGGGATCCTCGGCTGTTACTCCTCCGCTGATTCCGGGCCATGAATTTTCCGGCGTTGTGGCGAAGGTTGGAAGCGGCGTTACCAAATTCAAAGTTGGCGACCGGGTAAGCGGCGACCCGAATGATATGTGCGCAGAGTGCTATTTCTGCAAGAATGCGAAGCAGCATTTCTGCACCAATAATATCGGAGTTGGAACTACGGTAGACGGAGGATTTGCAGAGTATGTGGTTATGAGAGAGAAACAGGTATACAAGTTCTCCGATAGCCTGAGTTTTATAGAGGCAGCGATGGCGGAGCCTATCTCCTGCTGCCTGCATGGGATTGACCTGTGCAACATCAAGTATGGGGATACCGTGCTGGTAATGGGAGGAGGCCCTATCGGAATGATCATGCTGCAGCTGGCTAAGAACGCCGGAGCATCAAAGGTGATCCTGTCCGAGCCGGTGGAAGAGAAGCGTGAGCTGGCATTAAAACTGGGCGCGACAAAGGTCATTAATCCGATGGAAGAGGATGTGAAGGCAGTCCTGGATGAGTACTGCGAGAACGTGGATGTAGTCATCGAGTGCGTTGGAAATATCCACACCCAGGAAGACGCCATCCAGTTCGCGGGAAAAGCGGCAACGGTAATGTTCTTCGGACTTGCCGCGCCGGGAGAGAGTTTCCCGATGAAGCCGGATGACATCTTCAAAAAGGAATTGACGGTAACGTCTTCCTATATCAATCCATATACATTTGAGAGGGCAATCTCAGTTCTGGAATCCAAGACCATTGATTTGGAAAGCCTGATCACCAACATTGTTCCACTGGATGACATTGTGGATGTATTTACAAAGCCGGAATACAGAAGAACCGGAAAGGTTATGATTCAGGTTTCATAAGAGAGCATAAAGGATGAAACGAAGGCAGGGGCTTCCCGGCCTTCGTATTTCTTAGATTATCGCAAATTATATTGACGGCAAATTGGTATTGATATATAATACCAATTAAAAGGAGGCGTACGGTTTATGAATTATTATTTAGGAATAGATATTGGGACTTCCAGTGTAAAATCGCTGCTTATGGATGCCAGGGGAAACATTGCCGGTACCTCGCAGATCGGATATGATATTATAAAAAGCAGCCTTAAGCATGCGGAACAGAACATGGAGGAACTTTGGGCGGCTGCAAGGAGGACGATCGCGGATATCGTAAAGAGGTATCCGGAAGAATCTGCGAAGATTCAGGGAATCAGTTACTCAGGGCAGATGCATGGGCTGGTCATGGTGGATAAGGATGGAAGACTGATCCGCAATGCCATCATATGGGCGGATCAGAGGTCGGCGGAAGAGATTGAGAAGATCTATCAGACTGTGGGGAAGGATGCGTACCGGAGCGTGGCCTTGAATTCTCTGAGCACGGGATTTTTGATCTCCTCGCTGATGTGGGTGAAGGAGCATGAGCCTGAGAATTATGAAAAAATCCATACGGTCATGTTTCCGAAGGATTATATCCGCTACCGGATGTGCGGGGAACTTGGGACGGATATGTCGGATGCATCCAGCGGAGCCATCTTTGATACCCGTAATCGGCAATGGGCCTGGGAATTAATCGAGAAGCTTGGAATCAGGAAAGAGATATTCTCTGAATGCCGGGAGTCTTCCGAGATTGCGGGGGAAGTGACAGAAGACTGCGCGGCCGACACCGGGCTAAGGGCCGGAATCAAGATTGCGTACGGGGGAGGAGATACGCTGATGCAGGGCGTAGGCAATGGCATCATTGCGCCGGGAACCCTGGCGGCCAATATCGGAACGGCCTGCCAGCTATCAGGGGGATTCCATGAGCCGGTATACGACAAAGAGTTCCGCACCAATACGTTCTGCCATGTGAAGAAGGATCTGTGGATGCTGATGGGTGCCCATCTTAGCGGCGGGGTTGCCATGAAGTGGCTGATGAATCAGATCCTGGATGTGGGCGCCTTCGATGAGATGACGGCGCTGGCGGCCACGGTTCCGGCTGGGAGTGAGGGTATGGTGTTCCTTCCGTATCTGAGCGGAGAGAGGACGCCATACAATGACCCGGACGCAAAGGGGATTTATTTCGGAATGACCTTGAAGCATACAAGGGCCCATATGATACGCAGCACGATGGAGGGTATTGTGTTTGGCCTTCGCTCTTCCATCGAGATATTTAAAGGACTTGGCATTGAGTATCACAAGATTATTGCCTCCGGAGGCGGCGCAAGAGGGCCGCTCTTTCTGCAGATGCAGGCGGATATCTTCGACTGTGACATATATACCAACCAGGGAAGCGAGCAGGCGGGGATCGGCGCTGCCATCACGGCTGCGGTAGCGTGCGGAGAATATAAAGACTATGAAGAGGCCTGCGCGAAACTGGTACATATGAAGGACGAGGCAGTATCCCCCATCCGCGAGAACCAGAAGTATTACGAAGAGCAATTCGCGGTATATCGGGAACTGTACCGCCACAATCAGGATTTGTTCCATTTGAAAGGGTAGAAGATGAAGATATTCCAGAAAGGTTTTAATTATTCTCAGGACGGAGATGGGAATCGCCTGGTCTACCATCTCCAAGGCTGTAACATGAATTGCCCGTGGTGCTCGAATCCAGAGGGCATGAAGATGGAGGGCGTGATCGTGGCGGACGAAGAGTGGCTTCTTCCATCCATCTGCCCCCATCACGCAATCCGCGAGCACAAGGTAGACAGGGCCATTTGCGATAGCTGCGAAGGAAAAGAATGCATCCGGCAGCACGATACCAAAGGAATGTACCTGTCGTATAAAGAGGAGACGGTAGAAGAGGTCATTGGGGAAGCATGCGCAAATGAGATGATGTTCTATGACGGGGGCGGCGTCACCTTTACGGGAGGCGAGGCCACCGTGCAATTTCAAGAACTGACAGACGCCTTGAAGGGATTGAAGGAAAAGGACATCCATACCGCGATTGAGACGAATGGCACACACCCGAGGCTTCCGGAACTATTTCCCTATATAGGCCAGTTGATTATGGACTGCAAGCATTGTGATGCCTCCAAGCATCAAAGATATACCGGCATATCAAACGAGAGGATCATGGAGAATATCCGCCGGGCAGCAAAAGAGCATCCAGGACTCCATGTCCGGGTTCCGCTGATCGGAGGTTTCAATGACAGCGAGTTGGAACGGGAGCAGTTTCTTGATTTCTTCCGGGAGATTAAAGGAGATAACGTGACTTTTGAAGTCCTGTCCTATCACGAATTTGGCAAAAAGAAATGGCATCAGTGCGGATGGGAATATAAGATGACGGACGAAGCCCATGTGGATGAAGCGTCGGTCAGGAGATTCCGGAAGGCAATGGAAGAGTCGGGCGTCCGCTACAGAAGGACTTAAGGGAAAGGAAGAGTGATATGAGAATCGAAGAAGTATTAAACGCGCAGGAGATTACGCAGCTGGCAAAAGAGAGATTCCAGGAAGAAAGAGCAACGGATCATCTGGAAGGCTGGTTCTTGGCTAAGGAGATCATGCGGGAATGCGACGAGCAGTTCAAGGATGAGAAAGACTGCATACGCATTTCCAAAACGCTGGTGGAAGTGGCGAAGAAGATTCCGCTGTGGATTGGCGACTATCACGTATTTGCCGGAACGCAGGACGACGCATTTGCAAGATCATATGCACTGATCAACCCTGCGTTTTCTGTAGACTCCTTTACGGGATACTGCGATCCGGTTGCCGTGTTCGGAGACATTGACCCGATGGGGGACATCACCCAGGAACGGATTGATGACCTGAAGGAATATAATATGAACACGGATTTTGCAAAAGCGCTGTGCAAAGCATATGACATTGCGGGGGAGAATACCAGCGAGGCCATATTCTTTATCGAACAGGTAACCGGCCATCTGATCCCGGACATGCGGCCGGTGCTTAAGATCGGCGTAGACGGGCTGAAAGAGCAGATCAGGCGCCATAAGGCTGCAGAGGCAGATGCGGATAAGAAGGATTACTATGACGCTATGGATATAGCCCTGGATGCAGTGCTGGTGATTGCGGGCAGATATGAAGAACTGGCAAGGGAGAAGGCAGCCAAGTCTGAAGGAGCAGTAAAAGAGCGGTTCGAAGTTATGGCGGACGCCTTGGGGAAGGTTCCAAGACAAGGCGCTTCAAACTTGTATGAGGCCATCCAGTCATTCATTTTGATGTGGCAGGTAATGTGCCTGGAACAGACCCCTAATCCATATGCATTTTCCGTGGGAAACGCGGACCGCATCTTCGAACCATACCGTCAGGCGGAAGATACCGGGCGGGATATGACAGCCGCGCTTTTGAAGCATCTGCTGGTGTTCTACAATGTAGCTGACAGAAGCTGGGCGATCTCCCAGGATCTGATCATCGGCGGAAAATCCAACACAGGAGAGGATATGACCAACCCCACCTCCTATGCGCTTCTGGATGCTTATTATGATATGAACCTGCCACAGCCGATCCTGTCTGTGAAGCTTCATAAGGATACTCCGGATGAACTGTACGAGAGTCTGGGAAGATTCCTCTTCACGCCGGGATGCCTTACCCCCTCCTTCTTTAATGATGACTCCGTGTTCGAGATCCTGAAGGAGAAGAATCATGTGGAGCCGGAGGATCTAGAGGACTATTCTGTGGCAGGCTGCCAGGAGCCTCTGATCATGGGGAAGGACAACGGCAATACGACCAACAGCTGGCTGAATATGGCGAAGGTTCTGGAACTGTCTTTGAATGGCGGAGTTTCTACGATCTCCGGCAGGAAGTTCGGCAAAAGCAACGAGGAAAACGGATATAAGGAGGAAGTGGATGTGCTTAAGAATATCCGCTCCACCTTCTATCAGAATCTGGAAGAATATGTAGATCAGATGGTGGAGTGCGCTAATGCCGCGTCAGAAGCCATCTCCCTCCTTCAGGTTCCGTTCCTGTCTGCGCTTATGGGAGGCATCGAGACGGGAATTGACACAAGGGATACCAGGAACCAGGGGACAAAATACAATGGAAGCGGCTGCCTGATTCACGGGCTGTCCGTAGTGGCGGACTCCTTTGCGGCGATCGACAGGCTGCTTGAGGAACGGCCAAAAGACGCAGGCCGGATGCTTGAGGCCCTCCGGGATAATTTCGAGCATGACCAGCAGATGCGCCAGTATCTGATGAAAGCCGAGAAATATGGCAACAATACCGCGAACGTGGATGACGAAGCAGCTGAAATCGCAGCAAGAGTCAGCGATATGGTGTCTTCCAAGAAGAACTACCTTGGCAATCCATTCCGGGCAGACTGGGCATCCCCATCCACCCATCTTCTGTATGGCTATTGGGTAGGGGCCACGCCGGATGGAAGAATGGCAAGGGAGCAGCTGGGATACGGAATCGATCCGCTGTATGGAGAGGCGCACTCTGGACTGGGCTTTCGGATCATGTCCAACATGAAGCTTCCGTTTGAGAAGATGAATGGCGGCTGCGCGTCCCATCTGGGAATCAATCCCAATTATTTTAAGACGTCTTCCTACGAAGAGAAGGGATTGGAGTTTAAGAATAAGATTATCGGACCGCTATTCTATAATCCGAAGAAGGAGGGAATCTCCCCGTTCTATCTGTATGTCAATGTGACGACGCCGGAGATGCTTCGCAAGGTGCTGGCTGATCCGAAGAAATACGCGCCCAGCGGAGTGTATATTATGAGGATTCACGGCACGTTCGTCAACTTCCTGGACCTGTCGCCGGATATCCAGGAAGACATCATTAAGCGGCTGGATATGGAATCTACCAGCATGTAAGGCGCAGAAGACGGGATAAGAGACGGAGCATGGCATGGGAAATGAAAACTTGTATGAGATTGTAAAAAACAGGATATGTGACGAGATCTTTAAAGGGCATTACAGCGACGCAGATAAACTGCCTCCGGAGAGGGAATTGGAAGAGATGCTGGAAGTCAGCCGCGTGACGGTGCGCAAATCTTTGGAAATATTGGAGGATGACGGACTGATCGTGCGGCAGGTGGGACGAGGGACCACGGTTACCCTGCGCAATCGCGGAAATAAGAGCAAATTGGATATGATCGTTTTGATCGCGCCTGCCAGGAACCCATTTTTTGCCGAGTTCATCGCCCGCTTCCAGAATTATGCAGAGACACAGGATGCGCTCCTTTTGTATGTGGAGAAGCCGCGTCTGGAAGAACTGGAAAACTGTCTCTATCGGCTGTACAAACGGGGGCTGCGCAATGCGGTCGTCTGGCTGGAGGACCTTCCGGTGGATGTGGAGAAGTTAAGGCGGCTTCGGGCCCTTGGCATGAATATGGTATTCTTTGACTCGGATAAGGCGATTCCTTACGCAGACTGCGTGACCCTTGACAATGCCCTGGCAATCCGGGCCTTATATGGGGAACTGAAGAGGCGGGGATATGAACGGATCGGATATATAGGATGGGATCTTGAGAATGCCTACAGTATCAATGCCCGTGAAGAAGCCTATCTTGAGAATGGGGGAGATGGGGAGATGTTACTTAAGATTCCCTGGAAGGACACCCAGAAGGGTAGAAAGATGGTAGAAGAACTGCTGAAGCGGCATGGACAGGATAAGAACGCAGCCGTGATCTGCAGCGACAGGGACTGCGGCGAGATTGCCTGCAAGGCGGCAGAGAACATGGATGCGGATATCATGATCGCGACGGTGGATGAGATTGCGGGAAATACCGGCAGAGACTTGCTGATGTATAAGCAGAACTTAAGCGGCACGGTAGAGCAGATATTTTCCTGCCTTAAGAGCCAGTGCACGCAGGAGGAGAAGTGGAACGCAAAGGTATACCAGATAGAAGGAATCCTGCTGCAGCATCTTTTATAATTCGGATATGGTCTTCTCTGCGAAGACTGACTTCCAATCGGAATCGAATGTGTCTACAGCATTGGTGATATAAGGCTGGGTGAGGACATCCTTGAGGATGGCTGGATCCATGGTAGCCGTGTGCGCCCCCGCAAGGAAAGCGCGGTCAATCTGCCCGGCATTCTTGAAACTTGCGGCAAGAATCTGGGTGTCATAATGATACAGGTCGATCATATCGGCAAGGGATGCGATGACATCGTCGGAATCCAGCCCCATATTCTCCATGCGGTTAAAATAAGGCGCGATATAGTCCGCTCCGGCCTCCATGGCCAGGAACCCTTGCTGCTTGCCATAGATCGCGGTACCCGTTACGTGGATGCCTCTGGACTTCATCTGCTTGATAGCCTTGATGCCTTCCATTGTAACAGGAACTTTGACGTATACCTCGGGGTCGATTTTGGTAAGCAGGGTGTCAGCGTCTCCCAGCATTCCTTCTGTATCCGGCGCGGTCACTTGGATGTGAAGCGGCCTGTCAATTCCGATGATGGAACGGATCTCTTTCATATGGGCAAAAAAGTCTATCTTTCCTTCCTTCTTTACGATGGAAGGGTTGGATGTTACGCCCGCTATTGGGAAGACATCGCAGTAGTATCTGATGTCCTGAAGATTGGCTGTATCTAAAAAATATTTCATAAGAACCTCCTTGTGAATAAATAAAATCTATTTTACTGCGCCATCAGGCGATGGTTACGATAATTCCCTGCTTGGTCAGATAGTCCTTTTCTTCCGCCGGGATGCCGTCGTCGGTAATGACTTCGTGCACATCCTTCAGGGCGACGAAGGAGACGGAGCCGGGGCGGGTGAATTTCTCCGAGCCGGCAAGCACATAAGTGTGGTCGGCGCAATCCGTCATGGCGTTCAGGGTATCGGAGCGGGACAGATCGTCCCCGGTAAATCCAAAAGTGCGGGAATAGCCATCTGTTCCGGTAAAGATCTTGTCAACATGGAAGGCCTTGACCGCTTCTTTGGTCAGCGGCCCTATCAGGGACTGGCCGTAAGGCTGGAGCATACCTCCAAGCAGGATGATCTGGATATTGGTATGATCCTTGACATAGCTGGCCAGGTACATGGAGTTCGTGATAATGGTGATATTCTGCCGGATCTTCGCCAACTCGTATGCGAACAAGGTGCAGGTGGACCCGGATTCGATGATCAGCGTCTCGCCGTCTTGAACGTAAGTAGCGGCTTTGCGGGCGATTCGCTGCTTGGTCTCATAGTGCAGGGACATCCTGTAATAGATGTCGCTGGGGTCATTGGGCACGGCATAGCCGCGCTCCCGCTTCAGAAGCCCGCGCTCAGACAGATAATCCAGATCCTTGCGCACGGTTACTTTCGAAGTCTGGAGAAACTCGGCAAGCGTATTGACTTCTGTTTTCCCGTTCCGCATTACATAGTCTAGAAGGGCTGCGTGCCGTTCTTTCATAGCCATTCCTCCTAACCGTTTTAAGTATCGTGGAATTGATTCATCTGTATACTATCATATAAGTTGTGCTATGTCAAGTGAATTAGTTTCGTACGAAAGATTTATGCTTTCTTAAGTTTACAAAATGAATGCTGTATGGTATAATCGGATGTAGTTACGGAAGACGTGAAAGAAAGGTTGAGAAGACGTGGAGAAATATCTGATAGCCCATGATTTGGGCACTTCAAGCAATAAGGCATCTTTGTTTTCGACGACAGGAGAATTGGTAAAGAGTTACACGGTGCCGTATGAGGTGCATTTCTTTCAAAAGAACTGCGCGCAGCAGAATCCGGAAGACTGGTGGGAGGCGGTCTGCACGGCAACCAGGAAGATTATTGAGGACATCTCTCCGGAAAATGTGCTGGGTATTTCCTTTTCCTCCCAGATGCAGGCATGCATTGCGGTGAATGAAAACGGGGAAGCGCTGCGTCCGGCTATGATCTGGGCGGATCAAAGGGCGGAGGAACAAATGGAGCAGCTGGTAGAACGAGTGGGATTCGACCGGATGTATGAGTTGAACGGCCACCGTCCCAGCGCCAGCTATAGCATTGAGAAACTGATGTGGATCAGGGACAATGAACCGGATATATATGGAAAGACCTATAAGATGATGCTGGCAAAGGACTACATCATCTGCCGCCTGACCGGGAGATTTGTGACGGATTATTCGGAAGCGTCCGGGACGGACGCATTTGACTTAAAGAGACTTAAATGGTCCGGGGAAATACTGGACGCGGCAGGCATAAGCCCCGAAAAAATGCCCGAACTGCACGCATCCACAGATGTGATCGGGACCTTGCTTCCTGACGCGGCGAAAGCCTTGGGGCTTACGGAAGAGACGGCGGTGGTATGCGGCGGCGGAGACGGCCCGTGTTCCGCCCTGGGCGCCGGAAGCATTGAGGAGGGCCAGATGTTTTTGTCTTATGGCACTTCCGCGTGGATTGCGGGGACATCGGACGAGGTGTTCCTGGATAAGGAGAAGACGCTGATCTGCTTCGGCCATGTCATCCCGGGGAAATATATGCCCTGCGGAACCATGCAGGCGGCAGGCAGTTCCTATTCCTACATAAAAAAGGCGCTTTGCCAGGATGAAGAAGAACTTGCGAGGCAGGAAGGGACTTCTGTGTACGAGAAGATGGACAGGCTCGTGAGGAAGTCTCCGGCAGGAGCCAAAGGACTGATATTCCTTCCCTATATGCTGGGGGAAAGGAGTCCGAGATGGAATCCGGAGACTTCGGGAAGCTTCCTCGGAATTCGCATGGAGCATGAAAAATGTGATTATGTCCGGGCGGTGCTGGAAGGCGTTGCAATGAATCTGGATGTTATCCTGAGCGCCCAGAGGGAGAAAAGAGAGATTACGGAACTGGTGCTGACCGGAGGCGGAGCCAGAGGAGACGCATCAGCCCAGATCCTGTCGGATGTGCTGGGGGTCCGGCTTCACCGGCTGGATCATGTGGAGACCGCCACATCCATCGCGGCGGCGGTTATCGCAGGCGTGGGAGTGGGCGTGTTCAAAGACTTTTCGGTCATACACCAGTTTGTTAAGAAGGAAGACGACTTCTGCCCGGACGGGGGAAACAGCCAGGTATATAAAAGACAGAAGAAGCTGTTCGAGCAAGGATACCGGTGTCTGAAAGAGTACTATAGGCTGGATAGCAGCCTGTAATAGAAGCAAGCAATGAAAAGTAGGAGGAAATAAAATGAACAGAATAGGAATATTTATGAATTTCTGGGTTAAGAACTGGGATGCAGATCATGTCAAGTATATTAAAAAGGTATCCGGCCTTGGATTTGATATTCTGGAATTCCAGGCCCAGGCGCTTCTGGAGATGGATAAGAGCAGGATGGATGAGGTCAGGCAGGCGGCAAAGGACAATGGAATCGAACTGACCTACAGCCTTGGGCTGAATCCTAAGTACGATGTCGCAAGCCCGGATGCAAAAGTCAGGGAAGGCGGAATCGAATATCTGAAGCGGATCGTGGAGCGGATTGGATACATGGAAGGAAAACTGCTTTCCGGAGTCAACTATGCCGGCTGGGGAAGCCCGGACTATATCGTGGATGACAAAAGCGAGATCGTGGAGCACAGCATCGAAAGCGTCCGCCAGGTCATTAAGACGGCAGAAGATTATGACGTGACTTACTGCGTGGAGGTCGTGAACCGGTTTGAGGGCATCGTGATGAATACGGCAAAGGAAGCCATCGAGTACGTGAAGCAGATTGACAGTGATAAGATCGGAATCCTGCTGGATACCTATCATATGAACATCGAGGAAGGCTCTATAGGAGACGCCATCCGATCTGTAGGCGGATATCTGAAGAACTTCCACACTGGAGAGAACAACCGGGTCGTTCCGGGGAAGGGGCACCTCGACTGGGATGAAATATTTGGAGCGCTCCATGATATCGATTATCAGGGAAGGATCGTGTCAGAGCCGTTCGTCCAGATGGGCGGGGAAGTCGCAAGAGACATCAAGGTATGGAGAGATCTGGTGGAAGATCCTTCAGAAGAAGTGCTGGATGAGGAGGCGCGCTTCCTTCTGAATTTTGAAAAGGATATGATCCGGAAGCACTATGGCATAGCGTAACCAGTCAACCAGTCAGAGATAACAGGAGAAGAATATGTCAGCATATTATTTAGCAGTGGATATCGGAGCTTCCAGCGGACGTCATATCTTAGGAAGCGTAGAGAATGGAAAGATCGTACTGGAAGAGATCTATCGGTTTGAAAATGGAATGACCAAAAAGGACGGCCGCCTTTGCTGGGATTATAAAGGGCTGTTCGAAAACATTAAAAATGGAATAAAGAAGTGTAAAGAGATCGGGAAGATCCCGTCGAGCATGGGAATCGACACCTGGGGCGTGGACTATGTCCTGCTGGATGAGAATGACCAGGTGATCGGGGACATGGTAGGCTACAGGGACAGCCGGACGGATGGCATGGATGAGGAAGTATACCGCAGGCTCCCGGAAATGGAATTGTATGAGCGGACGGGAATCGAGAAGATGATGTTCAATACCATCTTTCAGCTGATGGCGGTAAAGAAGCAGCAGCCGGAAGATATGGAGAAGGCGAAAGCCCTTCTGTTCGTTCCGGATTATTTCCACTTTCTTCTGACCGGTAAGAAGGTGAACGAGTATACGGAAGCCACCACGTCCCAGCTGGTCAATGCGGCGAGCCAGACCTGGGATATGGAGTTGATCGACCGTCTGGGATTCAATAAAGAGATGTTCCAGAGAATCGCTATGCCCGGAGAGAGTCTGGGGAGCCTGAGAGAGGAACTGGTCGAGGAGTTTGGATTCAATATGGATGTGGTGCTGCCATGCACCCATGATACAGGGTCTGCAATTCTTGCGGTTCCGGCCAATGATGACGACTATGTATTCATCAGTTCCGGCACATGGTCCCTGCTGGGAGTGGAGCGGGATACGCCGGACTGTTCGGAATTAAGTCGAATCAACAGTTTCACCAATGAAGGCGGGTATGGTTCCAAGATCTGCTATCTGCGTAATATCATGGGATTGTGGATGATCCAGTCGGTAAGGCACAATCTGGATGACAAGTACAGCTTTGCCGAGATCTGTGCCCAGGCGGCCAGGGAAAGCGACTTTCCATCCCGCGTGGATGTGACGGATAACTGCTTCATGGCGCCGGAGAATATGATAGAGGAGATCAAGGATTATTGCAGAAGGACTGGGCAGAAGGTCCCGGAGACGCTGGGAGAGATTGCAACCTGCGTATACGCAAGCCTGGCGGAATGCTATGACCGGACCATCAAGGGGATTGAGAAATCCACCGGAAGGACCTACAGCAGAATCCACATCGTAGGAGGCGGAGGCAATGCCGAATACCTCAACGAGCTGACGGCCAGGGCCACGAAGAAGGAAGTCCATGTAGGACCGACGGAAGGCACGGCCATCGGCAATCTGGCTGCGCAGATGATACACAGCGGCGAGTTTAAAAGCAAGGAAGAAGCAAGGCAGATGATATACGATTCATTTGACATTAAGGTATATTAAAAAGAAGGAAGATAGGAGGATATGATATGAAGCATGGTATTTATTACGCGTACTGGGAACAGGAATGGGCAGCAGATTACAAGCGGTATGTAGAGAAGGCGGCAAAGCTTGGATTCGATATACTGGAGGTTGGCGCGGCGCCACTGCCGGACTATTCTGCGCAGGAGGTAAAGGAACTGAAAAAATGCGCCGATGATAACGGTATCCAGCTGACCGCGGGATATGGTCCCGCCTTCAATCATAATATGGGTTCCTCAGATCCGAAGATCAGGGAAGAGGCGCTTCAATGGTATAAACGCCTGTTCGAGGTGATGGCAGGCCTTGATATTCATCTGATTGGCGGAGCGCTTTATTCATACTGGCCGGTGGACTTTGCCACAGCCAATAAGGAAGAGGACTGGAAGCACAGCGTGGAGGGAATGCAGATTCTGGCGCCCATCGCCAGCCAGTATGGCATCAATCTGGGAATGGAAGTCCTGAACCGCTTTGAGAGCCATATCTTAAATACTTCGGAAGAAGGCGTGAAGTTCGTGACGGAAGTAGGCATGGATAATGTGAAAGTCATGCTGGATACGTTCCATATGAACATCGAGGAATCGAGCATTGGCGACGCGATCCGCCATGCCGGGAAACTTCTTGGACACTTCCACACCGGCGAGTGCAACCGCATGGTACCCGGAAAGGGCCGCACCCCATGGAGGGAGATCGGGGATGCCTTGCGCGAGATTGAGTATGACGGAACCGTGGTTATGGAGCCATTTGTACGCATGGGCGGACAGGTAGGCTCTGATATCAAGGTCTGGAGAGACATCAGCAAGGGCGCGGGAGAGGACCGGCTGGATGAGGATGCAAGGCGCGCGGTAGAGTTCCAGAGATACATGCTTGAATGGAAGTAAGAACCGGAAAATAAATGTAACAGAAACAGTAAATATGATTGACAATCAAGGGATTTCACTTTATTATATAAATATATTTTATAAAATTATTTTATATAAATAGGCGAGGCGTAAGGAGGAGAAAGAATGAAGTATTTACTGGGAACGGACATTGGAACATCAGGGACAAAGACGATACTGATGAACACAGAAGGGAAATTGATCTCACAGGATCTGGAGGAGTATGACGTGCTGACGCCAAAGCCGCTCTGGGCAGAACAGTGGCCGGATGTCTGGTATGAGGCTACAAAAGAGTCCATCAGAAAGACGGTGGAGAAGGCAGTGAATGAGCTCGGAGTAGCCAAAGAAGACATTAAAGGAATCGCCATCAGCGGCCTGTACGGAGGTTCCGGCATTCCGCTGGATGAGGAGATGAAGCCGATCCGTCCATGCATGATCTGGATGGACAGGCGCGCGCAGGAAGAGACGGACTGGGTGCTTCAGAACATCGGCGAGGAGAAACTTCTTGAGATCACCCACAACGGAGCTGACCCATACTATGGATATACGAAGATTCTGTGGATGAAGAACCACGAGCCGGAGAACTGGGCGAAGACGAAACTCTTCCTTCCTCCAAATGATTATGTAATCTATAAACTTACAGGAGAGATCGCCATCGACTACTCGTCTGCGGGAAATATCGGCGGAATCTTCGATATGAATACCCGCACATGGTCCGAAGAACTGCTGGATGCCATGGGAATCCCAAGTTCCATGATGCCGCAGAGGATTGTGGAGTCCACGGACATTGTCGGCGGAATCAAGAAAGAGATGGCAGAAGAACTGGGATTATGGGAAGGCCTTCCGGTCATCGCCAGCGGTATCGACTGCGGAGCAGCCAACATCGGCCTTGGCGTGTTTGATGCCGGAGTCTATGCGGCTGCGATCGGTACATCCATGTGCGCGGCGCTGATCTCAGACAAGCCGGTAAAGGGAAAAGGATTGATCATATGGCCATACCTGTATGATGCCAAGAACCTTTCCTACTACTTTGCGGGAGGCAATACGGCAGGCGCCATTATCAAATGGTTCCGCAACACGCTGTGCCAGTGGGAGATTGAGAACCAGAAGAACGGCGGGCCGAGCGTCTATGACGTGCTGAACGGCCAGGCGGAGGAGATTCCTGCAGGAAGCGAGGGACTTGTAGTGCTGCCATATTTCATGGGAGAGAGAAGCCCGGTGTGGGATTCTGACGCAAAAGGAACGATCGTGGGATTATCCCTGACCCATACGAAGGGACACATCTACCGCGCATTCCTGGAGGCAGTGGCATACTGCCTGCGTGATGCGATGGAAGCCACCGGAGAGGATCTTGGAGAGTATATCCTGATCGCCGGAGGCGTTACCAAGTCAAAGGTATGGCGCCAGATATTCGCGGATGTGACAGGCTATCCTGTTGTATGCCCAATCTATGATGTAGAGGCGAACATGGGAGATGTCATGCTGGCGGGAATCGGAACCGGCATCCTTACATATGAAGAGGTAAAGAAATGGCAGGTTCTGGATGACAAGATCATGCCAAACGAAGAAAACCACAAGAAATATAACGAATACTTCAGACTCTACAAGAGCATCTACAATCATCTGAAGGATGATATGAAGGAACTGACGAAGATACAGAGATAGTCGATATAGTTAGAAATTAAGGCAAAACGCTGCCGCAGGATATGGGAATGACAATAAGCAAGTCTTCCGCTATCCTGCGGCAGCATTTTTTTTATGGAAATGATCCAGAATCTATGCACGATGCAGAGCCTTTTCGGCAATGCCTGGACCAATGGCTTATACAAATCTGCATACGTTACAAAATTAACGAAAAACAACACGAAACCACACATATAATAGTTGATTTATATTGGATTGTGTGCTAATATCAACTTAGAAACGACAGAAAACAAAAATAGTCATAAATAAGGAGGATTTGGTTATGCAGAGTGAAATGGACATCAAGATTGAGATGTGCGAGATTGGAAAAAGGGTCTACAATCGCGGCATGGTTGCGGCAAACGACGGCAACTTCTCTGTGAAACTTAGCGAAAATGAGTTCTTGTGCACGCCTACCGGAGTGAGCAAAGGATTCATGACGCCGGAATACATATGCAAGGTAGATGCAGAGGGAAATGCGATTGAGGCAAACGAAGGGTTTAAGCCTTCATCCGAGATTAAGATGCATATGCGGGTATATAAGGAGCGCGAGGATGTAAAGGCGGTCGTGCATGCCCATCCGATGTACGCTACCACATTTGCGGTCTGCGGACTTCCGCTTACGGAGCCGATTATGCCGGAAGCTGTTCTTTCTCTTGGGACGGTTCCGCTTGCGAAGTATGGAACTCCGTCTACCATGGAGATTCCGGATGCGGTATCTGAATACCTCCCTTACTATGATGCGGTACTGCTTGAAAACCACGGCGCTTTAAGTTACGCAGATTCCCTTATGGGAGCCTATCATAAGATGGAGTCCCTGGAGTTCTATGCGCGTCTTTTGTATCAGGCGAAGATGCTGGGAGGACCGAAGGAACTGACGGACGAGCAGGTGAAGAGGCTTTACGGGATGAGACGCCAGTATGGGCTGACAGGAAGACATCCGGCAGACATGCTCTAAAAAGCGGGCGGATGAGAAATGAGAGGTGTTGGAAATGCTTGCGATAGAAAGGCGGAATGATATATTGGAACGCCTCCAGGCAGATAAAAGAGTCGTAGTCAGCGAGTTGAGCGCGATATACCAGGTGTCTGAGGAGACGATCCGAAGAGATCTGGAAAAACTGGAGAATGACGGGCTGGTCATCAAAAGTTACGGAGGAGCAGTCTTAAATGAGCACAGTATTTTTGATCTTCCATTTAACATCAGGAAGAATCAGAAGATTGTTGAAAAGGAAAAGATAGCCCGGCTGATTGCAGGAATGGTAAGAGACGGCGAAGCGCTGATGCTGGATGCCAGTTCCACGGATGTATACATAGCCAAGGCGTTGAAAGAGATGAAGAAGCTTACGGTGATCACCAATTCAGTAGAGATTATCGTAGAACTATTCGATATGCCGGAATGGAACGTCATCTCTACCGGGGGGATATCCAGGGAGAAGTCTTTTGCCTTGGTTGGTCCTCATACGGATGCCATGATCCGTTCTTACCATGTGGATAAGGCGATCATATCCTGCAAAGGCCTGGACTTGGAAATAGGGATGACGGATTCAGATGAGCATGACGCCAACAGCAAGCGGATGATGCTTAAGTCTGCAAAGGAAAGAATCCTGGTCGCGGACCATACCAAGTTTGGAGAGACTGCATTTACCAAGGTGGCAGACTGGTCTCAGATTACCAAGATCGTTACGGATAAGAAGCCGGGAGCCAAGTGGATGCAGGAATTTGAGAAGTACAGGGTGGAATGCATCTATCCTGGAAAAGAATCATAAAAAGGATCAAAGAAAAGGAGAGAAAAGAATGTCATTAGTTACTTCAGAACGAATGTTACTCGATGCCCAGAAAGGCAGCTATGCAGTAGGTGCCTTTAATGTAGAGAATATGGAGATGGTAAAGGCGGTCATCCAGGCGGCGGAAGAGATGAAAGCGCCGGTGATGCTTCAGACGACGCCTTCAACCGTTAAGTATGGCACCCTGGAGACTTATTTTGCCTTGGTAGCGGCAGAGGCTAAGAAGGCATCTGTACCGGTATGCCTGCATCTGGATCATGGAAACAGTTTCGAACTTGCCGTTCTGGCGATGAAGGTGGGATATACATCCGTAATGATCGACGGATCCCATGAAGATTTTGAAAATAATATTGCAGTAACGAAAAAGGTGGTTGATGTGGCAAAGGCTGTCGGAATTCCGGTGGAAGCGGAACTTGGAAAAGTGGGCGGCAAGGAAGATGACCTGGAAGCAGAGGCCGATACCAATACGGATCCGGAAGAAGCAAGAGAATTCGTAGAAAGAACGGGCGTATCCTCTCTGGCGATCGCGATCGGGACGGCGCACGGATTCTACGCCGGAACGCCGGTGCTGGATAAGGAGCGCGTATCCAAGGTAAAAGAAGTAGTATCTGTTCCGCTGGTGCTTCACGGGGCTTCCGGCTTAAGCGACGAGGACGTAAGGGAATGCGTACAGAGAGGCATGTGCAAGGTGAATTTTGCAACAGAGCTGCGAGTAGCCTATACGGACGCGGGAAAGAAACTGATCCAGGAAAAGCCGGAGACATTTGACCCGAAGAAACTTGGCGTGGTAGGAATCGAGGCTGTAAAAGAACTGGTCAAAGGCCGCATGAAGGTATGCGGATGCGACGGGAAAGCATATTAGAAAGAATGAGTGGTGCTATGAATCAGTATTTATTAGGAATTGATATTGGGACTAGTGCATGCAAGATTGCGATATTTGATGAGGACGGCCAGGTAAAGGCCAGCGCCAGCGGCGACTATAAGGTCTATTATCCCCATCCCGGATGGGCTGAGCAGAATCCGGAAGAATGGTGGCAGGCCGTGTGCGGCGCAGTAAAAGGGGCGCTTGAAAAAGGCGGGATCCGCCCCGGCGAGATTGCCGGAATCGGGATTGACGGGCAGAGCTGGTCTGCCATACCGATCGACAAAGAAGGAAATGTACTGGCGAATACGCCTATCTGGATGGATACCAGGGCAGCTGACATCTGCGAAGAGGTAGGCGCGCGTATCGGGGAGGATCGTATCTTCGAAGTGTGCGGCAATCCGTTCAAGCCATCCTATACGACGCCAAAGATTCTCTGGTATCAGAGGAACCTTCCGGATGTATATAAGAAGATGGATAAGATCCTGCAGTCCAACAGTTATATCGCATTCAAGCTGACCGGAGAGGTGACCCAGGAATTATCCCAGGGATATGGGCACCATTGCTTCCGTATGCGGACCGGCGAATGGGACATGGATATGTGCAAGGAACTGGGGATTAATCCGGATATCCTGCCGGAGATCTACGCAAGCCATGCCGTAGTCGGAACGGTGACTAAGCAGGCGGCCGAAGAATGCGGGCTGATAGAGGGGATTCCCGTAGTCGCGGGAGCTCTGGACGCGGCATGCGGTACGTTAGGAGCCGGAGTCATCCATCCGGGGGAGACCCAGGAGCAGGGCGGCCAGGCAGGCGGAATGAGCATCTGCATGGATACCTATAAGGCAGACAAGCGCCTGATCCTAAGCTACCATGCGGCGCCCGGGCAGTGGATACTGCAGGGAGGAACCGTAGGCGGAGGAGGCGTTATGCGCTGGCTGGAACACGAATTTGCCGATTACGAGAGGGTGAAGGGAAAAGAACTGGGAAAGAGTTCCCTGGATCTTTTTAACGAACTGGCGGAAAAGGTGGCGCCGGGAAGCGACGGATTGGTATTCCTTCCCTACATGTCAGGCGAGCGTTCGCCCATCTGGGATCCATATGCCAAGGGCGTCTATTATGGGCTGGACTTCAGCAAGACAAAGGGACATTTCGTAAGGGCGGCAATGGAAGGCGTAGCCTTATCCTTAAAGCATAACCTGGACGTGGCATTGGAAGCCGGAGCCACAGTCAGCGAGCTGCGCTCTATGGGCGGCTCCGCGAACTCTCTTCTGTGGACCCAGATGAAGTCTGATGTCACGGGCAAGAAGATCATCGTTCCTTCTTCCGATACGGCCACCACGCTGGGGGCAGTCATCCTGGCCGGCGTAGGCGTAGGCATGTACAAGGATTTTGAAGAAGCGGTAGATCGGACGGTAGTCATAAAGCGGCAGCATGAGCCAAATCCGGAAGTGTGGGCAGCCTATGACAAGAATTATAAAGTATATTTGAAACTGTATGAGAATTTGAAAGATCTGATGAGACAGAAAGGGGAAGAATAGAAATGAAAGCAGCAGTCGTATGTGCAAATGAGGACGTGCAGTATCTGGATTATGAGGAGCCGCAGGCAGGGCCGGGAATGATAAAGGTCAAGGTAAAGGCCTCTGGCATCTGCGGATCTGATATCCCCAGGGTTCTTCATAACGGGGTACACTTCTACCCGATCGTGCTTGGGCATGAATTTTCCGGCGATGTCGTAGAAGTGGGAGAAGGCGTGACCAAGGTAAAGGTAGGAGACAGAGTGTCAGGCGCGCCGCTGCTTCCCTGCATGAAATGTGATGACTGCCAGAATGGAAACTTCTCCCTCTGCAAGCATTACAGTTTCATCGGCTCCAGGCAGCAGGGCAGCAATGCGGACTATGTGGTGATCCCGGAGCAGAATGCGGTAGTATTCGATGAATCTGTATCCTATGAGCAGGGCGCAATGTTCGAGCCATCTACGGTCGCGCTCCATGGCGTGATCCAGAATGATTACAAGGGCGGCGAATATGTGGCCGTGCTCGGCGGGGGAACCATCGGAATGTTCACCATGCAGTGGACCAAGATATTTGGCGCCAAGAAGGTAGTAGTATTCGATATCAGCGACGAGCGGCTGGACCTGGCCTTAAGGCTCGGAGCGGATGAAGTCATCAATACTACGAAGGAATCTTATATGGAGCAGGCGCTTGCGCTTACCAAGGGAAAGGGCTATGCGTATGTATTCGAGACGGCAGGCCAGGTTCCAACCATGCATATGGCATTTGAACTGGCAGCCAATAAGGCACATGTATGCTTTATCGGAACGCCTCATGTAGACCTTGCTTTCACGCCAGAGATGTGGGAGAATATGAACCGCAAGGAATTTAAACTGACGGGGTCCTGGATGTCTTACAGTTCTCCGTTCCCGGGAAAGGAATGGGAACTTACGGCTCACTATTTTGCAACCGGACAGTTGAAATTCGATCCGGGCTTCATCTATAAGAAGATGCCCATGAGCCAGGCACAGGAAGCCTTCCAGATGTTCAAGACGCCCGGGCTTGTGAAGGGCAAAGTATTGCTTGTGAATGAAGAGTAGGAGGTCGCCATGATACTTACAGTTACGTTAAACGCAGCCATTGATAAGCGTTATGTAGTAGAAGAATTCCAGGTAGGCGAGGTAAACCGTATGAAAGCGTGCGCCTATACGCCGGGAGGGAAAGGGCTTAATGTCTCTAAGCCTGCGGCGATCGCCGGGGCCAGGGTTGTTGCGACAGGATTTGTAGGCGGCCATGCCGGCGATTATATCACGGAGTCCCTGAAAGACTTCCGGGTAGAGAGCGCATTCTACCGTCTGGACGCGGAGAGCCGCTCCTGCATCAATATCTGGGATGAAAAGAACCAGGTGCAGACGGAGTTTCTGGAACCTGGGTTCCAGGTGACAGAAGAGGAGTTTGCTGGATTCCTGGAACACTTCTCCGGCCTTGTGGCAGACGCGGACGTGGTAACCATGTCAGGAAGCGTGCCAAAGGGGCTGAAAAGCGATACCTATCAGCATCTGATCAAGATTGCAAAGGATGCCGGAAAAAAGGTGATTCTTGATACCAGCGGGAAATTGCTGGAACGCGGGATTGAGGCGTGCCCGACCATGATCAAGCCGAACATTGATGAGATTCGGATGCTGACCGGCAAAGACTGCAGCCAGATCGAAGAGATCATCGAGGCTGCCAAAGAACTCCATGGAAGAGGCATCGAAGTGGTGGTCATCTCCCTGGGAGGGGACGGCGCGCTGTGCGTATGCGAAGACGGTGTTTACCGGGCCGTCGTGCCTAAGATCGACGCGGTTAATACGGTTGGCTGCGGGGATTCTATGATTGCAGGCTTCGCCCTCGGATTAAGCGAGGGGCTTGGAATTGAAGATACCTTGAGGAAGGCAAGCGCCATATCCGCTGCGGCGGCAATGCGCGAGGAGACAGGGTATTTTGTAAAGGAAGATATGGAATCTTTGTATGGGAAGATAGAGATTCAAAAGATCGGATAAAAAGCGAAGACGCGTATTGATACGCTGATCGTGAAAAAGATAGAGGACAGGCCGGTAAAGAAAGATATACCGGCTCTTTTTATCCCCCGCGCTCAACAAGACAGCCCTGCCTGCATACTTTAATATAGAATGTTGTGAAGGGAGACAGATTATGCCATATACAATTATGCTGGATGCAGGACACGGCGGGCGGGATCCGGGCGCAGTCTTTAACGGGCGGCAGGAGAAAGATGATACTTTGCGGCTGACTCTGGCAATTGGAGAGATTCTCCAGAATAACGGAGTGGATGTGGAGTATACGAGGACAACCGACGTGTATACGTCGCCTTATGAAAGGGCTATGAAGGCAAACAATGCAGGAGTGGACTTTTTTATATCCATTCACAGGAACTCGTTTCCTACGGACAATGAGGTTTTTGGGGTAGAAAGCCTGGTGTACGACCTGTCAGGGATCAAATATCAGATGGCCCAGGATATCAATGACCAGCTGGAGGCGATCGGCTTCGTGAACCTGGGAGTAAAAGCCCGGCCAAATCTGGTGGTGCTTAGAAGGACCCGGATGCCGGCAGTGCTGGTAGAAGTAGGATTTATCGACTCGAATGTGGATAACCGGCTGTTTGACGATAACTTTGATGATATTGCGCAGGCGATCGCATCAGGGATTCTGGATACCCTGGAATCGGTGGGAGTCATACAGAACGATTATTATCGGGTCCAGGTAGGCGCTTTCAGAAACCGCAGGTATGCGGAGCGGCTGCTGAATGAACTTCTGGAGCAGGACTACCCGGCGTTTATTGATGACTCCGGACCGTATCTGCGGGTCCAGGTTGGGGGATTCAACAATCTGAATGAAGCCGCGGAAATGGAAAGGCGTCTGAAGCGGGCAGGATATCCAACGGTTATTGTCCGCTAAGTCTAAGGAATATCTATCATGCACAGGAGACCAGGGCTGTTTTTGGATTGCCAAAAGCAGCTCTTTTTTTGACGTAGGGCAGATAACTATGATAATATATTCCAATAGAAATAAGTACTGGAGGAATGAAGCATGGCTGATAGATTGGAATTTAAAGAAAAATTAAGCGGAATACTTAGCGCGGCCCGGGAGCAGGGCGGCAAGATAGCGCTTGAGGACGTGGAACTGTACTTTGAAGAAGACCGCCTTTCCCAGGAGCAGATAGATTTGGTATGTGAGTATCTTCTGGCACAAAAGATAGCGGTAACCGGCTATGTCCCCAAAAGCGGCACAGTCAAGGAACGAAAAGAGGAACCGGCATCCCTTAGCAATGAAGAACAGTCCTATATTGAGGAATACTTAAAGGATATTGACCAGATGCAGGGAAAGAGCCTTGACGAAGCGCGGATGGCCTATTATCTTCCAAAGGTCGTGGACGAGGCATTGAAGATGCATCACGTGGAGATATTTGTCGGAGATATGATTCAGGAAGGCAACATCAGCCTGATGATGGCGCTTGATGAGTGTAAGGAAGGGCAGGAGGATGAAGAGGCTGTCATGGAAGCGGTGCGCGCCGGGATGCAGGCGCTCCTGGAATCCCAGACTGAGACCAGGCGTCAGGATAAGAAGATGGTGGAGAGAGTGTCCGAACTGGACGAGACGATCAAGGGCATGAGCGAGGAGTTAGGGCGGAAAGTAAGCGTCGAGGAAGTGGCGGACAGGCTGGGAATCACGGAAGCGGAGATTGAAGATATATTGAAGCTTGCCGGGGAAGAAGTAAAAGACCAAGAATAATAAGGACATATCAGGATATAAAAGAACGGCATAGCGAAAAGGCTATGCCGTTCTTGTGATTCTTAGTCATCTGTATGAGTTTCTTCCATAACGGGCTCTGGAAGGTAGACATGTACCTTCTCAATCCGGTTCTTGTCCAGTTTTTCTACGACCATGCGGATTCCTTCCTCGGTCACGATGCTGTCGCCCGCCTCTGGCAGACGGTCCAGCCTCTCGATGATAAAGCCGCCCAAGGAGTCGTATTCCTCCGAATTAAGATCCAGATCCAGCCGGTCGTTTAAGTCGTCCAGATTCATGGAGCCTTCGATAATATACTCGCGCTCGGTTACTTCCTGGACGAAGTCTTCCTCATTCTCGTCATATTCATCGTGAATCTCGCCGACGATTTCCTCCAGGATATCTTCCAGCGTTATCAGGCCGGCGGTCTCGCCGTACTCGTCCAGAACGATGGCGATGTTGAAAGAAGCCTGACGCATCTCCACCAGCAATTCCGAGATGCTCTTGTATTCATAGGTAAAATAAGCCTCCCTCAAAATATCCCGGATATGAAATTCCTTTGTATTGTCATATAAGAGCAAGTCCTTCATATTAATAGTACCAACAACATTGTCGGTAGTATCTTCAAAAATAGGAAGCCTTGTGAATTTGTCTTCGCGGAAAATATCAAGCAGTTCTTCATAGGTACTGTTGACATCTGCAAAAGTCACGTGCACGCGGGGCACCATGACATCCTTTGCCTTGGCATCGCCTAAATCGAACACGTTATATATCATTTCTCTTTCATCGGATTCAATGACTCCGTCTTCATGGCTTACATCTACAATTGTGCGCAGTTCTGTCTCAGTCATAAGGTCGTTCTTTGCGTTCGGATCGACACGCAGAAGGAACAGCACTCCGATGGATAGTCCGTTGATGATAAAGATGACCGGCGTCATGACCTTCATGAAGATGCTGATGATCGGCGCGTAGATAAGTGCCATCTTTTCCGCATGGATGGTTGCCATGGTCTTCGGCGTTATCTCTCCAAAGAGAAGGATCAGCACGGTCAGGATTCCGCTGGCAATTGCCACCATGGAACCGCCAAAACTGTATGCCAGGCTGGTGGTGAGGGAGGCGGCGGACAGATTGACGATGTTGTTGCCGATCAGGATAGCGCTGAGCATCTTGCCTGAATCGTCGGTAATCTTAAGCACCGTTTTTGCCCGTTTGTTCCCATCCTCAGCCAAACTGCGGATGCGGATCTTGTTTACAGTTGTAAGCGCTGTTTCTGCAGATGAAAAGAATGCAGACAGCCCCAGTAGAATTAGTAGGATAATGAGTTGTGTGACGTCACTCGAGTCCAATTGATAAGTTCACTCCTTTTTTATTTTTAAATTACTTGGCACTAATATACCGCATTTATGGGGAATTTGCAAGAGTGCGTTGAATTTGTAAGTCATTTAGTGTATGATGTACGAAGAAATTAAGTAGTATATAATGTTAGAGATGGAGTATGATATGAATCAGGATTTTTATCAGGAATTATTAAATATTATATCGAAGGAACAAATACAGATTGAAGAGCCGATGAGGAACCATACCACATTCCGGGTAGGCGGGCCGGCAGAGTTCTTCGTGCAGCCGAAGACAGCAGAGGAGGTACAGGGGCTCGTCGGGCTGTGCAAGGAGAGGGAGATCCCCTATTATATAGTAGGAAATGGAAGCAATCTTCTGGTGTCCGATCAAGGATTCCGGGGAGTGATCATACAGATATTCAAAGAGATGAGCCAGATACAGATAGAAGGAGAACTGGTAAAGGCCCAGGCAGGCGCGCTTCTTTCAGCCATTGCCAGCAAGGCTCTGGAAGCCGGGCTTGCCGGATTCGAGTTTGCCGCCGGGATACCCGGAGCGCTGGGAGGCGCCTGCGTAATGAACGCAGGGGCTTATGGCAAAGAGATGAAGGATGTGCTAAGAGAAGTGACAGTCCTTACGCCAGAAGGAGAAGTGCTGGCCATACCGGATGAGAAGCTGGAACTGGGATACCGGACCAGCATAATTGCAAAGAAAGGCTATATCGTTCTGGAGGCGGTGATTCGTCTTCAAAAAGGTGAAAAAGAGGAAATCAAGGCGCGGATGGATGAACTGAAGGAGAAGCGGATCACAAAGCAGCCGCTGGAATATCCCAGCGCCGGAAGCACCTTCAAGAGGCCGGAGGGATATTTTGCCGGGAAACTGATACAGGATGCGGGACTTCAGGGCTTTAGCGTAGGCGGCGCCCAAGTGTCCATGAAGCATTGCGGCTTCGTGATCAACAAGGACAATGCGACAGCTGCGGATGTGGCGGAACTGATGCGTAAGGTGTCAGAGCAGGTAGAAGAAAAGTTCGGCGTAAGGCTGGAGCCGGAAGTAAAGAGACTGGGAGAGTTCTAAGATGAGATTTGTGATTGTGACGGGGATGTCTGGGGCAGGCAAAAGTACGGCGCTTAAAATGCTGGAAGACGTGGGATATTTCTGCGTGGATAATCTGCCGGTGCCTCTGATTCCTAAGATGGCAGATCTGCTGAGGGTACCGGGAACGGAGATCAATAAAGCGGCCATAGGGGTGGACATCAGGAGCGGTCAGAGTTTTTCGGAACTGGAGAAGGTTCTGGGCCAGCTGGATGTGGCTGGCATGAAGTACGAGATATTGTATCTGGAATGCGTGGATGACGTATTGATCAAACGGTATAAGGAGACGCGCAGAAGCCATCCGCTTTCAGGAAATGATGCCCCGGTCAGGGAAGGCATTGAAAAGGAGAGGGAGCGGACGGCTTTTCTAAGGAAGCGGGCTGACTACCTTGTGGACACCAGCAACATGCTGACCAGAGAACTTAAGGCAGAACTGAACAAGATATTTGTCCGGAATAAAGAGTATAAGAACCTCTATATATCCGTGCTTTCGTTTGGATTCAAATATGGGATCCCGGCGGAGGCCGATCTGGTGTTTGACGTGCGTTTTCTGCCAAACCCTTATTATATAGAAGAATTACGCCCCAAAAGCGGCAATGATAGAGAAGTCAGGGATTATGTCATGAACAATGGCAATGCCTCGGAATTTATGGAGAAACTGGTGGATATGGTAGAGTTTCTGATCCCCAATTATATCCGGGAAGGAAAGACCCGGCTGATGATCGGAATTGGCTGCACCGGCGGAAAGCACCGTTCGGTGACGCTGGCAAACGAGTTGTACGAGGCCCTGCTGAAGAATGAGAATTATGGAATCCGCATCGAGCACCGGGATATCGGGAAGGATGCGATCACAAAGGCAAAGTAGGAGCGTAAAATGTCATTTTCAGGAAAGATAAAGGAAGAACTAGCACAGCATTATGCAAAGGCAAGACACTGCAATCTTGCGGAACTGTCTGCGCTTGTCCATATGTCCGGCTCTTTTGAGAAAGATGGCTATGGGAGCTGCATATTGAAACTTCACACGGAAAATGATGGAGTTGCAAGAAAATGCTTTACATTATTGGGAAAAACATTTAATATAAGTACTGATATCGCGATTCGCAGGAATACAGCCAAAGGAAGCTGCAGTTATTATATCCGCGCCAAGGGAGAAGAACTTCTGGCGGTGGAGAATGTTATTGTACAGGCCGTATGCTGCAAGCGCGCATATATCCGCGGCGCATTCATTGCATCCGGCTCCATGAGCGATCCGGATAAGTCCTATCATTTTGAGATTGTATGCGGGACTCTTAAGCAGGCGGAGTATTTAAGAAATATGATCAACAGTTTCGAGATGGATGCCAAGATTGTCAAGCGGAAGAAATCCTATGTGGTATATTTAAAAGAAGGATCGCAGATCGTAGACGTATTGAACATTATGGAGGCCCATGTGGCCTTGCTGGAACTGGAAAATGTCAGGATCATGAAAGAGATGCGCAATACCGTCAACCGCAAGGTCAACTGTGAGACAGCCAACATTAACAAAACCGTCTCTGCCTCGGTCAGGCAGATGGAGGATATCATATATATAAGAGACAACATCGGTTTTGACAAGTTGCCCGATGGATTAAAGGACGTCGCCCTTACGCGTCTGAAATATCCGGATGCAACGTTGAAGGAGCTTGGAGGGCTTCTGGAGAATCCGATAGGGAAATCCGGAGTGAACCACCGACTAAGGAAATTAAGTGAAATAGCAGAAAAGTTAAGGGAACAGTAAGGAGGAGCAATTCGTTATGATTAAGAAACCTGTTACTATTAAAAAGAACATGGCAATGGAAGACCGTCCGGTTGCGCATCTGGTACAGGAAGCAAGCCAGGTATACATTGAGATGGAGGATAAGAAGATTAATGCGAAGAGTATTATGGGGATGATGAGCCTGAGCCTGCAGGAAGGCGAGGACATTACTGTAGTAGCAGAGGGAAAAGATGAAAAGGAGGCAGTTGCCGGCGTAGAAGGTTTCCTGACTACCCGGAAATAATACATAATCAAGCAACGTAAAAAGGGCAGGGGGATGCCCTTTTTATGATATAGGAAAAAGAACTTGGAAGAAAGAGGGGTACGAATCATGAAACGTCTTCTGTTTATCTATAATCCACATGCGGGGAAGGAACTTCTGAAGCCAAAACTATCGGATATTATTGACATATTCGTAAAGGCGGGCTATGAAGTGGTGGCCTATCCCACCCAGTCATACCGGGACGCATACAGGAAGGTGTCAGAGTACGATTCGGACGAATATGATCTGGTAGTGTGCAGTGGCGGGGACGGAACCATTGACGAAGTGGTAACCGGGATGATGCAGAGAGACAAGCGGGATCCCATCGGCTATATCCCAACGGGCACAACCAACGATTTTGCCAATAGCCTGCATATCCCGAAAGGACTTCTTCGGGCAGCGGATAATGCGGTGAATGGCACGCTGTTTCCCTGCGATGTGGGAAAATTTAATGATGATATCTTCGTGTATATTGCGGCGTTCGGCCTTTTTACGGATGTTTCCTATCAGACGAAGCAGGAGATGAAGAATGTGCTGGGGCATCTGGCGTATGTGCTGGAGGGAACAAAGCGTCTGTTTAATGTGCCGTCCTACCGAATCAAGGTAACCCACGATGGGGAGACGCTGGAAGACGAATTCATCTTCGGAATGGTGACCAACTCACGGTCGGTAGGCGGCTTCCGCAACATGATAGGCAAGCAGGTGGTCTTTGATGACGGCCTGTTCGAGGTTACATTGATTAAGACGCCGAAGAATCCGCTTGCCCTGCAGGAGATCGTGGCATCCCTTCTCATCGAGCAGGTGGATACCAAGCATATGTATTCTTTCAAGACCGGGCGCATTACTTTTGAATCCCTGGAAGAGATTCCATGGACGCTGGACGGCGAATTTGGAGGCGCCCACGATGAGGTTACGGTTGAGAACCTGAACAGGCAGCTTCGGATTATGGTTCCCGAGGAGCATATCAGGGAACTGATGTCTAATCCGGAACTGTTGGAAGATACCCAAGATGAATCTGTAAAAATGATAGAGTAAGAAAAGGATAAGAGTATGGAAAAGAGAGAGAAGTTTTCTTCCAGGCTGGGGTTCATATTGATCTCGGCAGGATGTGCGATCGGGCTTGGAAATGTATGGCGTTTCCCGTACATAACAGGAGAATATGGAGGAGGGGCATTCGTGCTGATGTATCTGTTCTTCCTGCTGATTCTGGGACTCCCAATAGTAGTTATGGAATTTTCAGTAGGAAGAGGCAGCCAGAAAAGTTCTGCCATGTCCTTTAATGCATTGGAGCCGGAAGGAAGCAAGTGGCACATATTCCGGTATTTTTCTATGGCTGCCAACTACCTTTTGATGATGTTTTATACCACCATCGGAGGCTGGATGCTGGCTTACTTTGTGAAGATGGCGAAGGGAGAGTTTAAGGGGGCGGATACGAAGCAGGTAGAGAATATATTCGGTCGGTTGACCGGAGACCGCAATGAGATGCTATTCTGGATGATTCTGATCTCTGTGATCGGACTTCTGATCTGCTCCATGGGGCTTCAAAAGGGCGTGGAATTGATAACGAAGATTATGATGTCAAGCCTTCTTGTGATTATGGTCGTGCTGGTTGTAAGAGCCGTAACGCTTCCGGGGGCGATGGATGGACTGAAGTTCTATCTCCTTCCGGATTTTGGGAAGATGGCAGAAAGGGGAATCAAAGAAGCAGTATTCGCCGCCATGGGACAGGCCTTCTTTACCCTCAGCGTAGGCGCGGGCTCTCTTGCCATATTCGGAAGTTATATCGGCAAAGAGAGAAGCCTTGCGGGCGAAGCGGTGAGCATAACTGCTCTCGATACGTTTGTGGCAGTCGTGGCAGGCCTGATTATCTTCCCAGCATGCTTTGCGTTCGGCGTCAATCCAGGACAGGGGCCGGGGCTGGTGTTCGTGACGCTTCCCAATGTATTTCGCGAGATGGCGGGGGGAAGGCTGTGGGGAACCTTGTTCTTCCTCTTCATGACATTTGCCGCATTATCTACGATCATTGCCGTGTTCCAGAATATTATCCAGTATGGACGTGATCTGTGGGGATGGAGCTTGAAGAAGTCGGTTGCCATCAATGGCGTGCTGCTGATTCTGCTTGGCATTCCGTGCGTTCTGGGAATGACGGACTGGGCAGGATTTACGATCGGCGGCAAGAATATTATGGATATGGAAGATTTCCTTGTAAGCAATAACCTGCTTCCGCTGGGCTCCCTGGTGTACCTATTGTTCTGCGTGACCAGATATGGCTGGGGATGGGACAACTTTATTAAGGAAGCCAATGCGGGAAAAGGCCTGAAAGTGCCGGAAAACAGGGGAGTAAGATTCTATCTTACGTTTGTGCTTCCGGTGATCGTGCTGTTCATTTTTATCCAGGGATATGCAAGCATGATATTCGGATAAAAAAATTGAAAAAATATGTAAAAAGTACTTGCCTGTTTTGTATTTGTTTGCTATAATAGGCAAGTACGATATGAGATGGCTCCCTGGTCAAGCGGTTAAGACGCTAGCCTCTCACGCTGGAATCAGGGGTTCGATTCCCCTGGGAGTCACTTGAATAAGGATACCAAGAATTGGCGGTTGTTGATTCTTGGTATTTTTTTGTTTATATAAAGGACGTTCGCATTTACAATGCAAAAAGCATGATAAATTTGATAATACATGAAAAAAAGTTACGCGAGAGCGTGGCTTTTTGTGTTTTTGCATGTATATGGGTTGCAGAAGTTGTGCAAAATTATGGTTTTTAGTGGAAATAGCAAAAAACTATTGACATTATGAAATATTATTTTATAATGAATTTATACAAAAGGCATAAGCGATTGTGAAAAAAGGCTTGGAAAAATTGTCATATTAGACAAAATAAACTGGTTGCACAAAGGGATTACAAAACAGGCCTGCCCAATTGCTGAAAAAAAATTTCTTTAAAGGAGGAGCAATTATGAAAAAGAAAACAGTTAAGAAAATGCTTTCGGCAGCACTTGTTGGCGCAATGGTATTATCACTTGCGGCATGCGGCTCAAAAGGAGACTCAAAAGACGAGGGCGGCGACAGCAAAGACGGCGTAACGCTTGAGTTCCAGCAGTGGTGGGGAGTTGAACTTCCGGATGGCGCTCTGGATGATATCTGTAAGGATTTCACCAAAGATACAGGCATCAACATCAAACTCTTAAGCAACCCATATGCGGATACCAAGACTCAGATTGCAGCCGGCGCGGCAGCAGGGACCATGGCAGATGTAGTAGGCCTTGACGGATCCTGGGTATACGACTTTGCGAAACAAGGTTCCATCGCGAACTTGACCGAACTGATGGAAAAAGACGGATATGATGACAGCCAGCTGTCAGACCAGATTAAGTACGAAGGAAATACATATATGATTCCGGTAGTTAATTTTGCATATCCAATGTATGTAAACATGGACATTCTCAAAGCAGCAGGCGTGAATGAGGTTCCTGCGACATGGGACGAGTTCATCACGGCATGCGAGGCTGTTAAGAAATATGACAGCAGCATCGCAGGATGGGCAATTCCATTGTCAACAGAGTCTCCAAGCGGCATCCAGAACCAGTTCATGAGCTGGCTGTGGGCATCCGGCGGTTCCATGCTAAAAGACGGCAAGCCGAACCTTACAGGTAACGCTGACCTTGAAAAGACGGTTGAATTCGTCAAAGAGTTAAACGACAAAGGCGTAATCGCAGAAGGCGCTTATGCAATGAAGGAATCCGATATGGTTGAAGAGTTTACCAATGGCCGTGTTGCATTCATGACGGATGGCGTATCTCACCTTACAACCATCAAGGAAGGCGCGCCGGATCTGAACTTTGACTTCATGAAGCTCCCTGTAATGGAAGGTTTTGACGGAGAGAGCGGAATGGATGTTGCCAACTGGGGAATCGGTATTGCAGACAACTGCGAGAACAAGGAAGAAGCAATGCAGTTTGTTGAGTATCTTATGAGTCCTGAAGTAAATGCAAAACTGTCTGAACTGGCAAATGCATTCCCAGGAAACTCTACGGCAGAGCCAGACTACTCTAAGAATGACGAACTGTTCCAGAAAGCATACGACCTCTTCCAGGAGTGCCGCGCGATCAACGAATTTACGGGACTTCCAACATCTGAAGACCTGATGAGAAGTTTTGACGAGCAGTTACAGCTGTATCTTGACGGAGATACATCCTCTGCAGCAGATATGCTAAAAGCAACCCAGGATATTTGGGAGCCTGCATTCGAGTAAGAAGAACTGGCAAATAGAACATAAGTGACAAAGAAATATGGGGCTATCGGGAAATAGATAGTTCCAAATAGGGGCAGATGTGACTCATACCAGGTCACATCTGCCCCTGAAATTTTTCCATAAAAGAGAAAAAGATGGCTAACGACAACCATCTCTTCTCCGTTACATGTTATAATGTAACTATGCTAAACAATAAGTATTATAACGAATTTTTTGAATTAGGGCAACAGAAAATTAACTTCAGTTTCTTCGAATTGTGTTTACCTGACGACGATCCAGTCTATACCCTGAAAAAAGTGATGGAGGAATTAGATTTTTCTGGCTTGTTGGCCAATTGTTCAGATAAGGGAAGAACCGGGTATAACCCAATTATGATGTATGCCGTAGTTACTTACGCAAACATGCGTGGGATTAGAGCTGTTGACCGTATTGTGGAATTATGCGAAAGAGACCTTGCATTTATCTGGCTTACCAAAGGTCAGAAACCAAAAAGGGATGCTTTTTATGAGTTCAAGAATAAAAGACTGACTGCAGATGTATTGGATGAGTTGAATTACCAGTTTCTCCGCCGCCTGCAAAAAGAAGGACTGATCACATTGAAATCCCTTTTTATTGATGGAACAAAAATAGAGGCCAATGCAAACCGCTATACATTTGTGTGGAGAGGGACGATCAATTATCATCTCGCAGGCTTACTCGATATGATTGATTCACTGTATCAGAAGTATAATGCATGGATAGATGAAAATGAGTATGGCATAAAATATGACATTCCCCATGCACATATGTTTGTGATCGAAGGAATGGATAAGGTAAGAGATGTCATTGAAAAGAACCGGAAGCGAAAACTGACAAAACATAAAAAGTTGTCCAATAATACGATCATCGAGATTGACAACTGTTCCCCATTGGAGATTTTGAAACTTCAGAAAAATCTGACTCAGATCGCAGAGAAGGAACAGATTGCGTTTGTTTACGGAAAAGGGAAGAGGAAATCGGAGCTCCAGCAGCTTTATGAGGAATTAGAAACCTGCGGCGAACGCCTTATGGGATACAAAGAATGTTTTGAGATCATGGGAAAGGACAGGAACAGCTATTCCAAAACAGATTTAGAAGCCACCTTTATGAGAATGAAAGAAGATCACATGCTGAACGGACAGTTAAAAGCCGCATATAATGTTCAGATCGCAGTAGAGAATTATTTCATTGTCCATGCTTATGTAAGCAATGACCGGACAGACTATAACACACTGATTCCGGTTTTAGAAAAGCATAAAAATGCATTTGGGGAGATTTTGGAAGAAGTAACCGCAGATAGCGGTTATTGTAGCGAGAAAAATCTTCTGTATTTAAAGAAAAATAAGATATCCAGTTACATCAAGCTGCAGGATCATGAAAAACGGAAAACACGCGCTTACAGAGAAGATATTGGAAAATATTACAACATGAAAACACAGATATTTGAGGATGAACGGTATTATGTTTGTCATGACGGAAGAGGATTGCATCATATCCGCACAGAGACCAAAAAACAGCCGGGTTATACCCAGACTTTTGAGGTATACGGATGTGCAGACTGTAGTGGTTGTGAACACAAAGCGAAATGCTTATATAAATATAACGCAGAAAAAGATGCTGAGAAAAACAAAGTTATGAAGATCAATGAACAATGGGAAACATTGAAAGAGGAATCCCATGCAAACATCCAAAGTGAGAAAGGGATTCTAAATCGTCAGATCCGTTCCATCCAGACAGAAGGACATTTTGGAGATATCAAGGAAAATGATAGTTTCCGAAGATTCAACTACCGAACGTCAGAGAAGGTGTATAAAGAATTCATGCTGTATGCCATTGGTCGGAACATGAATAAATATCATCGTTTTCTTCATGAAGAGATTAAAAAATTCGAAGGAAAAACCGAGGAAAAGACGGCTTAAAAAATGTGCATGTTCAAAAATGCAGTTATGGGTGTTTTGCGCCCTAAAATATATACAGAAAAAGAACAATAAGAATCTCCCAAAGAATATCAAGTATGAAAAACACTGATTTTTATGGGAGATTCTTATTTTAGGATTTAGAGTTTAAAAATCGGTATTAACCGACATCCCCTAACATCCTAAATGAAGGGGTTGAGATAAGTTGACGAAAGGAAAAAATAAAGTTATGACGACACCGGCAGGAAAACGTTCCGATATCTTTAAAAAGCAGGTAACGCCATACGTATATCTATTGCCAACCATTATTCTTATGCTCATATTGTTGATCATACCGATTATCATGGTTATCAGATATTCATTCTTTGATAACGTTATTATTAACAAGAATCCAACTTTCGTTGGCTTAGAGAATTTTGCGAAGGTATTGACAGATCCAACGTTTCTGGTTGCCATTAAGAACACGCTGTATTTTGTAATCATTAGTATTATCGCGCATCTGGTCATAGGCATGTTCTTTGCAATGCTCCTGAACACGCGCTACCTTGGGAACAAGACAAAGGGCATCTTCAGGGTGATCTATGCGCTGCCATGGATGTTTACGGCATCCGTTATTGCAATATTGTGGAAAATGATGATGAACCCGAATGGCATCATAAACTATCTGCTGCAGGCAGGAGGGCTGATCAGCCAGAATATCGAATGGCTGGGGTCCAGACAGTTTGCGCTGTTCGCGGTTACGCTTATTAATATATGGTCCGGATATCCTTTCTATATGATTAGTATATTGGCCGGACTTCAGGGAATATCCACAGATCTGTATGAGGCATCCGCCCTGGATGGAGCCAATGCAGTACAGACATTCACGCGTATCACGATCCCTCAGCTTAAGCCAATCTTAGTCAGCCTTCTTATGCTGGACTTTGTATGGACATTGCAGCAATTCGCATTAATCTGGATGACCACAGGAGGCGGGCCGATTAATGCGACGGAGACGATCAGTACGTATATATACAAACAAGGCTTCACGAAGTACCAGTACTCCATGGCCTCGGCCGGCGCGGTAATTCTGCTTGTTGTATGTACAATCATAGCAATCTTCTATGTCAGACAGCAGAAAGCGAGGGATTAAATATGATTGGAAAGAAAAAACTATGGGTAAAGATCGTAATTATTATATTGCTGGTAATCGGGGCATTATTCGCTGGTTTTCCGATCCTGTGGATGATCCTGAATTCTTTTAAGCCCAATTCGGAAATATTTGCCTGGCCGCCTACTTGGATCTCTAAGACTTTCAGCCTGGATGCTTATAAGGCAGTATTGACCGACCCGGAAAAGGTCCGGTTCTTTGTAAATAGTTATGTGATCGCGCTTACAGTGGTAGTCATTACCCTGGTCATCGGAATCCTGGCTTCTTATGCATTCAGCCGGTTCAACTTCCGGGGCAAAAGCACGATCAATACCATTATCGTCGCAGTACAGGCAATCCCGCCGATTACGCTGCTGATACCGTACTTAAGCCTGATCGTTACGATCAAGCTGTACAATACATATTGGGCATTGATTCTTACGTATCTGATATTTACGCTGCCGTATGCCATTCTGATGACGACGGGGTATTTTAATACCTTGCCGAAGGAGTTGGATGAGGCAGTTATGATAGACGGAGGCTCCCGCTTCAAGGCGTTGTGGAAGATCCTTGTTCCCACATCCGTTCCGGGACTGGTTTCCGTGGGAATGTATACATTCATGCAGGCGTGGAACGAGTATCTGTTCGCGCTGGCGCTGACTAAGACCAACAATATGCGTACGGTACCGGTAGGAATCAACCTGCTGATGGGACAGCATGCGTATGAGTGGAGCCAGATGATGGCCATGAGTGTCTTGGGCTCGCTCCCGATCTTAGTATTATTCCTCTTCTTCCAGAGATATTTTATTGCGGGTATGACAGCAGGATCAGTAAAGAATTAATACGAATTACGCAAATTGCAAGGCTCTGCAAAACAGCAAAGAAGATGGGGAAGGCTCCCGTGTCGCGCTTTGGGTTTTGCGGGTCTTTTTTAAAAAGGGGATGAAGAGATGAAAGTATTGTCGGTGGGGATGCCCTGACGGTCTCGGTGGTCCTGTCAAGGCTTGGGATACCTCGGCCTTGATTGGAAGTGTCGGCAAAGATATGAATGGCCGGTTCTTGCTTGAAGAACTTCACAGGAACCAGGTGGAAACCAGACGCTAAGAAGCGGGGATGTACCGGATGCGACAATGAGCCCATGACTACGGAAAGATTACGGCAATGGATGCCAGCATTACACTGACCGGCGGCCCCAGGTGCAAGATGGACCTGCTTAAGAAGACCCTTAAGGAGACGGATATATTCATACCAAGTTATGAGGAGGCGGCCTATCTGGCGCAGAGATCCGACATTTACGGGATTATAGAAGAATTCCGGAAGTTTCCGTTAAGGATTTTATATCCCGGAATCCGGGTGACGGACACCACTGGAGCGGGGGACTGCTTTATGGGAGGATTCCTGTGCTTCTATCTTCAAGGCTGGAATCTTGAGAAAGCCGGGTGCTTTGCCAGCGCGGTATCCGCCTATAGAATCGCTAAGAAGGGCGCCAGCACCGGCATGCCGGATTTTCAGATGGTTCTGGATTATGTAGAAAAGCAAGGAAGGCTTCTTACTTCGTGATATGAGGGGCAAGATGGACGTTGCAGCCGTTTTCCCTTAAGTCATTCACAAAGAATGGCGCGGCCTTCTCGTTGGTGATAATATGGTCAAACTCGACGGAGGATGCAACCTTGATGACTCCGGGGTGGTTCAGCTTGGAGGCATCCGCCAGAAGGAAGGTCTCCGCTGATATATCCAGGGCGCGGCGTTTAAGTTCCACGTCTTCCATGTAGCTGTCGGTGGCATAAAAGTCCCTGGTAATGCTGTGACAAGAAAGAAATGCCTTGGTGGGCATGAAATTATCCAGGGCGGATAAGGCAAGCGTCCGGGTAGAAGACATGGTAGTATAGCTGAGCATGCCGCCCAGGCTGAACACATTCCAGTTGGGATTGTGCATGTTCGAGAGCGTCAGCAGCAGAGAAATGGAGTAAACCAGAAAGTTCAGCGGATACTGTTTGGGGATGAAGCGTATCAAATGCGTAACAGTAGAGCTGTTGTCCAGAAAAATGGTATCCCTCTCCTGAATAAATCTGGCGGCGTAGGCGCATAAGTCGGATTTCTCGGTTCGGTTAGCCTTCTCGCGGGCAGTGTATGGAAAGTCTAGGCTTGTCAGGCTGGCATCCGGAAGGATGGCTCCGCCTCTTGTCTTGACAAGGCGGCCCTCCTGAGCCAGGCGGTTTAAATCACGGCGGATCGTCTCCCTGGAAATATTCAGGGCGGAAGATAGTTCCGCAGAACTGATGCGTCCCTTATCCGTCAGCAGACGCATGATGTTATTATAACGTTCTTCTGCATAAATCATTGAATCGTACCTCTCATAGAATTATAAATTCAAGTCATGCCAGGGATGTCGCAAATACTAGTACTATTATAGCATAACTGAGGGCCGCATATCTATAAAACGGCAGTTATTTTACAACATTAAAGGAGAGTAATCATGTTAAAAACCAATTTTGTACCAATGAAAGAAGCATTGAAAATAGCGGATGAAAGGGGCATCGCACTGGGCGCATTCGAATTCTGGTCTTTCGAAGTGGCCCGCGCTGTCGTGGAGGCTGCACAGGAACTGGACGTTCCGGTGATCCTTCAATGCGGCATGCTGGAGATTGGCCGGATGGGCGGAATGGAGGAGACGGTGCAGACCGCATATATGGCAAGCAAAGACGCAGAGGTACCGGTGGCGCTACATCTGGATCATGCCACTACGTTTGAAGACTGCAATCGTGCGATCAACGCTGGATTTTCTTCCGTCATGATTGATGCGTCGGCGTTGCCTTATGAGGAGAATGTCGTCCTCACCCGCAAGGTGGCAAGGCGTGCCCACCCATACGGAATCACGGTGGAAGGGGAACTGGGGCGGCTGGTAGGCGAAGAAGGGGATATCATCGTTAAGGGGCCGGAGGCGGCACAGACAGATCCCGAGGAAGCAAGAAGGTTCGTTTTAGAGACCCAGGTAGACGCGCTGGCAGTATCGATTGGGACTGCCCATGGACAATATACATTCGAACCAAAACTCAATATAGACAGGCTGCGTAATATTAAGAAGGCTGTAGACTGTCCGATCGTGCTTCACGGAGGCTCGGGTACGCCTATGGAACAAGTGCAGGAGGCGATCCGTCAGGGAATACGCAAGGTAAATATCTGCACGGACATCCAGGTTGCCATGGGCGAAGCCTATGTTAAGACCGTACAGTCGGAGGGATTCAAATATTCCTGCCAGAACCTGTGGGGGCCGGCAGAAGCGGCAGCAAAAGAGGTGATAAAAAGCAAGATCAGGTCCTTTGCGTTAATGGACTAAAGAAAAGAGGTGAGAAAGATGGTGTTGGAACAGAAGTACCAGGAGGCATATGAAGCGCTTGAGGAGACCGTGCGGCAACGGACGAGGAACGGGCGCTATACGGCGCTGGGATACACCAGTAATCTGGATCTGCTGTGTGACTTCAAAGTGGAGCGGCTAAACGAGCTTCTGGAGCGGTATATGCCAGACGGCGTGCTGTCCGAGATGAAGGTGTCGGACGAGATAGAGACGATGGAGGATCTTCTGGGGACGGTAGTGTATTACTGTATCCGCGGAATCGGGGGCGAGGCAGATGTAAAGAATACGAAGCTGGTAGAGGAGAGTTTTCATTTTGACTATGGAATGGGAGGCACGGCAGTACAGGCTGCCATGGCTCTGGCCCAGCTTGGCTGCCCGTCGATCGTCCATCTGACGGACGATTCCAAAGAAGTCTGCCAGATCCTGAGATCCCCGTCTATCTATGCTGTTTCCCAGGATGGAAGGCTGGTACATACGGATGAGGTCATCCAGACAAATGAGCAGGAGATTCATTTTATCATTCAGTTCAAGAAAGGAGATAAGATCTGCCTGGGAGGCCAGGAGGCTGTCATTCCCTGCTCAAACAGGCTGATCATCACGAAGATTACCGTGAATGAGTTCGTCCCCTTCTCAAGGCCCTATTTTGAATGGATAGAGCGCAACGGGATGGACATAAGCAGCAATGTGCTGTCCAGCTTTAACGCGCTGTTAGATCCGCAAGTGCTAAAAGAGCATCTGGAATATGTAAAAGGCCATGTGGCGAAGTACAAAGAAGCGAATCCGGATGGAATCGTATTTTTTGAGGATGCGCATTACCATGACTATGCCGTCCGGAAACTATGCCTGGAAACCGTGTATTCCTGCGTGGACATCGTAAGCCTGAATGAAGAGGAACTGAAGTATACGTTGAAGGAGATGTATGACTTTGACGTGGACATCGAGGATATCATCTCCTGCGTGGAGGGCGCGAGATTCATCCGCGGGAAATTCGGCATCCAAAAAGGAGTCATCGTCCATACAAAGGATTATTCCATGTATGTAGGCGATCCTTTGAAGGCGGATATTGAGAGAGGACTCATCTATGGGAATCTGCTTGCCACAGCCAAAGCGCAGAACGGCTGGTATGGCACAAAGGAACAGATCCGGGAAGTGCTGGGCTTTGAACTAAGCCCAAAGGGCGTAGAGAACTATGAGAAGGTGAAAGCCAGCCCGTTTGCCGGGGAAGTAACGCTGGTACCATCCAAATATATTGACAAGCCGAAGTATACCATTGGGCTTGGAGATTCCTTTGTGGGCGGTGTGCAGATGTGCTTTTGAGTATGAAATAGAATTTTATTGTAAAATGTTAGAAAAAGAAATTTTATTTCATAAGAATGTTGACATGGCCTATTTTGAGGTCTAGAATAGCAAGTATAAAAAATATTATTTTATGGAGGAAGAGAATTATGTTAATGAATATGAAGGAATTGTTGGCGGTAGCAAACGAGAATAATTTTGCAGTACCTGCATTTAATATCAGTGATTATTCTATGTTTAACGGTATCATGGAAGCGTCTGAGGAAAAGAATGCGCCGGTAATCATTGCGATTCACCCTGACGAGTTAAGCCATATTGGTACAGACATGGTAAAAGCGATCATTGAGAAAGCGCACAAGGCAACGGTTCCGGTTTGCATTCATCTGGATCACGGCGCTTCTTTCGAGCAGGTGATGACCGCCATCCAGGCAGGATTTACATCCGTTATGATCGATGGCTCCAGCCTTCCGTTCGAGGAGAACATCAAGGCATGCAAGAAAGTGGCAGAGGCGGCTCATGCGGTAAATGTATCGGTAGAAGGCGAGCTTGGAACGATCGGCTCTACGGATGCGGAAGCGGAAGCAGGCGCGAATGTGATCATCTATACGAACCCGGATGATGCCGTAAAGTTTGTGGAGGCATCCGGCGTTGATACGCTGGCGATCGCCATCGGAACATCCCATGGCATCTATCCAAAGGGAATGAAGCCGGAACTGAAGCTGGATCTGTTAAAAGAGATCAAGTCAAAAGTATCGATTCCGCTGGTACTTCACGGAGGCTCTAACAATCCGGATGCAGAGATCGGACAGTCCGTAACGCTGGGCGTGAATAAAATTAACATTTCAAGTGACATAAAAGTGGCATATTATGATAAAATGAGAGAAGTACTAGCTGACAAAGGCTTAAGAGAGCCTAATACGATCCAGCCGCCATGCATTGCAGCAATGAAAGAAGTTGCATTCCATAAGATTGAATTATTCCAGGCAGATGGAAAGGCAGCTCTGTACTAATACATATTATTTGAGGTGTCAAAGTTGAGTAAAAAGAACATTCTGGACAGAGAGGTGCTCGAAGTCATCAAAGAGCAGTATGATTATATCTTTTCGGCGGAAAGGAAAGTGGCGGACTTTGTATTGCAGAATCCGCAGAAAGCGGTGGATTCTAACGTATCCGAACTGGCGAAGCAAAGCGGGGTAAGCGATGCGACCGTAGTCAGGATGTGCCATCATATCGGCTATACCGGATATTATCAGTTCCGTATTTCCCTTGCGAGGGATCTGGGGAAGAAGCAGTATGGCAGTTCGGCGCTGGCTGAAAGCAGGGATGCCGTGGAGAAACTGTTCCAGGAGTATGCGCAGACGATGCTCGCCATCGGCTCAAGGATTGACGCGGATGTGATGTGGAACTGCGTGAATCTTCTGAAGACCTGCAAGGAGGCGCATATCATGGCCGTAGGAAATACATGCCCTCTGGCCCAGTATATGGGATTCAGGCTGGGAAGGCTGGGAATCAAGAGCACATATAATGTTGCCGCCGAATACTTCATGAATCATGTGAATCTGGCGGACCAGGATGACCTTCTGATAGCCATATCACAGTCGGGAACATCTAGACAGGTCATCCAGGGGCTGGAACTGGGAAAAGAAAAAGGCCTTAAGAGCATAGCGATCACGGCATTTGCCCAGTCCCCGGTATCGAATCTTGCAGATTATGTGCTTCTATCAGCCGGCAAGGAAGAACCGTTCAGCTTCTATAAAGGGTATGCCCATATGAATGAGACCGCGGTGATCGACGCGCTTCTTAACTTTGTCACGAATGAGGAATTGATCAAGACTACGCAGGCAGACAAGCCAGAGATGATATTATCAGAATATAAGGTATAATCCGTACTCTGCTATTTGAGCATATATGGAGGAGGAAATATTACTATGAAACGCTCAAGAATTAATCAGGTTATAAAAGATATGGAGCAATTAATCAAGGAGCATGGGTTTGAGATGCCGCCTTTTGCGGCATGGACGGCAAAGGAGTGGCAGGACATTGGCCATGAATACGATGAGATCCGTGACAACAAGCTGGGATGGGATATTACGGACTTTGGCCTTGGCAAGTTCGATGAGGTCGGATTCTCACTGTTTACGATCCGTAACGGCAACCAGAAGATGCCGGAGAAATATAAGAAGACTTATGCGGAGAAACTTCTGATGCTCTATGAAGGACAGACGGCGGCGATGCATTTCCATGCCAGCAAGATGGAAGACATCATCAACAGAGGCGGCAATGATGTCTATATTACGGTGTACAACGGGACACCGGATGAGAGGATGCTGGATACGGATGTGACCGTATGCTCCGATGGAAAGACCAGCCAGGTCCCGGCGGGCACAAAAGTACTTCTGAAGCCCGGACAGAGCATTACCATTACGCCGTATATGTACCATGACTTTATCGTGCCAGAGACAGGCGGCCCGGTCCTTCTGGGCGAAGTGTCCATGTGCAACGACGATGATAATGATAATTTCTTCTATAATAAAGAAGTGGGACGCTTCCCGGCAATCGAGGAGGACGAAGCGCCATACCGCCTGCTGTGCAACGAATATCCGCAGGCGGAATAGTCAGGAGGCGGATACATGGAATATCAGCTGGATAACGGATGCCTCCGCTTGCTGGTGGCTTCCTGCGGCGCGCAGATACAGGCGATTGAAAAGGACGGTGCGCAGTACCTATGGGACGGCGATGAAGAATACTGGCCGGAGCGTGCGCCGCTTCTATTCCCCTTTGTGGGAAGATTCACGGAGGGCAAGTATCGGCTGGATGGGCAGGAGTTTGAGATGGATATCCATGGGTTCGCCCGGAAACTTCCATTTCAGGTAACGGAGCAGACAAAGGAAAAGATTGTTTTGGAACTGAGGGACAGCCAGGAGACGTATGCATCCTATCCTTATCATTTTGTATTGCAGGTATCTTATACGCTGCAGAAAAATAAGATCGAGATTAAGTACCAGGTACGGAACCTTTCAGATAAGATGATGTATTTTGGAATCGGAGGGCATCCGGGGTTTCGAGTTCCGCTGGAGAATGGACTGGATTTTGAAGATTACTACCTGGAATTCGCAAAAGAGTGCCGCCCGGACCGGGTGGGGCATACGAAGGCCTGCTTTTTAAGTGGCATGAATGAAGAATTTCCATTGGAAGATGGACAGATCCTGAGGCTGAGCCATGATCTGTTTGACGATGACGCGATCGTGCTTGCGCATATGGCAGACGAGGTCGCATTAAAGTCGGATAAGGGAAGCCGGCAGGTAAGGGTAGCCTATCCGGATCTGCCTTATCTCGGACTCTGGCATGTGCCCAATACAGACGCGCCGTATGTCTGTATCGAGCCATGGACGTCCCTTCCATCCAGGCAGGGAGTCGTGGAAGACTTCCAGTATAAAAGCGATCTTATAAGACTTTGGCCGGGAAAGTCTTATGTGAACTTTTGGAGCATTACAATAGAATAGCAGGCATAGAAAAGCGGACAGCTCTGGCTGTCCGCTTTTTTGCCTTTGCGGATAAAGCACATGACGTGGGCGATAAATATCTGGAGAGTTTCGCAGTTTTGCTAAAGGGGCTGCCCCAGGAGCACTGGCTCGTGTCCAGAAGGTCGGGCGACGAGTTCTGCATCTTTATCTGCGGCTTCAGTGATGTCAGGGATATCCAGATGATGCTGAAAGAATTGTGGAGAAAACTCAGAGAAGAAGAGGCAGTGATCACGCAGGATGTGATCCACAGGATCAGGGCTTCAGGCGGCGTGGCATATGCCCGGGGCCAAAGCCGGCTGCTGGAAGGATAAATGCCAAGAAACTTAAGGATGTCTTTGATCTTGTCTTTTCCCGGGTAATGAGATATAATAAGAAAAGCGAAACTTAATACATGCCGTGCAGGTGTCAAGGCATCTTGTCAAGGCAGAGGAATTGGAGGAGTTTTATATGTTAGTATCAGCAAAAGAGATGCTTGAAAAAGCAGTCGAAGGCCACTATGCAGTGGGACAGTTTAATATCAACAATCTGGAATGGACAAAGGCTATTCTTCTTACAGCAGAAGAGTGCAAGTCACCCGTTATCCTGGGCGTGTCCGAGGGCGCAGGCAAATATATGACAGGATTCAAGACGGTATCCGCTATGGTAGCTGCCATGATCGAAGAACTTGGAATTACGGTACCGGTTGCGACACATCTGGATCACGGCACATATGACGGATGCATGAAGTGCATAGAGGCAGGCTTTACTTCCATCATGTTCGATGGATCCAAATATCCGATTGAAGAGAATGTTGCAAAGACAAAAGAACTGATCGCCATCTGCAGAGAAAAAGGAATGTCAATCGAAGCAGAGGTTGGAGCGATCGGCGGAGAAGAGGACGGCGTTATCGGACAGGGAGAATGCGCGGATCCTCAGGAATGCAAGATGATTGCTGATCTGGGCGTTGATATGCTGGCAGCAGGAATCGGCAATATCCATGGAAAGTATCCTGAGAACTGGGCCGGATTAAGTTTTGAGACTCTGGACGCGATCCAGAAACTGACAGGAAAGATGCCATTGGTACTGCACGGAGGCACGGGAATCCCGGATGACATGATTAAGAAGGCGATTGATCTTGGAGTAGCAAAGATTAACGTTAATACAGATTGCCAGTTATCTTTTGCGGATGCTACACGCAAGTACATCGAGGCTGGAAAAGACCTTGAAGGAAAGGGCTATGACCCACGCAAGCTTCTTAAGCCAGGCGTAGATGCGATTATGCAGACTGTAAAGGAAAAGATGGAATTATTCGGTTCAGTTGGAAAAGCTTAATTGCTGAAGAATGAAATTTTTACTTGCCTTTTTCGGCTGATTGAGGTATACTGACAGGCGTAAAGAGAACAAAGGCGTTCCAACCAGAAGTTGGAGTGCCTTTTTCTAATTATTCTCCGGACTGGAATTTCCGGAGGGACGGATATTAATTCATACTAAGACAGATAAGACAGATAAGAAAGGAAACGTAAAGATATGAGTGAAGCATTAAATGTAGCTGACATTTTTGGCGAAGACGTTTTTAATGATACGGTTATGCAGGAACGGCTTCCCAAGAAAGTCTATAAGGATCTGAAAAGGACGATCGAAGAAGGCAAGGAACTAGACCTTGCGACAGCAGATGTAATTGCGCATGAGATGAAGGAATGGGCAATTGAAAAAGGAGCTACTCATTACACTCACTGGTTTCAGCCGCTAACCGGCGTAACAGCAGAAAAGCATGACTCATTCATCTCCGCCCCTCTGGAGAGCGGAAAAGTACTGATGAGCTTTTCGGGAAAAGAACTGATCAAAGGCGAGCCGGATGCATCTTCTTTCCCGTCAGGCGGCCTTCGCGCCACGTTCGAGGCAAGAGGATATACGGCATGGGATTGTACGTCGCCTGCATTTGTAAGGCACGATGCTGCCGGAGCCACGCTTTGCATTCCTACCGCATTCTGTTCCTATACAGGAGAAGCTTTAGACCAGAAGACGCCGCTTCTTCGTTCCATGGAAGCGATCAATGAACAGGCACTTCGGCTGATCCGTTTATTTGGGAATACGACATCCCTAAAAGTTACTCCATCTGTTGGACCGGAACAGGAATACTTCCTGGTTGACGCCAAGAAGTTCCAGGAGAGGAAAGACCTGATCTATACGGGACGCACGTTGTTCGGCGCCATGCCTCCAAAGGGACAGGAACTGGATGACCATTACTTCGGAACGATCCGCCAGAGGATTGCAGGATTCATGAAAGATGTCAACATGGAACTGTGGAAGGTGGGCGTGACGGCTAAGACGCAGCATAACGAAGTAGCGCCGGCCCAGCACGAACTTGCTCCAATCTATGCGAAGGCTAACGTGGCAGTCGACCACAACCATCTGGTTATGCAGACATTGAAGAGGGTAGCCTGCCAGCATGGCATGAAATGCCTGCTGCATGAGAAGCCGTTTGCTGGCGTGAATGGTTCCGGAAAGCATAATAACTGGTCTCTTATCACGGATGACGGGAAGAACCTGCTGGAGCCTGGAAAGACGCCTCATGAGAATATCCAGTTCCTGCTGGTTCTTACGTGTATCTTGAAAGCAGTGGATGAACATGCGGATCTTCTGCGGGAGTCTGCGGCTGATCCGGGCAATGATCACAGGCTGGGAGCAAATGAAGCGCCTCCGGCAATCATCTCTGTATTCCTTGGAGAGCAGTTGGAAGATGTGATCGAGCAGCTGGTCGTTACCGGAGAAGCCACACACAGCATTAAGGGCGGAAAACTTGAGACGGGCGTCAGAACGTTGCCGGATCTGGCAAAGGATGCCACAGACCGGAACAGGACGTCTCCATTTGCATTTACAGGCAATAAGTTCGAATTTCGTATGGTTGGCTCCCGTGACTCTGTGGCCGGACCAAACGTGGTGATCAACACGATCGTAGCAGAGGCGTTTAAAGAAGCCTGCGATGTGCTGGAAAGTTCGGATGACTTTGATATGGCTGTGCATGATCTGATCAAGAAATACGCGTATGAGCATCAGCGCATCATATTTAACGGAAACGGATATTCTGATGAATGGGTCGAAGAAGCAGGAAGAAGAGGCCTTCCGAATATTCGCTCCATGGTAGAGGCGATTCCGGCGCTTACCACGGAGAAGACTATAAAAATGTTTGAAGAATTCAAGGTATTTACCAGGGCTGAACTGGAATCCCGCGCAGAGATCAAGTTTGAGAATTATTCAAAGGCTATCAATATAGAAGCCCGCACGATGATTGATATGGCAAGCAAGCAGATTATCCCGGCAGTCATCAAATACACGAAGACGCTTGCGGATACGGTGATCAGCGTGAAGGAAGCCGGCGCGGACGCATCCGTGCAGGCGGATCTTCTTTCAGAAGTATCCTCGCTCTTGACTCGGACGAAGAAGGCTTTGGAAGCGCTTATTGTGGTGACGGATCAGGCTTCTTCCATGGAGGAAGGGGCAGACCAGGCAAGGTTCTATCATTCTGACGCAGTACCAGCCATGGAAGCGCTGCGTGCGCCGGTAGACGAACTGGAAATGATCGTAGACAAAGAAGCATGGCCGATGCCATCCTACGGCGACCTGATCTTCGAGGTATAACATCTTAATAAAGAGATTAGAAAAATTTAAGAACCTTGGACTTGGAATAGACATAGGGATGTGATATTCTAAGTGCAAGGTTTTTACTTATTAAGATATGGTACGGCTACGGCCGGGAATCCGTCTGATGCATATGTAGGAGGATGTTCATGACAAGAAGCGAGTTTTTAAATAAGTTAAAGGAGGCTTTGGCAAATGACCTGAGCGGTCCGGTAATACAGGAGAATGTTAACTATTATAGCGGCTATATCGCTGATGAGGTCAGGAAGGGAAGAAGCGAGGAAGAAGTCGTTGCGGAACTGGGAGATCCATGGGCAATTGCCCGCACGATCATAGAGTCTTTGGAGATACAGGGGAATACCCAGGAAGATTACGGATACGAGCCCAATAGGCAGAATTATGATCAGAGGCAGCAGAGCGGGACGGGACAAGTCCATATATTCGGTCTGGATACCTGGTGGAAGAAATTGCTTCTGGTTCTGGGAATTGTTGGCGTGTTTATGCTGGTTATCGCTGTAATTGGAGGTATATTCAGTCTTCTTGCGCCGATTCTTGTACCATTGATCCTTATGATTATCGTATTCAGGATCATTGGCAGCCGACGATGAGGCCGATAAAATAGAACAAAATAAAAAAGTAAAAGACCGATGGGGGAGCCATCGGTCTTTTGAGGGGAGTATAAATAATTAATAAGGGGTTGTAGAAAGTATCTTTTCTACATGATTTAGTATAATATAGAACGATTTGAAAAGCAAGTTAAAAATTAAAAAATTCTTAATATAATTAAGAACTCATTTTTGTGAAAATTGATACATAAAAAAAATTGTCAAGGACATAATAATCTCGTAACCAAAAAGATTAGGAGGAATTGACATGGCTAAAAATTATAATTCATCTAACAGTAACTCAAATGCATCTAACCAGAACGCATCTAACCAGAATGCATCTAGCCAGAATGTATCCAACAGGAACGCATCTAGCCAGAATGTATCCAACAGGAACGCATCTAACCAGAATGCATCCAACAGGAACGCATCTAACCAGAATGCATCCAACAAGAATGCATCTAACCAGAACAAGAATTCTAACAGTTCAAACTACAGCGACAACTACTAGTTAGAGATTAGATTGTAATTGGATTAGACTGAAGAAAAATGAATGTTGCAAGGCAGGCGATATACCGTCGGCCTTGCAATATTTCGTTTTAGGCAAAAGAAATCGCCTAATAGGACGAGAATCATTGACAAAATATGGGGAAAGAAAGTAAGATGGTAAGGTGAATATAAATTTCGTGTTGGGAGAGTTTATGAATAAAGTTGAACTGTTTGCACCCTGCCACTTTGGCTTAGAAGCGGTGCTGAAAAGAGAAATTATAGATCTGGGATATGAGATTGCAGAAGTAGAAGACGGCAGAGTCACTTTCTATGGGGATGCGGATGCCGTCTGCCGTTCCAATATTTTCCTTCGCACGGCAGAGAGAATTCTGTGGAAGGTAGGAAGTTTTAAGGCCACGACCTTTGAAGAACTCTTTGAGAAGACCAGAAGTCTCCCATGGGAAGACTACATACCAAAGGACGGGAAGTTCTGGGTCACAAAGGCAGCCTCTGTAAAGAGCAAGTTGTTCAGCCCTTCTGACATACAGTCGATTATGAAAAAGGCAATGGTCAGGCGGATGCAGGAGCACTACCGGCTGGAGTGGTTTCCGGAAGACGGGGCTTCTTATCCGGTGCGCGTATTCCTGATGAAGGATGTGGTGACCGTAGGGATTGATACGTCGGGCGTATCCTTGCATAAGAGGGGTTACCGGGAGATGTCAGGAAAAGCGCCGATTACAGAGACTTTGGCGGCAGCGCTCATCATGCTTACGCCCTGGAGGAAGGACCGGATTCTGGTAGATCCTTTCTGCGGGAGCGGCACGTTTCCCATTGAGGCAGCCATGATGGCAGCAAACATCGCCCCAGGCATGAACCGCTCTTTTACGGCCGAAGACTGGACCAATCTGATCCCGCGTAAGTTATGGTATGATTCGGTAAATGAAGCGAATGACATGATAGAGGACAATATCGATGTGGATATCCAAGGATATGACGCAGACGGCGCAGTGATCCGTATCGCAAGGCAGAACGCTCAGGAGGCGGGAGTGGGGCATCTGATCCACTTCCAGGAAAGGGATGTCAAGGACTTAAGCCATCCTAAGAAATATGGGTTTATCATAACGAACCCCCCATATGGCGAACGTCTGGAAGAGAAGGAAAACCTGCCCCAGCTTTACCAGACATTCGGGGAAAGTTTCAAGAGACTGGATTCCTGGTCAGCTTATATGATTACTTCCTATGAAGAGGCAGAGCGGTATTTTGGAAGGAAGGCGGACAAGAACCGCAAGATATATAATGGGATGCTGAAGACCTATTTCTACCAGTTCCTTGGCCCGAGGCCGCCGAGACGCTAAGAAGTTGATGGAGAAAGGAAGGCTTGATGATGAAGAAGATTATATTTGCCACTGGCAATGAACATAAGATGGCAGAAATCCGCATGATATTTGCAGACTTGGGGGCAGAGGTGCTTTCCCAGAGAGAGGCGGGGATACAGGCGGATGTAGTGGAAGACGGAAGCACATTTGAAGAAAACGCTATGATTAAGGCTACGGAGATAGCAAAGATTGCGACAGGAATACCACAATACAAGGATGCGGTGATCTTGGCGGATGATTCCGGACTGGAAATCGACTATCTGAATAAGGAGCCGGGAATCTATTCCGCCAGATATATGGGGGAGGATACTTCCTATGATATAAAGAATCAGGCGCTGCTTGACCGCCTGAATGGCGTGCCGGATGAGAAACGCACAGCAAGATTCGTATGCGCTATTGGAGCAGCATTTCCAGACGGAAGTACCCAGGTTGTAAGAGGGACTATGGAAGGGATCATTGGACATGAGATTGCGGGAGAGAACGGATTTGGCTATGATCCCATTTTCTTCCTCCCTGAGCATGGATGTACCAGCGCACAGCTTGCGCCGGAGAAAAAGAATGAGTTAAGCCATAGGGGCGAAGGGCTCAGGAAGATGCGGATAATCCTGGAGGAGAAGATGAAGCCGGAGAAATAAGAAGATTGCGGGGATGCTATATGAAGATATTGATAGTAAGTGATACGCACAAGTCGCATAAGAATCTGGATAAGGTGCTGGAGATAGTAAAGCCCATAGATATGCTGATACATCTTGGAGATGTGGAGGGAGAAGACGACTACATCCAGGCGCTGGCAGACTGTCCTGCGCATATAATAAGAGGCAATAATGATTTCTTCTGCGACCTTCCGGGCGAGGAAGAATTCTTTATAGAAGGCTTCCATGTGTTTATCACGCATGGACATTACTACTATGTATCTATGAGCGAAGAACGCCTCAAGGAAGAGGCCAGGGGAAGAGGGGCGGATATTGTCATGTATGGCCATACCCATAAGCCCTCAATCACCAGGGAGGATGACTTGATCACCTTGAATCCGGGAAGCCTGTCCTATCCGCGCCAGGAAGGGCGCAGACCCAGCTACATGCTGATGGAGACTGACCAGAGCGGGCACGCGGAATTCACGGTAAACTATCTTTAGAAAAAGAAGGAAAAAAATGAAAAAAGTTGTTGACAAGCTGGGTGCGTTCATATATAATAACTCTTGTGTCACGGAGAACCAGGGGTTAAAGTGACTGGACAATATAGCATCGGGGTGTGGCTCAGCTTGGCTAGAGCGCCTGGTTTGGGACCAGGAGGTCGCAGGTTCAAATCCTGTCACCCCGATATTCATGCGGGTGTAGTTCAATGGTAGAACACTAGCCTTCCAAGCTAGATACGTGGGTTCGATTCCCATCACCCGCTTTCTTAAAGCCTTGAAAGTAGTTGTAACGGCGGCTTTAAGAGAGATAAGTTCTAAAGAGTTTGTCTTGTGAGTCTGTAGCTCAGCTGGATAGAGCAACGGCCTTCTAAGCCGTAGGTCGAGGGTTCGAATCCCCCCAGGCTCGTTAGAACCACAGAAAACTGAATAAAGCGATACTTAGTTGGACATAAATAGTTCGATAAGTAATATATATGGTGGGTATGGTGCAGTTGGTTAGCGCGCCAGATTGTGGTTCTGGATATCATGGGTTCGAGTCCCATTACCCACCTTTTTTCTTTTTTATTGGGCTATCGCCAAGCGGTAAGGCACAGGACTTTGACTCCTGCATTCGTTGGTTCGAATCCAACTAGCCCAGGTTAATTATGGGCGTGTAGCTCAGGTGGTAGAGCACTTGACTTTTAATCAAGTTGTCCGGGGTTCGAATCCCCGCACGCTCAGGAGAAGAGATATAGGAACGCAGATTCTGAAAGGGATGTGCGTTTTTTTTTTGCATGGTTATCTCATTTTGACCCATATTAGAAGAAATTGAAAAAAATGCTGTTTTCCTATTGCAAAAAATGTAAAAATATGTAATTATAATAACAGTTACTATTATTTAACATAAGAAAGGAGAATCTATGCACCATAAGTATACAGAGATCAGAATACCCATTGAGGCTGATAATCCGGCCATACAGAGGCATGAAGACCTGTGCATCAAGTGCGGCCAGTGCCGTCAGGTATGCGAGCGGGAAATTGGCGTAGGCAGGCTCTATGATCTGGTCAGCACGAAGGATACGGCAATCTGCATCCATTGCGGACAATGCGCCAATGTCTGTCCGGTGAATTCCATCACCGAGGTCTATGAATACGGAGAAGTAAAAGAAGCAATCAAAGATCCGGATAAGATCGTAATCTTCAGCACCTCTCCCTCTGTACGCGTAGGTCTTGGAGAAACTTTCGGCATGGCTCCGGGAAGTTTTGTGGAAGGGAAGATGGTAGCGGCCCTCAGAGCATTGGGAGCCGACTATGTTCTAGATACGAACTTTTCGGCGGATCTGACGATTATGGAAGAGGCATCGGAACTTGTAGAGCGGATTACGGAGAAAAAGAAGCCGCTGCCTCAGTTTACCAGCTGCTGTCCAGCATGGGTGAAGTTTGCGGAAACCTTTTATCCGGAACTTCTTCCCAACATTTCATCGGCAAAAAGCCCGATCGGCATGCAGGGACCGACTATCAAGACATATTTTGCAAAGAAAAACAACATTGATCCGAAGAAAATCGTCAATGTGGCAGTAACGCCCTGCACGGCGAAGAAGTTCGAGATCCGCCGCGGGGAGATGAATATTTCCGCTAAAGCAAACGGATCTGAGGGCATGCGGGACATGGATCACGTGATCACCACGAGGGAATTGGCCATGTGGCTTAAGGAAGAGGGAATAGACATCGGGGTTCTGGAAGATGAGGCTTACGATTCCTTGATGGGTCCGGCGTCCGGAGCAGGCGTCATATTCGGAAATACCGGCGGCGTCATGGAAGCAGCGGCCAGAACAGCCTATTACCTGGTGACGGGAGAGAATCCTCCGTCCGATTATCTGTGTCTTGAACCTGTGCGAGGAATGGAAGGCGTAAGAGAAGCCACGGTAGAGATGGGCGGGCTTCCCATCCGTCTGGCAGTGATTCATGGTACCGAGAATGCGAGAACTTTCATAGAGCAGATGAAAAAGGAAGACAAATCCTATGATTTCATAGAGGTTATGACCTGCAAGGGCGGATGCATCGGAGGGGGCGGACAGCCAAAGACGCAGGTGCCGATGACGGATGAAGTGCGTAAGGCAAGGATAGAGTCGCTCTATGCAAAGGATGCCAAGATGACGCTGCGCTATAGCCATGAGAATCCGGATATTAAGAGAGTATACAGCGAATTCTACGGAAAGCCATTGAGCCAGGCAGCAGAAGAGATGCTGCATACGTCCTATTATTCCAGGGCAGAAGACTTAGGACCGGAAGGAATGGTTTTAAAAGAATTTACAAAACCTGCCTGGGAGCAGGATAAAGAAAATAACGAAGCAAATCAAGAGAAAGAAGAAAAGGAGAACAAGACAATGACAAAATTCAGATGTACCGTATGCGGCTATATTCATGAAGGGGAGAACCCGCCGGCAGCCTGCCCGGTATGCAAGGTAGGACCGGAAAAATTCGAAAAACTGGAGGAGGCAGCAAAGGCTTCCGGAAGATACGCAGGAACAAAGACAGAGAAAAACTTAATGGAAGCATTTGCAGGAGAGTCCCAGGCAAGAAATAAATATTCCTTCTTTGCTGAGATCGCAAAACAGGAGGGCATGGAACAGACTGCTGCTATCTTTATGGAGACGGCAGAACAGGAAAGACAGCATGCCAAGATGTGGTTTGCGGAATGGCACGGGCTTGGAGACACAGCTGATAATCTTCAATCAGCCGCAGATGGGGAAAACGAAGAGTGGACCCAGATGTACGCCCGCATGGCCAAAGAAGCCAGAGAAGAGGGATTTGAAGACCTTGCAGTGAAATTTGAGAATGTGGCAAAAGTAGAAGCAGCCCACGAAAAGCGTTACTTAAAGATTCTGGATACTCTTAAGAATGAACTGACCTTCAAGGGAAATGCGCCTCTTGGCTGGAAATGTCGCCAGTGCGGATACATTCACGAAGGAGAGGAAGCGCCGGAAGTATGCCCGACATGCGGATATCCCAAAGCGTATTTCGAACGGAAAGTGGAGAACTACTAAAATATAGAGTGGAAGAGTAAGATAGAAAAATGCGGATGGTCCTATATCATCCGCATTTTATATTGAAAAGAAATATAATACGAAAAAAATTGACAAAACTGTCATAATATATTAAAATACAATCTGTTGACATGCGGATGTGGCGGAACTGGCAGACGCGCTAGACTTAGGATCTAGTACTTCGGTGTGCAGGTTCGATTCCTGTCATCCGCATCATGGACCGTAATCTTTCGTAAAATGGAGGGTTACGGTTTTTTTGTATACAATTATAAAGAACTATTATAGTAGTCTTACACTATAGATGATGCCGTAAATAAAATTTTTACTAAACTTGATGAGGCAATAGATGATTTTGAAAATGGCAGAGTATTATCAGAAGAAGTAGTATGGAAACAAATAAAGCGAAGGGCGATAACCGGGGCAGGGGCATGAAAATGTCCTGCCCCAGATTGTTGCGTCAAATGTGAAAAAAGATTATAATGTACCATATATGTTAATAATAGATAATTACAATTAGAAAAAAGGAGCGTATCTGACATGCTTGAAGTGAAGAATCTGACATTCAAGGTGAATGAAAATGGAATAGAAAGAAGTATCGTTAAAGACATCAGCTTCCAAGTTGGCGAGGGCGAGATGCTTGTTATTACCGGACCCAATGGCGGAGGCAAGTCTTCTCTTGCAAAGGTACTGATGGGGATTGAAGAAGCAGATGATGGCCAGATCTTGCTGGATGGGGAAGATATTACTTCTTACGACATCAACCACAGGGCCAATGCCGGGATCGGATTTGCATTCCAGCAGCCGCCAAGATTCAAGGGAATGACGGTAGACAGGCTGCTTTCTCTTGCAGCCGGCCGGGAACTGTCCGAGCCTGAATGCTGCAAAATGCTCAGCGGGGTAGGGCTGTGCGCAAAAGAGTATATTAAGAGGGAAGTTGACGCAACCTTGTCCGGAGGCGAGATGAAGCGCCTTGAGATTGCTACCGTCCTGGCAAAGCCACACAAATTATGTATATTTGATGAGCCGGAGGCGGGAATCGACCTTTGGAGTTTCACCATGCTGATCCAGCAGTTTGAGAAGATTCATAATAAGAAGGAACAGAGCCTGATCCTCATTTCCCATCAGGAGCGGATTATTCAGATGGCTGACCGGATCATGTTAATAGAAGACGGCAAGATCGGGGCGATCGGTCCAAAAGACGAGATCCTGCCCACATTGCTTGATAAGGGCGATAGTTTCGCCTGCATGGAGTTAGAATAGGAGAGGAGCATTTTAAAATGGCATTATTAGATAAGATTACGGAGAAGATATTGCAGCAGATAGACGGATCAGGATTCCAGCAGAAAGGCGCATACAACCTGCGCCACAACGGTGTTGCCCTGTGTCATGGGGACAGCGAGCATATTAAGATCAAAAAGAAGGAAGATAAGCCTGGAATCGATATTTACATTGATGGGAATACCAGAGGGGAGCAGGTGCACATTCCGGTAGTGGTAGATGCCTCTGGCATGAAGGATGAAGTCTATAATGATTTTTACATCGATGCTGGCGCGGACGTAACCATCATCGCAGGATGTGGCATCCACAACAGCGGCTGCAATGAGAGCAGGCATGACGGGATCCATTCCTTCCATGTCGGCAAGGGCGCAAATGTCCGGTACGAGGAGAAACACTATGGCGAGGGGGAAGGAACCGGCGCCAGGGTGCTGAATCCGGTCACTAAGATATATATGAAGGAGGACGCTGTATTTACGCTGGATACTGTCCAGATTAAGGGTGTGGATTCCACGGTCCGGGAGACAGAAGTAGAAATGGGGGCAAACTCCAAACTCTTCGTGATCGAGAAACTGATGACCCATGACAGTCAGAACGCAGAGTCCAATATGGAGATACAGATGAATGGGGACGGAAGTTCCGCCCAGATCATCTCCCGCTCAGTGGCAAAAGGACAGTCCAGGCAGGTATTCCATCCGAAGGCAGTAGGAAATGCCAAATGCCATGCCCATGTGCAGTGTGATTCCATTATTATGGACCATGCGGAAGTAGCATCCATACCGGAGATCAATGCGCGGCATCTGGATGCGGCAATCATCCATGAGGCGGCAATTGGCAGGATTAATGACGAACAGCTGGTAAAGCTGCGTACTCTCGGAATGACGGCAGAAGAGGCAGAAGGAATCATTATAGACAACTTCCTGAACTAGCGATCCGGGATACGAGGATAGAAGATGAAGATAAGAAAGAGACTAAAGGTAATGAACAAGGCGCTGCATATGGAATTGAGGGAGCATAAGAGTTCCTTTGTCGTATATGTAGTGCTGCGTATGCTGGTCATCCTGATGATGATACTCCAGATATTTAACCGGAATTATGAAAACGTGTTCCTATGCATTCTTACATTGATATTGCTAATCATGCCAAGCCTGGTACAGATCAACTTGAAGATAGAACTTCCCACTGCTCTGGAGATAACGATACTGATCTTCATATTTGCGGCGGAGATACTGGGAGAAATCCAGTCGTATTATATTAAGTTTGCTTTCTGGGATACGGCACTGCATACGATAAATGGATTCCTGATGGCGGCCATCGGGTTCGCGCTGGTTGACATTCTTAACCGCAGCAAGAAATTCTCTATCCAGCTCTCTCCGGTATTCGTGGCAATCGTTGCATTCTGCTTTTCCATGACCATTGGCGTAATATGGGAATTTTTTGAGTGCGCGATGGATCAGATATTTAATCTGGACATGCAGAAGGACACCATTGTACATAGCATCCATTCAGTCATGCTGGATCCTACTAACAGCAACATTGCGGTGGGAATTGGAAACATCAGGGATGTGACGGTGAACGGCGAAAGTCTGGGCCTGGGAGGTTATCTGGATATTGGCCTTCTGGATACCATGAAGGATCTCTTCGTAAATTTCATTGGCGCCGTGGTATTTTCCGTAATTGGATATTTTTATGTGAAGAATAGGGGAAAAGGGCGGTTTGCCAGAAGATTCATCCCCCGCCTGAAATCCAAAGACGCGGATTTCCTGGAACAGGCGGAGGAAGAAGACGCAAGGTCTGAGATTGTACAGTCTGGGAATGCTAAGCCAGAGAGTGCAGTCCTACCGGATGGCAAACTTGCGGATAAGGCAGCTGATGACCCCGGCGGCGCATAAGGCAAATAGGGTAGAACGAAGCGAACCATATACCAGCAGCGCGCCCGAAACGCCGGCAAGAGGCTGCGGCGAGGCCGGGATCAGTCCGTAGAATAAGGCAGACAGCAAGGAACCGGCATAAATGAACAGGAATGAGAACAGGCCTCTGCCTGTGTCCACGTAGCGGCCCTTGCGGCCGCTTTTCTTGCTTCCGGACAATACCCGGAAGAAGGTGATCAGTTCGAAGAGCAGCAGGAAAACGGCCACAACTGCATAAGCGGCCAGAGCATAATTCTTCTGTGCCACGGCGGTGGCAATGCTTCCAAACGCGCCGTAGTTCTTCCAGAAGTTGACAGCCAGTAGGCAGAAAATAATGGCAATGAGTATCAAGGTCGCGGCACGCAGAATTAGATTGGCGATCTTAAAGGCCGCCTTGCCTCCGGCTTTGGCAGTTTTGGACACCGGAGAAAGGAGGTTTGGCATCTTTCTCCTTTTCTTTTTCTTCTTTTTGCTTTCGGCGCTCTGGCCTTTCTTCGACCTCCGTCTGGAACCATCATCGTCATAGTCGTCATCATAATCATAGTCGTCATCATAATCATAGTCGTCATAATCATAGTCATCATCATAATCATTGTTGTGATCGCTAAAACGATCATTGCGATTATTTCCTTGGGGCTTCCGGCTATGATAAGAGGTTTCATATTCTTTATCCAGATCGGCCAGCTTCTGAAGCACGTCCTCATAATCATCATGGCTCTCTTCGGGCAGATCAGGGAGATCGCCTTCATAAATGACCTCGAAATCATCATCGAAAAAGTCTTTTTTATTTATACTCATGTTATCCCTCCTTGTGAAACGCTTTCTATTTTATTATGTTTATCAGAAAGACTCAAGGGATATCACAGAATGTTCAGGAAGACATAAGGTTTTCTTTAGAATTAAATGCTTTAGAATCAAATGCTGCCCTAGAAATTAAATTCATTCTCCCAGGAAAATTCCGCGGGTTTTTCCAGACTCTTTGGCCAATGGCCGCACCAGCCGGGGACTTCCGGTGTTTCCACCCTGTCAAGGCTAGGCGTGTATGGCTTAAGATCAAGGAGCGGGCTGCCTTATACGATAACAAAAAGAGGTGAAAGTTTCTATAAAAAAATAAGAAGAAACCTTGTAAACAGTTGGTTTCTTCCTACTTATAAATGATGCGGAGAAAGGGACTTGAACCCTCACAGTGTTGCCACCACTAGAACCTGAATCTAGCGCGTCTGCCATTCCGCCATCTCCGCTCGCAAAAAATATTCTAGCACAGAATAATATATTTTGCAAATACTTTTTCGCTTTTTTACAAAAAATTTTATTTTATTGCTTTTTACGAGTTTCCGGCGATGGCAGTATGGACTTACTGGCCATAGGCATGTCTATCGGACTTCAATTCCATTTACTTCCAGGTGATCGTCGATCGCGATTACCAGGCAGCGGCGTCCGTCGATCTCACGGGTCTCAACCAGATCAGAGCGTTCGGGGTTGACCTTGACGATGACATCCGGCGTCTCGATCTGGAAGGTCTTGGCGTTGGCAATATTGGAGGCCAGGAAGGTTTTCTTTTCGCCGACCACTTCTTCAAATTCCTGGTCAAAGGATTCCATCTTTTCCTGAGGCACGCCGCTTTTTTCAAGCAGCCGCTTTACATCCGGCTTGGAGAGTTCCAATGGTTCCGGCGCTTCTTTGGATTCTTCCAGCATCTCGAAGATATTGTCATGGATGTTGCGCACCACCTCGTAGCCGCAGTCCTCGCCCAGGGTGTCGCTTACGATGGCCTGGAAGGTGGCCTTCTGGTCATTGGCTGTCAAAGGGATGGTGCTTCCCAGTACGTTGGCGATCAGATCGGGCTGTATCTCTTCCGGCTTCTTGGTATAATACAGGATGTTATGTATATCGCTTGCCCGGTCGTTGAAAGCCGGGAAGAGAAATCCTTTTGCAGGGGCCTCAACGATCCAGTCGCGGATCCGGTCCTCGATATTGTTCGTCTCCGCGTTATAGGTCAGACCCGCCTTGGTAAGGTTTACCGGGCAGATGCTGCACATGATGTGATCATAGACTGTATCGGAGGCATCGAACATCTCCAGTCCGTCGGAGGATTTGCCCGGCACGTCGTATACAGCGTGAATCAGTATTATGTAATAGTTTTCGGCATAGTCATAGTTATCGATGACATTATCGTAGAACTGCTCCACAAGCAGGTCATCTTCCAGTTTGCTGTCCCGCAGTTTCAACAGAGTCTGCTGCGTGCCGCCTTCTAATTCCTGGTCAAGAGGGAATCCCATGTTGATCAGGTTCTTGCCCAAGGTCCCGGACAGGGTGTGCTTGAAGATATCGAAATACTTGAAAGCCTCTTCTTCCGGGAGGGATAAAAATGCTTTTTTCAGTTCCACTTTTTTCTCTTTTTCATAATCCACATAGCAGCCGCAGATCCTGGTGATCGCACAGTTCTCCGGTGTGAATTGCTTGCGGATTTCCAGTACTTCTTTCTTGTTCATTATCTACACTTCCTTTTTCAGACTGTAACCAATCTTAGCATATCTGAAGCAGATTTACAACGCAGAAATTGTCGTTGTAAACTACGTAAATCCCAAGTATAATAGAAGAAGATATATGTCAAAATAAGAAAAGAGAGGGAAAGCAAATGGGAAACATATTTGACATTCTGGGACCCGTGATGGTGGGCCCGTCCAGTTCCCACACGGCAGGAGCAGCGCGTATCGGCCTGATCGCAAGACAGTTATTCGGCAGGCAGCCTGAGAAGGCAACGATCTATCTGCACGGCTCCTTTGCGGCTACGGGGAAAGGCCATGGAACTGACAAAGCGCTGATCGCAGGCCTGCTGGGGATGATGCCGGACGACATGAGGATACCGGACAGTTTCGAAGTGGCGAAAGCGCAAGGCATGGAATTCGAGATTAAGAACAAGGACATTAAGGAGGCCCATCCGAACACGGCCCAGATCGTAATGGAAGCGGATGGCGTTCCGACGATGAAGATCCAGGCTTTTTCCATCGGGGGCGGAAGAATCAAGGTCTGCAAGTTGGATGGCATTGACGTGAATTTCAGTGGAGAAAGTTATACGCTGATCATCCGCAATGTGGACGAGCCCGGGCGGATCATGGAAGTAGCGGCGGCGCTGAGCAAGGCAGAGATTAATATTGCCACGATGCAGGTATTCCGCGATAAGCGGGGCGGATTTGCGGTCATGGTGGTAGAGACGGACCAGGTGGTTCCTCAGGAGGCGATTGACGCCTTGGAGAGCAAGGAAGGAATCATCAGAGTGAAGTTCCTGAATCCGAACGGAACAACCTAGAGTAGAAGTGGAGGAGTATTAGCGTATGTCATATCAATCAATGGAAGAGGCGCGTTTAAGATGCGATAAGGATAAGATTCCGTTCTGGAAAGCAGTGCAACTGGAAGATGCGGATGAAAGAGGCGTCACAGAGGAGGAATCCTGGACTCAGATGACGAATATGTGGCAGTCTATGCTTGAGAACCTGGACGCTTATGATCCGAATCTGGTGTCCAGAAGCGGTCTGGTGGGAAAAGAGGGCGGCCTGATGGATGCCTATCTTCAAAAGGGGGACACGCTGTGCGGAGACTTTATGGCCAAGGTGATGGCCAATGCCCTGAAGATGGGGTGCAACAATGCGTGCATGAAGAGAATCGTTGCAGCGCCAACAGCGGGAGCATGTGGAGTTCTTCCGGCAGTTCTTGTTACTTATTACCGGGAATATGATGTCCCGGATGAGAAGATGATCGAAGCCATGTATGTGGCAGCAGGCATCGGACAGATTATTGCGAACCGGGCATATCTGGCCGGAGCATCCGGCGGATGCCAGGCAGAGATCGGTTCTGGCTCCGGTATGGCGGCAGGAGCAATCTGCTATATCAGAGGCGGAGACACAGGCCGGATTGGAGATGCCTGCGCGATGGCGCTTAAGAATCTGATGGGTCTGGTATGCGATCCAGTAGGCGGTCTGGTAGAAGTGCCATGCGTCAAGAGAAATGTAGGCGGCGCGGTAAATGCTCTGGCAGCGGCAGATATGGCCCTTGCGGGAATTACAAGCAAGATTCCGGTGGACCAGGTCATTGACGCGATGAAGGAAGTCGGCGATAAGATGGATGTAAGCCTTCGCGAGACAGGCATCGGCGGGGTTGCAGGATCCCCTGCGGCTATGGAGGTCGTAGAACGCCTGGATATGTAAGACAGAAAAGCCCTAAGATCGCAGAGCCCTATATCGCGCCCCTTAAGCCCGTCATTTATCGATACCATCGTCAACATATTTCCGCCCAATGCGGTACAGCCGCTGGCGGACGCAACCATGCTCCAGATTAACGTGATCGCCCTGTTCTTTGGATTTGGCGTAATCATAGCAGGAGAGAAGGGAAAACTGGCAGGCTCTATCGTCGAAAGTTTGTCCGAGATATCGATCAAGGTCATGGGAATAATAATCAAATTCTACCCAATTGGCGTATTCGGATTGTGTGAATGCCATGGAACTTAAGAAGGAGCAGAAGGCAGGATAATCCTTGCCCGGAACCCGTCGCAGGCACTGTGGCCAAGTTCCACCTTTCCATGATGGGCATCCGTGATCTGGCGGACGATCAGGAGCCCCAGTCCGTGGCTCTGCCCGCAGGATAGAGAAGCGTATGAAGCATGGTACAGACGATCCAGTTCATTGCTGGTGATGCCTGTACCATTGTCTTCTATAGAAATGGCATATCCGGCATCCGAAGCTCCGCCATCGGCATATTCAACCCGTACGCAGATCTGGCAGCCTCCTGGGTTGTGATTCCTGCTATTAAGAAGCAGATTGGCTATGGCCCGGTAGATTAAGTCCTTGTCGGCCATAATGCAGCAGCCGGCCAGGGAGTCATCCGCATTCCATTCAACCGGATACCGGTTATCAATATCCAGGTTGATGAAGTCTGCCACGGCTTTTCGTACCATAGGAATGAGCGGGATCTTCTTAAGGTTCAGTGGCTGCATATTATATTCCAGCCTGGAGGACAGGTTCAGATCGCTGATCAAGTCTTTCATGCGAAGACTCTGGCGGCAGATAACGTCCGCCTTCTTGCGGGCATCTTCAGGGAGGGAAGGATCCTCTGCAAGCGTCTCGGCATAGCCCATTACCATAGAAAGAGGAGTACGTATATCATGAGAAACGCCGGCAATCCAATTTGCCCGGGCGTTTTCTTTTTTCTGAAGCTGATAGTGCTGGGAACGAATCAATTCGCAAGCCCGGTTGATAGACGCGCTTACCTCTGACAGCAGGCCGGTTTCCTTAAGGTGAATGTCATTCTCGCTTTCAGGCAGTGCCTGTATTCCCGTGAGAATCGGCTTCAGCGACTTCAATAACCGGATGTTCACCCCCCAGTAGATGAAGAAGATGATCGCCAGATTACAAAGGAGGAAGGTCAGAAATATCTGGGGCGAGTGCGCGATCATATCATAACTGAAGGTATTATACATATGCTTCCAGTAACTTTTCTTAGGAAATCCAAGCACCAGCAGATCCTCTCCATATCCACAGGTGGAAGTCGGATAGTCCTGGATATATCCGCGAGTCAGAAGAGAGATGGCCGCCGCGGAATAATGGCGGGGGATTTCGCCGGGGAGATTGTCGCTGTTCCATACTACATCCCCGCTGGCGTCGTCAATGAGGACTGCCCAGGCCGCGGACTTTAAAAGAGTGTCGGCGCCAGCCTCCGATAAGGAAAAACCGCTGCCGGATGGAGTAAGGGATGCAGCCACCTCTTCGGCAGAAGTCCAGGGGCTTCCGCTGGATGCAAACTTTTGCCCCACTGTGGCAAGTAAGATGAGATTAAAGCCAAGAAGCAAGAACAGGCTGAGCATAAGGATCAGCAGAAAATGCTTGATGAGTTTTGGCGTGCTTTTCATGATCTATTCCTCCAGAATCAGTTTATATCCCAATCCTTTTATGGTCACCAGGGAAACCGGATGGGAAGGGTCTGCCTCGATCTTCTCCCGGATACGCCGGATATGAGCCATTAAAGAGTTCTCATAGCCGTAGGGATTATCCCCCCAGGCGGCTTCGCAGAGCGTATCAATGGTCACTATTTTTCCGGCGTTGCGGTAGAGGGAACTTAAGATTTCATATTCTTTGGCAGTCAGAGGCAGGACGTCGCCAGCCTTTCGGACTTCCGCCCGGTCAAAATCTATCTCGCTTTCGGCAAGAATTACCAGTGGCGCGTCATTTTTATAACTTCTTCTTAGTATAGCCATTATGCGGAAGGTAAGCTCTTTGGGGAGGAAGGGCTTTACCATGTAATCATCGGCCCCGCGTCCGAATCCCGTCCATTTATCCTCATCCTCGCCTCTTGCGGTCAAGAACAGAACCGGGAAGTCAGAGATCCTTTTTAATTCCCGCAGCAAGTCAAATCCATTTCCATCAGGAAGCATTACGTCGAGAACCGCAAGTTCCGGCTTGAAATTCTTACATGCATCGATGGCTTCGGAGGCAGTCGATGCGGTCTTTATATTCGTATAGCCTTCATTTTCCAGAATGGAAGTCACCATATTCAGAAGTTCCGGCTCGTCATCGACGAGAAGGATTTTTTTTCGTTTGAGATAGTCAAAAGCCATAATTACCGCTCCTTCTTTATTTGATAAATTGATTATAGCATAGCAGACAGGCTTCGTTGCCGTGTCCGGGAAAATGTAAGGTAAATGTAAGGCAGCAGGAAGGATGATGTAAGGAGGGCCTTATATAATAAACGCATACGGTGATAAGAATCAATGGGATAGGAGGAGATAAAAAAATGAACATGATAGAAACCATGCATCTTTCAAAGGAATATTCAGATTTTGCCGCAGTATCCGATATTAATCTGCACATAAGGAAGGGGACAGTATATGGGTTCCTGGGGCCAAACGGCGCAGGAAAATCCACCACGATGAAGATGTTCCTGGGACTGACCCGCCCGTCTTCCGGTTCCTTTACCATAGATGGGATGAGCCATCCGGGAGACCGGATGAAAATATTAAGGGAGGTAGGCTCATTTATCGAAGCGCCTGCCTTCTACGGAAACCTGACCGGGGAAGAAAATCTAGATATTATAAGGAAGATATTGGGACTTCCCAAGTCTTCCGTAGCCGACGCGCTGGAACTGACAGGACTTACCCCTTACAGGAAAAGACTTGCTAAGAAGTATTCTCTCGGAATGAAGCAGAGGCTGGGGCTGGCTGGCGCACTGATTGGAAGGCCGCCGATACTGATTCTGGATGAGCCTACCAATGGCCTGGATCCTGTAGGCATCCATGAGATACGGACGCTGATACGATCCCTGCCGCATAAGATTGGCTGCACGGTCCTGGTGTCCTCCCATCTGTTGCCGGAAGTGGAATTGATGGCAGATGACATCGGAATTCTGAATCACGGAAGGCTGCTGTTTGAAGGCTCTCTGGAAGATCTGAGGAAAGAGGCTGCAGGCATGGGCTATCCTTCGGATAATCTGGAAGAGACATTTCTTGCGATGGTGGAAGAAGATAACAGAAGGAGGAAAATGGGACGATGATAGGATTGGAAATCAAGAAGATAAGGAGGACAGGGCTTATCCCCGCGCTGCTGGCAGGGGGCGTATTCTCAGCCGCGTTTCCGGTGATCAATCTGGCCGTGCGAACCGAGATGTTTACCGGGCGTCCCGGTAATCCGGCAGCGATCGTGATGGATGCCAACTGGCTTACGATGGCTATGGCGAATCTGTGCGTGATCATTATCGGCGCCTGTATTCTGTACCATATCGAGCACGTCAACAATGGAATCCAGAAGATGGATGCTCTACCTGTTAATCCGGCCGTCCTCTTTTTTGATAAAGGAATCCTGCTGGCCCTCATACTGGCAGTGGTATTTGCCATAGAGACGGCTGCGCTGTATTTCTGTACTTGGAAATGGCTTGACGGCGGGAAGCAGATCCTTGTCTCTCTGTGTAAGACGATGGGATACACCTATGCCTATTCGCTGCCGTCGCTGGTACTGATGCTGCTGATCGCCTGCCTGCTGAAGAATATGTGGGTGTCCTTTGGAATCGGCATGATCGGAATGTTTGCAGCCCAGTTATTCGTCCAGGAAAAAAGCATGGCTTATTTTCCGTTCCTTTTGCCCTACTCCTCGACAAAGAGCAGGGAAATGCTGATCGCGGCAGTGATAGAGACCATAGCATTACTGGCGGCAGGAAGCGCGGCCGCTTATCTAAGGAGGAGAACATCATGAACCTGATCCGATTAATGAAAATAGAAATAAGGAAATTAAAGAGATCGAAGATTGGCCTGATTCTGCTGATCCCGGTTCTTCTGGTGTGGATCTCGGGCATTATGAATGCAGATATGAACTTTGAGATGCAGGCAGAAGGAATCAGCCCTGAGAATAACTTTTTCATCCAGTCATTTCTGGGATATGTCTGGTTTATGCTGCCGTCAAGCCTTGTGGTAATTACGGTGCTTATGACGCAGACGGAGCGGGGCAATAACGGAATCCTTAAGATGCTGTCCCTGCCAGTGTCAGGCGCTGCGCTTTGCTTATCCAAGTTCTGCACGATTCTTCTGGTAATGGGGATGGAGGTCGCATTTATCACAGCCGGATATTTTCCGGCGGCATGGATCGCATCCCGGAAATGGGAGTATGACTTTCTGATAGAACCAGGATATGTCTTGCAGATCGCGGCCCTTTTATTCCTGATATCTATACCAATGGCAGCCATCTACTGGATGCTGGCGATTCTATTCCATAACACAGTGGCAGCTGTGGGCGTGGGCCTTGCAACCGTAGTGCCGATTGTGCTTGCCATCAATACGAAGGCCTGGTTTGCATATCCCATGTGCTATCCCATGATGCTGATCACGTCCAAGATGCATGAACTTGCCACAAATATGGGAACCTTCTCCATTCGGCTGATTCCGTGGATACCCACAGCCATCGCCGCTACGCTGGCTGCCCTGACACTGTCGTGCACGCTCTTTGGAAGAGCAGAAAGAAGATAAGGAGAGTGATTGTAATGAAAAAGATAACACCTGCATCAGTAGTTGCGCTTTTACTGGCCTTTGTGCCTTGGACGATCCTGCTGGTCCGTACGCATGAATGGGCCTTAAAGTCCCCGGCGGCAGAGATTACCATAGGCATATACAGCGTGGAGATCATTCTGGCATTCCTGTACTGCCTGATTCTCTATACGAAGAAAAACCATAAGGATGCAATGACAAGCATCGGACTGGTCGTGAATGGACTCTATGCAGCGGGCGTGCTGGGAATAGTAGGGATAAGCATTCCCGGATGGCTGGAAAGGATCTAGAGTACTGGAAAACATTATGAATGATTGTAATAAATAATCTTGATATTAAAAAAGGCATATAGATATAATTTATTATGAATAACTGATTATAAGATTACATCAATAATAAATAAAGATGAAAAGGGAATTATTTTGTCAATATACAGAAAATATAATGTGAACAAATGTAAAAAAGATCAATTTGTCACGTTAAATTAATAATGAAATAAATTGACAGTAATAATTGCGCCTCCTATAATACACGTACCGCAGGGGACTTTCTAAATAAAAAGTTAGAAACAATCTTGTGGTACAAATTTAAGACAATTACAAAAGGAGGAGAAGATGAAAAAAAGATTATTAGGTGCATTATTATGTGTTTCCATGATAGCGGCCATGCTTGCGGGCTGCGGCAGCAAAGAAAAGTCAGCGGACACAAAGTCAAAGACATCTGATGCGAATGAATTGGTCATGGGCGTGTCATCCTCAGTGACAAATCTGAACAAGCATCTGGAGACGATGAAAGAGGGCTGGCTTATGCTTGGCGCAGTCTATGATGAACTCTATATGAAAACGGATTCAGAGATCAGATATTATCTTGCAGACAGCGTGGATGTATCTGAAGATGGCCTGACAGTTACCTTAAAGTTAAAAGATAATTTGAAATGGCATGACGGAGAAGCAATTACGGCAGACGATGTAATATTCTCTATGGATGTAAATGCAGATCCTGACAATGGAGCTGGATATGCGAATACCGTATTTATTGGCGAAGAGAAAGTATCTTATGAAAAAGTGGATGACCTGACGGTTAAGATTACGCTTCCGGAAGTATCTGCGTCTTATGTGACGATACTTGGCACCTTGCCGCTTCTTCCGGCCCATGTTTTTGACAACGATACGGATATTAAGGCAAACTCAGAAGCAAATCTGAAGGGAATCGGCTCAGGCCCCTATAAGGTCAAAGAATTTAAGGACGGAGAATATCTGGAATTAGAAAGATTCGATGACTATTATGGACAGAAGCCATCTATAGACAAGGTAATCTATAAAGTGATCCCTGATTCAAGCGCCCAGGAAGTAGCGCTGCAAAAGGGAGAGATCAACTTCATGGAAGTGGCGAGCCAGACATCGGCAGACAAGTATGAAGGGGACGAAGCCATTACCGTACACGCATTCCCGGAGGGCCGCGTGAACTATCTTGCATGCAATAAGTTCAGCGGGACATTCTCAGATCCAAAGGTGAAAGAGGCTATTTACGCAGCGCTGGACAAAGAAGAGATTGTAAGCGGTGCATATGGAACTGATATGGGCGTAGCAGCCAACACGATATTCAGCAATGCGACCCAGTATTATGATGATAGCATTAAAGGATATGAACAGGATCTGGAAAAAGCCAAAAAATTGGTAAAAGAAACAGGACTGGATGGCAAGACATTAAAACTGGTATATAACCAGGACAGGCTCTACATGAAAGAAACCGCGCTGATTGTCCAGCAGCAGTTAAAGAATGTGGGAATCAATCTGGAAGTGGAAGGCATAGAGTCCAATGGATTCTTTGACCGCGTGTTCTCAGATGCCTCCGATTACGATATGTACTTTAATGGCTATGGAGCTTTTGGAGATCCGGATGAAGTGATAGCAGGCATGTTCGATGGAACCTGGGGAATCAACCTGGAGGTCAGCGATGAGCAATTAGATCTTTGGAAACAGGGTCGCGCCGCAGTAGACGATTCTAAAAGAGCAGAGATATATAAGAAGTTACAGGAAAAAGCAATGGAAGATATGTCTATCTACCCGATCGCATATCCAAACTATGTATTTGCAACAGCAAGCAAACTGAAAGGCGCTGATGAGTTACAGACGAATCCCGTATTTGAAGATTATACAAAACTGAGTCTTGAATAGGCATAGGTAGATTGAGAAAGGGAAGAGATTTCTGCTGTAATGGCAGGAATCTCTTTTTGGTAGAGGAGGAACGGATGAAGAATTTTCTATTAAAGCGTATATTGCAGATGATATTTGTATTTATACTGGTATCTATGTTCGCGTTCGCAATTATTTATTTTGCACCGGGAGATCCGCTATATATGTATACTTCCCCGGGAAAATCAAGTTTCAAAATGTCTGAGGAGCAGCTGGATGCCCTTCGTGAAGATCTGGGGCTGACCGGCAATGTGGTTCATCAGTATACCAGCTGGGCCAAGAAGACGCTGACAGGAGACTGGGGAATATCCTTAAATAATTTCCTCCCCGTGCGCCCGCAGATTATGGAGCGGCTGCCAGGAACGGTGGGGCTTATGGCGGCATCGCTTATGCTATCCGTCGTACTTGCGATTCCCATGGGACTTGCGGCAGGCACGCATAAGAACAAATGGATCGATAATATTATCAGCGGCTTCAGTTATATCGGAATTTCGATTCCATCATTCTGGTTCGCGCTTCTGATGATTATCGTATTTTCCCTGCATCTGGATCTGCTTCCCAGTTCCGGCATGCGCACGACGGGAGTGAATTCGGTGGCGGACGTCATATGGCATGGCATTATGCCGACGATCGTCCTGGCCGTAAATAATATGGCGGTATTTGTGCGTTATATGCGGTCGAATACGATTAATCAGCTGGAAGAGGAATATGTATTGACAGCAGCCTCAAAAGGAGCCACGCCAAACTATATATTGAAGAATCATGTACTGAAAAATTGCCTGCTTCCGATTATTACTATTGTAGGCATGAACTTTGGGACTCTGGTAACCGGATCCTTTATCGTGGAATCCGTATTTGGCTGGCCAGGACTTGGGACTTTATGCATGACGGCTATTAACAACAGGGATTACCCTATGATAATGGGGATCATCATGCTTTCCTGCACGATATTGCTGATTGGAAACTTCCTGGCCGATATTCTCTATGGGCTGGCGGATCCAAGGATCAAGCAGGGAAAGGAGGCGCAGCATGGATAAGAGCATAATCACGAACAGGCCCCTGCGGCTGTCTAAGGAGGATTTCCTTGCTGTTGAAAAGAAAGGGAAAGAAACGGAGACTTCCTATAATAGAAGCACGTTATATAACCTGCGATACGTGCTGAAGGAAAATAAGCTTGCGATGACATGCATGATCATGATCCTGCTGGTGATCGCCGCGTCCCTGCTGGCGCCGCTATCTCCTTATGATCCGGACGCGCTGGATATTCAGAATGCGCTACAAGGCCCTGGAAACGGTCATATTCTGGGGACGGATGATCTTGGAAGAGATACATTTACCAGAGCCTTGTACGGAGGCAGGATATCCCTGGCGATCGGCTTTGCGGCAATGCTTGTATCGGTTGTGTTCGGGACGCTTTTGGGCACAGTAAGCGGATACATGGGAGGAAAGGTGGACAGCATCCTGATGCGTATTGTAGATATCTTCCTTTCGATCCCGAATCTGCTATTTATTATTGTAATCTACGCATTTGTACAGCCCAGCCTGGTCACGCTGGTTCTGATGCTTGCCTTCTTTTCGTGGACAAGCGTGGCGAGAGTGGTCCGAGCGGAAACCCTAAGCCTAAAGGAGAGGGACTTTGTCATAGCGGCGAAATGTCTGGGCGTAAGCGATTTTAAGATTATTGTCAGGCATATCATACCAAATATGTCCTCTCAGATAATTGTGTCAGCGAGCATCAGCATAGCCAGGTCGATTCTGGATGAATCCGCATTAAGTTTTCTGGGATATGGGGTCCAGCTGCCGATGGCATCCTGGGGCAGCATGCTTCAAAGCGCCCAGAAGTATATCCTGCATAATCCTTTGCTTGCAGTCGTGCCAGGGCTTCTGATCTTGGTGACGGTGCTATGCTTTAACATATTAGGCGATATGCTCCAGCATGCCTTAGACCCTAAATTAACGAAATAGAGGTGGGAATCATGGGTGAATTATTAAAGGTTGAGGACTTGAGAGTATCCTATCACAGTTATGCCGGAGAAGTGCAGTCTGTCAGGGGCGTTTCATTTGCAGTAGATGAAGGAGAGACGCTGGCAATCGTAGGCGAGTCCGGCTGCGGCAAATCCGTAACGGCAAGAAGCATTATGGGGCTGATACAGACACCGCCGGGGGAAGTCAAGGAAGGCAGCCATATCTGGTATAAAGGAAAGGATATTTTAAAATATGAGGAAAAGGAATGGCGGGCGTATCGGGGGGCAGAGTGCTCGATTATATTCCAGGATGCGCTTACGTCTCTGAATCCGACTATAAAGGTAGGAAGGCAGGTGGCAGAAAATCTTCTGCTGCACCAGAAGATGGATAAAGGCCAGGCCTGGGCGGAGGCAGAGAGAATGCTTGGACTGGTAGGAATCCCAAATCCCGGAAAGCGGATGCACCAATATCCCCATGAGTTCTCCGGCGGAATGCGCCAGAGAGTCATGATCGCCATCGCGCTTGCCTGCAGCCCGCAGATCGTTATCGCGGATGAGCCGACGACTGCCTTGGATGTAACGATACAGGCGGACATTATAGAATTACTGAAAAAACTGCAGAATGAACTGAACATGGCGATCATTCTGATTACGCATGACTTGGGAATCGTTGCAAATATGGCGAAGAAGATTGTCGTAATGTATGCGGGGAAGATCATGGAAGAAGGTTCAGATTCGGATATTTTTTATCACCCGAAGCATCCATATACGAAAGCGCTTCTCAAAGCGGTTCCGAGGCTGGATATGGGGGAACAGGAACTGTCCGCTATAGATGGAATGCCGCCGGATATCATCAATCCTCCGCAAGGCTGCCCGTTTTATGACCGCTGCAGCCTTGCCATGTGCATCTGCGAAAGAGAAGAACCGCCGTCATTTGATTTTGGACAGGGGCACAAGGCAAAATGCTGGCTCTATCATCCGATGGCTGGTTATACTGAGGAATAGGAAGAAGGTGGCTGTGTGAAGCAGACGGAAGAATATTTGTTAGAAGTAAGACATTTAAAGAAGTATTTTAAGATGGGAAAGAATCAGACGCTGAAAGCGGTCGATGATGTATCTTTCTATATTAAAAAGGGAGAAACGCTGGGAATCGTAGGGGAATCCGGATGCGGAAAAACGACATGCGGGAGAACCTGCATAGGAATCAATGATGCGACCCAGGGAGAAGTGCTGTATAAAGGACAGAATGTGCATCAGCTGAAAGGCGCGGATAAGAAAGCGTTTACTAAAGAAGTGCAGATGGTGTTTCAAGATCCGTATTCTTCCCTGGATCCCCGGATGAAGGTCGGAGATATTATCGCGGAAGGAATGTATGCCCATGGGATGGCAGAGAATTCCGAACAATGCCAAGAAAAGGTGAAGGAATTGCTGCGGATCGTGGGGCTTCAGAAAGAACACATCAATCGCTATGTGCACGAATTCTCAGGGGGCCAGCGACAAAGGATCGGGATTGCCAGGGCGCTTGCGGTTGAGCCGGAATTTCTGGTGTGCGATGAGCCGATTTCCGCGCTTGATGTGTCGATTCAGGCACAGATTGTAAACTTGTTAATGAAACTGCAAAAAGACAGGGGTCTTACCTATCTGTTTATTGCCCACGATCTTTCAATGGTCAGGCATATTTCTGATAGAGTGGCGGTTATGTATCTGGGGATCATAGTTGAGATAACAGCGTCGGATACGTTGTATGAGAATCCCAAACATCCGTATACACAGGCGCTTCTTTCAGCAATCCCTATACCAGATCCAGAAATTGAGGCGAAAAAGCAGCGCATCCGCCTGGAGGGCGAACTCCCAAGTCCCATTAATCCGGGACAGGAATGCCGCTTCTGCGCTAGATGCCGGCATGTACAGGACAAATGCAGGAAAGAAGCGCCAAGGTTACGGGAAGTAGAAGAAGGCCATTATGTGGCATGCTACTTGTATGACGAGTTGGAAGGCTAGCGGTTAGTTTTTTGCAGTTCAGCCTCAGCGACTGCTGTTGTCCCATATCCATAATAATGATGAAGATCATTTTTCAGAAGGAGGAAGAAGGCTTCCTCCTTCTCCATTGCAGGCAACTGGCTCAGGATCGTGCGGGAAAAATGGGGCAGATATTAAGTTTAACAGAGAAAATTCCTGATCCGTATAGTCCGGATCAAGAGGCGCGCCATCAATATATACAACGCTGCGCTGTCCTGTTATTTATTTGTCGAAATGTTTTGACGGTCAAAGTACTTGACAAATGAAAAAAATGGCTATATACTTTGAAAGTCAAAATAATTTATATTCAAAATAAATCAGAGGAACTCATATGACTGGAATAATCTATGGTACGGGGGCATGTACGCCGTCGTATATAATGGACAACAACGATATTGCCAAACTGGTGGAGACCAGCGACGAGTGGATACAGGAGCGGACCGGGGTCGCGAGGCGGCACATCATTACAGAGGAGACGACGGTATCCATGGCGGTGCAGGCGGGCCGCCGGGCGCTTGAGAATGCGGGCGTCTCCCCGGAAGAGGTAGACTTGATTCTGGTGGCGACCATTTCATCGAATGTGATTCTCCCTTGTACCGCGTGCCAGGTGCAAAAGGAATTGGGCGCCATCCACGCCACCTGCTTTGACCTGGGCGGAGCGGCATGCACGGGGTTCGTGCTTGCTTATAATACGGCAACGGCTTATCTCGCAGGCGGGGTATATAAGACCGCGCTGGTGATTGGAAGCGAGAGCCTGTCCAACCTGACGAACTGGAAGGACCGGGGTACCTGCATCCTGTTCGGAGACGGAGCCGGAGCCGCCGTAGTAAAGGCCGGGGGAGAGAGGTATTATCTTCCGGTAACCCATTCGGAAGGGAGCAAGGGAGACGCGCTCACTTGCAAGAGCAGATATCAGGGCAACGGCCTGACTTCTGAGATCAATCTGGAGGAAATGATCGACGATGAGCATTTTATGCAGATGGACGGACAGGCGGTATTTAAGTTTGCCGTCAAGAAGGTGCCGGAGGTCATCCGGGAAGTGCTGGAAGCAAATGAAATAGAGCAGGAGGATGTGGATTACTACATTCTTCACCAGGCTAACCAAAGAATTGTGGAAGCCGTGGCAAAGCGGCTGAAGGAGCCGATTGAGAAGTTTCCTATGAATCTTCAGGAATACGGCAATACCTCATCCGCCAGCATACCGATCCTTTTGGATGAATTGAATCGGAAAGGAATTCTGAAGTCAGGCCAGAAGATCGTAATGGCAGGATTCGGCGCGGGGCTTACTTGGGGCGCGAGCATTCTTAAGTGGAAATAAATTGGCAAATGCCAGTTTATATATATGAATTAAGCATTGAAAAAGGAGAGCGAATATTATGTTAGACAAGATCAAAGAAATGGTAGCAGAAAATTTAGGAGTAGACGCAGCAACAATCACAGAGGAATCTTCCTTCAAAGATGATCTGGGTGCAGATTCCCTGGACTTGTTTGAATTAGTCATGGCGTTGGAAGAAGAATTTGGAATCGAGATTCCGACGGAAGATCTGGAGCAGATTGCGACAGTAGGAGACGTTATCAAATACATCAACGATCATAAAGAATAAGAAAAGAAGCGGGGTTTTAAATATGCAGACAGAAGTAACCAAATTATTAGGAATCGAATATCCGATCATTCAGGGCGGCATGGCATGGGTTGCCGAATATCATCTGGCGGCAGGTGTGTCGAACGCTGGCGGCCTTGGCCTTATCGGAGCGGCGAGCGCGCCTGCTGACTGGGTAAGAGAGCAGGTTCGTGAAGCAAAGAAGCTGACAGATAAGCCATTTGGCGTGAACATCATGCTTATGAGTCCTTACGCTGATGAGGTAGCAAAGGTTATCGTAGAAGAAGGCATCAAAGTGGTGACGACCGGAGCCGGCAATCCTGAGAAATACATGAAAATGTGGAAAGATGCGGGAGTAAAAGTGATTCCCGTGGTTGCTTCTGTCGCCCTCGCCAAACGTATGGAGCGCTGCGGAGCAGATGCTCTTGTAGCGGAAGGCTGCGAGGCAGGCGGGCATATTGGTGAGAATACCACCATGGTACTGGTACCGCAGATCGTGGACGCGGTAAGCATTCCGGTGATCGCCGCAGGCGGGATCGCGGACGGACGCGGAATGGCGGCGGCATTCATGCTGGGCGCAAAGGGAGTGCAGATGGGCACCCATTTCGTAGTAACAGATGAATCACAGGTTCATGATAACTACAAAGAAAGAATTATAAAGGCGAAGGATATTGATTCCAGAGTAACAGGAAGAACCACAGGACATCCGGTCCGTGCCCTTCGCAATGAAATGACGAACCAATATATTGAACTTGAAAATAAAGGCGCAAGTTTTGAGGAATTAGAACATCTTACCCTTGGCGGACTTCGCAAGGCCGTCGTGGACGGTGACGTGAAGAACGGAAGCGTGATGGCAGGGCAGATTGCAGGCATGGTTAAGGAAAGAATGTCCTGTAAGGAACTGATTGGCAAATTAGTGGAAGAGACGGATGCAATGATTAAAGGAGTAGGTTTTTATGAGTAAGATCGCATTTATCTATCCGGGCCAGGGCGCCCAGAAAGCCGGCATGGGTGCGGATTTTTATGAGAACAGCGTGATTGCCGGAAAGATGTTTGACGAGGCGGGGGAAGTCCTTCAACTGGATATGAAGGCGCTCTGCTTTGAGGAAAATGATAAACTTGACGTTACAGAATATACGCAGGCGGCGCTGGTCACTACCTGCCTTGCCATGACGAGGGTCGCAGAAGACAAAGGGCTTAAGCCGAATATTACGGCAGGACTCAGCCTTGGCGAGTACTGCGCGATCGCGGCTGCAGGCGGGATGGACGATATGGATGCCATCCGGCTGGTGAGAAAGAGAGGCATTCTGATGCAAAATACCGTGCCGGCAGGCGAGGGAGCCATGTGCGCGGTGATGGCAATGGATGCGTCAGCCATTGAAAAGGTAATTGAAGCGATCGACGGCGTGACCATTGCTAATTATAACTGCCCGGGCCAGATTGTAATCACAGGCCGCACAGATGCGGTTGGCGAAGCAGCAGAGAAGTTGAAAGAAGCAGGAGCAAAACGCGCGATCATGCTGAATGTCAGCGGACCGTTTCATTCCCCGCTCCTTAAGAAGGCCGGAGAAGAACTGGCTGAAGAACTTAAGAATACTGCATTACATACGCTTCAGATTCCGTATGTAACGAATGTGACGGCAGAGAAGGTAGACGACATTTCCGCGACCCGGGAACTTCTGGCAGAACAGGTCAGTTCTCCGGTGCGCTGGATGCAGAGCATGGAGAACATGATCGCAGATGGCGTGGACACCTTTGTGGAAATAGGGCCGGGCCGCACGCTGGCAGGATTTATGAAGAAAATTAACCGTGATGTGAAAGTCTGTAACATTTCCGCATGGGAGGATATAGAGAAAGTAGTAGGTGAATTATGTTAGAAGGAAAAGTGGCAGTGGTAACAGGGGCTTCCCGGGGGATTGGAAAAGCGATCGCATGTAAGCTGGCCTCCCTGGGGGCGACCGTTATTATCAACTATAATGGCTCCAAAGACAAGGCAGAAGAAGTAAAAGCAGAGATTGAAAACGCCCAGGGAAAAGCGGCAGTATACCAGTGCAATATTTCCGATTACGGGAAATGCGAATCATTTATCCAGAAAGTCATCAAGACTTATGGAAGCATTGATATCCTGGTTAATAACGCGGGAATTACGAGGGACGGCCTTCTGATGAAGATGTCGGAGGCGGATTTTGACCAAGTGATTGACACCAACTTAAAAGGCGCGTTTAACACCATTCGTTTTGCATCCCGCCAGATGCTCAGGCAAAGAAGCGGGCGCATCATCAACATGTCCTCCGTCGTGGGCGTGAGCGGAAATGCGGGCCAGGCAAACTATGCCGCATCCAAGGCCGGTGTAATCGGCCTTACCAAAGCGGCGGCCAGAGAACTGGCTTCCCGTGGTATTACGGTAAATGCCATTGCGCCGGGATTCATTGCCACGGACATGACGGAAGTACTTCCGGACAAGGTAAAAGAGGCCTGCGTAAGCCAGATCCCTCTTGGAACATTCGGAAAGCCTGAGCAGGTGGCGCAGGCAGTGGCATTTCTGGTATCGGAGGATGCAAGCTATATCACGGGACAGGTGCTTCACGTAGACGGCGGCATGGCAATGTAAAGGAGACGCAAGTATGAAAAGAAGAGTTGTTGTAACCGGACTTGGAGCAATTACGCCGATTGGCAATTCGGTGGAAGAGTTCTGGAATGGGATCAAAGGAGGAAAAGTTGGAATCGGAGAGATTACCAGATTCGATACCACAGATTATAAAGTAAAACTGGCGGCAGAGGTCAAAGACTTCGTGGCAAAAGAGCGGATGGACTTCAAAGCAGCAAAGCGGATGGAACTATTTTCCCAGTATGCGGTGGCTGCCGCAAAGGAAGCTTATGAAGGCGCTGGGCTTGAGATTGAAAAGGAAGACGCATTCCGTGCAGGAGTGATCGTGGGTTCCGGAATCGGAAGCCTGCAGACGGTGGAGCGGGAATACGAGAAGATCCTGACCAAGGGCCCTTCCCGCGTTAACCCGCTGATGGTGCCGCTGATGATATCCAACATGGCGGCCGGAAACATTTCCATCCAGCTGGGATTCAAGGGGAAATGCACCAATGTGGTGACCGCGTGCGCGTCCGGGACGAACTGCATTGGTGACGCATTCCGCGCCATTCAGTATGGTGATGCGGATATCATGGTGGCAGGCGGAACGGAAAGTTGCATCTGCCCTACCGGAGTGGCCGGATTCACAAGTCTGACCGCATTATCCACCAGTCAGGATCCGAAGCGGGCCTCCATTCCATTTGACAAGGACAGGAACGGCTTCGTATTGGGCGAAGGCGCTGGCGTGGTAATACTGGAAGAATTAGAACACGCAAAGGCCAGATGCGCGAAAATATATGCGGAATTAGCAGGCTACGGGGCAACGGGAGATGCCTACCACATCACCTCCCCTGCGGAAGATGGAAGCGGGGCGGCCAAAGCCATGTCCCTTGCTATAGAAGAAGGCCAAATCCAGCCTTCTCAGGTAGATTACATCAACGCCCACGGAACCAGCACCCATCACAATGACCTGTTCGAGACCAGAGCGATCAAGATCGCCCTTGGAGAAGCAGCCAAGGACGTGGTGGTCAACTCCACCAAATCCATGATCGGGCATTTGCTGGGAGCGGCAGGCGGAGTGGAATTCATCACTTGCGTCAAGACCATCCAGGAGGGATTCATTCACCAGACCGTAGGCAGCGAAGTGGCAGACGAAGAATGCGACCTGAATTACGCCATCGGCGCGCCCGTCTTAAAGGATGTGAACTATGTCCTGACCAATTCCCTGGGATTTGGCGGGCACAACGCAACCCTGCTGGTCAAGAAATATGAAGACTAAAAATGAAGGTTAGAAAGGACTTGAACACGATGGAAATTGAGAATCTTATCAAAATAATCAATGCCGTATCAGAGTCAGAACTGACCGGGTTGAAATATGAAGTAGATGGAGTGAAGCTTCATCTCACGAAAAAACAAGGAAAAGTACAGGTAGTATCCGCAGCGCCGGGTGGAACAGAGATTTCCCCGGCAGGCATAGTTACAGTTGGAAATACTGATGCCGGCCAAAAGCCGGAAGGAGACATCGTGGAATCACCGCTGGTCGGCACCTTTTACGCAGCACCGTCCGAAGACGCAGCGCCATTCGTATCCGTAGGCGATACCGTGAAAAAAGGCCAGACCCTCGCAATCGTAGAAGCCATGAAGTTGATGAACGAAATCGAAAGCGAGTATGACGGAACGATTGCGGAGATTTACGTCGAGAACGGGCAGGCGGTAGAATACGGCCAGCCGCTGTTTCGCATTGGATAAATTAATTTGACGCACCAGTTTGCGCAATTTAACACACCAGTTTTGCAAATTGACACGTAACATTTTTCACTTTAACACGTAACATTTTTCAAAAATGTTACGTGTTAAAGTGAAAAATGTTACGTGCGTAAGGAGGCAATATGAACCATTTAGATATCAACCAGATTAAGCAGATCATCCCCCACCGCCACCCGTTCCTTCTCATTGATTACATCGAGGACTACGAGCCGGGCCAGTATGCCGTGGGGTATAAATGCGTATCATACCGCGAGGAGTTCTTCGCGGGCCATTTTCCGCAGGAACCGGTAATGCCGGGCGTGCTGACGGTGGAGGCGCTGGCGCAGGCAGGCGCGGTCGCCATCTTGAGCATGGAGGCGAACAAGGGGAAGATCGCCTATTTCGGCGGCATCAACAAGTGCAAGTTTAAGGGCAAGATCGTGCCGGGCGACAAGGTGCGCCTGGAGACGAAGATCATTAAGCAGAAAGGCCCTGTAGGCGTGGGCGAGGCGATAGCAAGCGTGGACGGCAAGACGGTCGTAAGCGCAGAGTTGACATTTATGATTGGATAGGTGAGATACATGATAAAGAAAGTATTAATTGCCAACCGGGGCGAGATTGCAGTGCGTATCATCCGTGCCTGCCGGGAAATGGGGATTGAGACCGTGGCGGTATATTCGGAGGCAGACCGGGAGGCCCTGCATACGAAACTGGCAGACGAGGCGGTCTGCATCGGGCCGGCGCCGTCAAGCGAGAGTTATCTCAGCATGGACCGCATCATCAGCGCAACCATCGTGACTGGCGCGGATGCCATTCATCCGGGATTCGGGTTCCTGTCGGAGAATGCAAAGTTCGCGGAGTTATGCGAGCAGTGCAACATCACCTTTATCGGACCGGACTCCAAGGTGATCGCAAGGCTTGGAAATAAGCAGGAAGCCAGGAATACCATGGTAGCCGCAGGCGTTCCGGTAATTCCCGGAAGCAAGGAGCCAATCTATGACGCGAAAGAAGGTGCCAGGATCGCGGATGAGGTGGGATATCCGGTTATCGTGAAGGCTGCCCTTGGCGGAGGCGGCAAAGGCATGCGCGTGGCCAATACGCCGGAAGAATTCCAGCAGAGCTTCAAAACGGCCCAGAAGGAGACCCAGATGGCCTTCGGCGACAATACCATGTATATCGAGCATTTCGTCCAGCACCCAAGGCATATCGAGTTCCAGATTCTTGCGGATGGCTACGGCAACGTCATCCATCTTGGCGAGCGGGACTGTTCCATCCAGCGGAACCACCAGAAGATGATCGAAGAATCCCCGTCCGTCGCGCTGTCCGAGGAACTTCGAAGGAAGATGGGGGATGCGGCCGTCAAGGCGGCGAAGGCAGCGGGCTATGTAAATGCAGGAACCATAGAATTCCTTCTGGAGAAGAATGGGAACTTCTATTTTATGGAAATGAACACTCGTATCCAGGTAGAGCATCCGGTGACGGAATGGGTGACCGGGATCGATCTGATCAAGGAGCAGATACGAATCGCTTCGGGTAAGAAACTATCTTACGCCCAGGAAGACGTGCATCTGAGCGGCCACGCCATCGAGTGCAGGATTAACGCGGAGAACCCGGAAAAGGGATTCCGCCCGTCTCCGGGCACCATAACGGATATGTATCTGCCGGGCGGCAAGGGAATCCGCATTGATGCGGCAATCTACAGCGGCTATACTATCCCGCCTTACTATGATTCCATGGTGGCGAAGTTGATCGTATGGGCCAAGAACCGCAATGAGGCCATCCGCAAGATGCAGAGCGCCCTTGGGGAGATCATTATTGAAGGAATAGATACCAACGTGGACTACCAGTATGAGATTCTGAACCACCCGGACTATCTCTCCGGGGACATTGACATTGAATTTATTGAGAAAATGTAAAGGTGACATTCTATGAAATTAGACAACATGTTTAAAAAGACCAGACTTTCTTCTGGCAGGAAAAATTATATTTCTTTGAGTGCTGCGAAGCCGGAAGTTCCGGAAGGGCTTCTGCGCAAATGCAATAAGTGCGGCAGTGCCATTTTTGCAGAGGATGTGAAAAAGGACTATTATATCTGTCCAAAATGCGGAGGATATTTCCGTGTCCACGCATACCGCCGCATAGAGATGGTAGCGGATGAAGACACGTTCGAAGAGTGGGATCAGGGACTTGCCACCAGGAATCCGCTGGATTACAAAGGATACAAAGAGAAACTGGAAGTACTTAAGGAAAAGACGGGTCTTGACGAGGCTGTCATTACAGGAAAAGCATGTATTCATGGAACCGAAGTTGCCCTTGGCGTCTGCGACGGACGTTTTCTCATGGCCAGCATGGGCGAAGTGGTGGGCGAGAAGATTGCCCGCGCGGTAGAAAGAGCCACCGAAGAAGAACTTCCGGTGATTATCTTCGCGTGCTCCGGGGGCGCCAGGATGCAGGAGGGGATAACGTCCCTGATGCAGATGGCGAAGACTTCGGCTGCCCTCAAGCGTCATAGCGACGCAGGGCTTCTCTATATCAGCGTACTGACGGATCCTACGACCGGAGGCGTGACGGCCAGTTTCGCCATGCTGGGCGACGTGATACTGGCAGAGCCGAAGGCGCTGATCGGATTCGCAGGTCCCAGGGTTATCGAGCAGACCATCGGGCAGAAACTGCCGAAGGGATTCCAGCGTTCCGAGTTCCTTCTGGAGCACGGATTCATCGACGGAATCGTGGAGCGTCCGCAGTTAAAGGAGACGCTGTCCCGAATCCTGAAACTGCATAAGAATGAGGATGAGACAGAATATGAAGAGGAATCATCTATTTTTCAGATCGGATTGAAAGAAACCGGGGAAGCGCAGATAGAGATGGAGGCAGAGGAAGCAAACGCAGCCCTGCCGAACAACAAGGTGGCAAATGCCTGGGACCGGGTGCAGATTTCCCGTATGAAGGATCGTCCGGTAGGCAGCGACTACATCGAAGCACTGTTTACGGATTTCATAGAATTTCACGGAGACAGATATTATGCCGATGACAAGGCGATCATCGGCGGAGTGGCCAGATTCCACGGCAAGCCGGTGACGGTGATCGCCCAGGCCAAAGGAACCAACACCAAGGAGAACATCGAGCGCAATTTCGGAATGCCATCTCCCGACGGCTACCGCAAGGCACTGAGGCTGATGAAGCAGGCGGAGAAATTCGCCCGTCCGGTCATCTGCTTTGTAGACACGCCGGGAGCATTCTGCGGCCTGGAAGCAGAGGAGAGGGGCCAGGGAGAGGCCATTGCCAGAAACATCTATGAGATGTCAGGCTTAAAAGTCCCGGTACTCTCCGTGATCATCGGAGAAGGCGGAAGCGGCGGCGCCCTTGCCATGGCAACGGCAGACGAGGTATGGATGCTTGAGAACTCCATCTATTCCATCCTCTCGCCGGAAGGATTTGCCAGCATCCTGTGGAAGGACAGCACCATGGCAAAGGAGGCAGCAGGCGTGATGAAGCTGACGGCAGGAGACCTTAAGCGTCTGGGAATCGTGGAGCAGGTATTCCCGGAGCCGGCTCACTATACCGTGCAGAATCTAAAGAAGGTCGTTACGCAACTGGAGCGGGAGCTGGAGCGGTTTTTCATTGCCTATGGGAAACTGCCGGCTGAAGAACTGACGGAGCATAGGTACGATAGATTTCGGAAGATGTAGGAGAAAGAATATGGAAGCAAGACCATTGAAAATGGGGAATATAGAAGCAAAGGTTCCATTGATACAAGGCGGCATGGGAGTGGGGATCAGCCTGGGCCGTCTTGCCGGGGCCGTTGCGAAAGAGGGCGGCATAGGGAGCATCTCTGCCGCTCAGATTGGTTTTAAGGAGCCGGATTTTGATACGAATACCAAAGAAGCGAACCTCAGGGCCATTCAAAAGGAATACGACAAGGCGAGGGCAATCGCGCCGGATGGAATCATCGGATTTAATATCATGGTAGCGATGCGGCATTATGAAGAGTATGTAAGGGCGGCCATCGATGCCGGTGCGGATCTCATCCTATCCGGCGCAGGACTTCCCACGGATCTGCCAAGAATCGCGGGCGATAGCCGGGCGAAGCTGGCCCCCATCGTCTCCACCGATAAGTCCGCCAAGGTGATCCTGAAGTACTGGGGCAGGAAATATAAGAGGATGCCGGATCTTCTGGTTATCGAAGGGCCGAAGGCCGGAGGGCACCTGGGCTTTACCAAGGAACAGTTAAAAGCCTATGACCAGGCAGCCTATGACGCGGAAGTCAGCGACATATTAGACACGGTGAGGTCCTACGAAGAGGAGTTCCAGTGCCGGATTCCGGTGGCGCTTGCCGGAGGAATAGAAAATAAGGCGCAGGCAGAGCATGCATTTTCGCTGGGAGTAGATGCCATTCAGGCAGCCACCAGATTCGTAACCACAGAAGAGTGCGATGCACATATCAAGTACAAGGAAGCCTATCTGAACGCGAAAGAAACGGATATCGTCATCGTCAAAAGTCCGGTGGGAATGCCAGGGCGCGCAATCTTGAATCCATTTATGGAAAAGGTCATGGCAGGGGAGCGGATTCCTCACAGTTCCTGCCACGGCTGCCTCCAAAAATGCAATCCCAGTGAGATTCCTTACTGCATTACGGATGCTCTCGTACATGCGGCCAGGGGAGAGGTGGATGATGCCCTTCTTTTCTGCGGTGCATACGCCTACAAGGCAGATCATCTGGAAACGGTAAAAGAAGTGATTGATTCTCTGATGCCGGAGAGGGTATAATGTGGATATAACAAGAATCGCCAAGCAGAAAGGGTAGCAGGGAATGGAAAACGCATACGCAACAATCAACAATATTCTGGTGAACCTGATCAACGAGATCTGGGAATTGGAGGAGAAGGCCATTATTACAGAAGAGTTTAAGGATCTTACGAATAATGACATGCACGTCATCGAGGCCATCGGGCTGGGCGACGGCAACAACATGTCCTCCATAGCCAAGAAGTTGAATATTACCGTAGGCTCCCTGACGACGGCCATGAACAGCCTGGTGAATAAGAAATATGTAGAGCGCAGGCGCAGCGAGGAAGACCGCAGGGTGGTATTCGTGAAGCTCACGGACCGGGGCGTGAAGGCGTACCGGCATCACGAAGACTATCACCGCCAGATGACCCGGGCGATCCTGGATAAGTTGGACGAGGCGGAGATTCCCGTGCTGGTGAAGACCTTGGATGCATTATCGGAATTCTTTACCGGCTATAGCAAGAATCGATCACAATAGCATGACAGTTAGACATTCGATAGAATAGAGCAATAGAAATGATTGTAGTATACAAGAAAAGGGAGTCATAACTTATGGTACGAGGCGTAATATTTGACATGGACGGCCTGATGTTTGATACGGAACGTCTGGCAACGGTTCTGTGGAACCAGGTAGGCGATGAACTTAAGATTGACATGACGGAGGAATTCCTGGACAGTTTCCGGGGACAGAATCCGGCGGCAATTCGTAATGCCTTTCTTCAAAGATTTGGACAGGAGTTTGATTTTGACGGCTGCATGGGGCGCAAAGATGAATTGCAGCACCGCTATATCGAGGAAAAAGGCGTTCCTTTAAAAGAAGGCCTGCCGGAACTCCTGGAATATCTGAAGGGACAGGATATCCGTATGGCGGTGGCTACCTCCACCCAGCAGTCGCTGGCTGAGAAGATGCTGAAGATTGCCGGAGTCTATGAGTATTTTGACGCAGTCGCCTATGGGAATAAAGTAAAGCGCAGCAAGCCATTTCCGGATATTTTCCAGAAAGCGGCGGAAGATCTGGGCGTGCCAATGAGGGAGTGCCTGGTGCTGGAGGACAGTATATCCGGCGTGCAGGCGGGAAAGGCGGCCGGCGGCTATATTATCCACATTCCGGATGTGGTGGTGGTGCCGGAGGAAGTCAAAGATGGAATTACGGCTGAACTTGGCAGTCTAAGGGATGTCATTGATTGGATAGAACGCGGAAATTAGCAGGCTGTATGTGAAAGGATTACAGCAGACATGTCAGGAGGAATTGCCATGTATGAAGAGGAAGTAAGCAGGTTACAGAGGATTATTGACGACAGCGGCAACATCGTGTTTTTCGGGGGCGCAGGCGTATCCACGGAGAGTAATATTCCGGATTTTCGGAGCGCTGACGGGCTCTACCTGCAGAAGTATAAGTACTCCCCGGAACAGATCGTTAGCCACAGTTTCTTTGTGAGCAGAACGGAAGATTTTTATGAATTCTATAAGAACAAGATGATGTTTCTGGATGCGAAGCCCAATCCGGCCCACTGTAAGCTTGCCCAGTTGGAAACGGCTGGCAAGCTTACGGCGGTTATCACCCAGAATATTGACGGACTTCACCAGGCGGCAGGAAGCAGGAACGTGCTGGAACTGCACGGGAGTATTCTGCGCAATTACTGCCAGAGATGCGGCAAGTCCTATGATGCGGCCTATGTGAAGAACTCCGAAGGAATTCCCAAGTGCTCCTGTGGAGGCACAATCAAGCCGGATGTGGTGCTATATGAAGAAAGCCTGGACTCCCGGACGGTGGATAAGAGCATCCGGGCAATCAGCGAGGCGGATACGCTCATCATCGGCGGGACGTCTCTCATCGTGTATCCGGCGGCAGGATTCATCGATTACTTCCGTGGCAGGCACCTGGTGGTGATCAATAAGAGCGCTACCGCAAAAGAAGTAGGAGCAGAACTGACGATTGCGGCGCCTATCGGAGAAGTGATGGGGAGGATCGAAGTAAGGTAAACCGTTACCCCGTGATTCCGAATCCCATATTCGGGGACAGGAAGGAACGAATCAAGTCTACAACAAAGAGGAAGGATAATGCCACGCACAGGTACATTTTCGCCTTCTGCGATACGGTTTGAAGCAGGTTGTCGATCTTGGGCGCGATCAGGTAGATGAAGAACAGCCCTCCGATGCCGAAGATCAGCAGGCCTTCCAGGCATATCCTGCCCTGGAAGTTAAAGAGCATGTCACTGTAATCCCACCATCTTTGCCCGAAAAAGAACTCCAGGCCAATGCTGGTAATGTATTCGACGGTTCCGCATAAGAGCATGATGAGCCCCATGGTTATAAGCGGCTGGCTGCGCCATCTTTTTAACAGCATCAGGATAAGGACGCCGCCGGTTCCGTAGATGGGAAGCCATGGCCCGAGAAGAAGGCCGCGGTTGATGATCATTCCGTCTTCTATGATGTGGATCAGGACTTCCCAGATCCATCCGGTAAAGGAAAAGAGGAAGAACATCAAGATCAGGGATGTGGCGGAATATGCACGCTCATAGTTAAGATCCGCAAATGGACTGATGGCAAGTATTTCATTTTTCCTTTCTTCAATATATGCTCTCATAAATAACCCCCCTATACGATAAGACCGGAATGCTTGCTTTCTATGGTCTTATTGTATAGGGGAATTATTAAGTATCCCTTGTTATAATTCTGAAGATTTTCTAAATATAATCTAAAGATGGAAATATGTCTAGACTGCGTTCCAGGATGCCCTGCATATATGCGATGGCCGTTCCGTAATTGGTCATGGGAACGTCGGCATCCTGTGCGCATTTGAGACGGTATTTCATCTCCCGCTCATTCAGCGTGCAGCCGCCACAATGGACGATCAACTGATAGGGATTTAGTTCCAGTGGGAATTCCGTCCCGCTGGTAAACGTAAAGTTCAATTTCTTGCCGGTATACTCCTGTATCCAGCGTGGCAGTTTTACCGTTCCGATATCTTCGCACTGACGGTGGTGGGTGCAGCCTTCCGAGATCAGTACCGTGTCATTCTCCTTCAGAGAATCCAGGTATCTGGCCCCATTTACTACAGTCTTAAGATTCCCCTTATACCTTGCAAATAAGATAGAAAAAGAAGTCAGAGGAATGTCCTGCGGGGTGGCCTTCGAAACTTTGGCAAAGACCTGGCTGTCCGTGATGACCAGAGATGGCTTTTTCCCAAGAGTCTCAAGGGTACGGCTTAGTTCATCTTCCTTGGCCACGATGGCCGTGGCATCCGATTCCAGGATATCCCGTATCGTCTGCTGCTGAGGCAGGATGAGGCGGCCCTTAGGGGCAGCCTTATCTATGGGAACTACCAGCACTACGAAATCGGAAGGATGGATCAAATCCCCTACAATGCGACGGTCGCCGTCATCGGCGGGGGCAAGGCCTGCGATCAGTTCCTTCAGTTCATGGATGTTCCGGCTGGCGGTTGCACTGACCCAGATGACGTGCTCATCCGGCGTGTCCGAAGGAGCGGCCTGAGACGCTGCACCCGGGCCGGCTAGGTCAGCCTTGTTCATGACGATCACATATGGGATTTTCTTATCCTTGATCCGGTCAAGAATAAGAAGGTCTTCGCGGGTCATGCCAGCCGTGCCGTCAACCACCAGGACGGCGATATCCGTCTTGTTAAGCACCTGGTATGCCTTCTGGATCCGCAGCGCTCCAAGTTCTCCTTCGTCATCCAGCCCTGGCGTATCGATCATGACGACAGGGCCAAGAGGAAGCAGTTCCATGGCCTTTAGCACAGGGTCGGTGGTGGTGCCCTTGACATCCGATACGATTGCCAGGCTTTGTCCGGTCAGGGCATTGATGATGCTGGATTTCCCGGCGTTGCGCCTGCCGAAGATGCCGATGTGTACCCGCTCGGAAGAGGGCGTGTTATTTAGACTCATAATTTCGAATACCTCCTTTGGGCCCGGATGGACCTATAATTAGAAACGGAAATCTCTTCGGTTGTCTTCACGGATCAGTTTCAGATTCTCCAGGACTACCGCGCGCGCCTTTTCATTCGGTACGTTGAATACTTCCTTGTCGATCAGTTTCTGCCCAAGCGCTTTTGTCTCAGGAGAAGCGTAATCGGTCAAGTATTCCTCCAGCGTCATCAGCGCGTTGGGATGGCAGCAGTTCTGGATCTGCCCGCTCTTGCAAAGGGACATGAAGCGGTCGCCGGTTCTGCCTTCCCGGTAGCATGCAGTACAGAAACTTGGTATGTATTCCATCTCGATCAGCCAGCGAACGACCTCATCCAAAGTACGGTTGTCGATGACATCGAACTGCTCGGATTTCTCATCTTCCGGCTCCGGCTCGCAGTAGCCGCCGACGCTGGTTCTGGAACCTCCGCTGATCTGGGAGATGCCCAGGTGAAGAACGCGCTCTCTGGTTTTCTGGCTTTCCCTGGTGGAGATGATCATGCCGGTGTATGGAACCGCGATTCTTATGCAGGCCACGATCTTGGCAAAGGTATCGTCATCGATTCCATTGGTAAAGGAGGACGCGTCGATGTCGTCGGCATTGCGCAGGCGGGGTACGCTGATGGTATGCGGGCCAACGCCGAATGCTGCTTCCAGATGCTCTGCATGCATCAGAAGTCCTGCAAATTCATAGCGAAACTTATCCAGGCCGAACAGAACGCCTACTCCCACATCGTCAATGCCGCCTTCCATAGCGCGGTCCATAGCCTCAGTGTGATAGTCGTAATCATGCTTCGGACCCGTGGGATGGAGCTGCAGATAACTTTCCTTATGATAGGTCTCCTGGAACAGGATGTATGTACCGATCCCTGCTTCTTTCAGAAGGCGGTAATTGTCCGCCGTCGTGGCTGCGATGTTGATATTTACCCTGCGGATGGCCCCATTTTTATGCTTGATTTTATATATGGTGTCAATGCATTCCAGGTAATAATCCATGGTGTTGTGCACCGGATCCTCGCCGGCCTCCAGAGCCAGACGCTTGTGCCCCATATCCTGGAGCGCGATGACTTCCTTGCGGATCTCTTCCTGGGTCAGTTTCTTCCTTGCGATATGCTTGTTCTTCATATGATAAGGACAGTAGGTGCATCCATTGATACAGTAGTTGGAAAGGTACAGAGGGGCGAACATGACGATACGGTTTCCGTAGAAATCCTTCTTAATCTGTTCTGCCAGCTTGAATATCTTCTCGTTCATGGCGGGGTCCTGACAGGCAAGAAGCACGGAGGCCTCTCTGTGGGAAAGTCCCTTTCTTAAGGCAGCCTTATTGATCAAGGATTCCACCAGTTCCAGATTATCCTTGTTCTCATCCGCGTAAGCGAGAGTCTCCAAAATCTCCTCGTGGTTGATAAAGTCTTCAGCGTGTTTTGAATTTACATCATACATAACTTATTTCCTCCTGATATCAGATAGCATAATCGTTTATAGGTTCAGCGAATCGCCCCTGGCTGTGACGACGCGGTAGCCGATGGATTCCATGCGCCTCTCCAGGCATTGGCGGCATTCCGCGGCCTCGTCCCCGGTGCAGATCTTGTTGTCATACAGCGCATAGTCCTTTCGCACGCCGGTAGGCGACAGATTGGGCATGACCACATTAGCCCCCGCCAGAATTCCAAGTTCCCGCCCCTTCGGATCGATGGTGCCAAGCGCCGTGGTGGATGGCAGCAGGACCTTGGGAAGCATCAGCCTAAGAAGCCCCAGCATAAACAAAGTCAGTTCCAGAGTTCCGACCGCCTCGTTGGAAAACGGCGTGTCATGGTGGGGAATAAATGGCCCGATGCCCACCATCTGCGGATTGAGTTCCCGGATAAAGAGCATATCTTCGGCCAGATCCTGTGGCGTCTGGTAAGGCGAGCCCACCATGAATCCAGTGCCTGTCTGGTAGCCAATGTCTTTTAGATCCCAGAGACATTTCTGCCGGGCCGCAGCGCTTAAAGACGGCGGATGCAGCCTGGAATAGTGGTTGGCGTTAAATGTCTCGTGCCGTAAGAGATACCGGTTGGCGCCTGCCTCATAGAATGCCTGGTAGTCCTCCCGGGATTTCTCGCCGATGGAAAGCGTGATGGCGCAATCCGGATGTCTGAACCGGATGCGCTCAATCAGATGTACCATCCGCTCCCTGGTGTAATAGCCATCCTCCCCGCCTTGCAGCACGAAGGTGCGAAATCCCAGATCATACCCGATCCGGCAGCAGTCCAGAATATGTTCCTCACTAAGCCGGTAGCGGCTGACGTGGGGATTGCTTTTGCGGATGCCGCAATAGAGGCAGTCATTTCTGCAATAGTTGGTAAATTCGATCAGCCCCCGGACATACACGTCATGTCCGTAGTGCAGGTGGCGCTCCTTGCGGGCGAGTTCGAAGAGATATCCGGCAAGTTCCGGCGTCCTTCCGACAATCAGCGCTGTCCATTCATCCCTAGTCAGGGATCTTTGTGTCTTCAGCTTATCAATTAAATACTTTAAATCTTTCATAGATCACCCCATCCTATTAGTATTCGTTCTACCGCGCCTTCTTCATGATGAAACCGAATAAAAAAGACCCGGCGCCTATGGCGTCAGGTCCTAAAAAGGCAGAATTCCCCTGCCCCTATATATCATACGAATCTGTGCGCCTTTTCACGCAGGCGTTACCCTTTGTGATTAGTACGTGTTGGAAAAATTATAGCATAGGGGAATTGTTTATGCAATTTTAATATGTAATTTTAGGATAAAGTTTATTTTTTGACACATCTGCCATGATCAAACTAAATTTTCAGGAAAATGCATAAGAATGTATGATTAGGATTGGTTTGTTGATTATTGATAATATTTGAAGAAAAGTGTATATTAAACATATTATTAATAAAGATGTCATGAAATGCTGAAATGACGGGGTTAGGAACTTTTCTCCAGCCAGAGGGCAGATTACATAAAACAAGTGCAGGCCCAAGACTAAGGTTCATAATCAGAAATAGGAGGATAATAGTTAATGATTAAGAATTGGAGACAAAAGTAAGAACAAAAAGGTTTCACTATATAATTTATGCAAGGAGGAATGTATGGGAGTATTGATATGTGAAATTATAATGGGCATATTGGTGATCATTGCAGGAACTTGCATTTTTTCGTTTTTAAATGTGATTATTTACCGGGTGCCAAGGCAGATGTCCTTTGTAAAGTACTTCTCTATATGCCCCTCCTGCGGGGAGAGGCTGGAACCTAAGGACCTGGTGCCAGTATTCAGTTACCTGTTCCTGAATGGGAAATGCCGTTACTGCAAGGCAGCCATCGGAATCAGGGATACGCTGATAGAAGTGCTGGGAGGCCTCCTGGCGCTGCTGTGCGTGTATAAATACGAAAACTACGGAACGGCCCTGACGGTATTTGCATTTTTTTGCATATTGACGGTGGTGGCATTCCTGGATATAGAAACAATGGAGATTGAAGATGGATGCCAGATCGCGATGGTGATACTTGCGGCCATATCCATATTCACCATGCCCGAGACTTCGCTTTTAGCCCGTCTGGCAGGCGCGCTGTGTGTAAGCCTTCCGATGCTTGTGCTATCGATCGTGATTCCCGGGGCTTTTGGGGGCGGAGATATTAAACTGATGGCTGCCTGCGGACTATTTCTGGGATGGAAGATCACGCTGGTATCGGCAGCATTGGCCATTCTCTTTGGCGGCATCTACGGGTGCTATCTTCTGGCTGCCCAGAAGGCTGACCGCAAGGCCCATTTTCCTTTCGGGCCATTCCTGTGCATAGGCATGGCAATCAGTCTGCTTTATGGGATTCGGCTGATTGACTGGTATCTTTCTCTGATGATATATTGAAAATATGTATGGATAAAATGCAATCATTCTCTTTTCTATATGAGAAGCTCTTTACGAAAAAATCCCGAGCGGATGCTCCGGACTTTGTCTACAGTCTGCCTTTTTAGTCTTTATATGGCAAAAAAAGTGGTTTCGTGTTAAGATATATCCAATAAGCGTAATAAGGAGGACTGCCTATGGAGTCGGCCATTGTGATTGCAGGCCTGATCTGCGTATTCGTTATCGGAAGCGTGTATGCAAGATGGGAGAGGATAAGGAGGGCATATCGGATTGTCAGGAAGAAATTCGGACGGATGCCGGAGCCTGCTGCTTATGATTATAAAGAGATATCTATGTACTGGAACGCGGTCAGTGAACAGGCCTTGCATCCCCTGGATGATCTTACGTGGGGCGATCTGGATATGAACCAGATTTACGAGCGCATGAACCAATGCGAGTCTTTTGCGGGAGAGCAGTACCTCTATGCGCTGTTAAGGAACGTATCCCAGGATACGGCTTCGCTTGAGAAGATGGAAGAGAAGATGCGCTACATGGAAGATAACGAGAGGGAAAGGGAAGAAGCCCAGGTCAAGCTGATGGCGCTCGGAAAAAGGGACAGCAGCTATTATCTGCCGCAAGTCCTGGATGAGATCGAAGATTTCCAGATTGGCCACAGCTGGTTCTACCGGCTAATGCAGGCGCTTCTTTTCCTCTCTCTGGCTGGGGCGGTCATCCTTAGAAATGGATATGGATTGACAGTATTTGGTATGATATTTATATGCAATCTTTGCATTTATGCGGTTATGAAGCAGAAGTATGAGATCCATCTGGAACTGATGGAGAGCGTCCGGGGGCTGATCTATACTGGACGAGAGTTGACAAAAGGAACCAGCGGCGGCTATGAGAAACGATTTGGCGAGATATCGATGCATGTGGCGCAGCTGGGCGAGGCAGAGAAGCGGCTTCGAAAGGCAACGGTGCGCAGACAGGCCGGGATGCAAGGAGACGCGATGGAACTATTCGCAACCTACCTCACGGGAGCCACGCTCATTGATTTTACCATGTATAACCAGGCTATAAGGCAGTTGAAGCGGAAGATGGAGCATTTTAAAAAGGTATACCGTCTTGTGGGGGAACTGGATGCCCTGATCAGCGTGGTGTCATTCCGAAAAAGCCTGCCGCTTTACTGCCTGCCAAAGTTCAGCCAGGATTCCTGTGTTCATCTGGAGGGCCTGTACCATCCCCTGCTGAAAGAGCCGGTCTTAAATGATGTCGTGATGGTTAGGAACAGCATCGTAACAGGGTCGAATGCATCCGGAAAATCCACCTTCATCAAGGCTGTAACGGTAAACTGCATCCTGGCTCAGACCATCCATACCTGCATGGCAGGCATCGCAGAGATTCCTCATGCCTACATAGCCACATCCATGGCTGTGAAGGACAGCCTGATGGAAGGCGAAAGTTATTATATGAAGGAGATCCGGTCGCTGAACCGCATGCTTGGATATATGCAGGAGAATGAATTGGTGATCTGCGCGATAGACGAGATCCTTCGGGGAACCAATACGAAGGAGCGGATTGCGGCCTCCGCGGCAATCCTGAGGTACTTAGAAGAGAGGAACTGCCTGGTGCTGGTAGCCTCCCATGATATGGAATTGGTGAAACTGCTTGACCGGGAGTATGAGCATTATTATTTCTGCGAGCAGGAGGGGGAGGATGACATTGTATTTGACTATAAAATCCACAGGGGAATCAATGAAAAGACGAATGCCATACGCCTTCTGGAATACGTGGGATTCCCCGGGCAGATTGTATCTGACGCGGAACGCATCTACCGGTTGCTTGCGTCTGAATAAAGGAGCGTGATAAGATGGAGCCAGAATACATTACTCATAACTTCCAGCCAATCTATGATAAGGAGTCCCGGATTCTTATGCTGGGAACCATGCCTTCTCCGAAGTCAAGGGAAGTGGGATTCTATTACGGGCATCCCAGGAATCGCTTCTGGAAGGTAATATCGGACGTGTGCGGTGAGGAACTTCCACTGACAAAGGAGGAGAAGATTGCTTTTGCGCTGCGAAACCGTATCGCTGTCTGGGACGTGCTGGCCGGATGCGAGATCAAAGGAGCGGATGACGGTAGTATCCGCAACGCGAAGGCCAATGATATGAAGAGGATTCTTGATCATGCGGATATCCGGGCCATATTCACGACAGGGACTAAGGCAGCCCAGTTATATAAGAGATATTGCTACCCTGAGACAGGGGTAGAGGCTATCGGACTTCCATCCACCAGCCCGGCTAACTGCCGGACAACCTACGAGGAACTTTACCGGGCGTATTCGGTGATTGCCGGATGCTTGCAGGACTAGGAGGAGCCTATGATAAGAGAAGAGAGAGTAGATAGCCTGATTCGATATTTGAAGAATGAAAACGATGGATATGCATCCATCAGAGAGCCCATAAATTATGATGAGAAGCGTCGGCTTCTAAGAAGCCTAATGAATGTGCGCTGGCCAGGGGAGGCTTCAGAAGAATTCATGACCGGACAGGACGAGTTCCTGACAGAAGAGGCAGAAGAAAAAGGCATTGTGGATTATGAGGATATCCCGGTCATTGGAGACATCTACACCTGTATCGGCATCAAGAATATGGACAGGATCTCCCTCTGGAGAGGGGATATTACCAGGCTTCGGGCGGATGCCATCGTCAATGCCGCCAATAGCCAGATGCTTGGATGCTTTGTGCCCTGCCACGGCTGTATTGACAATGCAATCCATTCCGCGGCGGGGATACAGCTTCGGAACGAGTGCGCCAGGATGATGGAAGAGCAGGGCCATGAAGAGCCCACGGGAAAAGCGAAGATCACGCAGGGATACAATCTGCCAGCCAGCCATGTAATTCATACGGTAGGCCCAATCGTGGGGCTGGAGGTGACGCAGAGGCAGAAAGAGGAACTCAAGTCCTGCTATTTAAACTGCATGAAGCTGGCAGAGAAGGAAGGGCTTAAGTCCATCGCGTTCTGCTGCATCTCCACTGGAGAATTTCATTTTCCCAACAAACTGGCGGCCCAGATCGCCGTAGAGACGGTGGATCGCTACCTGTCTTCCTCCAAGCTGGAACGGGTGATCTTCAATGTGTTTAAAGAAGAGGATTATAACATCTATAAAAAGTTATTACAGTAAAGCCAGGATTGATTCGGATTATCGTACTTCCGCTTTTTTATAAATACGATACAATACAGGCTGGAGCAACAGGCAGGCAGCCAGATAAGCGGGAAGGATTACCCCTGCGATATCCATTACCTTGCCGCCTATTTCCACCAGTGCGAAGTCTTTGATGGAGATATATACCTCTAGCAGCTGGTCCGGGAAGAACGAGCAGATCTGAGGCAATGTAATGATCCTGCTCAAAAAAGGAAAGGCGCACAATAGAATAAAAGGCACGATAATTGCTGTCGCAGTAGAACGTGCTGCCGCGGATACAAGCATAGAAAGCGTAGAGGCAAATAAAGTACCTATATAGCCGCCTGCTGCAATGAGAAGATAGGCCTGGAAAAAGGTTATGTTGTAGATGCTTCTCCACAGATCCAGCTGGATGGGACAATTTGCTCCATCTGCGCCTAATGCCCATAGTACAATAAAAGTATATAGAAGTACGAACATAATGTAAAAAACGGAAGTAATCAAAAATCCAGCACCCATTTTGGATAGAATCGCTTTATTTCTTCCTAATTTTGATGAGAAAAAAATCGAATCCGCTTTTGCCTGGAACTCGTCTGAGAATATGCCGGACACCAGAAAACCTATGATCAATGCCAGAATTAGTATAAAGGTTGATATGTTCTGCAGCAATGCGCTCCATCCATCTACGTATTTATAATAAAACGGGGTCTTAAGGCTTTCATATTGGTGGATTAAATAATTCTTTTGCCCCTCTGTAAATGTTTCTTCTCCCGAATCAAGCCATTCTTTTAAATTCGAAATTCTTTTATCGTAGACTTGTTTTGCGTCTTCTGCGGAGACGGTGTCAATCGCATAATAATTGTAATCTCTCCATTCGCTGAATGCATTATTGATCAGATCCGTAATACCTTGGAACCCCTGCTTCTTAGCATATTCTTTGTTCTGTTCATCAATATCTTGCGACAGCGCTGCTTGTGAATTCGCTATTTTTGCATTCGTTTTGACGACTTCCTGGAATACCTCTTCTGTAAGATAACCTTCCCACTTGTTTTTTTCTGCCCGGAGTTTTCTTGCGGCAGAAATACCGCTGGAATGATTTCCGTTCCCGTCGACATACTCAACCCGGTTTATCGTCAGAATACTGGTTATGATGAGTATGACCAGCAAAAGAAGGACGGTTATTCTATTCTTAAATTTAGAGAAGACTTTCTTCCATTCATACCGCAGCATCTTCATCACCCGCCTTTTCCCCAAAATAGTATAAAAAGACATCCTCCAATGACGCTTCCACATGCCTAGCGCTTGCGCAGGGTTTCTCGCTGGATATGATCCTCAGCTCGACGCCATGCGGTTCGGATTTCATATTTGATATTTTATATTTTTTGATGAAAGCGGACACCATGCTCTTGTCCACAAGACACTCCCAAACGTCTTGAGGCATGGAACTAATGATTTGATCCGCGCTGCCCTTGTGCATAAGTTTCCCGTCCTTCATTAGCCAGATTTCGTTTGCGATATATTCGATATCGGAAACAATGTGGGTAGATAACAGTACCAGGCGTTCTTCGGATAGTTCGCTGATGAGATTGCGGAAACGAATCCTTTCATTCGGATCAAGCCCTGCCGTGGGCTCGTCAAGCACCAGGATTTTCGGATTGTTTAGCATAGCCTGCGCGATTCCAGCCCTGCGCTTCATTCCGCCGGATAATTTTTTCATCTTTTTGCCTGCCGCTTTGGTAAGTCCGACTTTGGCGATCAGTTCCTTAACCCGCCTCCTGGCGACAACAGGCCGTATCCCTTTTAACGCCGCAATATAAAGAAGATACTCCTGAACCGTGAATTCCGGATAGAATCCAAATTCCTGTGGCAGATAGCCTAGCAGTTTCCGGTAATTGCCGTCCATTTCAAAGATATCTCTGCCATTACAAGTAATGGTTCCGCTTGTGGGCTTGAGCAAGGTACACAGCATCCGCATGAGGGTAGTTTTACCAGCTCCATTTACGCCCAGCAGCCCGTAGACGCCGTTAGTCGTAGTAAGGTTCAGATGGTCTACGGCGGTAAAATCTCCAAACTCTTTTGTTAAATTCTCAAACTTTAATTTCATCAAAGGGCACCTCCCAATATCGATTACAGTACTTTAGCGTACGATAGACGGAAGCAGCCAGGAAAATCACCGCAAATCCTAATAATGAAAGCCATATAGGGACTGTGATCCGTCTATACACATTTTCATTTAAGATCATGAACATCCACACTGCGCTCCATAGAATGCACAAGGAGATGGCTACTGTTTCACTGAAGGAATATCTGCTGCATAGTATTCCGAAACAAATGCAGGCAGTTACGCTTAACGGAAATAAGAATTGAATCATTAATTCCATCAGCTTAAAATGCAGTCCAATAGAAGCAGATCCGCAGAATATGGTTAGCAGGGCAAGGTCTGTAATGCCGAACAGCAGCATGCGGGCGGCATAGACCTGTCTGAGAGAGTAATAAGAGGATGCCTCTATTTCCATACATTGGAATGTCCTGTTTTTCCATAATTCAGGGATAATGAGAATCACAAATAAGGATGCTATGACTCCCATGCTTCTTTGGATATAGACCGCCTCCCATTCGGCCATCAGCACGAACCATAATATTAGCAGAAGCACAAATTGAAGGATCCACCATCTTTTCTGTATTACTCTGAGCTGTATCCTTAAGAACTCAAAATAAGATAAATCATTTCCTTCTTCTGACGTATAAAAGGCTTCCCTTGATTTTCGGATGACTTCCTGCACTTTTTCGGTCTGCGGCTCAATCAGTGTCATTTTTTTATAGTTTTTAAGTTTTTCTTCCAGATTCATGTTCGTCCTCCTTTCCCAGAAGTTTTTCTAACTGTATCTTTGCCTGTCTTAGCCGATACTTCGCTAATGGGAGACTGATATGCAATATCCCGGCAATTTCCCTAAGTTTAAGTTCCTGGAAATAATAAAAGATAATCACCTCAAGCAATTCATCCGGCAATTGCCTCAGCGTCCATTCTAGAGTAAGCCTATTTATGACCTCCGCCATCTGGGGCTCGTCCGGGCCGGCCTCATCGTTTGGCCTGGCTTTATCAACCGGGATATCTTTTCGCTTTTTCAGATAGTCTTTACACAGGTTAGAGGCGATCGTGTATAAGTAATTTTTTGTCTTCCCTTTATAATGATAGGATGACAGATTCGCGAAAAATCTCAAAAAAGTCTCTTGCGCCAAGTCTTCGGCATATCCTTTATCAGGACAGTGATGACTACAATAAGTTAGAATATCCGGATAATATTTTTGAACAAATAAGTCGCAAGCGTCATCTTTCCCTTGCTTCATTTTTCTGATTAAAAGAAAATCGGTATCCACATAGTCCTCCTTTCCTGATACTAGAACTTCAAAACGTTTATCTTATTCTATTATATATAACGAATCAAGGGGGCAAAAAGATAGGATGGAATTAAAAAGGAAATAATCAGAATCATTGACAGATGCTGACTGCATGTTGCAAAATAGAAGGAATAAAATGCAGGCAGGAATATGTCTGTCTGGAAGGGAATCATGCAGCAAATGGAAAATCTAGTTTTTAGTCTGAATGCAACAGTCCCGGTGTTCCTGATGATGATATTGGGGCTTTTTTTTAAGAAAATCGGATTTATCAGCGATACGCTTGCGGACGAGATGAATAAATTCGTGTTCCTGATACCACTGCCGGTGCTGGTATTCAGTGACCTGGCTACGGTGGATTTTGAAGAAGTATGGAATATGAAGTTCGTGCTGTTCTGTTTTGGAGCAACGGTGATAAGCATCGCCATTTCTACGGCAGTCTCATTTCTTTGGAAGGATAAGTCCATACAAGGAGAATTTATCCAGTCTTCCTACCGAAGCAGCGCGGCGCTTCTGGGAATTGCGTTTATCCAGAATATTTACGGGACGGCAGGCATGGCTCCGCTAATGATCATTGGAAGCGTGCCGCTTTACAATATGATGGCTGTACTGGTGCTGTCCTTATTTCGGCCGGGCCAGAATGGGCTGGATCGGCATGTTGTAAAGAGGACGCTGATAGGGATTATCAAGAACCCGATTATTATCGGTATTGTGGCTGGACTAGCCTGGTCAGCGCTTCGCATACCAATGCCCAACATTATGGAGAAGACGGTAAATAGCGTGGCAGGAGTAGCTACGCCTATGGGACTCATGGCGATGGGGGCCACGTTCGACATTCGCAAAGCGTTTGCCAAGGTGAAGCCGGCAGTGGCCGCCACATTGATCAAACTGATAGGGTTTGCCGCCATCTTTCTGCCGCTTGCCGCCCAGATGGGATTCCGGCAGGAGGAACTGGTGGCGATCCTGGTAATGCTGGGCTCAGCCACCACGGTCAGCTGCTTTGTCATGGCCAGGAATATGGGGCATGAGGGCGTGCTGTCTTCCAGCGTGGTCATGCTGACGACCCTGTTCAGCGCATTTACCTTAACTGGATGGCTGTATGTGATGAAGAGTCTTAGCCTGATCTAATAGGAAGTTAAGCCAGGGAACTTCCAAGTGCTCTGGCCTTTTCTATGTAATCGCTGCCTTTTAAGTCATCCGGCGTGTACATTCCGATGGCATTGATTTCGCCTGCGTTCTCCCAGCGCAGATAATGGCACAATGCATGATAATGATGATCCAAGGCATCCAGCGTCCACTCGTCCGCGTCTCCGCAGGCAGCCAGAAGAACAGCCTTTTTATTCTGCTCGCGCAGTTTCGCATTATTGGCGTAGAAGCGGTCGATTACCATTTTTAACTGGCTGCTCATCCCGAAATAATACAGGGGCGTTACAAAGACTACGCAGTCGGCTTCCAGCAGGAGCGGATTCAGCGTCTCCATTCCATCCTTATATACGCATCCTTCGTCAGCCGTGCGGCAATGGTCGCAGCCAAGGCAGGAGTGAAGTGTCTCTTGTCCAGCATGAAATGTGGTTATGCTGTGTCCCTTGCTTTTAGCGCCTTCTTCAAAGGCATTCCTTAAAAGAGAAGTAGTTCCATGCGGGTGCGGGCTTCCGTTTATTATCAGTATTTTCATAGTGGGCCTCCTTAATATGAATTTAATTTTTGTTACTTCTATGATAAGAGTTTGGGGAACAAAAGTAAACTTAAAATATTACAGATTAACATTGGAATTATTATGGCACAGACCTCAGGTCTGTGCTAAAATAACTTCAGAGCATTATATTTCTGATATTCTAAGCGGTATCAGCCGCATCTGATTCCATATCAGCCGTCAGGCGTCAAGAAGAAATCTCAATGCTTGTACCCAGGAAATGAAAGAGCAGAGAGGTTTCGTTAAGGATAGGTGCCGGCGGGCCTCTTTGGCAGAACGCAAAGGAGGATCCCATATGAACAGAACAAACGCGACACCGGCCGCAGCGCCAAACCGTACCTATAAGGCCCGACTGTTTGAGATGATATTCAGTCAGAAGAAGGAATTGTTGGAACTCTATAATGCAGTCAATGGAACCAGTTATGACGATCCGGAACTTCTGGAGATCAACACTCTGGAGAATGCCATCTACATGTCCATGCATAACGACATCTCGTTTATCATCGACTCGAGGCTTGCGCTGTATGAACACCAGTCCACCTACAGCCCGAACCTGCCCCTTCGCCATTTGATGTATGTAACGGACCTGTACTCGGCAATGATCCGGGATGCGAATTTGTACGGGAGCAGGATCGTTCGGGTGCCGACCCCCAGGTTCCTGATTTTCTATAACGGAGAGCAGGAGCAGCCGGAAAGGAGGATCCTGCGGCTGTCGGATGCCTACACGGTACCGGAGGAGTCCCCGGCGCTGGAACTGGAAGCGGTCATGCTGAACATCAACGAAGGGAAGAACCGGCAGCTGATGGAGTCCTGCCGGACCTTATCCGACTATGCCAGGTACACCCAGAGGGTACGCGGCTATGCGAGGGTCATGGAGATCTCGGCGGCCGTAGAGCGGGCGGTGACGGAATGCATCGCGGAAGGGATCCTGTCGGAATTTCTAAGCAAAAACAGAGCGGAGGCGAGCAAAGTGAGCATATACGAATACGATGAAGAGAAGCATATGCGCCAGGTGAGAGAAGAAGGCCAGATGGATGGAAGGAACGAGGGCCGAAGCGAGGGCGAGGCCTTAAAACTAATCACCCAGATCCAGAAGAAATGCCAGAAGGGGAAGAGTCTTGAGGAGACCGCGGAGGATCTGGAAGAAAAGCCAGGTGAGATAGAAGGAATCTATCATATCGTAAGCGAGAATCCTGATATAGACACAGAGGAATTACTAAGGCTGGTATTAAAGAAAATAAAATAGTGAAGATATCCAGATTACAGCGGGCTTATTTAAGCCCGCTTTTTCTTTACGCTTGTTGAAAATCTGTAAAAACAGTACGGTTTCGGTAAAAACATATAGAATGTTTCAGCGATTTGGTAAAATTTAAGGGAATTCGTCTGAAAATTTGAGGGATTTCTGAAACAGGAGGAAAAGAAATGCAGAGGAATAAGGTCAAGAAATGCCTTCTGGCGCTTGTTCTTTCTCTTACTGTGTCGTTAGCTATGCTGCCAAGCGGAGTGCGCGCAGAAGAGATTGATAGCAAAGGCTCAGGAGAGCCTAAGGTAGAAGATGCCCAAGGGGAGGGGCAAAATAAGGCAGAAGACAAGAAAGAGGCAGAAGATACGGATAAGAAGGTATCGGACGCCGTTAAGGAAGAGAATAAGGATTCTTCTAAAGAGGAGAATAAGAATTCTTCCAATGAGGGGAAAGTACAGAATAAGGCCGTGCTTAAGGCAGTAGGGGATGCCGGGAACCAGGATTCTGACAAGAGTATAGAAGCGAAAGCAGAAGGAAACACCATTTATCTGAATGATGCCATAAGCGCTGGAGCAAGCGACAGCAACGATGGATTGTCAAAGGATAAGCCGGTAAAAACATTTGACAAGGCATATGAACTGGCAGGCAAAGGCGGAACAATCATTATCTGCGACACTACCTATTGGATCGAGGTAAATCATGATCTGAGTGATGTGACGATCAAGCTGGATGAAGATTATGATACCAGCAAAATGGATCTGGGGTCAGAAGTTATCAAAATTTGGGGAAATGTAACGTTTACCAATGTAACCATAGACGGTAACAAGGCGAACGCTAAAGTAGCGCCAACATATAGTCCGTTGGTTTACGTTGGCCCTTCCAGCGAATTGACGATTATCGATACAATCATAGAGAATAACGGCTGCTGGGGAGTTGACTGTGGTACTGGCGGCAAATTTACGATGGAAGGCAGCAGCAGCATCAGAAATAACGAGTATGATCCTAGCGGCGACTGGGAATGCGGCGGAGGAATGCGTGTAAATGATGGCGGCGTAGCTTACCTGAACGGAGGAACCATAGAAGGAAATAGTGCCATAGCGGGTGGCGGAATCTATATCAGCACCGGCACAGTATACCTGAATGGAACGGAGATTAAGAATAATACGGCAACAACTGGAAATGGCGGCGCGATCCACATGGTTAATGACAATTATAAATGGTCATCTGCAACAGATGTGCATAGCGCCAAACTCGTAATGACCGGCGGCTCTATAACGAATAATAAGGCCGACTGGGTTGGCGGAGCAATTTCGGCTTGGGACTGCAGAGGCGGTGACGCTGCTAGTTTTCCTGGAGACGACTATGGCGTGATCATAGATATAAGCGGCGGAACCATTTCAGATAATACATCCGAATCGGATGGAAGCGCTATCGCGCTTAGAGGATATTACAATGGCGATGTAAGTTATTCCAATTTAAGACTGAGCGGCGCTCCGACGATCTCTGGCGATGTATATCTGCAGGAGCATAAGGATGTTAACAAGGGCGCGATGATAGACGTGACAGGAGAGTTCATGCCATCTGATCCGGTCATAGTGACAGATGACAATGGCATAGTCGGAAGAGATATCATCAAGTATGTAGACGGTGTTACTCCTGATCTGAGCGTTTTTGTGTCAGGATGGGATACTCTGGGCATAAGACGAGATGAGACCAATTCTCAGGTGCTTGAGTGGGGAGACGAGGTTCCAATATGGTTTGTAGGAAAAGATTCTTCTCAGGAGAAGATTATGGCAACTCCAGGAAGCGTTATCAACCCGGCCAGCATCCCGGAGATGACAAGCAAGGGCTACACGCTGGACGGCTGGACAGACCCGGATGGAAACAAATGGGATATGGCGAATGATGTGGTAACCAATGAGATGACTTTGACTTCAGTTTGGAAGCTGAATGCTCCTGAGGTCACCATCAAGGCTGATAAGACAGAAGCAAAGCCAGGCGAGACGATCACGCTGACGGCTATTGCCAGCCATGACATCAAAGGACTGCCTTGTACCTATGTATGGTATAAAGACGGCAAAGAGATCAAGGGAGAGACAGGCTCTACATTAAAAGTTACAGAAAATGGAAATTATTCCGTTAAGATTATGATTACCGATGCGGAAGGCCTGACAGCAGAAGGAATGAGCAAGGAAGTAAAATGCACATTCTCAGACCAGGCATCAGCATCCGGCAATGCAGGAAATGGAAGCAATGGAAAAGGCAATACCGGAACGAATGGCTCGGTTAAGACCGGCGATGAAGCACAAGGCATTCTGTACCTTGTGGTACTGTTAGCAGCATTAGGCGCTGGAACCGTGGTTGTCTTAAGAAGACGCGCAAGACAGTTTTAATAGTAGATAGAGGCAGCATGACAACAGCCCTCGCCTTTCACATTACGTGAAAGGCGAGGGCTGATTTTCATATGCTTATTATTCTCCTACAGGAACCAGTTGGATGGAAGTGCCTGATACGGTTAATGTTACGCCTTCGGTGAAGACGGCATTGTTAAACTGTGTAACTCCAAAGCCTTCCTGTCCCATGACTTCGTTGAGCCCGCCATCGAACATATTGGAAGAAGATACATTTCCGGTGCCGCCTGTGGCGATCACGGTGTAGATGCCGGCAGGAAATTCCGTGCCTGCCGTGTAGTTCCCTGCCGGAAGGTCTATCGGACTTCCGGAAGCCTCGCCTCTTGCTGCGACCGTGCCTGTCTGCGCATCCTCGGCGATCAGATGTATGACGACATCCCCGCCGACCGTAAGGACTACGTCCTTCTTCATTTTTAGTCCGTTAAAGGACTGCTGGGAGATTCCGTCGTCGTCCGGGCTCATGACTTCATTGAGTCCGCCGGAGAACATGTTGGAAGAAGATACATTTCCGGTTCCGGAAGTTGCTGTAATATTATAGGTTCCGATCGGAATATCCTTACCAGCAGTATAATTGCCTGCGGACAGGTCGATCTCATAGTGTTCTTTTACGATCTCTTCTTTTCGTTCGTCCTTCTTTGGCTCAGACTTAGCCGTATCCTTGACTGTAGTGGTCTTAGGAACGGCTGTCTTGTCCGTATCCGGCTTATCCGGCGACGTACAGGAGTACAGCACGCAGAGCGCCACCACGATGGTGATGCTGATCTTTGCAACCTTTCCCCAGTTCTTCTTATAACGCCACATCAGGAACAGCCCTATCGGCCATAAGAAGATTAAGAAGAGTATGATGACCCAGGTCTTCTCGTACCATTTCTCCGGCGGCGGGCCTGATGGCTTCCAGGCGCCTGGATTATTAGGGTTATATCCGGCATATCCTCCGGCGGCGGTATTATTTGCCGTGCTGCCCTGGTCTTTTTCGATTACTTTCTGGCCACAGAATTCACAGGTATCGCCTGTCAAGTCTGCGCCACAATGTGGACATTTCATAATTGATCCCTCCCTGATGATTCATTCCTTAATATAGCAGGCAGCACGCTCGCTGCCTATATACTATTGTATCATGGGTGTATTCGACAGGTCTATATATTATTCGACAAACATTTGGAAAATTTGCACAATGCCAACGGAACAAGAGGGCTGGAATCATGGCAGTTTCAAGAAGGCGCGCAAGGTAGCGGCAAACCCTTAAGACTTTCTGAAAATTCTTTAAACTCCTTGACAAAATACTTTTCGATGGCTATGATATTCAATAGTTTATACGTAAAGGCATTGAAGAAGAGGAGTATGCATAAGTTCGTTTTCGAAAGAGAGAGTGGCCCGGAGGCTGAAAGGCGCTTGATGACAGAGATGCAGAAGGTAGCTTTCGAGCCGGACTGTTGAACATCCATACGGGCGCCCGAATGGTGCTAGATGGTCCCGGAGTCGTTCCCGTTAAAGAATAAGATGAGATGTATAGAGGAAGTTTTTTCTATATAATAAAGGTGGTACCGCGACTACAATCGCCCTTTACGTAATGTAAAGGGCGTTTTCATTACAGTAAAATGTGAAAAAACTGTGAAGAGATGTGTAAGACACGATTTATGAGGAGGAAACTATGAGTCAGAAGTTAGAGACAACCTACAACCCAAAGGAGATTGAATCTAAGTTATATGAGAAATGGTGTGAGAACAAGTATTTCCATGCCGAGGTGGACAGGAGCAGGAAGCCGTTTACTACGGTGATGCCGCCGCCGAATATTACCGGCAAGCTGCATATGGGCCACGCGCTTGACAATACGCTGCAGGATATCCTGATCCGTTATAAGAGGATGCAGGGATACAACGCGCTGTGGGTTCCTGGAACAGACCATGCGGCGATCTCTACAGAAGTAAAGGTTACCAACCAGTTGAAAGAAGAAGGTATCGATAAGAAGGAACTGGGACGCGAGAAGTTTCTGGAGCGGACCTGGCAGTGGAAAGAGGAATATGCAGGAACGATCGAGGATCAGCTTAAGAAATTAGGCGTATCCTGCGACTGGGACAGAGAGCGCTTTACCATGGATGAGGGATGCTCCAAGGCAGTAGAGGAAGTGTTCATCAAACTTTACGAAGAAGGATATATTTACAGAGGATCCAGAATCATCAACTGGTGTCCGGTGTGCAAGACTTCTCTCTCGGATGCGGAGGTAGAGCATGAAGAGCAGGACGGAGACTTCTGGCACATTAAGTATCCTATCGTAGGCAGCGATGCCTGTCTGGAAATAGCCACCACCCGTCCCGAGACGATGCTGGGCGATACCGCGATCGCGGTACATCCGGATGATGAACGTTACAAAGACCTGGTAGGCAAGAAGGCAATCCTTCCGCTGGTGAACCGGGAGATTCCGATCGTAGCGGATTATTATGTAGACAAGGAATTTGGTACAGGCGCGGTTAAGATTACGCCGGCTCATGACCCTAACGACTTCGAGGTGGGCAAGCGCCATAACCTTCCGGAGATCAATGTGATGAATGACGATGCCACCATCAATGAAAATGGCGGCAAGTACGCAGGAATGGAACGTTATGAAGCAAGAAAGGTAATGGTTAAGGATCTGGAGGAGCAGGGATACCTGGTAAAGGTAGTTCCGCATTCTCATAATGTAGGTACCCATGACCGCTGCCATACGACGGTGGAGCCTATGGTTAAGCAGCAGTGGTTCGTAAGGATGGAAGAACTTGCGAAGCCGGCCATCGAGGCGGTCAAGAATGGCGACCTTAAGTTTGTGCCGGAGCGTTTTGACAAGATCTATCTGCATTGGCTTGAGAATATCCGTGACTGGTGCATCTCCAGGCAGATCTGGTGGGGGCACAGGATTCCGGCCTACTACTGCGATGAGTGCGGCGATATTGTCGTATCCTGCGACGTGCCGGAGAAATGCCCGAAGTGCGGATGCACGCATTTCACCCAGGACGAGGATACCCTGGATACCTGGTTCAGTTCTGCGCTGTGGCCGTTCTCAACATTGGGATGGCCAGAGAAGACCGAGGATTTGGATTACTTCTATCCTACGGATGTTCTGGTAACCGGATACGATATCATCTTCTTCTGGGTAATCCGTATGGTATTCTCTGGATATGCCCATACCGGGAAAACTCCGTTCCATACCGTGTTCATCCACGGCCTGGTAAGAGACTCTCAGGGCCGCAAGATGAGCAAGTCATTGGGCAACGGCATCGATCCGCTGGAGATAATCGAGCAGTACGGCGCGGATGCCCTGCGTATGACTTTGATCACCGGAAACGCGCCGGGCAATGACATGCGTTTTTACAATGAAAGGGTGGAGGCGAGCCGGAACTTTGCCAACAAGGTATGGAATGCGTCCCGTTTCATTATGATGAATATAGAAGATAAGGAGATCACGGAGCCGGCAGATTTTAAATTACGCCCGGCAGACCGCTGGATCATGTCCAAGTGCAATAACCTGGTAAAAGACGTAACCGAGAATATGGATAAGTACGAACTGGGGATTGCGCTGTCTAAGATCTATGATTTTATGTGGGATGAATTCTGCGACTGGTATATCGAGATTGCCAAATACCGCATTTATCACGTTGAGGAAGACCAGAAGTCAGCCAATGACGCGATGTGGACGCTGCGGGAAGTGCTGAAGAAGTCTTTAAAGCTTCTGCATCCATATATGCCGTTCGTATCAGAAGAGATCTATGGCAAGCTGGTGCCGGAAGAAGAGTCTCTTATGATGTCCGAATGGCCGAAGTATGATGAGAAGTGGAATTATCCGATCGCGGAAAATATTGTAGAGCATTACAAAGAGATAATCCGGGGAATCCGGAACGTGCGCGCTAAGATGAATGTGCCAAACTCCAGGAAGGTTACCGCCTATTTGGTATGCGAGGATCAAAAACTCTGCACGGGACTGGAATATTTAAGAAATTCTGCCCAGTCCATGGCATTCGTCAACGATCTGATCATCCAGCATGATAAGGCCGGCATCGCGGAAGATGCCGTATCTATCGTAGTACCGGACGCAACCGTTTATCTGCCATTGGAAGAATTGATTGATTTAGAGCAGGAGATCGAGCGGCTGAGCAAGGAAGAGGCAAGGCTTGAAAAAGAGATTGCCCGTGCATCCGGAATGCTGAACAATGAACGATTCGTAAGCAAGGCGCCGGAGGCAAAAGTTCAGGAGGAACGTGACAAGCTCGAGACATATAAACAGATGATGGAGCAAGTCAAAGAAAGGCTTGCAGGGCTAAAAGCAAAATAGTCATAAGGGGATATTATGAAGAAAATCCATATTAAGAAGCCTGATATAAAAGGGGCGTTTCATAAACTGAAAAATCTGAAGACAGAAGATGTGAAGGCAGCATGGAAGGCAGGTAGAGAGCGGCGGGCCCGGATTATAGAGGAACGCCGCAACAGCGCCTTTGCCAGGAAGATGAAGCCGGTCTATGCATTCATGAACCGGTTTTCCCTGGTGTTCCATGCGCTGCTGGCATGTATCATTAATTTTGCCATAGAAGCCATATCCAGACATTCGGTATTCGAAGCCTGGGATTATATGACAGGGACGCCAATGGTGTTTTTGTACAATGCTTTTATGATATTCATCACATTTTCCATCGTCTATCTGTTCAAGCGAAGGGTATTCGTCCGCATCATTATCAGCGTGCTGTGGATGGTTCTGGGCGTGGCAAACGGATATATGCTTATGAAGCGGGTTACGCCTTTTAACGCGCAGGATCTTAAGGTAGCGAAAGACGGGCTTACCCTGATCAATAACTACTTTAATGGATTTGAACTGACCGTCCTGATTATCGGTATCGTCTCCGTCATCATATGGGTGATCTCCATGTGGAAGCGGGGAGGCCAGTATGAGGGAAAGATACGCCGCGTATGGGCCCTGGTGGGCATCGTCGTGTGCTTCGTGGCATATGGCTTTGCATCCGACCTGGCAGTGGAGAAGCGGGTAGTATCCACCTATTTTGGCAATATTGCATTCGCCTATGAAGACTATGGACTTCCGTACTGCTTTATGGCAAGCCTTTTTAATACAGGTATTACGGAACCGAACGACTACAGCAAGGAGACGATCGCCAAGATCAGCAATAACGGAGAGATCACCAAGAATGAGACGGGGCGGACGGAAGAAGAACTTCCGAACATCATCTTCGTACAGCTGGAGTCCTACTTTGACGTGGATGAAGCTGAATTCTTCACTACTTCCCAGGATGCATGTCCAAACCTGCATGAGATGTACAAGAATTATTCGTCCGGTTACTTTAAAGTGCCATCCGTAGGAGCTGGCACGGCAAACACAGAATTTGAAGTGCTGACAGGCATGAATCTGAGGTATTTCGGGCCTGGAGAATATCCCTACAAGACGGTCCTTAAGGATCAGACTAGTGAGAGCGCGGCGACTGCTCTGGCGGCGCTTGGGTATGGAACACACGCGCTCCATAATAACGGAGGAAACTTCTACAGCAGGGCAAGAGTATTTAATAATATTGGCTTCGACAGTTTTACCAGCAAGGAGTTTATGAATATCCTGCAGACCACCGAGAATGGATGGGCCAAGGATGATATTCTGGTGCAGCACGTGATGGATTCTATGAATACCACGGATGGAAAAGACTTTGTCTTCGCCGTCAGCGTGCAGGGTCATGGCGACTATCCGGAAGAAAAGGTGCTTGAAAATCCGGCCATCCAGGTGGAAGGAATCCAGGACGAAGCGACGAAGAACAAGTGGGAGTACTATGTGAACCAAGTCTATGAGATGGACCAGTTCGCGGGGAATCTTGTGAAAGCCGTAGAAGACAGGGGAGAGCCCTCCGTCATCGTATTCTACGGAGACCATCTTCCTACCATGGGACTGAAGGCAGAAGACCTGAAGGGGCGTTATCTTTACAACACAAATTATGTAATCTGGGATAACATCGGGCTTCCGAAAGAAGACCGCAATGTTCCATCCTACCAGATTATGGCGGATGTATTTGATCGCCTGGATATTCATTCCGGAACGGTATTCAATTATCACCAGGAGAGAAGAAAGACCAAGAATTATCTGGCAGACCTGGAACTTCTGCAGTATGACATCCTGTATGGAAAGCAGTATGTATACGACGGCAAGCTGCCAATAACGGAAGGCCATATGGTGATGGGCATCAAGGATGTATCGCTGAAGAACGTGGTGCCACATCTGGATGGCGGCTATAGCCTGTATGGAGAGAACTTTACAAAGTCCAGCAAAGTCTATGTAAACGGAGAAAAGCAAAAGAGCAGTTTCTTGAATAATACAAGAATTGACCTTTCGGAGACAGAACTGATCAACGGAGATGTAATCGTGGTCAGTCAGGTAGGCTCAAGCAATACCATCTTCCGGTCATCCGACGAATATATTTACCAGGATGGCCAGTTGATCTGCCAGGAAGGAACTGCAACCGATAAGACTAAGTCCTGGGTAGAGCAGACGGATGGAGACGAGTAAGATGACGGCAGTAGGATTCACATATGATGAGGCAGTGGCATATATAGAGGAACTTCCCAAGTTTACGAAGAAGCATACCCTGGATCATGTCAGGGAGTTCTTAAGAAGGCTTGGAAATCCTTCTTCTGACCGCAAGATCGTCCATGTGGCAGGGACTAATGGAAAAGGATCGGTGTGCGCATATCTTCAGGCCATCCTGATGGCGGAAGGAAAGCACACCGGATTCTTTACCTCTCCTCATCTGGTATCCATCAATGAGCGGATTCGCATGGACAATATACAGATAGACAATGAGGCGTTTCTTGAAGCATTTAACCAGGTGCAGGAAACGGCAAGGAAGATGGAAGAAGAGGAATTGGGGCATCCCTCTTATTTCGAATTCCTCCTTGGCATGGGGATGACGGCATTTGCGGGGTCGGATGTGGAATATATCATCCTGGAGACTGGCATCGGCGGAAGGCTGGATGCCACCAATTATATCGAGCATCCCGCGCTTGCGGTGATTACGTCCATAAGCCTGGATCACACCGATATCCTGGGAGATTCGATCGAAGAGATCGCGGCGGAAAAGGCCGGGATCATTAAGCCGGGCGTCCCGGTTTTTTTCGATGCGAGCAATCAGAAAGCCTGCGCGGTCATCCGGAAAACAGCGGAAAAGATGCTTGCGCCCTGTAGAGAAATCTCGAAAAATGCGTACGAAATCCGAGAAGTTAACTGGAAATATATTGCATTTTCCCGGGCAAATGCGTATGATAAAGGTGTTATCTACCAAGTGCCGATCTGTGGATGTTATCAGGTCATGAATGCCCAGATCGCATTGGAGGCCGCCGAGTATCTCCTTAGGGATGAGACGATCCATAAGAGTCGCTGGGTAGACGCGATCGGATCTATGCACTGGGAAGGCAGGATGGAGCGGGTAGCCCCGCATCTTGTCATCGATGGCGCGCATAATCCGGGAGCCGTGGAGGCATTCGCAGAAAGCGTAAAGGCGCTTGGCGCGGATGAGGGAGAAGGCCCGGTCATCATCTTTTCGGCCGTGTCGGATAAGAAATATGAGCAGATGATAGAATACCTGTGCAGGAATATGAATGCCAAGGCTTATATCGTCACGGAGATCGAAGATAAGAGAAGGGTTCCGGCAGAAGAACTGGAGCGAGTATTTAAGAAATATACCAGGAAGAAGGTGTATAGAGCCGGAAGCCTGAAAGAAGCCTTACAAAAAGCGGAAAATGAGCGGGTGGATGATGGCGACATCTTTTGTCTTGGCTCGTTGTACCTTGCAGGAATGGTAAAGAAGTTACTGGCAGGAGGCGGTTACCATGCTTAATTTTGAAGAAGAATTGAAGAAATTCCAGCCGAGCCTGGAAGTGGAAGATATAGAGGATGCTGTCTATCAGGAAGACTTGACGGATATGACGGACATTTTACGAGAGATGATTGAACAAACCAAGTAGAAGAGTACAGAGGGAAGTATATGGATTATACAACAAAACTGGCGTACCAGTCGAACTACTGGTATAACGATGGATTGAAGAAGGCCAATATCCGGGATCTGTCGGGAGCGATCGCATCGCTTAAGCGCAGCTTACAATATAATAGGGCTAATATAGCTGCCAGGAATCTGCTTGGACTCGTCTATTACGGCAGAGGCGATGTGATAGAGGCGCTGGTGGAATGGATTCTGAGCAAGAATTTCCAGTCCCATGAAAATATAGCGAATTACTATATTCAGAAGGTTAAGGAGACCCAGGGTGAATTGGAGGCGATCAACCAGGCAGTCAAACGGTTTAACCAGGCTCTCGGCTACTGCCAGCAGGGCGGCGAGGATCTGGCTGTGATCCAGCTGAAGAAGGCGGTGGCGATCCACCCCAACTTTGTGAAGGCCTATCAGCTTCTGACCCTGATCTATCTGGATACGGAACAGTATTCCAAGGCCCGCCAATCCATTAGGATCGCCCATAAACTGGATAAGACGGACGAGATTACGCTGCGCTATATGCACGAACTGAATCAGGTACGCAAGTCAAGGACAGCCAAGATCAAAGAAAAAGAAGGAAAAGAGCAGCAGACGGTTACCTATAATATAGGAAATGAGACGATCATCCAGCCGGTATCCTCCAGTTACAAGGATAACGCAGGGCTTCATACGATCGTCAATATAGCGATCGGGCTGGTGGTAGGCGTGGCAGTCATGTGGTTTCTGATCATGCCGGCGATCACGGCTTCCAGGCAGGATAAGATTAACCGCCAGACCGTGGAATTCAGCGATCAGATCGCCACGCAGAAGGCACAGATCAGTGCCCTTAAGAAGGAACTGGAAGACTATCGCTCCACCAGCGAGGAGACGCAGAGCGCCCAGGCCACTGCAGCCTCCACGCAGGAGAGTTACGAGATCGTCATGAACATCAGCGCCCATGTCAACAAGAACGATATGAGCGATGCAGCCATGCTGGAGGAACTTCTGAAAGTGAATCCGGATTCCCTGGGAACCGTGGGGAGAGAGCAATTCGAGGAGATTACCGGAGACTTATACCCGCGGATGTGCACGAACCTGTTTGCAACGGCGCAGCAGAACTTTGAAGTAGCTAACTATGATTCAGCCATAACGAACCTGGAGCAGGTTATGAAGATGGACGAGGGATATAATGACGGGGCGGCCATGCTGCTTCTGGCACAGTCTTATGAGAAAAAAGGAGACCAGGACCAGGCAAACGTCAAATACCAGAAGATTATAGAGTCTTATCCGTCAACGAATGCGGCCGAGGCCGCCCAGCAGGCGCTGGATGCCCAGAATTCCGGCAAAGCGCAGGATGGCGGGCAGGACGATGGACAAAGCGATACAGGAGAATAATAACTACGATACGAAAGAGAAGGATATGCAATCTGGGATTGCATATCCTTCTTGCGTCGAATGGACAAAATAAAAAGGAGGATGAATATGAAGTATCAGGTACAGGAGAATTGTCTGACGGTATTTCTTCCACATGAGCTGGATCACCACAATGCGGAAGAGATCAGAAAGGAGTCGGACCATCTGATTGAGCGCAACCACATCCGCTATGTCATCTTTGATTTTGCGGAAACAAATTTTATGGACAGTTCAGGAATCGGAGTGATTATGGGGCGCTATAAAAGAATCTATATGCTGGGAGGAGAGGTGTGCGCGGTGCACGCAAATGAAAGAATGAAGAAGATATTGACCATGTCTGGTGTCACAAAAATTATGCAGATATATGAGGAGGAGAAGTAGATGGAGAATACCAATGAAATGCAGTTAATATTTGACAGCCGCTCATCCAATGAATCCTTTGCCCGGGTGACGGTGGCAGCCTTTATGACATCCCTTAACCCCACGGTGGAAGAAGTGTCGGATGTAAAGACGGCGGTATCGGAGGCGGTGACCAACGCCATCATCCATGGATATGAGAGCGAGGTACATAACATCTATATCCGCTGCCGTACAGAAGGCAAGACCCTTTATCTTGAAATAGAAGATGAAGGGAAGGGAATCGAGGATGTCAAGCAGGCCATGGAGCCGCTTTTTACCACGAAGCCGGAATTGGAGCGGTCGGGAATGGGATTCTCATTCATGGAAGCCTTTATGGATAAACTGGAAGTTGAATCAGTCCCGGGCAAAGGAACAACGGTAAAGATGGAAAAAACAATTGGAAAAGGACGTAGACTATGGACCACACAATCGCTTTAATTCAGAAGTCTCACGACGGGGATGAAGAAGCAAGAGCACGATTAGTGGAGGAAAATGCAGGCCTTGTATGGTGCATTGTAAAAAGATTCTATAACAGGGGCGTAGAGGCAGAAGATTTGTTCCAGGTAGGGAACATCGGACTTCTAAAGGCCATAGACAAGTTTGACATGTCTTACGATGTGAAGTTTTCCACGTATGCCGTCCCGATGATATCCGGGGAGATCAAGCGCTTTCTGAGAGACGACGGGATGATCAAGGTCAGCCGTTCGCTGAAAGAACTGGCATACAAGGCATATCTGTGTCAGGAAAGGCTGCAGGAGCAGTGGGGCAGAGATCCTACGATTACCGAGATAGCTGAGAGCCTCAATGTTGAGCGCGAGGAGTTAACCATGGCATTGGATGCCAGCGGCGATATTGAGTCCCTTCATAAGCCGATCTACCAGAAGGAAGGACAGGAGATCCGCCTGATGGATAAACTGCCGGAGAAGGAAGGCGGGGAGGACAAGATCCTTAATCATATGCTGCTTCAGCAATTGCTGAATTATCTGGATAAAGACGAGAGGCAGCTGATCTATCTCCGCTATTTTGCCAACCAGACCCAGACCCAGGTAGGCAGGGAACTGGGCATATCCCAGGTCCAGGTATCCAGGATGGAAAAGAAAATTTTAAAAAATCTCAGAGAACGAATATGACAGGCGCGCCATGTATATTTTTCCCGAAACCATCCATACTAACCCACAAAAGGAATAAAGAAGGTGGAAAGTATGGATGAGGCAAGGAAAAAACTCAGGGTGTGCCTGATTTGCGTCGTAGCGGCTGCGATCATCATAGGATTTATCTATTATTTCGGCGATGTCAAGAGCAGGAATCATGTAAGTGAAGGCACGCTCGTGACAGCCAGTATGGAAAGCAGGGGGTAATTATGGCGGCAAACAGCGAAACCGTATATATAAAGGCGGACAGAAATGTAGAGGTCACCAAGGCGGAAGTAACCCTTGGCGATGTAGTGACCATGGAATGCGCGAATCCGTCTGTAGTTCCCAAACTGAATACGATCAAGCTTTTAAAGTTCCATCATACGGATAAGAAGCACCAGAACCGAACTACGGTGTCCATCCTGAAGGTAATCGAATGCATCCATCAGCAGTTTCCAAATATGGATGTCCAGAACATGGGAGAAGCGGACTTTATCGTTACCTATGAGGAGCAGCAGACTGCCGGAGGCGCCGTGCACCTGATGAAGGTGGTGGGCGTGGTAATCATCAGTTTTATCGGAGCGGCATTCTCCATTATGGCGTTCAACAACGACGTCGGGACGACCAAGATGTTCTCGCAGATCTATGAACTGGTCACTGGTAAGACGAACAGCGGATTTACGATTCTGGAACTGACTTACTGCATTGGACTTATCATAGGAATTCTGACATTTTTCAATCATTTTGGAAAAAAGAAGTTTACGGTAGATCCAACGCCTATGGAGGTGGAAATGCGTTTATATGAGAATGATATCCAGACGACCCTGATAGAGACATATTCCAGAAAGGAGAAAGAACTGGATGTGGGCAGCACAAATACTACTGGCAATCATCGGTCTTAGCGCCGGCGTGGCGGTAGCAGGGGGATTGTTTTCCTTTGTGATCGGCCTGGGCGTAGTATCCGACTTTGCGGACAGGACCCATACCGGAGAGCATATCCTTCTGTATGAAGACAGTGTGGCCCTGGGAGGAATTCTGGGCAACATATTCTTTATCTATCAGATCTCGATTCCCCACGGCGGGTGGCTTGTGCCAATCTTCGGCCTGTTCGGGGGAATCTTCGTGGGGTGCTGGTCCATGGCGCTGGCAGAGATATTGAATCTGTTCCCGATCTTTATCCGCAGGATCAAGCTGCTTCGCTGCATTCCCTATATTATATTGGGAATAGCGCTGGGAAAAGGAATCGGGGCATTCATATTCTTCTTCAACCGGTGGTAGGAATTAAATGATTATGGAGGAAACAAAATTGGACAAGCAAAGACAGCAGCAAGCATACGAAAATTATGTAAAACGGAAGACGCCGGTTCACAATCTTCCGGCCAATATGGCGAAGGCGTTTGTGACCGGCGGAGCCATCTGCGTGATTGGACAGGCAATCTTGGATGTCTGCGAGAAATCAGGACTCGATAAGGATATCAGCGGAGGGTGGACCTCCATGATACTGGTTCTTTTAAGCGTCCTTCTGACAGGGTTTAACATCTACCCAGGCATTGCAAAATGGGGAGGCGCCGGCGCGCTGGTACCCATTACCGGATTCGCCAACTCTGTGGCCGCTCCGGCGATCGAATACAAGAAAGAAGGACAGGTCATGGGCATCGGCTGCAAGATCTTTACCATTGCAGGCCCGGTCATCCTGTATGGGATATTTACCAGCTGGCTACTGGGGCTTGGCTACTGGATATTGAAGATAAGCGGGGTATTTTAATATGATAAAAGGACAGCAAAGCATTCAATTCGAGGAGTCTCCATTTCTGATCAGCAGCGCATCCGTGGTAGGAAAAAAGGAGGGGGAAGGACCTCTGGGCAAGATGTTCGATATGGTGGAGAGCGAAGATCTCTTTGGGGAGGATACCTGGGAAGCGGCAGAGAGCACCATGCAGAAGGAGGCTTGCCTGCTGGCTATGGGGAAGGAGCATCTGGAGCCTGCGGACATCAGATATCTCTTTGGCGGAGACTTGCTGCGACAGGGAATTGCCACGTCGATCGGAGTAGAGGGGCTGGGAATCCCTATGTTTGGCCTGTTTGGGGCATGCTCTACGGCAGGGGAGGCTCTGGCGCTTGCCTCCATGAGCGTTGCAGGAAACTATGGAGATTATATGATGGCAGTCACTTCCAGCCATTTTGGAAGCGCGGAGAAGGAATTCCGTTTTCCGCTTGGATACGCGAACCAGAGGCCTCTGTCCGCACAGTGGACGGTGACCGGAAGCGGGGCCTTCATACTTGGGAAAAAGCGAAGCCACGTGAGGATAACCGGAGTCACCATCGGCAAGATTGTGGACTATGGGCTTAAGGATTCCCAGAATATGGGAGCCTGTATGGCGCCAGCAGCCTGCAACACCATCATCCAGAATCTGGAAGACTTTGGATACGCGGCGGAAGAGTACAGCCGTATTATTACCGGGGATCTGGGATATGTAGGTCAGAGTATTCTGTTCGATCTGATGAGGGGCAGAGGGTATGACATTAAGAAGAACCATATGGACTGCGGCATGACCATCTTTGACCAGCAGACGCAGGACACCCACGCAGGGGGAAGCGGATGCGGGTGCGCGGCCACAACGCTGTCAGCTTATATCCTTCCGAAACTGATCAAGGGGGAATGGAAGCGGATTCTTTTTGTCCCCACGGGAGCGCTGATGTCCACCGTCAGTTTCAACGAAGGTGCCAGCGTGCCGGGAATCGCCCATGGAATCGTGCTGGAACATTGCTAGCAGGAAGGAGAAAAATATGGATTATTTAAAAGCATTTTTGATCGGAGGATTGATCTGCGCTCTGGTGCAGATCCTGCTGGATCGGACGAAACTGATGCCGGGGCGCATCATGGTGCTTTTGGTGTGCGGCGGAGCCGTTCTGGGAGCCTTGCAGCTGTACCAGCCTTTCCAGGACTTCGCCGGGGCAGGGGCAAGCGTTCCGCTTACGGGGTTTGGGAATCTTTTATGGAAAGGTGTCAAAGAAGCGGTAGATAAAGAAGGATTCATCGGAATCTTTCTGGGAGGCTTTAAGGCCAGCGCGGTTGGGATCTCGGCGGCACTGATATTCGGTTACCTGGCATCCATGGTATTTGAGCCTAAGATGAAAAAGTAAAAAAACTTGTTGTTTTCTCTATTTGTTAATGGTATTGTAGAAATAGTGAGTTTATTTGTACATTAGGAGGAAACCAATGAATTACTTAAACATCATCATACCCTTCGTAGGTGGACTTGGAATGTTCATCTATGGTATGCAGATCATGGCTCAGGGCCTTGAGAATGCGGCAGGCAATAAGATGAAGTCCCTGCTGGAAGTGCTGACGAAGAATAAGCTGATGGGAGTGCTGCTTGGAGCTGCGATTACCGCGGTCATCCAGAGTTCATCAGCCACCACGGTCATGGTCGTGGGATTTGTAAATGCAGGAATTATGAATCTGACCCAGGCTATGGGCGTTATTATGGGAGCGAATGTAGGTACCACGGTGACAGGTTGGCTGGTATCTTCTGTCGAGTGGGCCAAGTTCCTAAGCCCGACCACTCTGGCTCCGATTGCGGTCATGCTGGGCGTGATCATCATGCTGACCGGGAAAAGACGCTCATCCAAAGAGATTGCCAGCATCGTCGTGGGCTTTGGCTTGTTATTTATTGGTATTACATCTATGTCATCAGCAGTAGCGCCGCTGCAAGAATCCGAAGGATTCCGCAGTATCTTCGTTACGTTGGGAAATAACCCGCTTCTTGGAATCCTGGCAGGCGCCCTTGTGACGGCGATCATTCAGAGTTCCTCGGCTTCCGTGGGTATCCTGCAGAGTCTGGCGGCGGCAGGGCTGGTCCCATTCAGCGCTGCTATCTACATTATCATGGGACAGAATATCGGTACCTGTATCACCGCAATCCTGTCAAGTCTTGGCGCGAAGAAGAATGCTAAGACAGCCGCGCTGATGCATCTGCTATTTAACATCATTGGTACGATTATATTCAGCGTAATCGCCATCGTCTATTTTGAAGTCCTCCATCCAGAGGCAGGCGTTGGCATCATCACGCAGACAGAAATCAGTATTGTGCATACGGCATTTAATATTGGCACGACGGTGCTTCTCTTCCCGGTATCCAGCTGGATTATCAAGCTGGCCAAGAAGATCGGGCGCGTGGAGGAGGATACCCAGGACAAGAGCAAGGTGCTATTGGACGACCGTATCCTGGAGACACCAAGCATTGCTCTTCAGTCTACAGTCAGAGAAGTGGCTCGTATGGGCGAGATCGTAAAGGATTCTCTGGACGTTGCCAAGACGGTTCTCTTTACGCTCAAGGATGAGGATATCCAGTTCCTGAAGGAAGAAGAGACTACGGTGGATAAGCTTAGCGCGGGCATTACCGACTATGCGATCAAGTTAAGTTCTCTCCAGATCAGCGAGAAGGAGCATCAAGATTTGGCACACCTTCTTCAGATGGTGTCGGATATAGAACGTATCAGCGATTACTGTGAAAATATCTCTGAATTTGCGGAGACGCTCTATGAAAAGAAGGTGGCATTCTCAGAAATCGGAAGTTCCCAGTTAAGAGAAATGCTGGATGTATGTATTGACAGTTATAAATATGCCTTGGAAGCCTTTGAAGAGAAGAGCAGGGAAAAGGCTTTGAAGGTGATTGAGAAAGAGACCCAGGCAGACAATCTGGAGATCACGCTTCGAAGCAGGCACATTAAGCGCCTGACGAACAACCAGTGCAATGCGGAGGCGGGGATCGTATTTCTGGATACCCTGGTGTGCCTGGAGCGTATATCAGACCATGCCCGCAATATTGCGGAAGAGGTGCTGGAAAGTGTTGCATAAGAAGAGCGCCGGTGTATGCCGGCGCTCTTCTTACCTTCCAAGGAAATGCTTCATCTTGTCTTTTTCCGCCTTATTGAATTGAAGGCGTCTTTCTTCGTAGACTGCATTGAGCCAGTCCACCGCCGCATCCAGGCCTTCCTGGGTAAACGGAAATTCCTTCTGCTCCTTCTGGTCATCCGGGGTTGCCTCAAAACACCAGGGTTCAGAATAGATGTATGCATACAGCATATCGTCTAACACGTTAAGATAATATCTCATGCCGCAGTGAGAGCCTGAAAAAGGCTCTTTTTTTAATGCTTTTATGGATAATCCGATGGTTAGTATCATGTCCGCTCCTTCATAGGCTATCGTATTAAGAAAGGCTAAGAATACACAACAATTGTATTCCCAGCCTGGAAAAGAGCAGATGACGGGAATCGAACCCGCCTCCCCAGCTTGGGAAGCTGGTATTCTACCGATGAACTACATCTGCACAAAACATATTATAATACTTTTTTTACAAAAATGCAATATTAAGAAATATTTCATAATTTCTATCGAAAGTATTTCTATTTCTATTGTATACTTAGAACACATATGACAGGAGGGGCTTATGGGAAAAGTAATAGAAGTGAGAGATCTGTATAAGTTATACCGAGTAGGGGATGAGATTGTCCGGGCGCTTGATGGGGTTAATTTCGATATCTGCGAGGGCGAATTCTGCGCGATCGTTGGAACGTCCGGTTCAGGCAAGTCTACCCTGCTGAATATGCTGGCAGGCCTTGAGAAGCCCACAAAGGGAAGCGTAGTAATTGCAGGGCAGCATATCGAGACATTGAACGAGGACCAGCTGGTGCGGTTCCGCCGCGATCATGTAGGGTTCATCTTCCAGTCCTTCCACCTGCTGGGAACCATGAACGCGGTGGAGAATGTGGCGCTGCCTCTAAGCTTCCGCGGGATTCCAAAGGATATCCGATTGAAGAAGGCTGACAAGATGCTGGATCTGGTCAACTTAAAAAAGCATAAGAAGCACCTGCCCAACCAGATGTCCGGCGGGCAGCAGCAGAGGGTAGGCGTAGCAAGGGCGCTGGTGGTAGACCCGAAGATCATATTTGCCGATGAGCCAACCGGGAACCTGGATTCCCACACTTCGGAGGAAGTGATGGAACTGATGCAGAAGGTGGTAAGAGAGCAGAAGAAGACGCTGGTCATGGTAACCCATGACCAGCATCTGGCGGCTTATGCAGACAGGATCTTCCACATCCGGGATGGAAAGATCCTTAAGATAGAGGAGAACCTGGAAAAAATATTGAGGGAGGATATATAAAATATGAAAAGATTAAAACAGATACTATCAGGAGTATTTATTGCGGCCCTGGTGGCAGTATCGGCGATGCCGGCTCAGAAGGCGGAGGCGGCAGTGCCGGAACTGTCCATTGCATCCAAGGACAACAAGGCGCCTGTATACCAGGCAGGAAAAGCCCAGAAGTGGACACTGGTGATTTCCAATAATACCAACAATGCTATGGAAAATGTAGTAATAGCGCCAGAACTGGGAGATACCGGGGATGCATGGCCGTTTCAGACGGATTTCCAAAGTTACCGCAAAACCATCAGCATGCTACCGGCCAACTCACAGGAGGAAGTGGCATTTGAATTTACCCAGAGAGAAGATGTTCCTACCGCCAGATATACGCTGGTTTTTAAAGGATATATCGGTGATGATCAGGAGGCTAAAGTAACCCAGAATTTTTACGTGAATACGACAGCGAAGCCGGAAGAAAAGAAGGACAGCACGCCTGGCGGCGGTTCTGACCAGCCGCAGGCTGTCTACGCCGGAGGAGATGAGGGCATCGAAGCAGGAGGATTCAGCAACGGCGGGGCATCTTTTAGCGGTGGCGGCTCGGAAGGCTCCGGGTCTGTCCCAAGGGTCATTGTCACAGGCTTCACCACGGATCCTGCGGAGGTGCGCGCCGGAAGCGACTTCACACTGACTATCCATCTGAAGAATACTTCCAAGTCCACCAGAGTCAGCAATATGCTGTTCAATCTGAACGCTCCGACGGAAGGAAAGGATGAGCAGACTATGGCTCCCGCATTCCTTCCTACATCCGGTGCGAGCTCTATTTATCTGGACGGAATCGCGGCCAATGGAACGGCGGATATATCCATCCAGCTCAATGCCAAGGCAGACCTGCTTCAGAAGCCGTACAGCATCGACATGGGCATGAAGTATGAAGACGCCAATGCTGCTCAGATAGAGGCGGATTCCAGCATCTCGATTCCTGTCAAGCAGGATGCAAGGTTTGAGTTCAGCGACTTTGATATAAGCCCGGAGGCCATTGCGGTGGGAGAAGAAGGAAATGTTTCCTGCAGCCTCTATAATCTGGGACGCATCAAACTATATAATGTGAAGGCTACCTTTGAAGGGGCTGGCATTAAGAAGGAAGAAGTGTTTGTAGGAAATGTAGAATCCGGCGCGGCGGCATCCATAGACGCGATGCTGGAAGGCAAGAAGGCAACAAAGGGACCGGCAAAGGTCACGATGACGCTGAGTTACGAAGATGAGGCCGGAAAAGTCTCCACAACCACCAAAGATCTTCAGTTGGAAGTGACAGAGATGAGCGCGGACGATGCCGCGATGATGGAAATCCCGCAAGAAGAGCAAGGCAAAGTCCCGGTAGTGCCGATCGCAATCGCTGTAGTCATCATTGTGGGGATTGTCGTGGCAGTCGTTATCATCAGAAAAAAGAAGAAAAAGCAGATGTTAAATGAAGAGGAGGGATTGCTGGATGAATTGGATGGACCTTCTGAGGATGAGCACTAGCAACCTGAAACGGCGCAAACTCCGTACTTTCCTGACCGTCCTCGGAGTGGTCATCGGCACGGCATCCATTGTCGTCATGATATCATTGGGACTTGGCATGCAGCAGTCCCTGTACCGCGAGGTAGAGCAGTCAGGCGGCCTGACTACCATTAAGGTAAGCGGCGCGCAGGCAGGCAACTCTATGATGTATTCCTCCTCAGGAAAGGAAGAAGAGCAGTCAACCAAATATATTAATGATCAGCTGCTGGCCAGGCTGTCCAAACTGGAACATGTAGCCTTGGCCTCTCCGGTATATGAACTGCCGGTGGTACTGCTGAAGGGCGGTTATGAAGGCTATGGACAGCTCCTGGCTACAACGCCGGAAGCCATGGAGGCAAGGAATATCAATCTGGCGGAAGGCTCCCTGCCCAAGCCCAATTCCGGGCATCTGGACCTGGTATACGGCAATGGAGTCCTGACCATGTTCAATGAGAAAGGGTCAGGTAAAGGATATTATGAGACCGGAAGACTGCCGGATATCGATCTGGCGAAAGATTCCGTATTCCTGATCCTGGATCAAGAAGGGTATTATAACCAGAGCAGCCAGAACGGCGATGAAGCCTCCGGCAATTCGGACAGCGGCGATGGGAAGCAGGCCCAGCCCAAGGCCATAGCAAAGCATGTGGCAAAGGCAAGCGGAATCGTGGCAGGTGGCCCGGATGAATACAATGCCAATTACTATAACATATTCTGCGATCTGGATACCTTGAAGCAGATACTGAAAAAAGAGTTTAACGCAAGGGTGATCCCCGGGCAGCCGACGACGAAGTCCGGCAAGCCATACAAGGAATTCTGCTACTCTTATGCACAGTTAAAAGTGGATGACATAGACAATGTGGACAGTGTCGCCAGTATCGTCCGGGAGATGGGCTACAATGTGGAGACCAACGCCGAATATCTTGACAGCATGAAAGGTCAGTTTGCCATTGTCCAGGCCGTGCTCGGAGGAATCGGAGCAGTCTCCCTTCTGGTTGCGGCAATCGGTATTGCCAATACGATGATGATGTCCATCTATGAACGGACCAAAGAGATCGGCGTCATCAAAGTACTGGGCTGCAGCCTGAAGAACATCAAGCAAATGTTCCTGGTGGAAGCAGCATTCATAGGCCTGATCGGGGGTATCATCGGAAATATCCTAAGTTTCCTGATTTCCTTTGTCATCAATTTCCTGACTGGCAACGGAGCGGCAATGGGCATTGACGGAAATATCTCGTACATCCCCTGGTGGCTGGTAATCCTGTCCATGGGATTCGCAATGCTGGTTGGTGTGGCCGCGGGATACTTCCCGGCGCTAAGGGCAATGAGGCTGAGCCCTCTGGCAGCGATACGGAGCGAGTAAGGGGAATTCCCCTTACTCCTCAATAACATGGATTTCCAGGTAATCAAAATCAATGGAATCCACAAAATTATCCTGCGTAAACCTTGCCTTATCATGTTTTTTAAATTCTTCGATGGTGGAATCCAGCCAGATGGGCTTGCTCAAATCAAATTCATAGCAGATGGCATCCAGCGCGTTGAATATTTTATGCGTGCGGGTGTCCTCGGTATCATCGCAGATGACGGTATCCCGGAGCATTCTGTTGTCTTTAAATTCTTTTCCCCATAATCGGAACATATGCATACCTCGCTTTAGTTAATGAATACCTAAAAGTATATCCATTTTGGAATGCGCTGTAAAGCATTAAAAGGAAAAAGATGCGGGTTTTACGCCGCATCTTGAGGAAAGGGAATGAAAAAAACAATCTATATAAAACTAAGTTAACGTCTTTCTTTTGATGTTTACAGTATATAAGTTAAATGTGTCCATTGTGTGACACTGCACTAAAGAAAAAATGAAGATATCATTATCTAATCATAAATAATCTTAAGGAACCATGAAGTGGAACAGGAAGAAATAATCGACACTGCTTGATTTAACGTGAGGAATATGATAAACTTTTTCAAATGACAAGACAGTTGTAAAATTGTATGTAAACTGTAAGGAGAGGGAAGATGGAAAAGTTAAAAAAAGCACTAGACCGGATTTTTATTGAGGGATTAAGTGCGATGGCGCAAGGGTTATTTGCCACTCTGATCATTGGCACGATCATCCAGCAGGTGGGAACGCTGCTTGGCGGCTCTGTGGGAGAGATGATCTATGTGATCGGGAAGGCTGCGGCCTCCCTGACAGGAGCTGGCATCGGCGTAGCGGTGGCCTACAAGTTCAAAGAACCGCCGCTGGTCGTGGTATCGGCGGCAACTGCCGGAATGGCCGGCGCATTTGCCGGCAATCTTCTGTCCGGCACGGTCCTGGTAGAGGGAACCATGGTATATGCTGGCCCGGGAGAGCCCCTTGGGGCATTTATCGCAGCCTATGTGGGTATATTCTTCGGACATCTGGTAGCGGGCAAGACGAAGGTGGATATCCTGGTCACGCCGATTGTAGCGATTGGATCAGGGGCGGCAGTGGGTCTGCTGCTTGGGCCTCCAATCTCAGGATTCATGGCATGGCTGGGCTCTCTGATTAACTGGGGCACAAAACAGCAGCCTTTCCTGATGGGAATCATCGTATCCGTATTGATGGGAATGATCCTGACTCTGCCGATCAGTTCCGCGGCGCTTGGAATCATCCTGAATCTATCCGGACTTGCGGCCGGGGCAGCGACCGTGGGATGCTGCTGCAATATGGTCGGGTTCGCCGTGGCAAGCTACAGGGAGAATAAGATCGGAGGCCTTCTGGCGCAGGGAATCGGCACATCCATGCTGCAGGTTCCGAACATTGTAAGGAAGCCTGTAATCTGGCTGCCAGCCATATTATCAAGCGCCATACTGGGGCCAGTGGGTACCATGGTACTACATATGACCAGCAATGCCACAGGTTCCGGCATGGGTACAGCGGGACTGGTGGGGCAGATCATGACTTGGCAGACGATGATACAGACAGAGCCTGGGATGGTGGTTCTGATCAAGATACTGCTGATCCAGATTATCCTGCCGGCAGTCGTTACCCTTGGCATCTCCGAGTTCATGCGCAAGAAGCAGTGGATTAAATTCGGCGACATGAAGCTGGAGTTTTAAGAATTACTATACAATCTTCCGTGGAAATATTATAATGGGCAGTAAGAGATAACTCTTGCTGTCCCATTTTTGACTGGGGCAGGGGAACATACAAAGACCAAAGGATGAGACTACAGATGGAGGCGGGTATGTAGAGTATGATGGATACAGGGAGAATACATATATATTTTGGAGACGGGAAGGGAAAGACCACGGCTGCCGTAGGACAGGCGGTGAGAGCAGCCGGGTATGGATTTCGAGTGCTGTTTTTCCAGTTCTTGAAGGACAATTTTTCTAACGAGCGGAAGATACTGGAACAGATTTCGAATATTACCTGTCTGCCCGGAAGAGAGCAGGTGAAGTTTGTAAGTCGCATGAACGGGGATGAGAAGGCAGAACTTCTGCATTACAACAATAAGGCGCTGGATGAGATCGTCAAGTTCTGCAGCCCGTTTGATCTGCTGGTTATGGACGAGGCCCTGTGCGCGGTCGGACTAAAGGTATTGAGCGAGGAGAAGTTGATCAGCTTCCTTAAGCATAAGCCGCGGGGGCTGGAGATCGTGCTTACCGGGCATCAGGCATCTGACCGCATGAAAGAAATCGCGGATTACGCCACAGAGATGCATAAGATTAAGCATCCTTATGATCTGGGAAAACTGGCGCGGGAAGGAATTGAGTTCTAATTATCGAAATATAATCTCTTTCTTAAATAAGTGTGAATTTCATGACAATGCCATGTCCTATATGATATACTGTAACAGTACGGAATTAACTCTTCGGTAAGAGAGGAGAGACCTATTTGATTATGGAGAATGCTATTAAGAACTATGAGGATGTGGACAGCTGGAAGACGGTTATGTTCCTGTATACTTCCGCGCTAAAGGAAGTGGGAACCAAGCTCGAGATATTAAATGACGAATTCCAGCATGTACATCAGTACAATCCGATTGAACATATTAAGACAAGAGTAAAGACGGCAGAAAGTATTGTCAAGAAACTGAGAAAGTATGGTTATGAGATATCGATCGAGAACATGGTTAAGTATGTCAATGACATTGCCGGCGTACGTTTAATCTGCTCCTTCACATCCGATATCTATAGGCTGGCGGAGATGATCGGCAACCAGAGCGATCTTAAGGTGCTGTCCATCAAGGATTATATCAAGAATCCAAAGGAAAGCGGCTATAAGAGTTATCACATGCTGGTATCCGTGCCGATCTTCTTATCGGACAGCGTGGTGGATACGAAAGTGGAGATACAGATACGTACCATAGCCATGGACTTTTGGGCCAGTCTGGAACATAAGATCTACTATAAGTTTGAAGGAAATGCGCCGGAATATATCAGCAGGGAATTAAGAGAGTGTGCAGAGATGGTATCTACATTAGATGAGAAGATGCTGTCCCTGAATGAGGCAATCCAGGATTGCCTGGAAAAACACGAAGAGTTAAAGACTAGTACAACCAAACATAGGAACAGCCAGGAATATAATGTGCTGCCTGACCTGAGGTAACCCCTCAGGTTTTTTTAAAATCTTTTTTGTTATATTTTAGATTATCATTGTAAATCCAGATAGCAGATGCTAGAATGATGGAAGGCTTTTAATGAATGTTTATTCAAGGGGAATGGGATACGGAGATGGTAGAGAAGTTAGACGCAAAAAAGAAGCAATTGATTATGCAGGCGGCTTATGCGGTGGGTGGCAGCCTTATGTTCGCTTTGGGAGTAAACTTAATAATTATACCGCTTGGATTATATAATGGAGGGTTCATGGGTATTGCCCAGCTCATGCGTACATTCGTGGTAAGCGTGCTGCATGTGCCGGTGCCATCGGGCGTGGATCTTTCCGGTATCTTATACTTTATCATCAATATTCCTTTGTTCTATATGGGACTGAAGATACTGGGGAAGGAATTCGCGATTAAGACGTTCATTACTGTAGGCATCCAGAGTGTGTTCCTTGTAGTCGTGCCGATTCCGGCCGTGCCGCTGATCGAGGATTACCTGACAGCCTGCATTATTGGCGGAATCATTGCGGGAACCGGAACGGGGCTTGTGCTAAGAGGAAGAAGTTCCGGAGGCGGTCAGGATATTATAGGGCTTTGCTGCTCTAAGAAGTATCCGAATATCAGCGTAGGCAAGATTAATATACTGATGAATATATTCGTCTATGCAATCTGTCTGTTCTTATTTAATATAGAGATTGTTATCTATTCATTGATTTATACTACCGTGCTTGCCATGGCTATTGATAGAGTACATATTCAGAATATTAATACCAGCGTCATGATATTTACCAAGAAGATGGGCATCTCCAGGGCCATTATTGAGCAGACGGGCCGGGGCGTCACCAACTGGGACGGGGAAGGCGCCTACACCAATAAGACTTCCTATATTTTATTTGTAATGATATCCAAGTACGAGGTGGGACAGATCAAGCAGATCGTCCATAGCATAGACCCCAATGCTTTTATGATATTTACAGAAGGATGCCATGTAGACGGCAATTTCGAAAAAAGGCTCTAATGGAAAACAAGATATTTGAATCTGGGACGGGGAATTCTATGCTCTGTCCCAGATTTATTTTCGTTCAAATTAAACTTATAGACGGAATCTATATAAGTGGAAACATATAAAAAAACTCTATTTGAAGCCGGGGGCCTGGGTTTATATAATGGGAATTAAGAGAAGGAGAACAGGCCATGTTTATAGATACGCATATGCATGAAATGACATATTCCAAAGACAGTTTCCTTGCTCTCGATCAAATGGTACAGATTGCCCGTATGAAGGGACTTGAGGGAATCTGCATCACAGATCATGACAGCATGGGGCTTAAGGAGTATGCGGCAGAATATTCCAAAGATACAGGATTCCCAATCTTTGTCGGGATTGAATACTATTCCCTGCAAGGAGATATTGTGGCGTTCGGAATCGAAGATTATCCCACAGAGAGAATCCCGGCCCAGGACTTTATTGATCTGGTAAACGCCCAGGCAGGCGTGTGCTTTGCGGCGCATCCTTTCCGCAATAACAACCGGGGCCTTGAGGAGAATCTGCGCAAGGTAAAGGGCCTTCATGGACTGGAGGTGCTGAACGGAAGCACTTCTGTGGAGGCATGCCAGAAGGCCGCGAGGTACGCTGCGGAACTGGGCCTTTTCACATTGGGCTCCAGCGATTGCCACGTGCCGGAGAAGGTGGGCGTATGTGCAACTTACTTCCCTGAAAAGTTTCATACGATGGAAGGGTTTCTTGACGCGTTCAGAAAAGGGCAGATGAAGCCCGCATATTACGCGGGAGGGAAATACCATGTATTGGAACTAAAAGAGCAACAAAAATCTAAAATACCATTTACCTTTTACGCTTTCAATGATAGAATGTATCTATAAGTGTTGAAGGTAAGAAAACAGAAAAAGAAAGGCGGAATATTATGATTACAGTCAACGCAATGGGAGATAATTGCCCGATCCCGGTTATTAAGACCAAAAAGGCAATGCAGGCGCTTACAGGGCCGGAAGTGATAGAAGTGCTGGTCGACAATGAGATTGCAGTGCAGAATGTGACAAAGATGGCAGCAAGCGCAGGCGGAGAAGTATCCTCGGAAAAACTGGGAGACAAAGAATTCAAGGTTGTAATCCGGATGAATGGCGCTATGGAAGCCGCATCCCAGGAGGATCCGGCATGTATTCCTGACCGGAAAGGAAATATGGTAGTAGCAGTATCTTCCGACCGTATGGGATCTGGAAATGATGAGTTAGGAAAAGTGTTGATCAAAGGGTTTATCTTTGCGGTGACGCAGCTGGATGAACTGCCAAAGACGATGCTGTTCTATAACGGCGGCGCTACGCTGACGACGGAAGGCTCAGATTCCCTGGAGGATCTTAAGTCTTTGGAAGCGCAGGGAGTAGAGATTCTTACTTGCGGAACCTGCCTGGACTATTACGGGCTGAAGGACAAGCTGGCAGTTGGCTCTGTTACCAACATGTACAGCATTGTCGAGACGCTGGCAGGCGCAGGCAAGATTATCAAGCCGTAGCAGATGGGTGCAAGAAGATGAATTGAGGAGGGCCGGGCTCCTGTGATAGCAGGTGGCTGGCCTCCTTTGCTGTAAAAAGATGAAAACGACGCAAGGAGGATGAAAAAAAGATGAAATCAGATGTCAGACTGACTACACTTAGCAAGACATCCGGATGAGCAGCTAAGATTGGTCCCGAGACCCTTGCCCAGGTTCTGGGCAAGCTGCCAAAATTCCATGATGATAATTTGATCGTGGGGATTGAGACCTCCGATGACGCGGCTATCTATAAGATTACGGATGAGATTGCCATGATCCAGACGGTGGACTTCTTTACTCCGATCGTGGATGATCCCTATATGTTCGGACAGATTGCGGCAGCCAACTCGCTCAGCGATGTCTGGGCTATGGGCGGCGAGCCGGCGGTAGCCCTCAATATTGTAGGCTTTCCCAATTGTCTGGATCCGTCCATACTGGGAGATATTCTGGCAGGGGGCGCGGATAAGGTAAAAGAAGCCGGAGCAGTCCTTGTAGGCGGCCATTCGGTACAGGATGACGAGCCAAAATATGGGCTATGCGTGTCCGGGTTCGTGCATCCGGATAAGATATTCAAGAATTTTGGATGCAGGCCGGGAGATGCCCTGCTGCTAACCAAGCAGATTGGGAGTGGGGTAGTCAATACTGCCATCAAGGCAGAGATGGCATCTGCGTCAGCGATAGAAGAAGCCGAGAGGGTCATGGCATCCCTGAATAAGAAGGCAAAACAGGTAGTAGAAAAGTATGATGTGTCAGCGTGTACGGATATTACGGGATTTGGACTGCTGGGACACTGTGTGGAGATGGCTTCGGCCAGCGATGTGACCTTCGAGATACAGGTGAGGGACGTGGCATATTTTGCAGATGCGATAGACTATGCGAAGATGGGACTGGTGCCTGCCGGAACCTATAAAAACAAAGGGTATTCCATTGGAAAGGTAGAGACGGGCTCTGTAGAGGAACACTATCTGGATCTGCTCTATGATCCGCAGACCTCAGGAGGGCTGCTGATCAGTGTTCCATCCGCCAGCGTTCAGGATATGATGCGAGATTTTGCACAGGCAGGAATGGATACGGAGGTATCCGTAATCGGAAGAGTATCCACCAAAAGCGATAAGCTGATCCGCCTGTTTTAGACGCCAGCCCGATTATAGAAATAAAAATGTTACGATGATGGAAGGAAATATGAACGATGAACAAGAACATGTTGTACCGCAGCATCCCTAAAGTTGACGTGCTGCTGGAAGATGAGGCAATCCAGGCAATGATTGAACACTATAGCCGCGAGACGGTGATGGAGGCAATCCACGTAGAGATGGACAAGTTACGCAGATATATAGGCGAATGCGATGAGGAAGCACAGGCAAGATACAGGATCGATCATCTTACGGAGCATGTAGGAATGACGGTTTCTGCCATGCATACGCCAAACATGCGCATGGTGATCAATGGGACCGGGACGATTCTTCACACCAATCTTGGACGCGCGCCGATCAGTCCGGAGCATATGAAGCGGGTGGCAGCCATTGCCACCGGGTACTCGAATCTGGAATATAATCTGGAAGAGGGCAAAAGGGGAGAGAGATACTCCCATTTTGAGAAACTTCTGTGCAAGATTACTGGCGCGGAGGCAGCCATGGCGGTTAACAACAATGCAGCAAGCGTCATGCTGATCCTAAGTTCTCTGGCAAAAGGGGGAGAAGTTATCGTTTCCCGGGGCGAACTGGTGGAGATTGGCGGGAAATTCAGGATTCCGGATGTCATGGAGCAAAGCGGGGCTACGCTGGTGGAGGTTGGAACCACCAACAAGACGCATTTTGATGATTATAAGGAAGCCATTACCGAAGAGACCAAGGCTCTTTTAAAGGTTCATACCAGCAACTACCGGATTGTGGGATTCACGGATACGGTGGGGATTGATGAACTGATTCCTTTGGCTAAGGAGCATGATCTTCCGGTGATAGAGGATCTTGGAAGCGGCGTGCTGGTGGATCTTGGCAAGTATGGTATTACCCATGAGCCTACGGTACAGGAGTCTGTTGCCAAAGGAGCGGACGTGGTGTGTTTCAGCGGAGACAAGCTGCTTGGCGGTCCCCAGGCAGGAATCATCATCGGAAAGAAAAAGTACATTGATATGATGAAGAAGAACCAGTTGACCCGGGCGCTGCGGATTGATAAGTTCACGGCTGCAACCCTGGAATTAGTCCTTCAAGAATACCTTTCAGAAGAGAAGGCAATACAGAATATCCCGGTCCTGCGCATGATCACGGATCCTTTGGAAGAGGTGGCAAAGAAGGCGAGAAGCCTGGCAGGGATGCTTAAGCGGGCCAAGGTGCCTGCAAGGATAGAGATGTGTTCATGCCAGTCCCAGATCGGTGGGGGGTCTCTCCCGCTGGAGCGGATAGAAAGCATGGCAATAACCATCCGGCCGGAAAAGATTAGCGTAGCAGAATTGGAAGAGCGTATGCGCCATCTTCCGGTGCCGGTGATTCCAAGAACGGTGAATGATACCATCCTTCTGGATATGCGGACCATTGATCGCCGGTATTTTAAGCTGATCGCAGAGCAGTTTAAGGAACTGGAAATAATGGAGGAGACCAGCCTGATTGCAGGTCGTTAGGAGTGGAGTTATGAAGAATATTATTATTGGTACAGCCGGCCATATCGACCATGGAAAGACAACTTTAATCAAGGCGCTGACCGGGAGGAATACGGACCGGTGGGAAGAGGAGCAGAGAAGGGGAATTACCATTGATCTGGGATTTACCTATTTTGACCTGCCAAGCGGAGACCGTGCCGGCATCATAGATGTTCCGGGCCATGAAAGATTCATCAATAATATGGTGGCAGGCGTGGTAGGTATGGATATGGTTCTGCTGGTCATTGCCGCGGACGAAGGCATCATGCCACAGACCAGGGAGCATATGGATATCCTGAATCTGCTGGGAATTGAGAAGAGTATCATCGTCCTGAACAAATGCGACCTTGTGGATGGGGAATGGATGGAATTGGTAGAAGAAGAAGTCAAGGAAGAATTGGAAGGAACCTTTCTGGAACATGCGCCGGTAGTAAAAGTATCGGCTGCCACCGGGGAAGGCCTGGAAGTCCTGATCGATACCATCAGCCAAATGACAAGCGATGAGATGATGACAAAAGATATTAGCACTATACCAAGACTTCCAATTGACCGCGCGTTTACATTGTCCGGCTTTGGGACGATCATTACGGGAACTTTGGTGTCGGGGACCATTACCAAGGATGATCTGCTGGAAATGTATCCGATTGGGAAGGAATGCAAGATAAGAAGCATCCAGGTGCATGGCCAGGACAGGAAAGAGTGCTATGCAGGACAGCGGGTTGCCATCAACCTGTCGAATGTGAAGAAGCGCGAGATCAAGAGAGGGTGCGTGCTGGCGCCTCCGAATAGTATGAAGAATACAGATCTTCTGGATGTCAGGCTCAATGTGCTGGAGTCTTCCATGCGCGTGCTGACCAATCATACCCGTCTTCATTTCTTTACCGGAACCAGCGAGATATTATGCCGGGCGGTGCTTCTTGACAAGGAGGAGATCGGTCCAGGGGAGAGTGGCTACGTGCAGCTCAGGCTGGAAGAAGAGATTGCGGTAAGGCGGGGAGACAAATTCGTGGTCCGCTTTTATTCTCCGATGGAGACCATTGGAGGAGGCGTCATCCTGGAGCCAAACCCAGGGGTTAAGAAGCGTTTCCAAGAGAATGTCATAGAAGAATTAAAGCGCAAGGAATCCGGCTCGTCTGCGGATGTTATCGAACTTCATGTAAGGGAGCGCGCGGATACGCTGATCACGACGGCGGAACTTGCCAAGCTTACCGCGCTGTCCATTGACGAAGTGCAAGAAGACATAAGCGAGCTCTTAAGTCAAGGGCTGGTGCAGGTATTTGCCATGAGGAAGGATACCTATGTATGGCATGCCGAGTCCATAAGGGCTGCGAAGCAGACTCTTGATAAGGCGCTAAGAGAATATGAAGAGAAATATCCTTACAGGTATGGCATGAAGAAGGCGGAAGTCCAGATGACCTATTTCCAGAAGATCAAGCCGAATGTATTTGACAAGATTGTGGAGATGCTGATAGAGGAGGGATGCCTGAAGAGAGTAGATGAGTTCTTGTGTACGCCGCAATACCAGGTAAAGAAAGACACGCGCTATGACAAGGTGTCAGGAATCCTCCTGGACACATTTACCAATGCGAAATATGATTTTGTCCGGTATTCGGAGATTGATTTTAAAGGAACCGTGAAAGAGACGGCAGATGATATCCTCAACATCCTTCTGGAGGAACAGAAGATAGTGAAGGTGACGGAAGATATGTATACTCTGACGGAATACATGGAGCGGGCAAAAGAACTTATACAGGAGCATTTAAAAGGGGAACCCGTTATTACGATCGCGCAAGTACGCGATATGTTTGATACCAGCAGGAAAAGCGCCAAGCCGATCATCGAATACATGGACAGCATCAAAGTAACTAAGAAAACGGGAGCGGAAAGTGAAAGGGTAGCATACTAATGAATCTGAAACAGTTAGAGGCCTTTGTACAAGTGGCAGAGGGAGGCAGTTTTTCAAAGGCGGCAAGGGAATTATATCTGACCCAGCCTACGATCAGCGCGCATATCTCTTCCCTTGAGAAGGAACTGAATGTCAGGCTGTTTGTCAGGAATACCAAGGAAGTAAGCCTGTCGGACAATGGGAAGGATCTATATAAATACGCCAAGCAGATGGTAGATCTGCAGGGGAAGATTGAAGAGCATTTCGGGATGAAGAAGGACAGCGGCAAGCATTGCATCACAATAGCGGCATCTACGATCCCGGCACAGTACCTGCTTCCCAAGGTGCTGATGTGCTTCAATGAAAAGTACCCGGAGGAGCAGTTCAAGATCAAGGAGACGGACAGCGCCCAGGTAGTGACCCAGATTGTAGACTGTATGGCGGATGTGGGGTTTACGGGGACTGTGCTGGAGAAGAAGCACTGCAAGTATATCCCTTTTTATAAGGATGAACTGGTGATTATTGCCCCTAATACGGAAAAGTATCGCCGGTTCCAGGAGGAATGTCCGAATGACATCTCCTGGCTGAAAAGAGAACATGTAATCATGCGAGAAGAAGGTTCCGGTACCAGAAAAGAAGCCGAAAAGCAGCTTCGGTCGGCAGGAGTCAATATGGTAGATCTGGAAATCATAGCAAGTATTGAGAATCAGGAGACAATCAAGAAGTCCGTAAGGCAGGGGATAGGAGTCTCTATTCTATCCAGGCTCGCCGCGACAGACGAGGCAAAGGCCGGACAGATGCTTATATTTCCGATTCCAGGAGCAGACGAGGGAAGAGATATTAATGTGGTGTACAACAGGAATTATCAGTTGTCCCGGTCGGCTGAAAGGTTCATAAAAATTGTGAAAGAAGTATATGAGGTATAGGAAAGCGATAGATACCGGCTATAGATATTTTCTATATCCGGTATTTGATATTTATCATAACAATTAGACTGGATAGTGGATTCGGTCTATACTAAATTATAAGGATGAGTTGTTTTTGAAAGGACGGAAGATTATGATATATCTGGATAACGCGGCTACGACGATGCATAAGCCGCAGGAAGTGATAGATGCAGTCGTACAGGCAATGAGTTCTATGGGCAATGCGGGCCGTGGCGCTAACGAGGCATCGCTTAGTGCATCGAGACTCATCTATGATACCAGGGACAGGCTTTGCCGGCTTTTTGGCGGGGAAAATGCCAGACAGATCGTGTTTACGAATAATTCTACAGAGAGCCTTAACATAGCGATTAAAGGCCTTTTGGAGCCTGGGGATCATGTAATTACAACGATGATGGAGCATAATTCAGTACTGAGGCCTCTCTATGAAATGGAACGCAGAGGCGTCAGGCTTACAATCGTAAGAGCGGATGAGAGGGGTACGGTTAATCTGGCGGATATTGAAGATGCGATTGCGCCGGATACCAAGATGATCGTATGTACGAATGGATCCAATCTGACGGGTAATTATGTCCATATAGGCAGAGTGGGCGAGATTGCCCATAAGCATGGCCTTTTGTTCGTGGTAGATGCATCCCAGACGGCAGGCGTGTTTCCTATAGATGTACAGGACATGCATATCGACGTGCTGTGCTTCACAGGGCACAAAGGACTTCTGGGCCCTCAAGGGACCGGAGGAATGTACGTGAGGGAAGGACTGTCCGTGCGTCCGTTAAAGAGCGGGGGAAGCGGCATCATGACGTACAGCAAGACCCATCCGGAACAGATGCCTACCGCTTTGGAGGCAGGAACATTAAATGGACATGGCATTGCAGGGCTTAATGCAGCATTAAAATATATTGAAGATGAAGGAGTGGATAGCATCCGCGCCAGGGAGCAGAAACTGATGAAGAGGTTCTATGAGGGTGTCAAAGACATTCCTGGCGTCAAGATATATGGAGATTTTGATGACATGAATCGCTGTGCGATCGTAACGCTTAATATCGGAGATTATGATTCTTCAGAAGTCAGTGATGAACTTCTTATGGAATATGGAATTTCTACAAGGCCAGGCGGCCATTGTGCACCGCTTATGCACGAGGCGCTTGGAACTGTGGAGCAGGGGGCTGTAAGATTCAGTTTTTCACATTATAATACGGATGAAGAAGTGGATATCGCCATTAGGGCGATCCAGGAACTTGCAGAAGATTAAAGGATCTATGCAGGATTGAGAAAAAGTACAGGAGGGATTAACATGAATTTATCAGACTCGAAGAAAAAGCTGGCGTTGGCCGGCGTAGTATGCGGACTTGTAGCGGCATGTCTTGCGTTTTTAGGAAATCCGGCAAACATGGCATTTTGTATCGCCTGCTTTATCAGAGATACGGCGGGTGCATTGGGAATGCATCAGGCGGAGGCAGTACAGTATGCCAGGCCGGAAATTATAGGCCTGGTTCTGGGGGCATTTTTGATATCAGTGGCGACTAAGGAATATCGATCAACGGCGGGGTCTTCCCCAATGACCAGATTCGTTCTGGGAATGATCATAATGATAGGCGCACTGGTGTTCCTGGGCTGTCCTTTACGTATGGTAATCCGCATGTCAGCAGGCGATCTGAATGCCTGGGTGGCATTGATCGGATTCGTGCTTGGAGTCGCGACGGGCGTATTTGCGCTTAAGAAGGGATTTAGTCTTGGGCGTGCCTATGTGACCAACAAAGAGAGCGGAGCAGTCATATCAGTGATCGTAGTTGGCATTTTGATTCTGGCATTATGCACCACGCTTCTGAAATCCAGCACGGCAGGGCCGGGAAGCGTCCATGCGCCGATTATAGCGGCATTGATAGGCGGCCTGGTGTTTGGAGCATTTGCGCAGAAATCCAGGATGTGCTTTGCAGGAAGCATTCGTGATATTATTCTGATGAAGAACTTTGATCTGTTCAGCGTGATTGCCGGATTATTTGTGGTAATGCTGATATTTAATGTGGCAACAGGACGCTTCGTATTGGGATTTGATACCCCGGGTGTTATAGCGCACTCAGAACATATTTGGAATATTCTTGGAATGTATGCGGTAGGATTTGCGGCTGTTCTGGCAGGCGGCTGCCCTCTGCGCCAGTTGATCCTTGCAGGACAAGGCTCTTCTGATTCGGCAGTTACGGTTGCCGGTATGTTTGTAGGTGCTGCACTGTGCCATAACCTGGGGCTTGCGGCCAGCGGAACCGCTTTAAATCCTGAGACGCAGGAAGTGGTTGCCGGAGCAGTGCCAATGAATGGCAAGATCGCATGCATCATCTGTATTGCATTGTGCTTCGTAATTGCGTTCACGAATAGGCGGAAAGAAGCAAAATAGTGTTGATATATTGACTTATACATAGTATTCTAGAAAGGTAGGTAATAAGTATGAAAGAAGTAGACGCAAGAGGCCTTTCTTGCCCGGAGCCTTTAATGCTTACAGCGGAAGCCTTGAAAGGGGCGTCTGAGCCTGTAAAAATACTGGTAACAGAGCCGCATCAGAAAATGAATGTGGAAAAGTATGCAAAGGACCATGGGAAAAAGGCTACATCCGGAGAAAAAGACGGATACTTTGAAGTGGTGATTGAATAACAATGAGAAAAAAAGAGTTAAAACTGGTAGTGACATTCCATACCACGGCAGATGCCATGGCTATGGAAAAAGCATGCAAGGAACAGAACGCGTCGGGAAGAATTATCCCGGTTCCAAGAGCCATATCGGCTGGCTGCGGCCTTTCCTGGTGCGCGGAACTTTCGGATAAGGAGCAGATTGTAAAGGTAATGCAGTCTGTCGGAATCCAGGAAGAAGAAATGCACGAATGCATGGTTTAGATGAGAAAGTCTGGGAAAGCGTAGGTGAATAAGCGCAGGCAAACAAGCAAAAAGGGACGGTGCTTCCGGCTGGGATATGGCAGGCATATCCAAGGTCAGAAGATTCCGTCCCTTATTTTTAGAGACAAATCCATTTCTATACTCCTTCAACAAAGGTATCCAGTACATGGGGAAGCAGCCTGTCGCTGTATTCCGATAAAGAATATTTGCCCTTAAAGAGCGACCAGTCGTATAGCATGGCTCGTTCGTACATAGCATAGATGTTCATCAGTTCCTCGGCGGAACTGGTGTTTTTGAATTCTCCCCGCTTAAGGCCATCAGAAAGAATCTCCGTCACCCATTTAAAATAAAAACGCTTGCCGTCTGAAAGAGACTTTTTGTCCTTCGTGATCAGCTGGGATGAATAGAGAAATGCCAGCAATTTGATATCTACGCTGGTCTCGATCATATAGAACAGTTCATGATTCAAAAACAGGAGTTTGTCATAAGCTGACAGATTCGGGTCAATGACTGCGGCCAGTTCTTCGTACTTCTCATCAAACAGATAGGATAAAGAATTCAAAAGAGCTTCTTTGCCCTTGAAGTAATGATAGAAGGTGCCCTTTGATGTCTTGGACGCTGCGATAATGTCTTCTACTGTGGTGTGGTCATATCCGTTCTTATAGAACAGATTCCATGCCGCTTTGACAATGCGGCTCTTGGTGGATTGGCGTTTACGTGGCATCGGCACTCATTCCTTTCCTGCCTTAATTTAAATAGAAGCGGATTATGACTAATCCGCTTCATTTTTTTGTGTATCGCTATTCTAACTGGGATAGAATACTAGCCTACCTGGAAGCCATATTTCAATGGATCTGTAGGATCAATCAAGTATGTAGCAACACCGGTCAGGTAGCAGCTGCCTGTGATCATAGGAATAACTGCATCGTAGTCAGCAACCTTCGTTGTCTCTTTGATTACGCCCTTGAATCTGGTTCCGATGAAACTCTCATAGATGAATTCCTCGCCTACGCCGATCTCTCCCCAGTGATGAAGAGTAGCAAGCTTAGCGCTTGTACCGGTTCCGCAAGGAGAACGGTCAGCCATAGCATCTCCGAAGATTACTACGTTTCTCATAGTTGCCTTGTCCGGATTCGGTGTTGGTCCGTAGAACTCAACTAAGTCAACCGTATCAATGTCAAGAAGAGGATGCTTAACCGGAATCTCTTTGTTGATTACGTCTAACATCTTCATTCCTAATTTAGTGATGTCCGGAACTGTCTTCGGGCTGATCTCTGTGATACCGATCTTTGTAGTATCAACTAATGCGAAGAAACTTCCTCCAAAGGAGATGGTAAATGGAATCTCCTGGCCGTCGATCGTAACGGAGAGGTTCTCTTTGTAAACGAATGCCGGTACGTTAGTCAATGTAACGTGCTCAACCTTGCCGTCTTTCACAACTGCTTCTGTACGGATGAGTCCGGCCGGTGCTTCCAGTACAACCTGGTTTACGCCTTCTTTAGACTCAACAAGACCTGCCTCAATCGCAACCGTTACAGCGCCGATCGTGCAGTGTCCGCACATGTTCAGGTATCCGCCTGTATCCATGAACATTACGCCGAAGTCTGCTTCTGGATTGACTGGCTTGCACAGGAATGCCCCAAACATATCATGATGTCCTCTTGGCTCGAACATCAATGCTGTACGTACCTGGTCATAGTTCTTCTCCATCCATTTTTTCTTTTCAATCATTGTGCTGCCTTCTGGCTCTGGAAATCCGCCGATTACTACACGGCAGAATTCTCCAACGGTGTGAGCGTCTACTACCTGTAATGCTGCTTCAAACCGTTCGAAGTTAACATTTGCTTTTAACTCCATAATCGTTACCTCCTTAAATTTACTCATAGACTCTTTCTATAAGTTTTTATAAAAACACATTGAAAACCCCCAAGTTCTCGCAGTGCCTTTTTCGAAAAACACCCAATGAACCACCTGAAAACGATACAAAATTAACAATTAGACCGCGTTCTAGTATTGCGTTCAGTTCACTACATTTATTATGTACGATAAGCCTTGAAAAGTCAATGGTTTTTTGGTAGTATAAAAATAAATAAAAACGGTTGAAATCTCCGAAAAAGTGTGTTATTGTTAATTCGCATGAGAAGTAAGTCATGGGGGTAGATGGGTGACTGGTGTGCCTCCTAGTCTTCAAAACTAGTGTGGGGCGTTAAGAGCGTCCTGGGTGGGTTCGATTCCCACATGCCTCCGCCAAAAGAGTAATTATTTAATGTTAAAAAATTGGCGAATGTATAATTAAACACTTATAGATAGAATTTATATATCTGGGGAATAAGTAAACGGACTACTATAGTTTCGTTTTTTACTTATATTAAAAAAGAAAAGGAGAAGGATGTCATGGGAAATGTACAGATTTTATTACGTCAGCATGTTGGTGCACCCTGTGAGGCAATCGTAAAGGCTGGGGATAAGGTGGAAAAAGGTACCTTGATTGCAACTCCTACAGGACTTGGCGCTAACATCTTTTCCAGCGTCTATGGCGTGGTGGAAGAAGTCTTGGAAGACCGAATCGTTATCAAGCCGGATGAAGAGCAGAAAGATGAGTTTGTACCTATTAAGGAAGGCAGCAAGCTTGAGATGGTTAAGGAAGCCGGAATCGTAGGTATGGGCGGCGCAGGATTCCCAACTGGCGTGAAGATTGGAACGGACCTTCACGGCGGATATATCCTGGTAAATGCTGCAGAATGCGAGCCTGGACTTCGCCACAATATCCAGCAGATTGAAGAAAAGACAGATATCACAATCCGCGGATTGAAATACTGCATGGAGATATCCAATGCGGCAAAAGGAATTATTGCTATTAAGAAGAAGAACGAAAAAGCGATCGAATTTCTCAGAGAGGCAATCAAGGATGAAGACAATATCACGATCCATCTTCTTCCGGATATTTACCCAATGGGAGAGGAAAGAGCGGTAGTAAGAGAATGCCTCGGAAAACTGCTTGATCCTACACAACTTCCGTCAGCAGCAGATGCAGTCGTAATCAACTGCGAGACCCTGCTTCGTATCGCAGAGGCGATCGAACTTAAGAAACCTTGCTTTAGCAAGAATATGACGGTTATTGGAAAGATTAACGGTGGAAACGAGCCGCATGTATTCATGGATGTTCCGGTTGGAACCTGTGTTGCAGACATGATCGAGAAGGCAGGCGGAATTGATGGTACATATGGCGAGATTATCATGGGTGGAGCATTTACTGGAAAGTCCACCACATTAGACGCGCCTACTACGAAGACGACAGGCGGAATCATCGTTACGGTAGAGTTCCCGGATCTTCACGGAGCGCCGGTAGGATTGCTTGTCTGTGCGTGCGGCGGAAGCGAAGACCGTATGCGCGAACTTTGCGAAAAGATGAATGGAAAGGTCGTTTCTGTGGCAAGATGTAAACAGGCGGTTGAGCCGAAGCCGGGCGCAGCGCTTAAGTGCGAGAATCCTGGAAACTGTCCTGGACAGGCACAGAAATGTCTGCAGTTTAAGAAGGACGGCGCAGAGTACATCATCATCGGTAACTGCTCAGACTGTTCCAACACAGTTATGGGATCTGCACCAAAGTTAAAACTGAAGACATTCCATCAGACAGACCATGTGATGAGAACAATCGGTCATCCATTATACAGAAGACTGACCGTGTCCAAAGAAGTTGACCAGCTGCCCAACGGCAAATAAGGTCTAAGTTACTTATTGGTATTACTGTTGCAGATGGCAAGGGCAAGGGACCCCCGATTCTTTTGCCTGGGGAAGGCGAGAGGTATTCTCCGCGCCATGTGTAACTGTATATATAATTTATGCAAACCAAACAAGGAGGGAAAACAATATGTCAATCACAGCTGAAACAGCGAAAGAACATGCTCATGATCCTGCGGTATTATGTTGTAGAGCCGAAGCAGGCATTACAATCGAAGCTGCTAATCTTGAAGATCCGGCGATCTTTGATGACTTGGTAGATTCAGGATTATTGAACCTGGATGGTGCATTGACCATCGAAGAAGTTTTGGGAGCAAAACTTACAAAAACATGTGATTCTCTTTGCCCGTTAACTGCAGATGTAGTTGAAGGTGCAAAAGCGCCGACTGCTCCAGCAGCAGAAGAGGCAGAAGAGGAAGCGCCGGCAGCACCGGCACCGGCTGCAGCACCTGTAGCAGGACCTGCGGCAGGCGGAACACTTAAGATCCACATTGGAGAAGGCAAGGACATTGATCTTGAGATCCCAGTTGGAGCGCTTGGCGGCGGAGCAGCAGTTGCACCATTGCCGGCAGGAGCAGAGGCAGTTGTTGCAGGAGCAGCAGCACCAGAAGCAGCTGGAGAAGAAAAGGTTGTAAGAAGTTTAACAAGAAAACACTTCACGATCACAGAGGTTAAGAGAGGACCAGAGACCAAGATCGAAGGAACAACTCTTTACATCCGTGAAGGCATTGAGTCAGAAGTTATTGACAACCAGGAGCTTGTAAAAGATTTCAAACTGGAAATCATCACTCCTGATTTATATCACACATATTCCGAGACTGTTATGGACGTTCAGCCAATCGCTACAAAAGAAGGCGATGATGAACTCGGAACAGGTGTTACAAGAGTACTTGACGGCGTTGTTATGATGCTGACAGGTGTTGACGAAGGCGGAGTTCAGATTGGCGAGTTCGGTTCTTCAGAAGGATACCTTGATGAGAACATTATGTGGAATCGTCCGAGCTGCCCAGATAAAGGCGAGATCTTTATCAAGGGTAACATCGTAATCCAGGAAAAGACAAACATGGAACGTCGTGGACCTATGGCTGCTCATACAGCATTTGATGTAATCACACAGGAAATCCGCGAAGTTATGAAGAAACTTGATGACAGCCTTGTTGCTGATACGGAAGAACTGAAGCAGGTTCGCCGTCCGGGCAAGAAGAAAGTCGTTATCGTTAAGGAAATCATGGGACAGGGAGCTATGCATGACAACTTTATCCTTCCTGTAGAGCCTGTTGGCGTTCTAGGCGCAAGAGCTAACGTAGACTTAGGAAACGTACCGGTTTGCGTATCTCCATTGGAAGTTCTTGATGGATGTATCCATGCATTAACATGTATCGGACCTGCATCTAAGGAAATGTCCAGACATTACTGGAGAGAGCCATTGGTTCTGGAAGCATTGCATGACCCGGAAGTTGACCTTTGCGGCGTTGTATTTGTAGGATCTCCTCAGATCAATGCTGAGAAATTCTATGTATCCCGTCGTGTAGGCCATACCGTAGAAATGATGGATGCTGATGGAGCTTTCGTTACAACGGAAGGTTTTGGAAACAACCACATCGATTTCGCAAGCCATATCGAGCAGATCGGTATGAGAGGAATTCCGGTTGTTGGCATGTCTTACTGTGCAGTTCAGGGCGCTCTGGTTGTTGGTAACAAGTATATGACATACATGGTTGACAATAACAAGTCTGAAGCTGGTATCGAGAACGAGATTCTTGGTAACAATACGCTTTGCCCGGAAGATGCTGTTCGTGCACTTGCTATGCTTAAGACTGCAATGGCAGGCGAAGACGTTAAGGCTGCTGAGAAGAAGTGGAATCCAAACGTTAAGTCTACAAACGTAGAGTTAATTGAGAGCACATACGGTACAAAGGTTGATCTTGTTGAAAATGAGCAGGCTCTTCCGATGAGTGAAAAACGTAGATTAAAATACAGCTAAGCCGGGTGCCCGCGAATGAATAATGAACGTTTGAATTATGGCGATAGAGTCATTTACATGGAAGGTGTTGTCGTTGACGTTGATGACTGCAGTATCAGCGTAGACTTGAAAGGACGCTTAGGGTTCTTCAAAGCACCGAGACGAATGTTTATCTGTGATACTGAGCCGAAGGTGGGGCAGGAATTCGGATGGAACATGAGTTTTCCGGAACAGTTGGGACCGGAGATAAATGACAAATACGTCAGCAACATAGAAAAAGAACGGCGCAAACAAGAAGAGATGCGCATACGTTTGGATGATAATAAGGAGGTCTAAAAATGAGTTTAACGGTTGTTAAAGGTTTACAATCTGAAATATTCGTTCCTATTACTCCACCATCAGTATGGACTCCTGTAACAAAAGAGTTGAAAGACATGTCTATCGCTCTTGCAACAGCTGCCGGTGTTCATAAGAAGGATCAGGAAAGATTCAATCTTGCTGGTGACTTTACATGGAGAAAAATAGAGAACACAACACCATCTAGCGAACTGATGGTATCCCATGGTGGATATGATAACAGTGATGTTAACAAAGATATCAACTGTATGTTCCCGATTGACAGAATTCATGAATTGGCTGCTGAAGGATTTATCAGGGCTTGTGCTCCGGTACATGCAGGATTCATGGGTGGTGGCGGAAACCAGGAGAAGTTCAAAGGCGAAACTGGTCCGGCTATCGCGCAGATGTTCAAAGAAGAGGACGTTGACGCAGTAATTCTCACCGCTGGCTGAGGAACCTGCCACCGCTCTGCAGTATTGGTGCAGAGAGCGATTGAAGAAGCTGGAATTCCTACTATTATTATTGCAGCTCTTCCACCAGTTGTTCGCCAGACTGGTACTCCTCGTGCAGTTGCTCCATTGGTACCTATGGGTGCTAATGCAGGTGGACCGCACAATGTTGAACAGCAGACACAGATCGTAAAGGCAACTCTGGAGCAGTTAGTTGAAATCCAGACACCTGGAAAGATTGTTCCACTGCCATTCGAGTATGTAGCTAAGATTTAATTTCATTAAATAAGGGGCAGATGGATTGTCATCTGCCCTTTTTTGAAAAAAGATATGACAATATATCGGAAAAGAATCCGTAATATTGTAATAAGGTCATGAAAGTAGTTATTAAATATCGGAGGTGACTTAAGTTGGCTGAAGAGGTAAAAGACCTGAGACGTCTTGTAATTAAAGCGTTCCACATGAATGATGTAGAGTGGGGTGAACATAATGATATTACTGTTGACGGTAATATGACAGTCAGTAAAGAAATGATTGATCAGCTGGTGGCTCAGGAGGAACACATTGAAAAAATTGATATTCAGATTATTAAGCCGGGGGATCATGACCGTTGGACGAATACGATTATGGATATCATACCGATCTCTACAAAGGTACTTGGAAAATTAGGGGAGGGCATTACCCATACCATTACCGGCGTATATGTAATGCTTACCGGCGTTGACGTAAATGGAAAGCAATGCCATGAATTCGGTTCTTCTGAGGGGAATCTGAAAGACCAGCTGTACTTGAACCGTGCAGGCACGCCGGGGGATGATGATTACATAATTTCCTTTGATGTAACGCTTGCAGCCGGAATGGGGCAGGAGAGGCCTGGACCGACTGCCGCACATAGGGCGTGCGATAAGTTTATCCAGACATACCGTGATAAGATGAAGAAGTTCAAAGGCGAGAAGTGTACGGAACGCCATGAGTACCATGATGTGGTAAGGCCGGGAAAGAAACGCGTCCTGATCGTAAAGCAGGTGGCAGGACAGGGAGCAATGTATGATACGCATCTGTTTTCCAAAGAGCCGTCTGGCGTAGAGGGCGGACGTTCAATTATCGATATGGGCAATATGCCGATCCTTGTAACTCCAAATGAGTACAGAGACGGTATTATCCGCTCCATGCAGTAGGAGGTGTTAATATGGGTATAGGACCATCAACAAAAGAAACATCATTGCATCACTTCAGGGATCCGCTGCTGGATGTAGTCTCTTCGGATACAGATCTGGATCTGATGGGAATTATCATCGTAGGAACACCGGACGATAATGAGGATAAGATGCTTGTAGGAACCAGGACGGCTGTTTGGGCCGAGGCAATGCGTGCGGACGGCGTAATCATCTCTTCGGACGGATGGGGAAACAGCGACGTGGATTACACGAATACATGCGAGCAGGTGGGGACGAGAGGCATCGCGGTGACGGGCCTTAATTTCAGCGGTACGGTAGCTCAATTTGTAGTTGTAAATAATTACCTGGATGGAATTGTGGATATCAATAAGAGCGCGGACGGGACAGAGACCAATGTGGTTGGGGAAAACAATATGGTCGAGCTGGATTGCAAAAAGGCGACTGCGCTTCTGAAACTTAAGATGCGAAAGAATGAGAAAAAGTAGCATCTGTTGTATAGTTATGCATCGTGTTAATTTATTGACGAATTAAAAGCAAAGAAAAGGCGCGACATATAGGTATGTCGTGCCCTTTCTTTTTGGTATGTCATTGAGAGGTTTTCCTCGTTGCATTGCAGTTTTGTCTTATATACAAAAGCTGGGGAATGCTCCTCGTAAAGAGGATGTATACATAAATTGAAGTTCACCATTGCAGGACCGTTCTTGGGGGAAATGATCGGCAATAGCGTAACTGCAATAACAACCAAAACGGTTACAACTTAATGTACGGCAGTTTTAAAAAATAAGCAGTTTCCTCCCAATGGGAAACCGCCGTTGGTTGTCGTACATTTAAGTTGGTTTAAATATATCACTTTTGAAATCTAGTGTCAATAGCCCATTTTCATTTTTATTCAAAATACCGACTAATTACTAAAAAAAGAGTATGTTTTGAGGCAATTTTAAATGTACAGATGAAAGGAATAGAAAAAAGGATGGCTCCTCGAGAGGAACCATCCTTGGATATCTTTATATAAACTATGCGATTACTAACTATGCTGCCTTTTTAGCATCTCTGAAGAACATGATAGATGTGTAAACCATTACTACACAGATGATGTAGGTCAATGTCTTCAGTGAGAACATACATGCAACCTTGTAAGCGATAAATACGCCGATGCATCCGAATACTGCCAAGTAGAAAGCGGCCTTTCTGTCGTACTTGCCTTCTTTGATAAACTTGAAGCAAGCAGCGTTCATAAGGAATGCACAAGATCCCATCATGATTGGGAAAGCAGTTCCAACTTCCATTCCCAGTGCACTAACTAATGCGAGACAAGGTGCGTACAGACCAACACCGATCATCATAAGAGCGCCTAAGAAGAAGTTAACAACAACACCAATTACTAATTTGATTCCTGTTAAGCCTAATGCTGTACCAGCCATACCGAAAGGTCCTACACCTGCATTTCTGCAAGCCATTACGACTGCAAGAATCATAAGACCAACACCAAGACCAATACGAACATACTTAACATTCCATTTACAAACGATACCAGCACCAACAAGAGCACCAACAACAGAGCCTGCAAGCATTAATACTAAGGTAAGTGGATCAATGTCAACGAAACTGAAGAACAGTAATGCTTCCAATGTTACAGGGAATGTATCTCCAACATTCAGTGTTCCAGGAATTGTCTCGTCCGGGCTTGACTTTGTAAATTTGAACCCGGCCTGTGTGGTTGCGTAACTACCGATTCCCCATGTATCAAGAAGGTTGGTAATGCAGCCGATGATTGCTAAAGGTACGGCTTTTTCTTTTGTAAAATCTTCTTTGTGAGCAAGCAGGTCTTTTACAAAGAATCCTAAAGATACTAATGCAAAGAGTCCCAGCACGATACGTAAAATCATAATAACGTTCATAGTTCATCCCTCCAGATTGTTTAAATGTATCAAAAAAATAGGAACAGATAATCAACTATATGACATTGAAATATAAGCACCCCGATATGAATATATTTCGTTAAATTTAATACTATCTGTTCTTTTTCTAATTTTACCAATTTCTATAGAAAAAGTCAATCAGATTTATCGAAAATGCCTAACAAAAACTGGGCGGAGAACCTATAAATGTTAATTAAATAACGTAAATAAGGTGTTCTTTGGATGATGATTGACAAATGATTTTCTTTTCTATAAAATAGGAAACTATGGGCCGAAGGGAAAATGTAAAGGAAAGACTGATATTGTATGAAAAAAAATACAATATTTCCCCGAAAAGGCTTGCAAAATACTTTCCCATCAGATATACTAAGAGGGCTGTGACATTGATAGCGTAGAAGCGCGAGGTTGCTACTTATATATAGTAGGTTTTCCGTGGAGCGAATGTCAAGTTAGGAAACTGGCGACAAGTCACTGTACGAAACTATAACAGCCACTGAGATGTGGTAACAACGTGTGAGTTTCTCACGACACACACGGGAGAGTGTACAGTCACCGCTTGTCGTACTGAAGTTAAAAGTACGAAAAGGAGGCGACTTTTTTTATGGCAAGTCAAGTAATGAGAATCACTTTGAAAGCGTATGATCATCAGTTGGTTGATGCATCCGCAAAGAAAATCATCGAAACTGTAAAAAAGAATGGATCACAGGTGAGCGGGCCGGTGCCACTTCCAACTAAAAAGGAAGTAGTGACAATCTTAAGGGCGGTTCACAAATACAAAGATTCCAGAGAGCAGTTCGAGCAAAGGACTCATAAGAGACTCATCGATATCATTACGCCGACACAGAAGACTGTGGATGCATTATCTAGATTAGAGATGCCGGCTGGCGTTTATATTGATATCAAAATGAAAAACAAATAAGAACACAGTAATTCCTAAAATTTAGGATGAACGCTTGCACAAGCGTTCCGCTGTAAATCACAGGAGGTAATTATAATGAAGAAAGCTATTTTAGCGACAAAAGTCGGAATGACTCAGATCTTCAGCGAAGACGGAACATTGACGCCCGTAACAGTACTTCAGGCTGGCCCGTGTGTTGTAACTCAGGTCAAGACTGTTGAAAACGATGGCTACGATGCGGTTCAGGTTGGATTCGTTGACAAGAAAGACAAGATTGTAAACAAGGATAAGAGCGGCAAGAAAGAGATCGCTCATCGCCATGGCGTGACAAAGGCTGAGCAGGGACATTTTGCAAAAGCCGGCGTTTCAGGAAAGAGATTCGTAAGAGAATTCAAACTTGAGAATGCAGGAGAATATGAACTTGCACAGGAAATCAAGGCAGATATCTTCGAGGCAGGCGACAAGATCGATGCTACGGCAATCTCCAAAGGTAAGGGATTCCAGGGCGCGATCAAGAGACATGGCCAGCACAGAGGTCCAATGACACATGGTTCTAAGTTCCATCGTCATGCGGGATCCAACGGAGCGGCTTCTGATCCGAGCAAGGTATTCAAAGGAAAGAAGATGCCGGGACACATGGGAAGCAAGAAGATTACGATTCAGAATCTTGAGATCGTCCGTGTAGACGCAGAGAACAACCTGATTTTAGTGAAGGGCTCTGTACCGGGACCGAAGAAATCCTTAGTAACTATTAAAGAAGCAGTAAAGGCTAACTAGGCTAGGCGAAGGAAGGAGGACACGTAAGATGGCTAACGTATCTGTTTATAATATCGAAGGCAAAGAAGTTGGTACGATGGATTTAAGCGATGCGGTATTTGGTGTTGAGATCAATGAACACCTTTTACACATGGCAGTTGTAAACCAGCTTGCAAACAAACGTCAGGGAACACAGAAAGCGAAGACACGTTCTGAAGTTTCCGGCGGCGGCAGAAAACCATGGAGACAGAAAGGAACAGGTCACGCAAGACAGGGTTCTACAAGAGCTCCGCAGTGGACAGGCGGTGGAGTAGTATTCGCTCCGGTGCCGAGAGACTATTCATTCAAGATGAATAAGAAAGAGAAGAGAGCAGCTCTTAAATCCGCTCTCACAGCAAAGGTAGAAGAGAAGAAGTTCATCGTTGTTGATGAGATCAAGCTTGATGAGATCAAGACGAAGAATTTTGCAAATATCCTGAAGAATTTAGATGTATCCAAAGCATTAGTAGTATTAGAAGATGGAAATACAAATGCAGAAGTTTCCGCAAGAAACATTGCAGACATTAAGACTGCAAGATCTAATACGATCAATGTGTACGACATCTTGAAGTACAACACAGTAATCGCAACGAAAGCTGCTGTTGCCAATATTGAGGAGGTGTACGCATAATGGCTAACGTTCAATATTATGATGTAATCCTTAAGCCAGTTGTAACTGAGAAGAGCATGGAACTTATGGGAGAAAAGAAATACACATTTCTGGTTCATCCGGAAGCAACCAAATCTCAGGTGAAAGAAGCAGTTGAGAAGATGTTTAACGGCACAAAAGTAAAAAGCGTTAACACAATGAACTACGCTGGCAAGAAGAAGAGAGTCCGCGGAACAATGCAGTTCGGAAAGACGGCAAAGTCTAAGAAAGCAGTTGTTCAGTTAACAGAGGACAGCGCAGATATCGAGATTTTCGAGGGGTTATAGGAACTGAGCGCTGAGAATAAAACTCGTGAATTCATACGGATAGAAACCGTGACAATAAACAATCGAAAGGAGAACTATCATGGGAATTAAAACTTATCGCCCATATACGCCTTCCAGAAGACAGATGACTGGCTCTGATTTCTCAGAGATCACCAAGACAACGCCAGAGAAGTCTTTACTGGCTCCAAAGACCAGACAGGCAGGACGTAACAATCAAGGTAAAATCACAGTTAGACACCGCGGAGGCGGAGCTAAGAAGAAATATAGAATTATCGACTTCAAGAGAAGGAAAGACGGAATTGCGGCAACTGTAATCGGTATCGAGTACGATCCGAACAGATCAGCCAATATCGCTTTGATCTGCTACGAAGACGGTGAAAAAGCATATATCATCGCGCCACAGGGACTGACAGACGGCATGAAGGTTATGAATGGACCAGAGGCCGAAGTAAAGGTTGGCAACTGCCTTCCGCTTTCTGAGATCCCGGTAGGTACTCAGATTCACAATATCGAACTTTATCCTGGAAAGGGCGGACAGCTGGTTCGTTCCGCAGGAAACAGCGCTCAGCTGATGGCAAAAGAAGGCAAGTATGCCACTTTAAGACTTCCATCAGGAGAGATGAGAATGGTTCCGATTCAGTGCAGAGCATCTGTTGGAGTTGTAGGAAACGGAGATCACAACCTGATCAACATTGGTAAAGCAGGACGTAAGCGTCACATGGGTATCAGACCGACAGTTCGTGGTTCTGTTATGAACCCGAATGACCATCCGCATGGTGGTGGCGAAGGCAAGACTGGAATCGGACGTCCGGGTCCATGCACGCCTTGGGGCAAGCCAGCACTTGGTCTTAAGACAAGAAAGAAAAACAAAGCTTCTAACAAGATGATTGTAAGAAGAAGAGATGGCAAAGCGATCAAATAATACAGTTTACAAGGAGGTTAGAACCTATGGCACGTTCAATTAAAAAAGGACCATTCGCAGACGCAAGCCTGCTTAAGAAGGTTGATGCAATGAACGCATCCGGAGATAAGTCTGTCATCAAGACTTGGTCCCGCCGTTCTACAATCTTCCCAAGCATGGTTGGACATACAATTGCAGTTCATGACGGAAGAAAACACGTACCTGTATATGTAACAGAGGATATGGTAGGACACAAGCTTGGCGAGTTTGTAGCTACAAGGACATATAGAGGACATGGAAAAGACGAAAAGAAATCAAAAGTTAGATAATTACATTGTGAAAGGAGGGTTCATCCATGGCTAAAGGACATAGATCCCAAATCAAGAGAGAAAGAAATGCTAACAAAGATACAAGACCTTCTGCTAAGTTGTCTTACGCAAGAGTTTCTGTTCAGAAAGCATGTTTCGTATTAGATGCCATCAGAGGTAAGGATGTAACGACAGCACTTGGTATTTTAACTTATAATCCAAGATATGCTTCTAGTTTAATAAAGAAATTATTAGAGTCAGCAATTGCAAATGCTGAGAATAACAACGGTATGAATGCTGAAAATCTTTATATTGCAGAGGCTTATGCAAACAAAGGACCAACAATGAAGAGAATCAGACCTAGAGCGCAGGGAAGGGCTTACAGAATCGAGAAGAGAATGAGCCACATTACACTTGTGCTTGATGAAAGATAAGGAGGGCAATCATGGGACAAAAAGTTAATCCTCATGGCTTGAGAGTCGGTATTATCAAAGACTGGGACTCTAAATGGTATGCTGAAAAAGACTTCGCAGACTACTTAGTAGAAGACCATGAAATCAGAACGTATCTTAAGAAGAGATTATACAGCGCCGGTGTTTCAAGGATTGAGATCGAAAGAGCATCCGACCGCGTTAAGATCATTATCTATACAGCAAAGCCTGGCGTAGTAATCGGCAAGGGCGGAGCAGAGATTGAGAAAGTAAAAGGCGAGTTAGTTCGGTTTACAGATAAGAAGTTAGTTGTTGACATCAAAGAAGTCAAGAGACCGGATAAAGAAGCTCAGCTGGTAGCGGAAAATATCGCGTTACAGCTTGAGAACCGTATCTCTTTCAGGCGTGCAATGAAATCCTGCATGTCCAGAACAATGAAATCTGGAGCACTTGGTGTTAAGACATCTGTATCAGGACGTCTTGGCGGAGCAGATATGGCCCGTACAGAGTTCTACAGCGAGGGAACCATCCCGCTTCAGACACTAAGAGCAGACATTGACTACGGATTCGCTGAGGCTGACACAACTTATGGAAAAGTTGGTGTTAAGGTTTGGATTTACAAAGGCGAAGTTCTTCCGGAAAAAGCAGCAAAGGAAGGGAGCGATAAATAATGTTAATGCCAAAAAGAGTAAAACGTCGTAAACAATTCCGTGGTTCCATGAAGGGCAAGGCGCTTCGTGGAAACAAGATTACAAATGGTGAATATGGTATCGTTGCAATGGAGCCATGCTGGATTCGTTCCAACCAGATCGAGGCTGCCCGTGTCGCTATGACTCGTTATATCAAGCGTGGCGGTAAAGTATGGATCAAGATATTCCCAGATAAACCTGTAACTACGAAACCAGCTGAGACACGTATGGGTTCTGGTAAAGGAACCTTAGAATACTGGGTAGCGGTTGTTAAGCCGGGACGCGTTATGTTTGAAATCGCAGGCGTATCAGAAGAAGTTGCAAAAGAGGCGCTTCGTCTGGCAACTCATAAGCTGCCATGTAAATGTAAAATAGTTTCTCGCGCAGACTTAGAAGGCGGTGATAACAGTGAAAATTAATGAATTTGTAGAAGATTTAAGAACAAAATCAGCTGCAGAATTGAATGAAGAATTAGTAGCTGCTAAAAAGGAACTTTTCAACCTGAGATTCCAGAATGCAACAAATCAGTTAGACAATACAAGCAGAATCAAGGAAGTCAGAAAAAACATTGCCAGAATTCAGACGATAATTACTGAAAAGGCAGGACAATAGTGATTAGCGAGGTTCTGTCAGGCTTGGCGAAAAGAACTTCATTCACAATGAAAGGAGTATAGACTGTGGAAAGAAATCTTAGAAAAACCCGTGTGGGCAAGGTTATCAGTAATAAAATGGATAAGACCATAGTTGTTGCAGTTGAAGATCATGTAAAACATCCGCTTTACAAGAAGATTGTAAAGAGAACTTACAAGCTGAAAGCTCATGATGAAGCAAATGAATGCAACATTGGCGACAAAGTAAAAGTAATGGAAACAAGACCGTTATCTAAGGACAAGAGATGGAGACTTGTTGAAGTTATGGAAAAAGTGAAATAGTATAAGGAGGGAAACCTGCATGATACAGCAAGAAAGCAGACTGAAAGTAGCAGACAACACAGGTGCGAAAGAATTACTGTGTATCCGCGTACTTGGTGGTTCAACAAGAAGATATGCAAGTATCGGCGATGTAATCGTTGCGACCGTTAAAGATGCAACACCAGGCGGCGTTGTTAAAAAGGGTGACGTAGTAAAAGCTGTAGTTGTTCGTACTGTAAAGAGTACTCGTCGTAAAGATGGCTCATACATCCGTTTTGACGAAAATGCTGCTGTAATTATAAAAGATGATAAGACACCAAGAGGAACCCGTATCTTCGGGCCAGTAGCGAGAGAGCTCCGTGACAAGCAGTTCATGAGAATTGTGTCCCTGGCTCCGGAAGTACTATAAGGAGGTGCGCGAAAGATGTCTATGTTAAAAATCAAAAAGGGCGACACTGTAAAGGTGATCGCTGGCAAAGATAAAGACAAAGAAGGCAAAGTTATTGCCATTGACCAGAAAGATGGTAAGGTTGTTGTTGAAGGAGTCAACATGCTGACAAAGCACACGAAACCAAGTGCTTCCAATCAAAATGGCGGCATCATTCATCAAGAAGGACCTATCGATATTTCCAACGTAATGTATGTTCACAAGGGAAAAGCAACCAGAGTGGGCATCAAGATGGATGGTGACAAGAAGGTTCGTTACGCAAAATCAACAGGCGAAGTAATTGATTAATTTGAGGAAGGAGGTCCAGTGCTTTGAGTAGACTGAAAGAACAATACCAGAACGAAATCGTTGACGCATTGACAAAAAAGTTCGGTTATAAAAATATTATGGAAGTGCCAAAACTCGAAAAGGTTGTTATCAACATGGGTGTTGGCGAAGCAAAAGATAATGCTAAGCTTTTAGATTCAGCAGTTGCTGATCTTGAGAAGATTACAGGTCAGAAGGCAGTTATTTGCAAGGCAAAGAAGTCCGTTGCTAACTTCAAGTTAAGAGAAGGTATGCCAATCGGATGCAAGGTTACATTACGTGGAGAGAAGATGTATGAGTTCGTTGATCGTCTGATCAACCTCGCCCTGCCTCGTGTACGTGACTTCAGAGGCGTCAACCCTAACGCGTTTGACGGAAGAGGAAATTATGCCCTCGGCATCAAAGAGCAGCTTATCTTTCCGGAGATCGAGTATGATAAGGTTGACAAGGTAAGAGGAATGGATGTAATCTTTGTCACGACTGCAAAAACAGACGAAGAGGCGCGTGAATTGCTAGCACAGTTCAACATGCCATTTACAAAATAAGGAGGTAAATTATGGCTAAGACAGCGATGAAATTAAAACAGCAGCGCAAGCAGAAATTCTCTACAAGAGAATACAATCGTTGCAGAATCTGTGGACGTCCACATGCATATTTGAGAAAATATGGCATCTGCCGTGTTTGCTTCCGCGAACTGGCATATAAAGGACAGATTCCAGGCGTTAAAAAGGCTAGTTGGTAGGCACTGAACACTTAGAGAGGCGGAGCCGAACTTAGTGAGCAGGCCGTTCTCTGAGCGTTAGTGAAGAGAACTTCATAATGAAGGAGGTATAGGACAAATGACTATGAGTGATCCAATCGCAGATATGCTTACAAGAATCCGTAATGCAAATACTGCTAAACATGATACAGTAGATGTACCATCATCTAAGATGAAGCTTGCTATCGCTAGCATCTTACTGGATGAAGGATATATTGAGAAATATGACATCATCGAAGATGGAATATTCAAGACCATCCGTATTACGCTGAAATACGGAGCAGATAAGAACGAGAAGGTAATCACGGGACTTAAGAGAATCTCTAAGCCAGGACTTCGCGTTTATGCTGGAAGCGCTGACGTACCGAAGGTATTCGGCGGACTTGGAACAGCAATCATCTCAACAAACCACGGCGTAATCACAGACAAAGAAGCAAGAAAACTGGGCGTAGGCGGAGAAGTACTCTGCTACGTGTGGTAAACCGAAAGCAACAAAGAAGTAACTGAAAACAGAAGAGCCACACAAAGCCGCTCTTCCGAAAATTTAAGTTAAGGAGGAAAAGGTATGTCACGTATAGGAAGACTGCCAATCGCAGTTCCAGCAGGAGTAACTGTTGAGATTGCAGAGAATAACAAAGTGACTGTAAAAGGTCCAAAGGGAACCCTTGAAAAAGAACTTCCGGCAGAGATGGAAATCAAGCAGGAAGGCGACGAAATTGTTGTAACAAGACCGAACGACTTAAAGAAGATGAAATCTCTTCATGGTCTTACAAGAACACTGATCAACAACATGGTTGTTGGCGTTACAGACGGATACCAGAAGGTTCTGGAAGTAAACGGTGTTGGATATAGAGCAGCAAAATCAGGAAACAAGTTGACATTAAGTCTTGGATACTCTCACCCAGTAGAGATGATTGACCCAGAAGGCGTTGAGACGGTAATGGAAGGACAGAACAAGATTATCGTCAAGGGTATCGATAAAGAAAAAGTAGGCCAATACGCAGCTGAAATCAGAGATAAGAGAAGACCTGAGCCATACAAGGGCAAAGGTATTAAATATGCTGATGAAGTTATTAGACGTAAAGTTGGTAAGACTGGTAAGAAATAAGTAAGGAGAGTGTGAAAATGGTTAGCAAAAAATCAAGAAGTGAAGTTCGCGTAAAGAAGCACAGAAGAATACGTAACCGTTTAAGTGGCACGCCTGAGTGCCCACGTTTGGCTGTGTTTAGAAGCAATAATCATATGTATGCTCAAATTATTGACGATACAGTTGGAAATACTCTGGTTTCCGCTTCCACTCTTCAGAAAGATGTGAAGGCAGAATTGGAAAAAACTAACAACGTTGATGCAGCAGCATATTTAGGAAAAGTGATTGCCGAGAAGGCGATTGAAAAGGGTATTAAGGATGTAGTCTTTGATAGAGGCGGCTTTATATACCAGGGCAAGATTCAGGCATTAGCAGACGCAGCAAGAGAAGCTGGATTGAATTTCTAGAAGGAGGAGCACACATGAAACAAGAACGTATTGATGCTAGTCAGTTAGAGCTAAATGAAAAAGTGGTATCAATTAAGCGTGTAACCAAAGTTGTTAAAGGTGGCCGTAATATGAGATTCACAGCTTTAGTAGTTGTTGGCGATGGTAATGGCCATGTTGGTGCAGGCTTGGGAAAAGCGACTGAAATCCCGGAAGCAATCCGCAAGGGAAAAGAAGACGCAGCGAAAAACCTTATCACTGTAGCATTGGATGATAATGAAAGTATTACACATGATTTTATCGGCAAATTCGGAGGCGCTTCCGTACTGCTTAAGAAGGCTCCGGAAGGTACTGGAGTAATCGCCGGCGGTCCGGCGCGTGCCGTAATCGAGATGGCAGGAATCAAGAATATCCGTACAAAATCTCTTGGCTCCAACAACAAGCAGAATGTAGTTCTGGCTACAATCGATGGCTTACGCCAGGTTAAGACTCCGGAAGAAGTGGCTAAGCTTCGCGGTAAATCTGTTGAAGAGATCTTAGGCTAAGGAGGTAGATTAAGATGGCAAATTTAAAGGTTACATTAGTGAAATCTACAATTGGTGCTGTACCAAAGCATAAGAAGACTGTAGAAGCTTTAGGCTTGAGAAAAGTAAACAAGACAGTTGAACTGCCAGACAATGCAGCAACAAGAGGTATGATTAAACAGGTATCTCACCTGGTAAAAGTAGAAGAAGCATAGTAATAAAAATTCAGATAAGGAGGTGTCACAATGGATTTATCAAACTTAAGACCTGCTGACGGAGCAAAGCACAATGATAACTTCAGAAGAGGACGTGGACACGGTTCTGGAAATGGCAAGACAGCCGGTAAGGGACATAAAGGCCAAAAGGCTCGTTCAGGAGCAACAAGACCTGGTTTTGAAGGTGGCCAGATGCCATTATATAGAAGAATACCAAAGAGAGGATTCACTTGCAGAAACTCTAAAGAAATCATTGGTATTAATGTAAGCGCTCTGGAAGTATTTGATAATGACGCAGTTGTTTCTGTAGATACGCTGATCGAGCAGGGTATTGTCAAGAATCCAAAGGATGGAGTCAAGATCCTTGGAAACGGCGAACTGACAAAGAAGCTTACCGTACAGGCAAATGCATTCAGCGCAGGCGCTGCAGCAAAAATTGAGGCTTTAGGTGGAAAAGCAGAGGTGATCTAATGTTAGAGACATTCCGAAAAGCATTTCATATCAAAGATATTCGCAAGAAGATCGGATATACGTTTTTGATGTTAATCGTAATAAGAATTGGATCACAGTTGCCAACACCGGGGGTAGACTCCAATTATATTCAGCAATTTTTTGCACAGAACACTGGTGAGGCGTTTAACTTGTTTAACGCTTTCACCGGTGGCTCTTTTGAGCAGATGTCAATATTTGCTCTGAGCATTACGCCATACATTACTTCATCCATCATTATGCAGCTTCTTACGATTGCGATTCCAAAACTAGAAGAGATGCAAAAGGAAGGGGAAGATGGACGGAAAAAGATTGTTGCAATCACGCGTTATCTCACCGTCGCACTGGCACTGATCGAATCCCTTGCGATGGCAGTAGGGTTTGGCCGCCAGGGACTTCTGGTAGAGTATAATTTTGTGAACGCGGCAATTGTAGTTCTGACACTTACGGCAGGATCCGCATTCCTGATGTGGATTGGCGAGAGAATCACGGAAAAAGGCGTTGGAAATGGTATTTCCATCGTGCTGGTAATCAATATCATATCACGGATACCAAGCGATATGACTGCATTGTTCGAACAGTTTGTAAAGGGCAAGCCGATCGCATCAGCAGCACTTGCGGTTGTGATCATATTGGCGATTATCATTGCGCTCGTCGTATTCGTTGTTATTCTCCAGAGCGGTGAGAGAAGAATCGCAGTACAGTATTCCCAGAAAGTAGCCGGAAGAAGAACCTACGGCGGACAGTCAACGAACATTCCGCTGAAAGTCAATACTGCAGGCGTAATCCCGATTATTTTCGCATCATCATTGATGCAGTTCCCGGTAGTGATTGCTTCCTTTATGAGGAAAGGCAACGGATCGGGAATCGGCAGCGAGATTCTGCGCGGATTAAACCAGAGCAACTGGTGCAATCCGGAACAGCTTAAGTATACATGGGGCTTGATCCTGTATATCGTGCTGACAGTATTCTTCGCATATTTTTATACTTCAATTACATTCAATCCGCTGGAGATCGCGAATAATATGAAGAAGAGCGGCGGATTCATCCCTGGAATACGTCCGGGCAAGCCAACGGTTGAATATCTGACAAAGATTCTGAACTACATTATCTTTATCGGAGCATGCGGACTTGTACTTGTACAGGTTGTCCCAATTCTTTTCAATGGATGGCTGGGAGCCAAGGTATCATTTGGCGGCACTTCCCTCATCATCATTGTCAGTGTTGTATTGGAGACTCTGAAGCAAATTGAATCACAGATGCTTGTACGTAACTACAAGGGATTTTTAAATAACTAACATTTTGACTCGCGGGATTTTTTTCGCGGGTTAAAATGCTATAAGGAGGAACGTATATGAAAATAATCATGTTAGGCGCGCCAGGAGCGGGCAAAGGAACTCAGGCAAAGAAAATTGCCGCAAAGTATGGTATTCCTCATATTTCAACAGGCGACATCTTCAGAGCGAATATTAAGAATGGAACCGAATTGGGCAAAAAAGCCAAGACGTACATGGATCAGGGACTTCTGGTACCCGACGAGCTGGTGGTAGATCTTGTCGTGGACCGCGTAAAGCAGGAGGACTGCAAGAACGGATACGTGCTGGATGGGTTCCCGAGGACGATACCGCAGGCGGAGGCGCTTGACAAGGCGCTTACGGACCTGGGAGAAAAGATGGATTATGCGATTGATGTCGACGTGCCGGATGAGAATATCGTACGCCGTATGTCAGGACGCCGTGCGTGCGTAGGATGCGGCGCTACATACCATCTCGAGTATGCCCCCACTAAGGCGGAGGGCATCTGCGATGTATGCGGCAAAGAACTGATTTTGCGGGATGATGACAAGCCGGAGACGGTTACAAATCGTCTGAATGTGTACCATGAGCAGACACAGCCACTGATCGACTATTATACAAAAGCCGGAATCCTTAAGACCGTTGATGGTACGGCAGACATTGAAGATGTATTCCAGGCAATTGTAGAGATATTAGGAGCGTAGGAACATGCCAATCACTATAAAATCGGCCAGAGAAATTGAATTAATGACAGAAGCCGGACGTATATTAGAGATTGTTCATGATGAACTAGCAAAGTCCCTGCATCCGGGAATGAGTACCATGGATATAGATCAGCTGGGAGAGGAAGTCATAAGGAGTTATGGGTGCATCCCATCTTTCCTTGATTATAATGGATATCCAGCTTCCATCTGCGTGTCGGTGAATGACGAGGTGGTCCATGGAATTCCTGACAGGCACCGCATCCTTCAGGACGGCGATGTGGTCAGCCTGGATGCAGGCGTGATCTATAAGGGCTATCATTCTGATGCCGCAAGGACTTACGGCATCGGGGAGATCAGCAAAGAAGCAGAAGACTTGATTAAAGTGACAAGGGAAAGTTTCTTTGAAGGTATAAAATATGCCAAAGAAGGCAATTATCTATTTGATATTTCGGCAGCAATTGGCAGATACGCCAGTGAAAGGGGTTACGGAGTCGTCCGCGACTTGTGCGGGCATGGAATCGGCACGGCCCTTCACGAGGCCCCGGAGATACCGAACTATGAGATGAACAGGAAGGGCGTGAAGCTTAAAAGCGGGATGACGCTTGCCATAGAGCCCATGATTAATGCAGGAACCTGGGAAGTCGACTGGCTGGACGATGACTGGACGGTCGTGACAAGAGACCATTCCCTGTCAGCTCATTATGAAAATACGGTATTGATCACAGATAACGAACCCAAACTTTTGACCTTATCAAAGTGATTTAAGAGGACGCAGGATGGACAGATACGAAATAGGAATGCTGGCAAAATCAAAAGCGGGTCATGACGCAGGAAAGGTTTACGTTATAATAGACGTCGATGAGACATATGTATATTTAGCGGATGGCAGAATTAGAACCCTGGGACATCTGAAAAAGAAGAAGAAAAAGCATGTCCAGGCTATATGCAGGAAGCAGGATGTCGCCGCTTGTGATGATGTAGCAATTAAACGGATACTTAAAGAATTTAGTAAGGAAGAAGAGAGATAGGAGGATTTAGGATATGTCAAAAGCTGACGTAATTGAAATCGAAGGAACTGTAGTAGAAAAATTACCAAACGCGATGTTCCAGGTGGAACTGGAGAACGGCCACCAGGTGCTGGCTCATATCAGCGGCAAACTGCGTATGAACTTCATCAAGATATTGCCGGGAGATAAAGTTACATTGGAATTATCCCCATATGACCTTTCCAAGGGAAGGATTATCTGGAGAGATAAATAATGGAAATTATCTATTGACTTTGCTTGAGCAAGAGTGCTATAATATATAAGCGCGTTTCTGGGTGCTTTTACTTTTGTTGCACTTTTAGTGACCTGGAAAGCGTGGAACTATAAGGCAGAGCAATGGATGAAAGGAGGATTTGACGTGAAGGTTAGATCATCAGTAAAACCAATTTGCGAAAAATGCAAAGTAATTAAGAGAAAAGGAAGCGTTCGTATAATCTGCGAAAATCCAAAGCATAAACAGCGTCAGGGCTAAGTTTGTGCGAACATTATTTAGGCGGCTGATAGTAGACACGCCAGGAAGCGTGTAGACTATTTGAAATATACAAGGAAACACCTTTAGCCGGTGATACTCCTCGTATATTGCTTATAATGCCGGCCCGTCATTACCGGGTATCTATGGATATACGGTGGCCGGAAAGGGTACGGATACCGAAACGTACCTGGGCGAGCAAAGCGCAAGCCCCTATTAAAGACGATATGTAAACTTTTAAGACGTGCGCGAATCTTACGCGGCGCGTCTGAGCGCAACAACTAAGAAAACAGAAAGTGGAGGAAAATCACATGGCTCGTATTGCAGGTGTAGACTTACCAAGAGACAAACGTGTTGAAATCGGATTAACTTATATTTATGGAATTGGCAGAACAAGCGCAACCCGTATTTTGACAGAGGCAGGAGTTAATCCTGATATTCGCTGCAGAGATCTTACAGATGAAGATGTAAAGAAAATCAGCGCGGTAATTGATGAGACTCAGACGGTAGAAGGTGATCTCAGAAGAGAGATCGCTATGAACATCAAGAGATTACAGGAAATCGGATGCTATAGAGGAATCCGTCACAGAAAAGGACTTCCGGTTCGTGGTCAGAAGACTAAGACGAATGCAAGAACAAGAAAAGGTCCTAAGAGAACAGTAGCAAACAAAAAGAAATAAACAATAAAAAGGAAAGAGTAGGTTAGTTTTATTATGGCAAAGAAAGTTACAAAGAAAGTGACAAAAAAACGTGTCAAGAAAAACGTTGAACGCGGACAAGCACACATCCAGTCATCTTTTAATAACACGATCGTTACATTAACAGATGCACAGGGAAATGCTCTTTCATGGGCAAGTGCAGGAGGTCTGGGATTTAGAGGTTCAAGGAAATCTACCCCTTATGCAGCACAGATGGCAGCGGAGACAGCAGCCAAGGCAGCATTAGTACATGGTTTGAAATCAGTTGACGTTATGGTTAAAGGACCAGGTTCAGGTAGAGAAGCAGCAATCCGTGCCCTTCAGGCATGCGGAATCGACGTAACAAGCATCAAGGACGTTACTCCGGTACCACACAATGGCTGCCGTCCGCCGAAGCGCAGAAGAGTCTAATTGATCTGATTGTAACAACGTTGACGGATTGTATTTATCCGAATTGAAATAGGAGGAAAGCAAAAACATGGCAGTAAATAGAGTTCCGGTTCTTAAAAGATGCAGATCCCTTGGAATGGATCCTGTATACTTGGGAATTGACAAAAAATCTAACAGACAGTTAAAGAGATCCAATAGAAAGATGAGCGAGTATGGACTTCAGCTCCGCGAGAAGCAGAAAGCAAAATTCATCTATGGCGTATTAGAGAAGCCTTTCAGAAACTACTTCAAGAAGGCTTCCCACATGAGCGGCATGACAGGCGAGAACCTGATGGTTCTGCTTGAGTCCAGACTGGATAACGTAGTATTTCGTTTAGGGCTTGCAAGAACAAGACGCGAGGCAAGACAGATCGTTGACCACAAGCACATTCTTGTGAATGGCAAGCAGATCAACATCCCTTCATACCTGATTAAGGCAGGCGATGTTATCGAAATCAAAGAAAAACACAAAAGTTCTCCAAGATATAAAGAAATCGTAGAGGTTACAGGCGGACGTCTGGTTCCGGATTGGCTTGAGGCGGATCTCGAGAACCTTAAGGGAACAGTAAAAGAACTTCCAAAGCGTGAAGCGATCGATGTTCCTGTAGATGAGATGTTAATCGTCGAATTATATTCTAAATAATAACCCGTAACACCACAGGAGGTGGACTTAGTGTTTGATTTTAATAAACCCAATATTGAAATAACTGAGATTTCAGAAGATAAAAAGTATGGAAGATTTGTTGTAGAACCTCTTGAGAGGGGTTACGGTACAACGTTAGGAAACTCTCTTAGAAGAATCATGCTATCTTCACTGCCGGGCGCAGCTATCAGCCAGGTGAAGATTGACGGCGTTCTTCACGAGTTCAGTTCGATTCCGGGTGTTAAGGAAGATGTTACTGAGATTATCATGAACTTGAAGTCACTGGCTATCAAGAACACATCTGAGACAGATGAGCCGAAGACAGCCTATATCGAGTTCGAAGGAGAAGGCGTGGTTACCGCAGCCGATATCCAGGTTGACCAGGATATCGAAATCATGAATCCTGAGACAGTTATCGCAACATTGAATGGCGGGGCAGACAGCAAGCTCTACATGGAACTTACCATTACAAGAGGCAGGGGATATGTTAGCGCTGACAAGAATAAAAACGACGAATTACCAATCGCCGTAATTCCGATTGATTCTATCTACACCCCAGTGGAACGTGTTAACCTGACGGTTGAGAACACACGTGTTGGACAGATTACAGACTTTGACAAATTGACATTAGACGTATATACCAACGGCACACTGCTTCCGGACGAGGCAGTCAGTCTTGCGGCAAAGGTATTGAGCGAGCATCTGAAACTTTTCATCGATCTGTCTGAAGTGGCTCAGGCCGCCGAAGTCATGATTGAGAAGGAAGATGACGAGAAAGAAAAAGTGCTTGAGATGAGCATCGACGAATTAGAGTTATCTGTTCGTTCTTACAACTGCCTGAAGAGAGCAGGAATCAATACCGTAGAGGAACTGACAAACAGGACTCCGGAAGATATGATGAAGGTACGTAACCTGGGACGCAAGTCTCTGGAAGAAGTACTTGCAAAATTAGATGAGTTAGGCTTAAGCCTGAGTCATGGCGAAGAATAGGATACAACTAAACAGACAATTTCCGCCGGTAAGCCCAAAGAGCGCGGCGGAGCATTTGGCTAGTAAGCCCGATGAAGCATAACCAAGTGTTAATTAATGGAGGATTAGAAAATGGCAGGATATAGAAAACTCGGCAGAACTTCAAGCCAGAGAAAAGCATTACTTAGAAACCAGGTAACAGCGCTGATCAACAATGGCAGAATCGTTACCACAGAGGCAAAGGCAAAAGAAGTACGCAAGATTGCAGAAGGCCTTATTGCATTAGCTGTAAAAGAAAAGGATAACTTCGAAGAAGTTACCGTAAAGGCAAAAGTTGCCCGTAAGGACAAAGACGGCAAGAGAGTCAAAGAAGTTGTAGACGGCAAGAAAGTTACCGTATACGATGAAGTTGACAAGAAGATCAAGAAGGATCTTCCAAGCAGGCTTCATGCACGTCGTCAGATGCTGAAGGTTCTTTACCCGGTAAAAGACGTTCCGGCAACGCCAGCTGGAAGGAAGAAGAACACCAAGGAAGTTGACCTTGTTGCAAAACTCTTTGATGAGATCGCTCCAAAGTATGAGAGCCGTAAAGGTGGTTACACAAGAATCGTTAAGATTGGCCAGCGTAAAGGCGATGCAGCAATGGAAGTTCTTTTGGAACTTGTATAATCGCAGGTATAAAATATTGCGCATCCTGAGAAATCAGGGTGCGTTTTTTAATTTTTTTGTTTTATTCTTGAAATATTTTCTATATTGTGTATAATTAATTGTATTAATACATTAGAACAGCGGAAGCGTAGATGAGGAAAAATTATGAAAGAATTGATTCGGATTAGGGATATGTATAAGATTTATAATCCGGGAGAGGATGAAGTCCGCGCACTTGACGGCGTGAGCCTTACCATCTGCGAGGGCGAATTTGTGGCAATTATCGGACACTCGGGCTCTGGCAAGTCTACCCTGATGAATATGCTGGGGTGTCTTGATATTCCTACGGCAGGGAAATACTATCTGGATGGAAAGGATGTCCTGTCAATGACGGACAATGAACTCTCGGAGATCCGGAACCGGACGATTGGATTTATCTTCCAGGGATTTAACCTGATACAGAATCTGGATGCGATCGGGAATGTGGAACTCCCGCTGATATACAGAGGAATAGACAGGAAGACAAGAAGGCTGGTATCCAAGAAGGCGCTCTGTATGGTAGGGCTTGAAAAGAGAATGAAGCACAGGCCGTCCCAGATGTCCGGGGGCCAGCAGCAAAGAGTTGCGGTGGCCAGGGCAATAGCGGCCAGGCCACCGGTGATTCTGGCAGATGAGCCTACCGGCAATCTGGACTCTCATTCTACTGCCGAGATTATCCAGATATTGAAAGGGCTGCATAAAGCAGGCAAGACGGTGATCGTCATCACCCATGACCCGGACATAGCCGCCCAGTCCAGAAGGGTCGTAAGGCTGGAGGATGGACAGATTGTGGAAGACTATATCAACGAGGATTATACCAGCGATGACGATACCGGCAGGAATCTGGCGGGCAAGGATCTGACAGGAGAGGCTATGACAAGCAAGGGGGAAGAAGCGGATGTTTAAGAAGAGCAAGAAGGAAGATAAAGAATTACAGATGCAGGCAAAAGCAGGCCTGGAAGATATGGAAGACTTCGATTCTCTGGATGAGCTGGAGGCAATTGCAGCGCCGGCAGGAAAGAAGAAGAAACTCCCGCCATGGGCCATCATACCGGTGATCGGCGTTGTGGCAGTCATCGGAGTCGCCGGAGCGATGGCATCCGGACAGAAGGCCGACAAAGGCGGCCAGATGGAGACGGTAAAGGCGGAAAGAGAAGACGTCAGACAGGTATATAACACCACAGGAACGGTAGGCAGCGATAAGGAGAAGGTATTCTATTGCCCGGTCAATGCCCCGATTGCCCAGTGCAATGTGAAGGTAGGCCAGGTGGTGAAGGCAGGGGATCTTCTGGTAAGCTTTGATACGACGAATCTGGAACGGGATAACCAGCAGTCGGAACTGAATACGCTATCCGCGAAGTACAGCAGCCAGGATGCGATCGAGCAGAGCGGCAGGGCAGCGCAGACTCAGGCACAGACCCAGGCACAGGTGGAAGCGGGCATACAGAGCCTTAAGGCTCAGATACAACAGAAGCAGGCGGATATAGACAGTCTTACCCAGGCGGCGCAAAGCGCAGGAAGCGCTGCGGCAGCCAATGCCCAGAAAGCGGCGGAATTGAAGGGGGAGATGCAGAAGAACCTGGACGCCCAGGACGCGAAAAAGGCGAAATTGGAGAATCTTCAGCGGGAACTGGATGGAATGGACAGTACTAGTCCTGGATACTTAGATACGCTGAATAAGGCCAATATACTTACCAATGAGATTGCAGACCTGTCAACCAAGTACCGGGCCTTAGATCAGCAATATAACAGCATCGGCTCTACCGATGACGGGGGCGTGAGCGAGGCGCTGATCCAGGCACAGGCGGAACTGGACTCCTTGAAAGCCAGCCTGGCAGAGATGGAAAACAGTCGCAGCGTGCCTGCGGATACCAGCCTTACAGGCGCGCAGCTGAATAACTTAAGGACGACGGAGAATCTGGCGGAACTTGCCCAGTTGACGACAGAGGAGCTGCTTGCAAAGGGACGCGAGGGATTGAAGGCAGAGTTTGACGGTATCATATCCGATGTGAAGGCGCTGGAAGGAAATGAGGCGGCTCAGGGAATGGAGTTATTTACACTTGTGGATAACAAGAGCGTGAATGTAATTCTGGAAGTGCCGGCCAATGACTTTGATAATCTGGTGAGCGGCAGCAAGGCGACAATCAAGATTGGAAAGTCCTCCTATAAGGGAACTCTGGTATCGGTAGATAAGATCGCGCTGCCCAATGAAAAGGGAAATCCCACGATCGGGGCGAAGATACGCATCGATAATGCAGATGATGATATCGTAATCGGCGTCAGCGGCAAGGTTGCCATAACCGTGGACGAGAAAAAGAATGTGGTATGCCTGCCAAACGAAGTGGTGAACACTTCTACAGATGGGAATTTCGTATATATTATACAGAATGGGACAGTTAAGAAACAGTTTGTAGAACTTGGCATAGCGTCCAACAGCAAGGTGGAGATCGTCAAAGGCTTAAAGGAAGGCACCGAAGTCGTATCAGATACTTCCGGCAGCATTAAAGAGGGAATGAAGGCCTCTGACGCAGGCATGAAAGCCGACACGGCTGATAAGGAGTGATAGGATGGGACAGTTTGGCGAATATATCAAGATGGCTCTGTATAATCTTAAGGAGAATAAGGGCCGCTCGTTCCTGACCATGCTGGGAATCATAATCGGCATCTCATCCGTCATTACCATTATCTCTATTGGAAATGGATTAAAAGCGGATGTTATGGAGACGGATGAGCCGAAAAGCGTTACAGTCAAGGTAGATGAAGAGGAGGCGGATAATCTCCAGCTGATCACCTGGGAGGATATGCAGGCGATGAAAGACCGGCTGTCAGACCGCGTAGACGGCGTGGTAGGCAGCGCCAGCAGCCAGGGAAGCGTTGCTACCAGAAAGGGCAGTTTTGACGCTTATCTGACACTCACGACGCCGGATGCAGGCAAGGACCCAATTCAGGATCCGGTTGTAAGAGGAGCGTATTTTGACGAAGATGATATGCAGAATGCAAGCCCGGTATGCGTCATCGATAAAGGCAGCGCCATTGCCCTGTTCGGAAATATGGATGTTGTAGGCATGGAACTGGATGTGACGGTGGATAGCACCATTGTCACGTTCCAGGTTATGGGTGTCAGGGATATGGACGATGAATTGATTGCAGCAAATAATGAGGCAATGGAGATGTTTGGCATGAAGATGCCCATCTATATAGAGACGCCATATACCGTCTCGGAAGCATGGGGGGAGGCCCCGGGGAATTTCTCCGCGGCAACCCTGTACCTGAAATCCGGCCAGAGCGCTAATTCTGTGGCAAAGTCGGCCTGCCAGGTACTGGATTCCAGACATATGAATGATGGCGACAACCTGTTTAGCAAGCAGGCGGAACTGGACATGTCGAGCACGCTGGGCGCTGTCCTGGACGGCGTGACGGCCTTTATTGCCTTTGTAGCCGGCATATCCCTGCTGGTAGGCGGAATCGGCGTTATGAACATCATGCTGGTGTCGGTAACCGAAAGAACCAGGGAGATAGGGATCCGCAAGTCCCTGGGCGCAAAGACCTCTTCTATCGTAGTACAGTTCTTATGCGAGTCGGCGATACTGTCCGGCATCGGAGGAATTATCGGCATTCTTATAGGAGCGGGAATCTCCTATGGAGTGGCCGCGCTTAAGATAGGAGGCCTGTCAGCAAGGCTGTCACTGTCAGCAATCCTTCTCACCACAGGATTCTCCTGCGGCGTAGGGATCCTATTCGGTATCTATCCGGCGCGAAAGGCGGCAAGGATGAGCCCGATAGAAGCACTAAGACAAATCTAAAGAGTATCAAGGAGGAAGAGAGTATGTTTAAACCTAACAAATTATTGAAAGTGGTATCCATATTGATGATTATCTTCGGAATACTGGGGCTGGTGTTCAGCATCATCGGATATGCCACCATGTCAAAAGTCAGTGGACTGATTGACCAGAGCCTGATCGATGCTGCTATGAATCCTGTGAATATCGCGACATCGCTTATCAGCACGATCTGCTGCATCCTGGCGGGATTCTTTGGAAGAGGCGGAAAGAACTATAAAGGCGCCGTTATTACGGCAGGTATCTATACAGGCCTGATGGTTATATCCACCATAATGACTATCGTTGACGGCACGTTTACATTTGTCACAGTCTTTGGATATATCATACCGCTTCTGTACTGGTGGGGGCTGTATCAGTCAAAAGAGTAAAGCACGGAAAAATGCATGAGGACAGAGGGAAACCTTTGCCCTCATTTTCGTTAAAATTATGACCAGAAAGTTAAATAATCTACTTATGGAAAACTACTTACAAGAAAAAAAACAGAGTGCTATAATATAGAATTAACTGCAATAGCAGAATAACTAATGAAGAAGGGAATGTTACAATGAGTAGGTTAGAGATTGCTTCGCCGAAAAGAGCCAAGATAGTCATGGAAGGACTATATAAGGATTTAGAGCGAAGAATTGAGTCGAGTCCTCCGGGACTCTGTCCGGTGGACCTGTCGCGGGCATTTTTGGAGTTATGCCATGCGCAGACATGCGGCAAATGCGTGCCATGCCGAATCGGCCTGGGGCAGTTGAATCATTTCATCAAGGACGTTCTTGATGGAAAGGCAACCATGGAGACGCTGGATATCATGGAGCAGACTGCCCTGTCTATCATGGAGTCGGCAGACTGCGCCATAGGATACGAGGCGGCTAACATGGTGTATAAGGGGCTGATCGGATACCGGGACGATTATGTGGAGCACATTAAGAACGGACGCTGCACATGTACATATAACCAGCCGGTTCCATGCGTATCCTTATGTCCGGCGCACGTAGATATACCGGGGTATGTGGCCCTGGTCGGGGAAGGGCGGTATGCGGATGCCATCCGGCTGATCCGCAAGGACAATCCATTTCCTACCACATGCGGATTTATATGCGAGCATCCATGCGAGGCAAGATGCAGACGGAACATGGTGGACGATTCCATCAATATCCGGGGACTGAAGAGAGTGGCGGCGGATTTCGCAGGGGAAGTGGATCCGCCGGCATGCGCGAAAAGCACTGGCAAGAAGGTAGCCGTACTCGGGGGTGGTCCGGGAGGACTGAGCGCGGCCTATTATCTTCAGCTGATGGGGCATCAGGTAACCGTATACGAGATGCTTCCAAAACTAGGGGGAATGCTTCGCTACGGTATACCGAACTACCGCCTTCCAAAAGACCGGCTGGAGGAAGATGTAAACAGCATTCTGAAGACGGGCGTCCAGGTAAAATACGGTCTTAAGATTGGCCAGGATATCACCATCCAGGAACTGCGCAAGCAGTATGACGCAGTACTGATCACCATCGGCGCCAGCACGGACAAGAAATTGGGGCTGGAAGGGGAAGATGCCGATGGAGTGCTGTCAGCGGTCCAGTTCCTCAGGAATGTAGGAAAGAATGAGATTATGGACTTATCCGGCAAGGAGGTTGCGGTCATCGGGGGCGGCAACGTATCCATGGATGCAGTCCGTACTGCAAAGCGGCTGGGAGCCAAGAAGGTAAGCATCGTCTATCGTAGAAGGGTTGCCGATATGACGGCTCTTCCTGGGGAAATAGACGGTGCCGTGGCAGAAGGCATTGAATTACAGACGCTAAAGGCACCGGCAGCCATTGATGTGAATGAAGAAGGCCATGTAAAAGGCATCTATGTAACGCCGCAGATGGTCAGCGCGATCCGCGACGGAAGGGCAAGCATTAAGCCTACTGGCGAGGAGGATGTCTATATCCCGTGCGACGTGCTGATCGTTGCGATTGGACAGAATATCGAGACCCGCCATTTTGAGGAATCGGGAATTCCGGTAGAACGGGGCAAGATTGTCACGAAGAGTTCGGGAGCGTTCGAGAATATGCCAGGGGTATTTGCCGGAGGAGACTGCGCAAGCGGGCCGGCATCCGTAATCAAGGCGATCGCGGCTGCGAAGGTGGTAGCAGCCAACATCGATGAGTATCTGGGTTACCATCATGAGATTTCCTGTGATGTAGAGATCCCTGAAGCCCATCTGGAGGACCGTACTCCTTGTGGCAGGGTTAACCTTACAGAACGTGAGGCCTGCGAGCGGGTATGCGACTTTGAGGGCGTAGAGAACTGCATGACCGAGAAGGAAGCAAAGCAGGAAGCATCCCGCTGCCTGCGGTGCGACCATTTTGGCTATGGCATATTTAAGGGAGGCAGAGAGACATTATGGTAAATCTTACAATTGATGGAAAAGCGATATCTGTAGAAGAGAATACCACCATTATGGAGGCTGCCGCGGCAAATGGAATACCGATCCCAAAACTGTGCTACCTGAAGGGCATCAACGAGATTGCGGCCTGCCGGGTATGCGTGGTGGAGCTGGAAGGAAAGGATCGTCTGATTACTTCCTGCAACAATGTGGCAAAAGATGGAATGGTGATCCATACTAACAGCCCGAAGGTGCGCCGCCACAGAAGAACAACGGTAGAAATGATACTTTCACAGCATGACTGTGAATGCGTGACCTGCCCAAGAAGCGGCAACTGCAGCCTGCAGAAGGTTGCCAACGACTTGAACATATTTGATAATCCGTATAAATCCGAGATCGAGAGACAGCCATGGAATAAGAACTTTCCTCTGATTCGCGATTCTTCCAAATGTATCAAATGCATGCGCTGCGTACAGGTATGTGATAAGATACAGGGACTTAGCGTATGGGATGTGGAAGGCACAGGGTCAAGGACGACCATCAACGTAGGCGGCCACAGATGCATCGAGGAGGCGGACTGCTCTCTGTGCGGCCAGTGCATTACCCATTGCCCGGTAGGCGCGCTTCGTGCAAGGGACGATACGGAGAAGGTATGGAATGCCATCGCCAATCCGGATAAGATCGTGATCGCACAGGTAGCCCCTGCGGTGCGGACTGCCTGGAGCGAAGGATTGAACCTTGATCCGGAAGAAGCAACGGTAGGAAAGATTCTGGACGCGCTCAAGAGAATGGGAGTAGACTATGCATTTGATACGGCATTTTCCGCGGATCTGACGATTATGGAAGAGGCAACAGAGTTCTTGAAGCGGTTTACATCAGGCGAACTGAAGGATCGTCCCATGTTCACCTCCTGCTGTCCGGGCTGGGTACGCTTCGTAAAGTCCCAGTTCCCGCATATGGTGAAGTATCTGTCAACGGCAAAATCCCCTCAGCAGATGTTTGGCGCCATTATGAAGACCTATTTTGCAGAAAAAATAGGCGTATCCCCGGAACAGATCTATACAGTCTCTGTCATGCCTTGCGTAGCCAAGAAGGATGAGCGGGAGATGGAATTGTTCTACGGCGAATACGCGGGCCATGACGTTGACGCGGTGATCACTACCAGGGAATTGATCAAAATGATCCGTTCTGCCCATATAAGTCCGGATACGCTGGAAGATATTAAAAGCGACACGCCTATGCGGGAAGGCTCAGGCGCAGGCGTGATCTTCGGCGCTACGGGCGGCGTAATGGAAGCGGCTCTTCGCTCCGCATACTACCTGCTTAAGAGCGAGAATCCGGATGTAGATGCGTTCCGGGTTGTCAGAAGTCCTGGATTCCAGGAGAATAACGGCGTGGTAGAGGCTGATTTCACGATAGATGATATTACAGTGAAGACCGCCGTGGTAAGCGGCCTGGCAAATACCAGAGTTTTGCTGAAGCGGATCGAGCGGGAAGAAGTCCATTATGACTTCGTGGAAGTCATGGCATGTCCGGGAGGCTGTGTTGGCGGCGGCGGGCAGCCGATCCACGATGGAGAAGAGAGGGCATACGACAGAGGAAAGAATCTGTATATGCTGGATGCAGGCGCGAATGTTCGGTTCTCCCATGAGAATCGGGACATCATCCGAATATATGATGAATATCTTGAGAAGCCAAATTCCCATAAGGCGCACATGCTGCTGCATACTGAGCATAGAAAAGAATAGAATCCAGCGATAGAAAGCGCGGCCCATGTGGCTGATGTCAGATAGAAAGGACATTGGCCGCATGTGAGCCGCTTTTTTGGTGGAGAATATGTGAACTTGAAATAATTGTTAAAAAAATATCAATTACCTATTGACAAATAATTAACAATTTCGTATACTATGAGCTGTAATGAAGAATACACATTCACAGGGAGGATAATCAAGATGGCTAAGAAGAAGGAAGTAGTACCAGAAATCATTGACAACGTAGAGGCCCTCGAAGCCAAAATGAAGGCGATGAGGGAGGCTCAGAAAGTATTTGCTACATACAATCAGGAGCAGGTAGACAAGATCTTCTACGAGGCAGCGATGGCAGCAAACAAGATGCGTATTCCGCTTGCAAAGCAGGCAGTGGAAGAGACCGGACGCGGAATTGTGGAAGATAAGGTGATCAAGAACCACTATGCGGCTGAGTATATCTACAATGCATACAAGAACACAAAGACATGCGGCGTGCTGGAAGAAGATGCTGCATATGGAATTAAGAAGATTGCAGAGCCAATCGGACTGGTGGCAGCGGTCATCCCTACGACCAACCCTACATCAACAGCAATATTTAAGACTTTGATTTGTCTGAAGACAAGAAATGCAATCATCATAAGCCCGCACCCAGCTGCAAAGGCATGTACGATTGCCGCAGCCAAGATCGTGCTGGACGCTGCTGTAAAGGCAGGCGCTCCGGAAGGAATCATTGGCTGGATTGATGTTCCATCCCTGGAACTTACAAATACAGTAATGAAAGATGCAGATATCACGCTTGCCACAGGCGGTCCTGGAATGGTTAAGTCAGCATATTCCGCAGGAAAGCCGGCACTCGGCGTAGGACCTGGAAATACTCCTGTTATTATTGATGACACGGCAGATATTAAGATGGCAGTAAGTTCCATCATCCACTCCAAGACATTTGACAACGGTATGATCTGCGCCTCCGAGCAGTCAGTAACCGTCCTCGACAGCATATACGATGAAGTAAAGAAAGAATTTGCATACCGCGGATGCTATTTCCTTAAGAAAGGCGAAGAATTAGATAAGGTACGCAAGACCATCATCATCAATGGCGCTCTGAACAGCAAGATTCCTGGTAAATCCGCATATGAGATTGCGAAGATGGCAGGCGTTAACGTTCCGGAAGATACGAAGATCCTGATCGGAGAGGTAGAATCTGTTGACATATCCGAAGAGTTTGCACATGAGAAACTGTCTCCGGTACTTGGAATGTACAGGGCAAAGACTTTCGATGAGGCGCTTGCAAAAGCAGAGCAGCTGGTTGCGGACGGCGGATACGGACATACGGCTTCTCTGTATGTACATCCGGCGCAGAAGGAGAAGATCGCAAAACATGCCGAAGCAATGAAGACCTGCCGTATCTTAATCAATACGCCATCTTCCCAGGGCGGTATCGGCGACCTGTATAACTTCAAGTTGGCTCCATCTCTTACCCTTGGCTGCGGTTCCTGGGGAGGAAACTCCGTATCAGAGAACGTAGGAGTAAAACACTTAATCAATATTAAGACGGTTGCTGAGAGGAGAGAAAACATGCTGTGGTTTAGAACACCTGAGAAGGTATACTTTAAGAAAGGCTGTATGCCTGTTGCGCTTGATGAACTTGGAACAGTTATGAATAAGAAGAAAGCATTCATCGTAACGGATTCCTTCTTATATAAGAATGGCTATGTTGCTCCAATTGAAGAAAAACTGGATGAAATGGGAATCCAGCATACATGCTTCTATGAGGTTGCTCCAGACCCGACATTACAGTGCGCCCAGAAGGGTACTGACCAGATGAGGGCTTTCGAGCCAGACACCATCATAGCACTTGGCGGAGGCTCAGCAATGGATGCTGCCAAGATTATGTGGCTGATGTATGAGCATCCGGAAGCAAACTTCGAAGATATGGCTATGGACTTCATGGATATCCGAAAGAGAGTATATACCTTCCCGAAGATGGGCGAGAAGGCATACTTCGTGGCAATCCCTACATCTTCAGGAACAGGTTCCGAAGTTACGCCATTTGCAATTATTACAGACGCAGAGACAGGGGTAAAATGGCCGATCGCTGACTACGAGCTGCTTCCAAACATGGCAATTGTAGACGTAGATAACATGATGACCCAGCCAAAAGGACTGACCAGCGCATCCGGTATCGATGTCATGACACATGCCATCGAGGCATATGTATCTATCATGGCAACCGACTATACAGACGGACTTGCAATGAAGGCGGTAAAGGCAGTATTCGACTACTTGCCATCTGCATATGAAAATGGAGCCAATGACCCTGAGGCAAGAGAGAAGATGGCCAATGCTTCCTGCATGGCTGGTATGGCATTTGCCAACGCATTCCTGGGACTGAACCACTCTATGGCCCATAAGCTTGGCGCATTCCATCATCTGCCACACGGCGTTGCAAACGCAGTAATTCTAACAGAGGTAATGAAATACAACGCAGCGGAAGTTCCAACCAAGATGGGAACATTCTCTCAGTACCAGTATCCGCATGCGCAGGCCAGATATGCAGAACTAGGACGATTCGCAGGATGCCAGGGAAAGGATGACCAGGAAGTATTCGATAACTTCTGTAAGAAACTGGAAGAATTAAAAGATACGATTGGAATCAAGAAGACGATCAAAGACTACGGCGTAGACGAGAAGTACTTCCTTGATACATTGGATGACATGGTTGAGCAGGCCTTCAACGATCAGTGTACAGGCGCCAACCCAAGATATCCTCTGATGAAAGAGATCAAGGAAATCTACCTGAAATGCTACTACGGAAAATAAGAATCAAAGAGCAAGAGCGCAGCAGTTCGCTGTGCTCTTGCTGCGTCTTGATAACTACATTAAAGAATTCCCTTACTGTTTTCCAATCCATTAATATATCCGGCGTTCTGCCCGATCGGAAGGCTCATATCCCGTGCAGAACCCGCCCCTTTTTGTACGTAATTTGCCGGATATGTTAAATATATAACAATAAAAATATAATAAAAAAATAAGTTAAAAAAATATCAAATAACTCTTTTCAAATGCTTCCTGCTGGTGTATAATTAAGCCATCAAAAAAATGAACGGCAAATACTACAAGGAGGTATGGCTTATGAAACTGGAGCAAGGTAATCTGATATTAAAACGTCCTTACAAAGAGGTTTATAAATGCGATAATAGCATTGTCAAAGTATTTGAGACCTTCCATCCGAAGTCAGCAGTCTTTAACGAGGCTTTGAATACGGTAAGGGTAGAAGAGACTGGCTTAGATATACCAAAGTTAAAAGAAGTGACCCAGATCGACAGGAAGTGGTCGCTGGTCATCGAATACAAGGATGGCAAGACGCTGGAAGAGATGATGAAAGTCGACCATGACAATCTGGAGAAATACATGTCTGATTTCGTGGATCTGCAGTTGAAGGTACATGAGAAGAAAGCGCCACTGCTGAACAAGTTGAAGGATAAGCTTGCAAGGCAGATCAACGGCTTGAAAGAACTGGATGCTACTCAGAGATATGAACTTCTGACCCGGTTGGAAAGCATGCCAAAGCATACGAAGCTATGTCACGGAGATTTCAATCCCAGCAATGTGCTCGTAGGAAAGAACGGGAAGATGACGGTTGTTGACTGGGCACATGCCACCCAGGGAAATGCAAGCGCCGATGCGGCAATGACATATCTTCTGTTCGCGCTTAAGGATCAGGAAGCGGCAGATCTGTACCTGAACCTATTCTGCAAGAAGAGCGACACCGCCAGACAGTACGTGCAGCAGTGGCTTCCGATCGTAGCAGCTTCGCAATTGGAGAAAGACAATGAGCTGGAGAAAGATTTCCTGATGAAATGGATTGATGTGATGGATTATCAATAGACAAAAAGGGCATTACTATTTCACTATAGTAATGCCCTTTGATTTAATCCTTCATAATATGTCCATGAAAATTCTAATAAAAAACATTTCCACCGATCACGACTCCCGGTACATCAGTCCATGCCGCGCCATTAAAAGAATAGCAATTGATGACGGCAGAGTGTCGTGCGCCGCCTAAAGCCGCCTGGGCGACAGAATAGGCTGTTGAGGAAGGCCCTCTTGCCAGAACCCTGTTCAGACTGCCATTCCAGGTTGGGCCGAACTGGCCCGGCTGATAGATTACGCCGCGTATCGAATTGGGATAACTGGGGCTTGCAACCCTGTTCATAATAACCGTTGCAACGGCAAGCATGCCGTCGTAACTGCCGGATTCGCACTCAAGAAGAGCAGCAAATAAAGCAACATCACTGGTGTTAGCGTCTATCTGACCAGAGTTGGAATTCGAATTGCTGCTGTTGTTACTGTTACCATTATTGGCAGGAGGCGTAATGGAGCCGGAAATATCATTGTTCTGTGCCACTTTGCTGGCTTCCTCGGCGGCCTTTGCGCGTTCCAGCTGTGATTTATAATCATCCAGCTGTCCGGAGGTAGATGAGATCTTGGAATTCAGTTCATTCTTCTTTGCCTCCAGGTTTTCCTGCAATGAAGCAAGTTCTTGCTGCTTGCTCTCCAGATCCGACTGCTTTTCTTCGACGCTGATACGCACATCGCGCAACTCGTCCAGCATGGATCTGTCATATTCGCTTATCGTTGTTACATATTCTGCTTTGTTAAGAAAATCGGCCATATTTTGAGAAGAGAATAAGATCTGAATCAAGGAGGCGCTGCCGCCCTCATACATGAACTTAATCCTGTCCTTCATGGCATCATACTGTGCATCCTCATTAAGCTGAGCTGCCGCCAGGTCAAGCTTGGCTTTTTCTACATCAGCGGATAAATCTTCAATTTTTGAAGAGGCTGAGTCCAGTTCAGCGCTTAAGGACGATAATTGACTGTTCAAATCATCCAATTCACCCTGCAGGCCGGAGGTAGTATCTTCCAGTTCTTCTGCGGAAGGTGCCGAATATACCGAAGTATTCACAGAAGCTATTGTTACGGTGGTTAGAACCAGCGCCAGGGCTGACCGTAATATACGTTTCTTTTTTGTACTTATCATATACACATCCTTTCCTTTTCTAGCGAGTGCTTATCTATTATACAACAAATTGCTTTATAAAGCAAATTTTGTTAGAATAGAACATAGAATGTATGATTGAGAGGAAAAGACGATGAGAAAATACGAAGAAGAGCATTATAAATATGAAAACATCAAGGAAAAGATCTATCCTTGGGTCAAAAGCGAGCTGACCGACAGCCAGGCGCTGAATGGGAAGCATATCTCGGAAAAAGATACGCTGGTGGTATCATTTATGGAAGACCTGTCGGTTATATTTGTAATCAAGAGGGGGGAAGATGTATTTGAAGTCCTCAAGGATAATATGCTGCCTCCGGATTGCGATATCGAGGAACTCTATCACGCTTCCTGCGAGAATCTGATCCGGGATGTGGAATTCGTGATCGCAAATACCTGGTATGGGGGATTCGGCATTATAGCGGATGGCCATCATGAAGCCAGCGCGCTGTGCTTTAAGCATATCTGGCAGGTGTGCGTAGATAAGTTAAAAGATGACCTGGTTATCATGGTGCCAGCTAAGGATACCATATTATTTGCCCCGGCAAGCCAGAAGACGGTGGTAGAGAAGATGGTGGAGCATGGGGAAAATGCTTATGAGCAGAGTAAGGATAAGGTCAGCAAGACATTAATACGGTTTTCAAAAGACAGAAAGGAATTAACGGCATATGAAGATTAAGGCCAGAATGATCGGGCTGGATCTGGATGGAACGCTGCTAACCACCGAAAAAGAATTTACCCCTTATACAAAGGAAATCCTAAGAAAAGCAATTGCCCAGGGAATCGTAGTTCTTCCGGCTACCGGGAGGCCTCTGAGCGGCATACCAGGCGAACTGCTCCATTTTCCGGGCATACGCTATGCCATTACAGCCAACGGAGGAAGAGTGGTAGAATCCCGGACCGGCAGAACCATATATGAAAAACTGGTTTCCGCGCCAATCGCCAGAAAGGTCCTGGAAATCTTCGAACATTATGATACGCTTCGGGAGATATACTATGATGGAATCGGCTACGCCCAGGAAGAGGCGCTTAAGAATGTCGAGCGCTATATAGAGTCTTCGCCTATGGCTAACTATATTGTGACGACCCGAAGGCCGGTGCCGGATGTACGTGCCAAGTTCGAGGCAGAGGACCGGGCGGTGGATAAGATGCAGGGACTGTTCGCAACCTTGGAAGACCGGGATGCGGCGGCAGAAGAACTAAAAAGTATTCCAGGCATTGTGGTTACAGGCGCCCTGGATAAGAATATCGAGGTTAATGCGCAGGGCGTGAATAAAGGGGATGCATTGATTGATCTGGGGAAAAGACTTGGCATCAGAAGGGAAGATATTCTGGCTTTCGGGGACGGATCCAATGATTATTACATGATGCAGAAGGCAGGAACCGGAGTAGCTATGGAAAACGGAACAGAAGAGGTAAAAGAAGCAGCAGACTATGTGGCGCGATCCAATGACGAGGAAGGGGTTGCCAGATTCATAGAGGAATATGTGCTGGAATAAGAAAAGGAGAGAGATATGTTAGATGTATTAAAAGTAATCATTCTTGGAATCGTTGAGGGAATTACGGAATGGCTGCCAGTCAGCAGCACCGGGCATCTGATCCTGGTGGGAGACGTGCTTAAGCCAAGCATGAGCGATGCGTTCATGGAGATGTTCAACGTGGTGATCCAGCTGGGAGCCATAATGGCGGTTGTGGTTCTGTATTTCCACAAGCTGAATCCATTCTCGCCGAGAAAGACCAGCAAGCAGAAGATGCTGACCTGGCAGATGTGGATCAAGGTGCTGATCGCGTCCGTTCCGGCCGGAATCGTAGGCCTTCTGTTTAACGACATCCTGGATAAGTTGTTTTATAAGCCGTTTCCAGTGGCAGTTATGCTGATCGTCTATGGCGTGTTGTTTATAATAGTAGAAAACCGTAACGTGGGAAGAAAGCCGTCTGTAAGGAGGATATCCGAACTGTCCGTTTCCATGCTGATCTGGATCGGCATATTCCAGATGCTGGCGCTGATTCCGGGTACGTCCAGATCAGGGGCGACGATCGTAGGCGCTCTGATTATCGGCGTGTCAAGGGAAGTGGCGGCAGAGTTTACCTTCTTCCTGGCAATTCCGGCCATGTTCGGCGCAAGTCTTCTGAAACTGGTGAAGTTTGGATTCCATTTTACAGGGGCGGAATTTGGCCTGCTGATACTGGGATGCCTGGTATCTTTTGGCTTGTCTGTCGTAGCGATCAAATTCCTGATGGGCTATATCAAGAAGCATGACTTTAAAATATTCGGCTACTACAGGATTATTCTGGGAGGAATAATCATAGTGGTCACATTGGTACAGACGTTTCTTGCATAAAATATAAAGAAAAATACTTGTTTTTTGTGAAAAACATGATAGAATATGTACTAGGCTTGAATTTTTATGCATTCATAGGCACAGTGCGCCAAATAGTAAATTAAATATACTGGAGGAAAGAAGTTATGAAACTGAAAAAGTTAGTCAGCGTATTATTAGTTGCAGCATGCGTGTTCTCTTTGGCAGCATGCGGATCAAAGGATGATTCTAAGGATTCCGGAGACTCTAAGAAAGATTCCAAGGACACGCTTGTTATGGCGACAAATGCAGAGTTCCCGCCATATGAGTTCCACGAAGGCGACGATGTAGTCGGCATCGATGCGGATATTGCAAGAGCAATCGGGGAAGAGATGGGAATGGAAGTAAAGATCGAGGATATGGCGTTTGATTCTATTATCCCGGCTGTTACAAGCGGAAAGGCAGACTTTGGCGCAGCAGGAATGACTGTGACAGAAGACCGCAAGAAGAATGTTGATTTTACAGATACATACGCAACCGCGACACAGGTAATCATCGTTAAAGAAGGCAGCGATATCGCAGGGCCAGATGATCTGACCGGCAAGAAGATCGGTGTTCAGCTTGGCACGACAGGCGACATCTATGCAGATGACATCGAGGATGCAGAAGTTGAGCGTTACAATAAAGGATTCGAGGCAGTACAGGCATTGACGCAGGATAAGATCGACGCAGTCGTGATCGACGGGGAGCCTGCGAAAGAGTTCGTTGCAGAGGCAGATGGCCTTAAGATTCTGGATGAGGCATTTACAGAAGAAGAGTATGCGATCGCAGTTGCAAAAGACAACGACGACCTGCTTAAGAAGATGAACGAAGCGCTTGCCAGCCTGAAAGAATCCGGCAAGATCGACGAGATTGTTGCAAAATACATTTCTGCTGACAAGGCAGAATAATTCATAGGATAAGGATGTAGAGTATGTTTACAACATTACAGGATAAGTTTTATAACAATTTTATAGCGGATGAACGCTGGAAATACATCGCAGAAGGCCTGGGAGTCACTCTTCGGGTAACATTCTTTGCGGTTATCATCGGTATCGTGCTGGGATTCCTGGTAGCCATCGTGCGCTCTACCTATGATAAGACGGGAAAACTTCGCATTCTGAATGCCATCTGCAAACTGTACCTGACGGTTATCCGCGGAACTCCTGTAGTCGTACAGCTGCTGATCATCTACTTCGTTATATTCGGCAGTTCTGATGTCAGCAAAGTCCTGGTGGCAGTGATGGCATTTGGCCTTAATTCCGGCGCGTATGTAGCGGAGATATTCCGCTCCGGGATCATGTCCGTTGACAACGGACAGTTCGAGGCAGGACGAAGCCTTGGATTCAACTATGTGCAGACGATGATATACATCATTATGCCTCAGGCATTTAAAAATGTGCTGCCGGCTCTCGGAAATGAGTTCATCGTTCTCTTAAAGGAGACTTCCGTGTCCGGATACATTGCCTTGCAGGATCTTACCAAGGGCGGCGACATTATCAGAAGCCGTACATATGATGCTTTTATGCCTCTGATTGCGGTTGCGCTGATCTACCTTGCCATGGTGCTTATATTTACAAAACTTGTAAATATGCTGGAAAGGAGGTTGAGGAGCAGTGACCACTAATAACGGAGATGTATTGATCAAAGTAGAAGAACTTCATAAGATATTCGGGGAACTGCATGCGCTTAACGGAGTCTCCGAGGAGATCAGGAAAGGCGAGGTAGTGGTAATCGTCGGGCCTTCAGGCTCTGGCAAATCCACCTTCCTGCGTTCCCTGAATCTGCTGGAAACGCCTTCCAGAGGACATGTATACTTTGAAGGAACCGATATTACGGATAAGAATGTGGATATCAACAAGCACCGTCAGAAGATGGGCATGGTATTCCAGCATTTCAATCTGTTTCCCCATAAGACGATTCTTCAGAATATTACCCTGGCTCCGATTAAACTCTTAGGAAAGAGCAAGGAAGAGGCTGAGAAGCGGGGAATGGAACTACTGGAGCTGGTAGGGCTTGAGGAGAAGGCGAACGCTTATCCATCCCAGCTCTCAGGCGGCCAGAAGCAGCGTATTGCCATTATTCGCTCATTGGCTATGGATCCGGATGTAATGCTTTTTGACGAGCCTACCTCAGCGCTGGATCCGGAGATGGTCGGTGAAGTATTGGAATTGATGAAGAAGCTTGCCAGAGACGGGATGACCATGGTGGTCGTCACGCATGAGATGGGATTTGCCAAGGAAGTCGCTACCAGAGTGATCTTCATGGATGAAGGCCAGATCAAAGAGCAGGGAACCCCGGAAGAATTCTTTGGAAATCCGAAGGATCCGAGGCTTCAGGAGTTCCTGTCCAAGATATTGTAGAAGAGTATTATAAAGTAACGAAAAAGCACCGGACGCGCGTCCGGTGCTTTTTTTGCAAAACCTTAAGGATTCAAGAAAGGAACTTTTTAACCGGCATAGAAGGCGTCTATCCGGCAATCCAAATGAATCATTTGGATGTAGCAGCTGCCGGATATTGCCGGTTATTTATAATATACCCTCTTTCTGTAATGAAAGGAGAAAGAGTCAATTAAACAGGAAGTTCTAAATAGATATCTTTTCCTTCTTTGATTGAAATAACAACTTTTCCATTTTTGATCGTGGTGACCGCGCCCCCAATATTAATATCTGCGGCTACCGCTTCTTCGACTGGCTCTGATGCAGGCTCTTCTTCCTCAACTACCTCTTTGAAGCCCCCTACGTTATCTGCAGTCAATGGACATAAAGAATCGCTTGTCTTTGTCAGGGTTGCCCCTAAGACTTGTCCGATTGTCAGACAGCCATCCAAAGATAGCAGCCCTGAATCCACTAACTCGTCAAAAATAGCAGGATCTTCCAAGTTGGAAGCCTGTATTGTAATGCCCTCTTCTGCCCGGCAGCATAATACAGCCGGGTCATTTGCATGTTCTTTTGCAGTTTCTGCTGTAATAGACATTATTTCTTACCTCCTGATTATTTGTATGACTTAAGTATAGTCAAGTTCGATGAAAATTTCCAATTGCTTTTTGTGATATCTGGCATGGATTTATAGAGCGTTTTTATGCGATATAAAAAATAGGGTAAGAATCGTCTGTTTTTGGTAGTTGCTCAGGAAGTTAATTATAGATAACATTTATAAAGTTATTGAAACAATCAATTTTACTTATAGATATGCCGGTGCTAACATGATTATGTATTAAAAATATCTATTATTAAAGTTTATTTCATATATTAATGGAGAGAAATTACAATGAATATGGAATTGGTTAGCGAAGCCCCCTTTCTTGAAACGGAAGATATCCATAAGAGTTTTAATCATGTCCAGGCGTTAAAGGGAGTATCAATGAAGGCCTATGGAGGAGAGGTTCTGGCGATCGTAGGGGATAATGGAGCGGGAAAATCTACGCTGATAAAGATCCTCTCCGGAGTGCTGAAGCCGGACTGCGGCATCATCAGGCTGGAAGGGAAGGAATACGAAAGGCTCACTCCAAGGAAGGCGTCCGCGTCCGGGATCTCTACCGTTTATCAGGATCTGGCTCTTGGCAATACGATGGATGTGGCCGCAAACCTGTTTCTTGGAAATGAGAGGACCAGAGGCGGTTTCCTACAGAAGAAGGTTATGAATGAAGAGGCGAGGAGACTGCTTGAGGATCTGGATATCCATATCCCGGACGTGACGGTTCCGGTAGGCAATCTAAGCGGCGGGCAGCGCCAGGGCGTGGCAGTTGCGAGACTGGTCCACCGGGGCGGGAAGATCCTGATCTTCGACGAGCCTACGGCGGCAATGGGACTGAATGAATCGAACGCAGTGCTAAGGCTGATTAAGAAGCTTGCTGCCCAGGGGTATGCGGTGATTATCATCAGCCATAATCTTCCCCAGGTATTCCACATATCAGACCGGATATGCGTGATGCGCCAGGGGAAAGTCATTGGGGAATTAAGGACAGAAGATACGACGATGGATGAAGTGGTGGCTATGATCACAGGAGCATCCACGGCATCGTAGCGGGGGGAGCAAGCATCGTGAAGAAGAATCTGAAAAACTATTCATATACAGTCATACTAGTGATCGTGCTGGCCGTGCTGGTCGGCGTGCTGGCGGCAGCGTCGCCCTACTTCTTTTCATGGAAAAACTGTCGGAATATATTGAACCAGTCGGCCATATATCTGGTGCTGTCTGTCGGAATGACACTGGTTATCTGCGCGGGGCAGATCGACCTGTCCGTGGGCGCGGTCATCGGATTTTCCGGGATGAGCATGGGAATGCTGATCAAGGCCGGCCTCCCGGCCTCGGCGGCGATACTGCTGGGGCTTGCGATTGCCGCTTTTATCGGATTGGTGAATGGATGGATTGTGGCCTATGGGAGGATTAATTCCTTTATAGTGACCTTAAGTACGATGACCATAATAAGAGGCATTATATTGGTATTGACGAATTCAAAGTCAGTCTTTGGATTCGGGCCTGAATTCGGATTTATCGGAAGCGGAAAGGTCGGCCCTGTGAACATGCCGATCCTCATATCCATCATGATAGCGGTCATAGGAGCAATCCTATTACATAAGACCAGATTCGGCAACTACTGCCTGTTTATCGGTTCCAATGAGATTGCGCTGAACCGTTCCGGCGTCAATGTAAGGAAGTACAAGGTCATGGTATTTACCTTCTGCGGCCTGTGTGCCGGGATTGCGGGCATGATCGTGACAGCGAGGCTGAATTCGGCGGAGCCGCTGGCAGGACAGGGGTATGAGATGGATGCCATCGCCGCTACGATTCTTGGCGGAACCAGCATGCAGGGAGGAAAAGGCAGCATTATAGGCACGGTCATCGCCTGCTTTATACTGAATATTATGAAGAACGGCCTGACCTTGCTGTCCATATCCACGCATTACCAGGAAATCCTGACGGGCCTGATTCTGCTGATATCGGTTCTCATATCGGAAAGTAATCAAAGAAGGAAAAGCGAGGTATAGTTATGGGAAAGAAATTGTTGTCTCTGGGGGCAATTGCCATGGATATCGTAATCAACAGCCATGATCTTCCAAAGGACGATGGATTTGCCCTGATCAATCAGGAGCAGATGCTCCCGGGCGGGAGCGCTTCCAATGTATCCGTGTCAGCGGCGCACTTTGGCATGGAGTCTTATCAGACAGGCAAGATTGGCGATGATAATATCGGCGATGAATTTATCAGGACGCTGAAAGAAGACGGAGTGGACGCTGAACTTGTAGCAGTGAAAAAGGGTGGGACAACCCTTCACACCTATATATTGACTGCGCCGGGGGGCAAGCACTGTATTTTTGCGAATACCGGGGATACGGTCTGCACGCTGATACCGGAAGAACTGCCGGAAGAGATTATGGACTCCATGGATATTTTCTATAATGACATGTTTTCGCCAAAGGCAGCGCTCTGGCTGGCAAAGAAGGCTGTGGAACAGGGGAAGCCGGTTCTCTACAACATGCAGTGCGTTCCCTCGTTTATGGAAATGTGCGGCACATCCAGGGAAGATATCGAAGAAATGATGCGGCTGTGCACGGTATTTGTAAGCGGCAGGGACGGGTATTATGAAATTACCGGCGAGCAGGACTACCTTAAGGCCATGAAGAAGGTATGGGAAAAGTATCAGGTAAAAGAAGGCGTGATCTGCACGGCTGGCGATGAAGGAGCCGCGTGGTATGACGGAAAGGAATACAGGGTCCCGGCGCATAAGATTGATCCGGTGGATACGACAGGAGCCGGAGACTGCTTCCTTGGCGGCCTGCTGTATGCATATTTTCAGGAGGGCATGGAGAAGAAGGAAGCGCTTGAATTTGCAAATGCATCCGCAGCGATCAAATGCATGCAGGAGGGGTCCAGAAGCCGTGCGGATGTGGCAGCTGTGCTGGAGTTTAAGGAGTCTGGCAGCAGTACTCTTTAACGATATACTTATAAACAACATGACGAGGAGGAAAAGATCATGAAAAGGAAATTAGTCAGCCTGCTTCTTTGCGTGGCTATGGTGGCAACATTGGCGGCAGGATGCGGTTCTGGTTCCGGCGATTCAAAAGACAGCAGCAAGGAAGACTCAAAGAAGACGGAAGAGAAAAAGGATGAAGGAACAAAAGAAGTCTCAACAGACACAGTATTTGGCAAGGCGCTTGCGCAGGTAAATGAAGATCTTGCGCCGCTTCCTGAGAAAGACACAGGGAAGAAGCTTGCCGCAATCGAGAGCACGCTTACCAATTCTTTCTGGGTAACGATGCAGGAAGGGTATGAGGATACGGCAGAAGAGTATGGAGTGTCAATTGATGTGCAGGCTACAGATTCAGATACGGATACCACAGGCCAGCTCGACATTCTCAATAACATGCTTGTGAAAGACTATGAAGCGATCGCGGTATCCCCGCTTACAGAAGATTGCCTGATTTCAGGCATTGTTGCGGCAAACCAGAATGATGTAAAGATTATTACGACAGGAAATGAAGTGAATGAAGATTCCTTAAAAGAAGCAGGCGGCAAGATTGATGCGAAAATCACCGTAGACTTCTACAATCAGGGAGTTCTGGGCGCTCAGTATATCATTGATAAGACGGATGGCAAAGGCAAGGTTGCAGTAATCGCGGGAAACGAAGGCGCAACACAGTCTGATGCCCGCAGGGATGGTGCAAAAGAAACTTTTGAAGACGCCGGCATGGAAGTTGTAGCGGTCGAGCAGTGTGACTTTGATGCCCAGAAGGCATATGACGCGGCAGCCGCAATCATCGAGTCGAATCCAGACATCGTAGGAATTGCATGCGGCAATGACGATATGGCGCTTGGAGTTGTAAGGGCATTAGAAGAAAAAGATGTAAAAGACCAGGTGGCGGTAGTCGGAGTTGATTTTACAGAGGAGGCAAAAGCAGCAATCGAAGAGGGAACCTATGACGCTACCGTTGCAATGTCACCATATCTGATGGGGAAAGAGGCAGTCATCATCATGCTGAAGGCTTTAGAGGGACAGGATGTGTCCAAGGTAGGAGACAGCACGCCGATGGCAGTCGTAGATTCTACCAATGTGGATCAGATGTCAGACTGGCATTAGTTCAGAATTGCATGCCAAAAGAGTTAGGGCAGGATGGGGAGATGTCTCAAGGGACATTTCCCCTTTCATATGGGCAGATAACAGACAATGATGAGAAGGAGGAAGCAGACAGATGTATGACAGAATACTTGGCGGGCTGATCGGCGCAGGCGCAGGCGACGCCATGGGGGCCGCGACAGAGGCCAGGACGACGGAACAGATACTTGCGTATTTCGGGCATGAAGTCACGGACTTTGAGACTCCGCCTATGGATACCTTCGGCGCGGGGAACGTGCCGGGACAGCTTACAGATGATTTTAGTTCGGCGTATTTCGTAGCAAGGCATATTGCGGATAATCACGGAGAGGTGACAAAGGAAGTCGTACAGGAAGCGCTGATCGACTGGTCCGAGCATGCGGTATTTTTTGACCGATTCGCCGGGCCCACCACCAGGCTTGCCATACGCAGATACAAAGGAGAGAAGGTCGAGAAGTCAGGAGGCGTGGAACTGGTTACGAGGCAGGCTACCAATGGCGCGGCTATGAAGATATCGCCGATCGGCCTTCTGAATGCGGGAAACATCGAGCAGGCCATAGCAGACGCGGTGACTGTGACGATGGTGACCCATGACAACTATCTTGCGATATCCGGAGCATGTGCGGTTACAGCAGCGGTAAGCCGGGCAGTTATGCCGGATGTGGATGTATACAGCGTGCTTCAGGCCGGACTTTATGGAGCCAGGGAAGGCGAACGCATTGGCCGGGAAGTGGCCAGGGATGTGGCGGGGCCTTCCGTGGTCAAGCGGATGGAGATGGCCATTGATATCGGCCTGGGAAGAGGAACGCCTTGGGAGAAGATGGTGGAGATCGGTCATCGAATCGGCGCGGGACTTCATGTCTCTGAGGCGATTCCCAGCGCGTTCGGGCTGTTTGCAGCAAATGAAGGAGATGCGCTGGGCTCTATCGTAGGCGCAGTCAATGTCGGATATGATACGGATACCATCGCGACCATGTCCGGAGCGCTCTCCGGTGCTTTAAATGGCGCTGGCGCATTTCCGCCGCACTTCCTCCCAACGCTTCAGGAAGCAAATCATTTGGAAATAGAAAGGCTGGCAAAAGATCTGACTGCGATCGCGCAGGACAGGCTGCGGGCGCAGGAGAAAGGAGGTGCAAGGCATGAATAAGAAGGTGCTGGGCTGTCTGCTGGGGGCAGCGGTAGGCGATGCTATGGGAGCCGCTACGGAGACAAAATCCACCAGGCAGATAGAGAAGACATTTGGCGGGGCCGTGCGGGAATTCAAAACGCCTCCACAGGATACGCTGGCCAGAGGAAGAAGAGCAGGACAAGTCACGGATGCATTCAGCATTCCCTATATACTTACGAAACATTTGATAAAAGAAGGAGGAAAAGCCACCAGGGAGCTGGGAGAGCGTGCTTTGCTAGAGTGGGGCGAGACCGAATATTTTGGGCCATTTGCAGGCATGACTACCAGGAATGCAGTAAACCGCCTGAAAAAGGATGCAAGCATGAGCGCGTGGGCCTATGCGGGACATCTGGGAAATAAACTGTACAAAGGACATTATTACGCGCTTTCCTCCAATGGCGCGGCAAGCAAGGCTTATCCCGAAGGACTCATCAGCAATGGAAATATGGATCAGGCAATCGCAGATACGGTGGAGATCACGATGTCATCCCACGACGACCCTTACAGCATATCCGGGGCGTGCGCGGTTGCCGCGGCGGTCAGCGAGGCAATGCGCGATGACACGTCCGTATATCAGATTATAAAAGCAGCACATTATGGCAGTGTAAAAGGAGAAGAACTGGCAAGGTCAAGGGAGGATATCTGGGTATATCCCGGTCCGTCCGTTACGAAGAGAATTGAGATGGCGGTTGAAATCGCCCTTCACTGCGGCAGTACGAAAGATGTAGTAAAAGAATTGGCAGAGCGGATTGGGAGCGGCCCGGCCATCTCTGAGACGGTGCCTGCGGCATTGGGAATCCTGATAGCCAATCAGGGAGATACGATGGAGAGCATCTATGACGCTGTAAATATTGGCGATGAGACCAGCGCGATCGCCTGCATCGTCGGTGCAATTGCCGGAGCATGCAACGGCGCAGACAGCATACCGGAAGGATACCTTGGGATTATCGAGAAAGAAAACCATATGGATCTTACGGCTCAGGCAGAAGGGATTGAGGCTTTATGGTAGGCTATCTCGCGGAGTCCGCGCTTCTTACGCATGGCCTTAGAAGTATCACGGAGGATGAACTGATACGGATGTGGCCGCAGGACAGCACAAGTATTGCGTGGATGGAAGATGGCGGATTAAGAGTTGGAGGAATCGAAGATTTCTGCCGATTCAGGAAAAAGGCGCAGGACTTTGACCGGGTAAATTACCAGAATTATGAGTACTATGCATCCAATGGAAAGTCAGGCGCGCTTACCGCATCGGGAACGATGAAGGCGTGCGAAGGATTGGGAATCCCGCTGGCCGTCACCTGCGGCATGGGCGGCCTTATGGAGGGGCAGAGGCCAGAGGAATGCCATGATCTTAAGGCGCTGGCCAATAGCCCCGTATCCTTGCTTGCAGTATCGCCGAAGGATATGTTTGACCTGGGAGGGACCATAAAGGCCATGGAAGAAGCAGGGATCACAATCCTTGGATATCATTCGGACGTTTGCGACGGATATATGTTTGAGGGAGAAAGGGTCAAGATTAGCGGCCGCTGGAGGGAAGAGGCTCCGTCTAAGAACATTCTTTTCCTGAGAAGCATCAAAACGGAAGAACGGATTACAGACAAGGAAATCTTAAGTCAGGCATTCCAGTATGGACAAGAGCAGAAGATACAAGGGAGATCCTTTCATCCGGCGGTCAATGCCAAGATTGACGAACTGACAGAGGGGTATTCTTCCCGAATCCAGCTTCGGGCACTTATTGAAAACATAGCATGGGCAGAAGAACTTGCAAATTATAGATGATCTCTATAGACTCATCAGGATTATCAATTAGGATGACGATTTTTTCTATGATATCATAATAACAGTAACGTATATAGTGATGCGAAGGCATTGAAAAGGGAATCTGGTGCGAATCCAGGACAGCCCGCTCTACTGTGTGATGGACGATCGTCCCATAAGCCACCCGGTCAGCCGGGGAAGGCGGGACTTGAGGATGAGATCGAGTCAGGAGACCTGCTATATATAGAAGATTCTTTTCGGTGGGGAAAGGGCAGTATTTACGCTGCCTTTTCCCTGCCGTTTTTTATTACATAGGAGGGACGATATGGAGATACAGATTGTCACAGGCTTTCTGGGAGCCGGGAAAACGACGTTTCTAAATAGATATCTTCCACTGCTTTCCGGAAAGACGGTAGTGATAGAGAATGAATTTGGGGATATCGGGATTGACGGGGATCGAATACAGGAAGACATTCCAGTGCGTGAAATCTTTGCAGGATGTATCTGCTGCAGCCTGGCCATGGATTTCAGGAAGGGGATCAAGGAGATTGCCGAGAATTTCCATCCGGACAGAATTCTCATAGAGCCTTCCGGAGTAGGGCGGCTAACGGATATTGTCAAGGCCTGCCAGATGGCAAGGGAAAGAGAGAAAGTCAGCCTGCAGATTACAAAACTGATTGCAATCGTAGACATGGCTTCCTTTGAGGAATATATCGAAGGATTTGGAGCATTCTACCAAGATCAGATAGAGAGAGCAGGCCTTCTGCTATTAAGCCATGTGGAAGCAGAAAATAAGGCACAGAAGGAAATCATTATCGGACGCTTAAAGGAACTGAATCCGGACGCTATCTTATATGATGGGGACTGGAGGCAGCTGGAGAACGAAGAACTCTTAAAACTTCTGGAAGAGGCGCCTGATTATGATGAGGATGCCAGGAGGGATGCAGCATTTGCGGCACTTCCGGCAGACAAGGTATTTTCCAGCGTCTCCTTTATGGATCTGCCGCAAATGCGTATAGAGGATTTGGAGGCCATAATGAAGGCCTTGGAAAAAGAAGAGTATGGATATATCCTGAGAGCCAAAGGCTGGATAGAGACTATGGAAAAAGGCCTGGTTCATTTTGATTTTACACCGACGGTATCCAAATACAGGGAAGAAAAGAATCCGGCGGGAACTGGCGGCGAAGCGGTGGTGATCGGATGCGGCTTGAATCAGGCGGCGTTAGAAATGCTGTTTCGAAGAAAAAATATATAATTAAGGAGGAACGAGAAAATGGAGACGAAAGAGATATTGATGAAAAAAATGTCAGACTGTGTGTTTGAGATGGAAGATGAAGAGGTAGTGGATGTCGTAAAGGAGTATATCGCATGCGGCTATGATCCCCAGGAAGGGATGCTTGGTGGCCTGGTAGACGGGATGAAGAGGGCCAGCGAGCTGTATGAAGAAGGAGAATATTTTGTCCCGGAACTCATCGTTTGTTCTGATGCAATGTATGCGGGAATCGAAGAATTTCAAAAATATCTTCCGGAAGCCGCGAATACCAGCATCGGCAAGATCGCAATCGGAGTCGTGGAAGGCGATACGCATGATATTGGGAAGAACCTGGTAAAGATTATGATGGAGACGGGCGGCTTCGAAGTCCATGATCTGGGCCGCGATGTGCCTCTTGACGCGTTTGTGGATTATGTAAGGGACAATGAGGTGGACATCCTGTGCATGTCCTCCCTCATGACGACAACAATGCCGGGAATGGGGATCGTGATTGACAAGCTGAAAGAATTCGGACTTCGCGACAAGGTAAAGATTATGGTAGGAGGAGCGCCGGTATCTCCTGCATTTGCCAAAAAAATCGGAGCAGACGGCTATACCAGCAGTGCCATAGAGGCGGTAGAATTTGCAAAGAACCTGGTTGAGGCATAGGAGGAAAAAAGCCATGATGGGAAAAAGAGAAGCGGTAAAGGCAATACTGGATGGAACAGGGGCGGATAGAATCCCCATCATCATGAATGCATTTTCCTTGCCGGTGATGCGGTATGGATATACAATGCCGGAGGCTATGATGAGTCCCGAAAAACTGACGGAATGCATGGTCGGGACCAGGCAGGCACTGGGCTATGACGGCCTGTGCGCAGGCGCATATGGCGGTATCGCCGCCATGATGGGAGGCCATCTTCCGAATAGTGAAGGAAAGATTGTGGGGGACGGGGATGACGTAATACATTCTTTTGAAGATATAGAAAAGTTAAAGCCGTATGATCCGAGCAAGTGCATGATGATGAAAAATGTACTGCGCACCATTGAACTAATGCGGGCGGCGGAGCCGGAGGAGCCGATCTATGCCATACTCCATGTTCCGGCGGCGGTGGCATTTACATTGATGGGGGCGAAGCCTGCGTTTAAGGCGATGATTAAGAACCAGGAACTTTTCCGTACCCTGTGCGATTATGTGGAAGATGCCGTGGTGGAATCCTGCAAGATGCTGGTAGATGCGGGATTGGATTTCCTGTGGTTCCCAATGCCTAATTTTGGCGGATACTGCATTTCCAGAAAGTCTTATGAGAAATGCATCTCGCAAAGCAACATCCGTGCCAACAAGAGGATTAAGGACTATGGCGCATCCATCGTGATCCATACTTGCGGACTGTATGATGACCGGTTCGACCTGGTACTTAAGGAATCCGGCGATGCATGGCATATCTCCGATACGCAGACCAAGAAGGTGAAAGAGGAATACGGCGACAAGGTGGCCCTGATGGGCAACATCCCCTGCTGCTCCGTGCTTATGGAGGGCAGCGAGCAGGAAGTCTATGATTTTGCTTATCAGGAATGTATGGATGGCGCAAGGGACGGCCGGTTTATCTTAAGCGGCGACTGCGATGTATCGCCCCTGACGCCGGACGAAAATGTGAAGGCAGTGGTAAGAGCGGCGAAAGACGCGGAAAAGGTTCTGTTTGGATAACGAGGAGGCAATTATGGGAGATATCAAAGACTTTCAATGTACATATGACAATTCAGCAGGCATCAATGAAGAGGTGACCCGGGAATTAGAGTTACAGTTTCCGGACGCATATATGCACCATGAGACCATGGCAGCGCTGTCAAAAGCGCTGAAAAGGCATGACGGTGCCTCATTCTGCGAACTTCCATTCTGCCATACGGTGGAGGCGGAAGCCATGGGCGGAATCATCAATTACGGGAACGAGAAGACCGGACCCAGAGCGAAAGAGTATATCTGCACCTCGCCTGAAGAACTTCTGGAACTTCCAGCCATGAATCTACAGGAAGGGAGAATCCATGAAGTGCTTCTTGCCTGCCAGGCGCTGCGCGAAGAGGGAGAGCATGTGGTGCTCCAGGTGTCCGGCCCGTTTACGATCCTGAACGTATTGATCGATGCAAAGTACGTGTTCAAGGCAATGCGCAAGAAGCCGGAACTTATGAAGGAAGTATTCTGGAAACTAGGCGGAGAGATTCTCCGGTTCATGGAGGAAGCTAAGAAGTATGGCGTGGATATGATCAGTTATGCAGATTCCTCTGGAGGACTGAATATCCTGGGCCCGAAGATGGCCGAGCAGGTGGTGGAAGATTTTACTTATGAATTTCTGAAGAAGGCGGCAGAGAAGCTGGGGGATTCCCCGCTGATACTCTTATGCCCTAAGACTACATTTGCCCTGCTTGGAACCGGAAAGGCAGAATTCGTAGATGCAGAATTATCCGGACCCATGGAATATGGGGAAGGCTGCATCGAGATGATTGGAAAAGCCAGGTTCATGGGGCAGATGTGTATTAAAAATGTACATTACAAATTGGAGAGCGGCAGGATCAAGACGGTGAGATTGATTTAGAGGAGAAGTGAGTATGAGTTTAAAGGAAGAATTATTGAAAAGATTATCCGACGGCGTGGTCGAGATGGAAGAAGATGACGTAGAAGAGGCAGCCAAAGAGTATCTGGAAGCAGGGTATCCTGCGTTTGACGGAATCATGGAAGGCCTGGTGGATGGCATGAACCGGGCAAGCCAGCTGTATGAGGAAGAAGAATACTTTGTCACGGATGTGTTGCTGTGCTCGGACGCCATGTATGTGGGACTGGATATCCTGCGTCCTTATCTTCCGGAAGAAAGCGGGGAAGGGAAGATCAAAGGAATCATCGGAGTCGTGGAAGGAGATACCCATGATATTGGCAAGAATCTGGTGAAGATTATGATGGAGACTGCTGGATTTGAGATGATCGATCTTGGTAGGGATGTCCCGCTTGAGCAGTTTATAGAGACGGCAAAAGAAGAAGAGGCGGATCTGATCTGCATGTCTACTTTAATGACGACGACGATGGGCGGTATGGAGACGGTGATTCATATGCTGGAAGACGCAGGAATGCGCGACAAGGTAAAGGTCATGATAGGCGGCGGCCCTATTTCCCAGAAATATGCGGACAAGATCGGCGCGGACGGCTATTCGCAGAATGCGGTGGAGGCCGTGAAACTGGCCAAACGCCTGCTTAATATTGCATAGAAAAAGGAGAAGAAAAATGCTGACTCCAAAGGAAAGATTGTACAATGTAATGAAAGGAAATGCAGTAGACCGGCCGCCCTGCATCTGTCCCGGCGGAATGATGAATATGGTTACCACGGATCTGATGGATGCGGTGGACATCTATATGCCGGAAACTCATACAGATGCCAGGATGATGGCAGGACTGGCCAAGGCCGTATATGATTCTGGCTGTTTTGAGAATTATGGCGTCCCGTTCTGCATGACCGTTGAGGCAGAGGAGATGGGAGCCAAGGTGGAGATGGGGTCCCGCGTCTATGAGCCTCATGTGAGCGCCTATGCCATAGAATCTGTGGAGGACTATGGGAAACTGCCCCGGATAGATACAGGCAAAGGACGGGCCAAGGTGGTTCTGGACGCAATCCGGATATTGAGGGAAGAGACGGATGGGGTTCCGATCATCGGAAACCTGACCGGGCCAATCAGCACAGCCAGTTCCGTGATGGAGCCGGTGGTGTTCTACAAGGAACTGCGCAAGAAGAATAAGCAGGCCCATGCATATATGGACTTTATTACCCGTCAGCTGATCTCGTTTGGAAGGGCGCAGATCGAGGCCGGGGCAGATGTGATAGCCATCTCCGACCCAAGCGGCACAGGCGAGATCCTGGGCCCTAAGTATTTTGAAGAATTTGCGGTTACCTATCTGAACCAGCTGCTTGACGGACTCCAGGAAGAGAAGATGGGAACGATCGTACATATCTGCGGACAGATGAGTCCCGTATATAAAGAAGTAAATATGGTGCGAAGCAGCGTGCTCAGTTTTGACTCTGTGGTTCCCATGAAAGAAGCAAGGGCCAACTTAAAAGACCGGGTGCTGATGGGAAATGTGAGCACGTTCGCTCTGGAATTCGGGGAGCAGGAGAAGGTGAGGACGCTGGCAAAAGGCTGTGTAAGAAGCGGATCGGATATCATATCTCCGGCCTGCGGCCTTGGAATGAAGTCGCCGCTTGCCAATGTCCAGGCGATTCTTAAGTGCCTGAAGGAGGACTTGTAAGATGGCGTCAGTGACGGTAAAGCAAAGTGGAAAGAAGATTTCCTGCAAGGAGGGAGATAATCTGCTGAAGGTGCTGCTTGCTGAAGGCATATTTGTGGATAATCCTTGCAATGGCAAGGGAATCTGCGGAAAATGCAAGGTAAGGATTCTAAGCGGGCAGGTATCTGCAGCCTCCGAGACGGAGATGGATCAGTTAAGCGCAGGAGAACGGGAACAGGGTATCCGCCTGTCCTGCATGGCGGAAGTGCTGGGAGATGTAGAGGTAGAACTTCTGAAGAAAGAACGCAAGCATAAGGTATTGACAAAAGGATATGTGCCGGAGTTCGTGATGGATGCCTATGAGGATGGATATGGCATTGCGATCGATATTGGCACGACCACCGTCGTGACGGCCTTGATCGAACTTCGCACCGGAGAGGAACTGGCGGACGCGTCCATGATCAATGCCCAGAAGCACTATGGCCTGGACGTGCTCACCAGGATCACGTATGAGTATGAGAATCCGGAGACAGGAATCGGAGAGTTAAAAGACGCGATCGTACAGTCTATTAACGCAATGATCACAGAGGTATGCCTGGAGGCTTCCGTGGATAAGGAAGAAATCCGGGAAATACATGTGGCGGCAAACTGTACGATGACGCATATGCTTCTCGGCGTGGATGCCAGATCCATCGGAAGAGCGCCGTACAAACCGGCATTTAAGGAGGCCAGAGAACTGGCAGCAAGCGAGATAGGCATCCAGGCAGGGAAAGATACGAGGCTTTACTGCCTTCCACAGGTATCGGGATATATTGGCGCGGACATCGTGGCTGGGGCCTATGTGTGCCAGCTGCAGAAAGAACCGGGAAATGTACTTTTTATTGATATCGGTACCAATGGAGAGATCGTGCTTGCAAGCCATGGAAGGCTGCTCTGCTGTTCCTGCGCCGCAGGACCTGCGCTGGAAGGGATGAATATCAGTTCCGGTATGCGGGCGGCCGAAGGAGCGGTTGAGGATGTCCGGATCACAGAGAAAGGAATCGAACTTGCGACAATAGATAACCAGGAACCCGCCGGAATCTGCGGGAGTGGCATACTCGCCGTGGTGAAAGAACTTCTGCGTACAGGAATCGTCAAGAAGACCGGGGCGTTTATCAAGAAGGATCGGCTGCCCGAGTCGGATTACCGGTATCTGATGATCCAGATGAATGGGGCAAAGCGGGAATTTGTTCTGCATGAGAATCCCCGGCTTCTGGTAACCCAGGGAGATGTACGGCAGGTACAACTGGCAAAAGGAGCCATTTTGTCAGGATTCGTGGCGCTGCTTAATAAAGCAGGAATTTCCATGAAAGATTTAGACAAGGTTCTGATAGCCGGGCAGTTTGGGGCCCATCTGCCGGCAGAATCATTGACAGGGACCGGGATCCTGCCAAAGGAAGTGGAAGATAAGTTGATCTATGTGGGAAACTCTTCCAAGACGGGGGCATACATGACGCTGATGTCAAGTAAAGCAAGGCACGAGGTAGAGGAACTGGCCAGAAGGATGGAATACATGGAACTGGCGGAGACCGAGAATTACGAGCGGATATTTACCGAAAGCATGATTTTTCCTGAATATCCGTAAGCGTGAACACTTCCGGCTGTGTGCATGGCCGGGACAGATAAAGGAGATCAGAAGATGGAGTATGATGAGTTAAAGCGGCTAATGGATGGCCAGAAGGATGAGATGACGGCAGCGGAGCGGATGAAGGCATATAATGCGGGGGAAGAGGTGGATTATATTCCTTATACCTTGCAGGCGCCGGATCCGGCTATGGCAGATATATTCGGGTTTACCACCACCCAGTTTGCCAAAGACTTTGAAGTAAAGAGCGAAGTCATACGAAGGAGAAAGGAAGAGTTCGGCCTGGACAGCTTCAACGTAGGATTGGGACTTAAGACGATCGGAGGAGCCCTAGGGTCAAAACTGCGGGCGCCGGAACATGGGATCGATTATGTGGAGGAGCATATCCTTAAGGACTATGCGGACTTTGAGAGGCTGGAAGTGACGGACCCATACAAGAATCCAGTGCTGGCTCCTATCCTTGAAAGCGCGAAACGGCTAAAAGACCGGTTCCCGGATGTCAGCATGACCACCAGCGTGGCAGGGCCAATCTCTACGGCGATCGCAGTCCGTCCGGTGGAGATGGTGCTTAAGGATACCCGCAAGAATCCCGAGATGCTTCATAAGCTGCTGGATCTTACGGTAGAATGCTCCCTTAGATGGTTTGAGGCATTTCGCCGGGAATTTGGACCGGTAGGGACCAATTTTTCAGACCCTGTGACCTGTATGGACGTCATCAGTAAGAAGCAGTTTGACGAGTATTCCCTGCCATACATCAAAAAATTGATCGACGGAACGGAAAAGATCATGGGCTCCAGGCCAGGCGCGCATATCTGCGGCAAGACAAGCCCGATATGGGGAGATCTTGCAGATGCGGGATTGTTTTCCTTCAGCATTGACAACTGCGAAGATCTAAAAGAGGCGAAAGATGCGGTAGGAGACCGGATGCGGATTGCGGGCAATGTTCCTCCTGTGGATGTTATGAAAGAAGGAACGATAGACGAGGTAATGGAATCCTGCAGGGAATGTCTGATAAAATGCGCGGACAATCCTGCCGGCTTTATTCTCAATACCGGCTGCCAGCTTCCCATAGGAACGCCAAAGGCAAATGTGGAGGCATTTATCTATGCGGCCAGGAAGTACGGGAGAGGGGCAAGGATTGGAAAGATGCCAAGAGGGATCACGGAAGGATAGGGAATATAACATAGCCAAATGGACGACCTATACGATCTTGGTCGTCCATTTGCTACAGTCCCAGACTTCATTTACAATGTCCTGATAAAATTCAGGCTCATGGCAGATGAGAAGCAAGGTTCCCCGGTATTCCCTAAGAGCCTCTTTCAGGGCATCCTTAGCGTCTGCATCCAGGTGATTGGTGGGCTCATCCAGAAGCAGGACGTTGGTATCCCGGTTGATCAGTTTGCACAGGCGGACCTTCGCCTGCTCGCCTCCGCTCAGTACCCGCACCTGGCTCTCGATGTGCTTGGTAGTCAGGCCGCATTTGGCAAGGGAGGAGCGGACTTCATACTGGTTAAAGGAAGGAAACTCCTGCCAGATTTCTTCAATGCAGGTCGTCTTGTTGTTATAATCCCCTTCCTGCTCGAAGTAGCCGGGCAATACGTTCTCTCCTAATTCGCAGGTGCCGGACAGAGGAGGCACCAGGCCCAGGATGCTTCGGATCAACGTGGTCTTGCCAATTCCATTGGCGCCGGTAAGGGCAATCTTCTGTCCTCTTTCAAGCGAGAGATTGAGTGGCTTTGAGAGCGGCTCGTCATATCCGATCACAAAGTCCTTGATCTCAAAGATATATTTTCCCGGCGTGCGTCCCAGGCGGAAGTGAAATTCGGGCTTTGGCCTGTCGGCTGCCAGTTCGATGACATCCATCTTATCCAGTTTTTTCTGGCGGGACATGGCCATATTCCTGGTAGAGACACGGGCCTTATTCCTTGCCACGAAGTCTTTTAACTGGCTGATCTCCTGCTGCTGGCGCTTGTAAGCGGCCTCCAGCTGTGCTTTTTTCACTTCATACACTTTCTGGAATTCATCATAATCCCCCACATACCGGTTCAGTTCCTGGTTCTCCATATGGTAGATGATGTTGACGACATCATTGAGGAACGGGATATCATGGGAGATCAGGACAAAGGCGTTCTCATACTCGTTAAGATAGCGTTTTAGCCAGTTGATATGCTCTTCATCCAGATAATTAGTAGGCTCGTCCAAAAGCAGGATGTCAGGCTTCTGGAGCAGCAGCTTCCCAAGCAGGATCCTGGTCCTCTGGCCGCCGCTTAAGTCGGTGACGTCCTTATCAAGGCCGATATCCAGAAGCCCTAAGGCCCGCGCCACTTCTTCCACCTTTGCGTCGATCACATAGAAGTCATGCATCGTCAGGGTATCCTGGATGACGCCCAATTCTTCCATCAGTTTATTCATGGCCTCTTCATCTGCCGACCCAAGTTTGTCGCAGATATCGTTCATCCTCGCCTCCATTTCAAATAGATAGGAAAAAGCGGATTTTAACACATCGCGGATGGTCATACCCTTTTCAAGCACGGTATGCTGGTCCAGGTAGCCGATGCGGACGTTCTTGGCCCACTCGATCTTACCGGCATCAGGGGCAAGCTTGCCGGTTACGATATTGAAAAATGTTGATTTGCCTTCCCCGTTTGCGCCGACCAGGCCAATGTGCTCGCCTTTTAGCATGCGGAAGGAGACATCCTGGAAGATGGCGCGGTCTCCGAATCCGTGGGAAAGATGGTCTACGGTTAATATGCTCATGCTGTGATACTCCTTTGCATCATTGCTTTTAATATGAATGAGGATGCCAGTTAGACATCCTCATTAATATAACATATTGTAAGTAAGCACTCAATGTTTTTCGCCTGCCGGGCGAAAATCAGGCCTCCCAGTTGGATGGCTGCACCGGATATTTGGCGCATTGGCGCGCGGCTTCCATGTAGGCGTCGATATTGGCAAGCGGCGCTGCAACAGGAATATCGCAGCCAGGAGCAATGGTAAATCCGCAGGGGTTGTCCCAACACTGGGAGAAGCAGCGTACCACGGCCTGATGGGAGGGCCTGATGGGTGGATTAGATAAAGGTGATTGCAAACAAAAGCCTTATGTATTAAAATGGATTCTATCAAGCCATATCTGGCAAGTTTCATGGCCTTTCAGCCTTAATAATCCCTAATTGACAACCAAATACAGAGTAAGAAAGATGTTGTATATTCCGGGAAACGTCCATATAATAAAAGTAGGACAAGCATCATTTGCCGCATCTTTCTTACGGAGAAAGGAGCGGTAAGATGAGTGAATTTATAATGAAGCCCAAAGTAGACTTTTGCTTTAAGGAATTGATGGAGGAGCCGGAGGTGCGGCGGGGGTTTATCTCAGCGGTGCTTGGAATCAGGCCGGAGGATATTGTTAATACTACGCTGCTTCCCACTCATCTGAGGAAGGAAAGCCAAGAAGAAAAATTGGGGATCCTCGATGTGCGGGTTCTTCTCAATGGCAATGTCCAGATCAACATGGAGATGCAGATGGCGCCTTTTGAATTGTGGGCGGAGCGGTCGCTTTTTTATTTGGGAAAGATGTATGTTGACCAGATAAAAGCAGGAGAAGATTATGACGTACTAAAGAAGTGTATACATATAGGCATACTGGACTTCGTAATGTTTGAGGAAGATGTAGAGTTTTATTCAAGGTTCCATATCTGGGAGGATGTAAGGCGCAGGAAGTATACGGACAAATTAGAAGTACATATACTGGAACTGCCCAAATTAGAGAAATATGGATATCCGGAGACGGAACTGCTGAAGTGGGCACGCTTTATCAATGCAGAGAGGAAGGAGGAACTGGAGATGATAGCAAAGACGGATAAATTCCTGGGAAAGGCTTATGAGGCTTTAACGAATCTTAGTGCGGATGAGCAGAAACGGCTGGAGTATGAAGCCAGGGAGAAAGCGATCAGGGACTATAATTATCAGATGAAAAGTAATTGGAATGCGGGACATGAGCAAGGAATAAAACAAGGAATAAAACAGGGCGAGCAGTCTGGGGAAGCGCGTATGGCCCGGCTGGCCCAGCAGTTACTCCAGTCAAAGCGATTGGAAGAACTGGAACGGGCGTTGGAGGATACGGAATATAGAATGCTGCTGTTTGAAGAATTTCATATATAGGCATGGCGGCATCTTTGCGAAAGCGGAGATGCCGCTTGATTCTTGGCTGCTTATTTTTGCCGTTATCAGGTTGGCAAGAACACAGGGATGTAATATAATGAGTCTGTTCTTAACATACTGATATGTAAGAAGAGGGAGTTATTATTAAATATATGATACATGAAGATAGCGAAAGGCAGTATTTTTCCGGCGGTATAGAGGGGCTGCCGAAAGCATTTGGCCGCCTTGATATGGAGGAAAGCATCCATTGCTATCAGTACCATCAGATTGGACATTTCTGGGTAAAGGGGCAGGAGCAGTGGCGCCAGCTGGCGTACATGATAGGAACGATCTATGATAAATATGAGTATCCGGGCGAAAAGGTTTTAAGCAGGAAAGAGAAAGAACTGCTAAGGCTGATGGAATTCGCGCCTTTCCGGGAATGGTCTCCGATCAATGAGTCTCTTGAGGACAGGTATCCGGCTACTTATGAGGGGATAGAACGGATGATGGCTCTTTCAAAGGAAGCGGGTGATAATTCCTATGCAAGGCTGTTGCGCATTTGCCGCAAGCATCCTTCTAAAAGGATTGAACATTTCCTGAGCCGGAGGCTCCTTTCGCACAAGCGTGAGAAACTCTATGTTTTGATCTGGCATAAGTTAAAGGCTGCGTCGGAAGCATATGATAAGAGGGATTATGGAAGCAGCCAGAATGAAGATATTAAGACGAAACGCAGAGTCATTGATTCTCGTCTTCAAAGCGAGGGATACTCGGGAAAATATCCAGAATATCGGAAGAGAGATGTTCAGATCATAGTGACGGAGGAGCATCCATTTACGATTATGGAGTCCGAGGAGTTCGTTTTCCGCACTCAGTTTATGGTATCGAAATGCATAAAACCTGTAAAAGGCGGCAGAAACAGCGGCTTTTTTACTGGCTGGGGAAGGCAGGGCAAAGTAGAAGATACGCTGGAGGCATCATTAAGAGAAGCAGATAGAATGGGACAAACGAAGCCGCGGGCGCATCAAGAAGCAGTGAAAGGAGAAGACAGATGAGATACAATAGCATCATACCGGGGATATTCCTGGAACGTCCAAACCGGTTTATCGCATATATCGATATCAACGGAAAAAAAGAAACCGTCCATGTAAAGAATACGGGACGGTGCGCCGAACTTTTAAGGCCCGGGGCAAGGGTCTACCTGCAGGAGTCCGACAATCCGGACCGGAAGACCAGATGGGATCTGATCGCGGTGGAAAAAGAGACGGATCAGGGAAGCGTCAGGCTGGTAAATATGGATTCCCAGGCGCCAAACCAAGTGGTTAAGGAATGGATTGAAAAAGGCGGCCTGATCAAAGGAGCAACTTTGGTAAAGCCAGAGTATACTTATGGCATTTCCAGGATAGACCTGTATGTAGAGACGAATGAACGGAAGATATTGATCGAGGTCAAGGGGGTGACGCTGGAAGAAGAGGGAAGAGTGCGTTTTCCCGATGCCCCAAGCGAACGTGCCGTGAAGCATGTAGAAGAGTTGAAAGCCGCGGTAAGGCAAGGTTATGAAGCCTATGTGTTTTTTGTCATCCAGATGAGAGATGTCCGCTACTTTACACCCAATACGGATACCCATCCGGCGTTCGCGAAAGCCTTAAGGGAAGCGGCAGAAGGAGGCGTCCGCGTGGTTGCCTATGACTGCGAGGTAAGCCCTGACGCGATCCAGATCGCCCAAGAGGTGCCGGTCGTGCTTGAGAACCCAATCCTGAACGAGATGGCAGAGCCTCTTATGGCGTGGTACCGCAATCATAAGCGGGATCTTCCGTGGAGGAGGAATCCGGACGCCTACCGGGTGTGGGTGTCTGAGATCATGCTTCAGCAGACCAGGGTGGAGGCGGTAAAGTCTTATTATGAGAGATTCTTGCGGGAACTCCCGACGGTAGAGGCACTTGCAAGGGCAGAAGAAGATACGCTCCTGAAACTATGGGAAGGCCTCGGCTACTATAACCGGGTAAGAAACATGCAGAAAGCCGCCCAGCAGATCATGATAGACTATCATGGCCGTTTTCCGGATACTTATGAAGAGATCCGTTCTTTAAAAGGAATCGGCAATTATACGGCTGGGGCTATCAGCGCATTTGCCTTTGGCATCCCCAAGCCAGCGGTGGACGGCAATGTGCTCCGAGTGGTATCCAGACTTACGGGAAGCCGGGAGGATATCATGAAGCAGAGCGTGCGCAAGAAGATGGAGGAGGCATTGGAGAAGGTAATTCCGGCGGATGGAGCCAGCGATTTTAACCAGGGGCTGATCGAACTGGGAGCTATCGTGTGCGTGCCCAACGGTGAGCCGAAATGCGGCGAATGTCCAGTGGCGCATCTATGCGAGGCGAGGAAGCAGGGGACGGCCTGCGAGATACCAGTAAAGAGCAAGGGGAAAGCTCGGAAGATGGAGAAGCGGACCGTGCTTCTATTCAAGGATGGACAAAGGCTTGCCATACAGAAGAGGCCGTCTAAGGGACTTCTTGCAGGACTGTATGAATTCCCGAACGAGCCTGGCCACATGACGATGAAAGAAGTAACTGAATATAGCAAATCCATCGGCCTAATGCCCATCCGTGTAAAGAAGCTGGATACGGCAAAGCATATCTTCAGCCATATCGAATGGCATATGACCGGCTATGAAGTAATGGTAGATGAGTTGGAGAAGACTAACCAGAAAGATTTTCTTTTCATACATCCGGAAGAAATCGAGAAGAAATATTCTATGCCCTCCGCGTTTGAGAAATATACCCGTTATGCAGGAATCAAGAAAGACTAAAGGATGCAGGAATATAAGAAACCGGCCTCTGCACAGAGGCCGGTTATTTGTATCAGTGGGATCTACAGACGCTCATTGTTCTCGCGCATGAATTTATATTCAGCAACGGAACGGTCGAAGCCCTCGATATGGGTATAGAACCATTTTACAATGTTTTCTTCTACCTTTTCAACGAACGCGTTGGATGGGCCTTCTTCTTCCTGCAGCATCTCTTCTAAATCCTTGATGGTGTTCTTGAATATCTCGTGCTGCGCGATATGCTTTTCGTAGCCCGGATAGTCGATATCTCTTTGCAGCTGTTCTTCTGCCTTGAAATGGTAATCTGTGTAGTCCTCGAGATAGTCCAGCGTCTTTACTGCGGTTAACTTGTCATTTCCATTCTCGCAGCTTTCCAGAAGCTGGTTCATTTTTTCGATTAGTTCCTTGTGCTGGGAATCTATCATTTCATTACCTGTGATAAGATTTTCACTGAATTCTGCATACATAATTGGTTTCCTCCTCTTATAGAATGGTTAGATTGGCTGGTGTGATAACTTTGGCGCTTTCTTTTCCTGTGTCACGTATACGAACGGATAGATAATGCATGCCATCGCAATGGCAGCGATAACGTCTGTTACGGAATGCTGCTTCAAGAATACGGTGGACATTATAATCAGCATAGCCAGCAGGTAAGCGCTGCATTGTACCATGCGGTGCTTCTTCAAGGCATTGCTGTGGGCAATCGCGATGCTGACGCCGATGGAGTTGAATACGTGTATGCTTGGCAGCACGTTGGTCGGCGTATCCGTACTGTATAGGGTTTTGACGAGATCAACAAAAATATTATTTCTTTCAAATACAACAGGACGAAGATTCAGCCCGTTCGGGAAGAACGTGCATATCAGCAGGAAAAGCGTCATTCCCGTGAATAAGAATGCGCACAGCCGATAGAAACCCCATTTGTCCGTAAAGAAAAAGTAGCCTACCGTTACGGCAATAAACAGAAACCATAATAGATAGGGAACTATAAAATATTCTACGAAAGGAATATAATTATCAATCGGTGAGTGGATGATATAATAATCGACTCCGGTACGCCTCTCCAGGTACAGAAACCATGGCATATAGATGAATGCGTATAAGAACACCCATGCATGACTATAGCGTTTTACTATCTTTTTCGTTGTTTCTATGGCTTTCATAGTGATTTCCCCTTTTAAGCCCCTTGTTAAAATATATTTATGGTTCACCCCGGATTATAACATGAAAAAGGGTAATCAACAATAATGTTCATTATTTGTTAATAATTTTCATAGGATTTTTCAAAAATCTGGATATCATAACACTTTTTCCCGTCAAAAAGCGCCTCGGGAGTCTTAAGCGTCCATACAGCAACCGGCGTATGGAAGATATGCTTCAATATCCAGACATTCATCACAGGGAGGTCTGCCAGTTTATAAGATATAAAGTCAGGCCTGCCAAGGAAGTTTGCAAGCAGATACTTGACCATGAATTTTAAGAACCAGGATTCCCGGGTCTTTTTAGCGGTCAGGTTGGATGAAAGCTGGCCTCTTAACAGATCCGTGGCATGAAGCTTGAACCAGCGAAGTCCCATGGTGTTGAAGGACTGGATCAGGAAGGGGCCCTGATAGTTTCGCATCTGTCTTAAGACTTCTTCGCATATCTGAAGGGAGGCGGTTGGAATCTTAAGTTCTATCAGCAAGGGAACCCGGCCTCTTACAAGAGTGAGAACATCTTCGAACATGGGGATCGTTTCATCCGTATCTAGAAGAGTGCAGGAAGACAGTTCCAGGGAAGTCAGTTCTTCCACCGTGTCAGTTCTTCCACACATGCGTTCCAGCGTATCGTCGTGGAAGACGGCAAGACGGCCGTCTTTTGTCAGGTGAAGATCCAGTTCTATGCCATATCCTCTGGCGATGGCGGCGCAAAACGCCTTCATAGAATTTTCCGGTATGCCTCGCTCCTTGCAGTGATAGCCCCTGTGGGCGAACATGGTGCCGAAAAAGGCGCGCATGGCATCACGGCGGGAGAGCCTGGGCGCGAGGGCAAATAGATAAAGCAGGATGACTGCGATCGTGATGATAAGCCATATCATGACAGTAACCTCCGTTGTTTTTATTCGGGAGCACCGATAATGCGTAATTTTTCTGACTCAAGGCATGCTTTTATCCGTTTCTGCAGGAAGATAGGCTCTCCGTCCGCGTGTACGGGCAGCGCTTTCTCGCTGATGATTTCAATCTCTTTGCAGTTATAGATGTGAATGCCTCTAAAAAATACGTGCCACCCCTTAAACGCAGTGGGGAGAAGCACAAGCGCCTTGATCTTGGGCATGTCTGAGATGACGATGATATCCAGAAGATCATCCGCGCAGTCAGCTTTGGGGCAGAATTTGAATCCGCCGCCTTCATAGCCCAGATTCATGGCAGTGGCAAAGTATACTTTATGGCAATCCAGTTTCCGGGTGCCGTCCATGATTACCGTCATATCCTTCGGATCAAGGGAGGCCATGCGGTGAAGGGCGACTCCTGCATAAGAAAGTTTCCCCAATTTTATCTTGTTTAGAAAGACCTTCAGACGGGATACCATAACTTCATGGCAAACCCCCGCGTCAAATCCAAGTCCGGTGCTTACGGAAAAGCGCCGTCTTTTATCCCCGTATTCGAGCACGCCTATATTGATCGCAAGATGGCGGACGGGTGCCAGGATATTTTCAAGCGCCTTCAAAGGGTCGGCAGGAAGTCCTAAGCCCCGAGCAAAATCGTTGCTTGAACCGATCGGAATATAGCCCAGCGTAACGTTTGCCAGGCCGTCAATGCCGTTGATCACTTCATTTACCGTTCCATCGCCACCCAGCACGATAATATTGTGGCGCTCATGGTCAGAGGTAATCTGTCGGACGATCTTGGTGGCGTGCTGCTGGTATTTTGTAAAATATACCTGGTAGGAGACGCCTCTTTTCTTCAGAACGGTCTCGATATTATCCCATATCTTATGCCCCAGCCCGGAGCGGGCGTTGGGATTGGTTATGAATATATACATAATCTTCCTCCTGACATATGGTTATGGAAACCCTTAGAACAGGCCGTCTAAGTAGATTCTAAGCGTGCGCCTCATGTTTCCCTCAAAGTCTGCCTCGCCGCTTTTTAAGCACCATTCAAATACGTTGCCGATGACGATCATACGGATATCCGTGGTGATATCTTCCAGGTCCAGATCAGGCTTTATGATGTCCGCATCAATGGCCTTTTTTAGATAGTTGTGGACCGTGACGATGGGATAGGGCCTTTCCGTACGGATCAATGGGTTTAAGGATTGGTTCTTAGGCGTATAATAATTGGACATGAATTCTACGCCCAAGTCCTGACAGTAATGCACATAATTCAAGTACACTTGGATGATCGCGGCCTTGGCCTCCGCGGCATTTCGGGGCATGTCCAGAAGATCGGGATTGATGCTGGGCTGTTCCTCGATATAGTAGGACAGAAGATCATCCTTAGTCTTGAAATGGTGATAGAAACTTCCGTTAGATACGCCGGCCTCTTCGCAGATATTCTTGATGGAGAGTTGCTCATATCCCTGCTTTTGGAGGATATGCTTGGCGGCGCGGAAGATTTTTGCCTTGGTTTCTTTTGACTTCAATTGCTGCTTTGACAGTTCTTGCGTTATCTGATTCATAGTTTATATTCCCCTTTGAAGTACCTCTGTTAGTTTGTCTTAAGTATATCATAGTGGAGAGGGGATTTCAACAAAACAGAGTGAACTCGGTATTCCCCGAATCAGATAAGATAGCCTGCCATAAATGACTGTCCTGAAAGAGGCATGCATTGCGGTTTTGGGAAAGATCGGTTATAATTATCAGCAACAGGCATTACATCATTAGCAGGAAAGGATACATGACATGGATATTAATCAGAAAATCACAGAAGAACTTGGAGTAAAGAGATGGCAAGTGGATGCCGCCGTCAAATTGATTAACGAAGGCAACACGATTCCATTTATTGCACGATATAGAAAAGAAGCCACAGGCACCCTGGATGACGAGCAGTTACGAAGGCTTCATGAGAGACTGACGTATCTTCGAAACCTGGAAGAGAAAAAGGAGCAAGTACTTTCCAGCATCGAAGAGCAAGGCAAGCTTACGGAGGAGTTAAGGCAGCAGATACTGGCAGCAGAAACCCTGGTGGTAGTGGAAGATTTATACCGCCCATACCGGCCGAAGCGGCGGACGAGGGCCACGATTGCCAAAGAAAAGGGGCTGGAGCCTCTGGCCGCTGTCATCAGCCTTCAAAAGACCGAAAGGCCGGTGGAAGATCTGGCAAAAGAGTTCATAAATCCTGAAAAAGAAGTGCATACTGTAGAAGAAGTTATTGCAGGCGCAAAGGATATCATTGCCGAAAACATATCGGATGAGGCAGATTACCGTATCTGGATCAGGAAGATCACCATGCAGAAAGGACGGGTTATCTCTGCAGCGAAGAATGAGAAGGCGGAATCCGTCTATGAGATGTATTATGACTTTGAAGAGCCGGTAGGCAGACTGGCAGGACACAGGATTCTGGCGCTGAACCGGGGAGAGAAGGAAAAGTTCCTTACGGTGAAGATTGAAGCGCCGGAAGAAGATATCATACGCTATCTGCAGAAGAAGACGATCCATGGAGAAAATCCATATACAACGCCTATCCTTAAAGATGTGACGGAGGACAGTTACAAGCGCCTGATCGCGCCAGCCATTGAGCGGGAGATTCGAAGCGAGCTGACCGAGAGGGCAGAAGACGGGGCCATCGAAGTATTCAAAAAGAATCTGGAACAGCTTCTGATGCAGCCTCCGATCGTAGGACAGACCGTTCTCGGATGGGATCCGGCATTCCGGACCGGCTGCAAGCTGGCAGTGGTGGATCCTACCGGAAAGGTCATCGGAACGACGGTCATCTATCCTACGGCGCCAACCACGCCGCAGAAGATTCAGGCATCCAAAGATCTGTTGAAAAAGATTATAAAGAAGTATAACATTACGCTGATATCCGTAGGAAATGGAACGGCGTCCAGGGAATCAGAGATGTTCCTCGTGGAATTGCTCAAAGAGATTCCTCAGAAGGTACAGTACGTTATCGTAAATGAAGCGGGCGCCTCCGTATATTCCGCAAGCAAGCTGGCCTCCGAGGAATTCCCCAAGTTTGACGTGGGACAAAGAAGCGCAACCTCTATTGCCCGCCGCCTTCAGGATCCCCTGGCAGAACTGGTGAAGATTGATCCCAAGTCCATAGGCGTGGGACAGTACCAGCATGATATGAACCAGAAGAAATTGAGCGAGGCCCTCTCCGGCGTTGTGGAGGACTGCGTAAATAAGGTGGGCGTTGATCTGAATACGGCATCCGCGCCTCTTTTGGCCTACATCTCCGGCATATCCGCGGCGATCGCAAAGAACATCGTTGCGTACCGGGAGGAAAACGGCAAGTTCACCAGCCGCAGGCAGCTCCTGAAAGTGGCCAAATTAGGCCCCAAGGCCTACGAGCAATGTGCCGGATTCATGCGGATCCAGGGAGGGGACAATCCTCTGGATGGAACCAGCGTGCATCCGGAGTCCTATGAGGCAGCCGAAAGGCTGCTTAAGAAGCAGGGATATAAGCCGGAAGATATAGATGGGGGAAAACTCACAGGCTTATCTCTTACCATCAAGAATTACAAATCCCTTGCCGAAGAACTGGAAATCGGCGAGATTACCTTGATGGATATCGTAAAGGAATTGGAGAAACCGGCCCGGGATCCCCGTGATGAGATGCCAAAGCCCATCCTAAGGACGGACGTTCTGGAAATGAAGGATCTGACGGAGGGAATGATATTAAAGGGAACCGTCAGAAACGTCATCGACTTTGGCGTATTCGTAGACATCGGCGTCCACCAGGACGGCCTGGTACATATCTCCGAGATAACGGACAAGAAATTCATCAAGCATCCGCTGGAGGTTGTGAGCGTAGGAGATATCGTAGATGTAAAAGTCTTAAGCGTCGATCTTAAGAAGAAGCGGATCCAGCTTACGATGAAGGGCATCTAATAATAATATAGAAGAGGGGGTACTGGTAAGAGATGAAGAAAAGGTGGAAGAAGAGCCTGAAGACATTGGCAGGCGTACTGGCAGGAAACGCAATACTGGCGGCAGCAGTGGCCGCCTTCATAGTGCCCAACGGGATCATTATGGGAGGCGCTACCGGCATCGGCCTTGCCATAAGCCATTATCTGCATGTGGATCTGTCTTTGATCATTTTCTGCGTAAATGCAGTCCTCTTTATCCTGGGAGCCTTGATTTTGGGGAAGACCTTTATTGTCACCACGATTATCAGCACATTCGTCTATCCTGCGCTTCTGTCGGCAATGCAGGCAATTCCAGGAATCACCAGATTGACGGACAATGTCATGCTTGCTACCATATATGGAGGAGTCCTGCTGGGAATAGGCGTGGGCCTGATCGTGCGGGTGGGGGCATCCACAGGAGGAACGGATATACTGGCGCTGGTGCTGAACCGATGGCTTCATGTATCCGTGGCCGTGCTGCTATACATCGTGGATTTCCTGGTCCTTAGTTTCCAGGCATTCTTCGCGGACTCCGAACAGATATTGTACGGCATACTTGCGCTTGTGCTCAATACGCTGATCCTGAACCGTGTCATGCTGATGGGAAAATCCCAGATCCAGCTGTTTGTCATATCGGATAAGTACGAAGAAGTCAAACGCCGGATGCTTTTGGAGGTAGACGTAGGAGCCACTATGGTGCACATCGAGACGGGATATGGGCACCGTCAGCAGAAGGGCGTGCTGTGCGTGATTCCCGGGCGAAAACTGTATTTAGTAAATGAAATGATTCAAAATATAGACCCCAAGGCCTTCATAACGATTTCCCAGATCAATGAAGTACGCGGACGGGGATTTACAATGGAAAGGAATTAAATTCATTTGCAAAGGAGAGGTTAGTATGAAAAGAGCGGATGAAAAGTATCAGGCATATGTCCAGATACTGAAAGAAGAGCTGGTTCCTGCGATGGGATGTACGGAGCCCATCGCCCTTGCGTATGCGGCGGCGAAAGCGAGGGAGGTACTGGGATGCCTGCCGGATAAGGTAGTGATCGAAGCCAGCGGCAGCATAATCAAGAACGTAAAGAGCGTCATCGTACCCAATACCAATCACCTCAAAGGAATTCCGGCGGCAGCGACAGCGGGGATTATAGCGGGCAGAGCCGAGAAGGAATTAGAGGTGATCGCGCAAGTTAGCAAGGAGCAGATGGAGCGGATGGTGGAATTCCTAAATACGGCATCCATCAGCGTCCGGCATGTGGACAATGGGATTACCTTTGATATCCAGGTCACCGTAGGAAAAGGGGATTCCTACGCGAAGGTGCGGATCGCCAACTACCATACCAATATCGTGCTGATTGAAAAGGACGGGGAAGTGCGCTACTTTGTACCGGTGGAGGGCGAGAAGGAAGAAGGATTGACGGACAGAGGCATTCTAAATGTAGAGGATATCTGGGAATTCATTAATATCGTTGACGTGGACGACATCCGGGAAATCATCACAAGACAGATCAATTACAACACCGCTATTGCAAACGAGGGGCTCAGGGGCGACTATGGAGCCAACATCGGAAGCGTTCTTCTGGATACATATGGTGATGACGTGCGCACGAGGGCGAAGGCGATGGCAGCGGCAGGCTCTGATGCCCGTATGAACGGATGCGAGCTGCCGGTCATCATCAACGCGGGAAGCGGCAATCAGGGGATGACCTGCTCCCTGCCTGTGCTGGAATACGGAAAAGAACTGAACTCGGGAGAGGAGAAGGTGTACCGGGCACTGGCGCTGTCCAACCTGATCGCCATCCACCAGAAGACAGGAATCGGCAGGCTGTCGGCCTATTGCGGAGCGGTCAGCGCCGGGGCGGCAGCAGGAGCGGGAATCGCTTACTTGTGCGGTGGCGGCTATGAGGAAGTCATCCACACGGTGGTCAATGCGCTGGCAATTGTATCCGGCATGGTCTGCGATGGAGCCAAAGCCTCCTGCGCGGCCAAGATAGCGGCATCTGTTGACGCAGGCATTCTGGGCTATAATATGTACCTGCGGGGACAGCAGTTCTACGCAGGCGATGGAATCGTGACAAAGGGAGTGGAGGCGACCATACACAATATCGGCCGTCTTGGGAAAGAAGGAATGAAAGAGACGAATGAAGAGATCATTAAGATGATGATTGAAGAATAAACAGACTGATAGGAGAGACATCAATGAAAAGAATCATGAAAAGCCTGCCGGCCAGGCTGATACTGGGCGTTATAATAGGCATCGCGGCAGGGCTTGCGGCGAACGAAGCATTTATGAATGTCGTGGTAACTGTTAAATACATCCTTGGAGAACTGATCACCTTCTGCGTACCGCTGATTATTATCGGCTTCATCGCGCCGTCCATTACCAAGCTGGGGAACAATGCTTCCCGCATGCTTGGCGTGGCTATCGTGATCGCATATGCTTCTTCGGTCCTGGCGGCTCTGGGATCCATGGCGGCAGGATACGGGATAATTCCCCATCTGTCAATCGTATCTGAAATAGATGGATTGAGGGAACTTCCGGAGGTAATATTCCAGCTGGATATTCCGCAGATCATGCCAGTCATGAGCGCGCTGGTCCTGTCGGTCATGTTGGGACTTGGCGCGGCGTGGACCAAGGCGGAGACGATAACCCTGGTCCTGGATGAATTCCAGAAAATCGTGCTGGACATTGTGACGAAGATCGTAATACCGATTCTTCCAGTGTTTATCGGATTTACTTTCTGCGGCCTTGCCTATGAAGGCACGATAACAAAGCAGCTTCCTGTTTTTATCCAGGTGGTGCTGATCGTGATGGCGGGCCATTATATCTGGCTTGCAATTCTCTACGGGGTAGCGGGCCTATATGCAAAAGAAAATCCCTGGAAAGTTCTTAAGAATTACGGACCGGCCTATATTACCGCGGTAGGCACCATGTCTTCTGCGGCAACCCTGGCTGTGGCATTAAGATGCGCCAAGAAGTCCCAGCCGCCGCTGAAAGAGGATATGGTCGACTTTGGGATTCCGCTGTTTGCCAATATCCACCTGTGCGGCTCTGTCCTGACAGAAGTATTTTTTGTCATGACGGTATCGCAGGTTCTGTATGGAACCATTCCTTCCTTGGGGACTATGGTGCTGTTCTGCCTGCTGCTTGGAGTATTCGCGATTGGCGCGCCGGGAGTTCCGGGAGGAACCGTTATGGCATCCCTTGGCCTGATTATCGGCATCCTTGGATTTGATGAGTCTGGCACAGCCCTGATGCTGACGGTATTCGCGCTCCAGGATAGTTTTGGAACGGCATGCAATGTTACCGGAGACGGAGCGCTTACTTTGATACTGACAGGCTACGCCAGAAAACATTAGAGCGATACAATGATAATCCTTTTTCAGCAGGAAAGGGTAGGGATATGGAACGAAAGTATACCGTCGAAGAAGTGAGCCGTATTACCGGCGTAAGCAAGGACTACGATTATCTGAAAAACACCTGCGAGACCGGAGAAGTCATCGCGAGAGCGCTGGAACAGGGAACTGGACGGATACTGCCGCTATAAAGTTATTGCATATTGCGGACGAAGGAGTTATAATAGGAGAGAACTGAAAGAGATTCTTCGGGGTCGGGTGCAAATCCCAACCGGCGGTATAGTCCGCGACCCGGCGCGTTTATCCGCGCTGGCTGATCTGGTGCAATTCCGGAACCGACAGTAAAGTCTGGATGAGAGAAGAATTATGTAATGACAAGTTATGGTGCAATCAGACCCCGATGCCAAGGCATCGGGGTTTTTATGCAATACGATGCATCATGGACTGGCGGCAGTTACATGGTTCCAAGAAGATATTCTTTCTTTGACAGTTTCAATTTTCATTAAAAAGGAGAGAAAGAAAATGAGTACAGATGTAATTACAAACGCAAATGCAAAATCAAGAACAAAGGTCAGGATGATGGTTCAGATTGGAATGCTGGCGGCGATTTCCGTCGTGCTGATGCAGTTCGAGGTGCCCCTTCCCTTCGCGCCGGCATTTTACAAGATTGACTTCAGCGAGGTACCGGTTCTGGTAGGATGCTTTGCAATGGGACCATTCGCCGGCGCAGTCATAGAATTGATCAAGATCATACTGCACGTGGCGATCAGCGGAACGACAACCGCAGGCGTCGGGGATGTGGCCAACTTCCTGATTGGGTGCGCATTTATCATTCCGGCCGGACTTATCTATAAAAAGAAAAAGACCAGGAATGGGGCGATTGTCGGTATGGCGGCAGGAACCGTATTTATGACGGTAGTAGGCTGCTTCTTGAATGCGTTCGTCCTTCTGCCCACCTACGCAAAAGCGTTTGGCATGCCCATTGACGCGCTGGTAGGAATGGGAAGCGCGATCAATGGCAAGATTACGGGACTGTCCACTTTCGTGGTGTTTGCTGTGGCGCCATTTAATCTGCTTAAAGGAGTGCTGGTATCCATGATCGTATTTTTGATCTATAAGAAGATCAGTCCGATCTTCAAGATGGGACATTAATCCGCTTGGAATCATACAAGCTTTAAAAACAGTGCCGCCCGGAACAGCGTTTTGCTGATCCGGGCGGCTTTCATTATCTGGCCGGGCAGATCTCGATCCAGTAACCGTCCGGGTCGTTGATGAAATAGATTCCCATGTCAGGATTCTCAAAGCAGATGCAGCCCATCTCTTCATGAAGTGCATGTGCCGCTTCCATGTCATCTGTCCGCATGGCAAGATGGAATTCGTTGTCGCCCAGGTTATAAGGCCTGTCCATATCTCTGAGCCAGGTAAGTTCCAGCAGATGGGGAGTGTCTTCATCCCCCAGGAATACCAGCTTGAAACTTTCGTCGTCGGCCTCCTTTTCTCTGGTGATAGCAAGGCCAAGAGCCTTCTGGTAAAACGCTACCGACTTTTCCAAATCTAATACGTTAATATTGTTGTGGTAAAATGTGAATTTCATGAATCTGTCCTCCTCAAACGATGTTGTCATTGAATACAAAATTAGTATATCATCAGTGGCAGAAGAAAAAAAGATATGCTATAATTAAAAATAGTTTATCTATCAAGAGGGAGCGTAAATGAGCAAAAGAGACAGGAGGAAGGAATATGCCGGTTAAAGTAGAAGTAAAGCTGGACGTAGATTCAATGGCGGATTTTATGGTATATAATATTTACACAAGCGGGCCGGGAATGGTAGCTCTGATACTGGGAGTCCTGAATATGGGGCTTGCGGTAAGTTTTATCATGAAAGGGGATTTTTTGCTAGTGCTTATGTTCCTTGCATTTGCATTCCTGATACTGGGCATCTTCCCGTATTTTATCAGAAGAAAAGTGGCAAAGCAGATGCAGAATTCCAAGAAGCTGGGTGCGCTTGTGACCTATGAATTTGACGACGGAGGCATTACGACAACAACTGCCGATGACAGTGGCAAGGCTTCCTGGAGTAAGTTCAAGAGGGCGGTTGCCAGGAAAAGGATTATCATATTGTATACGGCGGAAAAGCAGGCCATTGTGCTTCCCATTGACCAGATGGGGGATCAGTACACAGCAGTGGTGGATCTGATCTATGCAAACATGCCAGCGCCTGCGGTGAGAATCCGCCGGCTGGATGGAAAGAAATAGGAAGGGTTTTAAAGAATGGTGATAGAATCCAATTGCGAGAAAGAGACGTATGAACTAGGCTGCCGGCTGGGGCAAGAGGCCCGGGCTGGCCAAGTCTACACGCTGGTGGGCGATCTGGGAGTGGGCAAAACCGTATTTACGAAAGGGCTGGCAGCGGGACTTGGCATCGAGGAACCGGTAAGCAGCCCCACATTTACCATTGTGCAGGTATATGAGGAAGGGCGTCTGCCCTTCTATCATTTTGATGTCTACCGGATCGGCGATGTAGAAGAGATGGATGAAGTTGGCTTCGAAGACTATGTCTATGGCGAGGGCGTAAGCCTTATCGAATGGGCCAACCTGATTGAAGAGATACTTCCGCAGCATTATACGGAGGTAAAGATAGAGAAGGATTTGGAAAAAGGATTTGATTATCGGAGGATAAGCATATGCGAATATTAGCGTTAGACAGTTCCGGCCTGGTAGCAAGCGTGGCAGTGGTAGACGGCAGTGGGCTGGAGGCACAGACGATCGCCGAATATACGGTAAATTATAAAAAGACGCATTCGCAGACGCTTCTTCCCATGCTGGATGAAGTGGCAAGGATGACGGAACTGGATCTGGATAGCATAGATGCCATTGCCGTGGCGGCAGGCCCCGGATCTTTTACCGGGCTTCGAATAGGCTCGGCCACTGCCAAAGGGCTTGGGCTTGCGCTTGATAAGCCGCTGATTCATATTCCTACCCTGGAGGGGCTGGCTTATAATTTGTGCGGCACCGATCATATCGTCTGCCCGATCATGGATGCCAGACGAGGACAAGTCTACACGGGAATCTACGAATTTGATAATGACAGGCTGATCGTGCTGGAGGATCAGATGGCAGTTGGCATAGAGGAATTGGGGCAACGGCTTCATTCCTATGACAGGAAGGTCGTATTCCTGGGAGACGGAGTACCGGTCTTCAAGGAGGCGCTGATGGAGCGGATCATGGCAGGCCGGGAGATCGCTTTTGCGCCTGCCCATCTGAACCGCCAGCGGGCAGCAGCGGTAGGGGCGCTTGCCATAAGATATTATAGAGAAGGGAAGATGGAGACAGCCGCAGAGCATCAGCCGGATTATCTGCGGGTATCCCAGGCAGAACGAGAGCGGAAAGAGAGGTTATGTCATGCTTAGATTTCAATGTGATTATCAGGAAGGGGCACATCCTTCTATATTAAAGAAGATGAAAGAGACAAATTATGAACAGACGGCAGGGTATGGCAACGATCCATACTGCGAGAGCGCCAGGAAGAAGATTCGGCGACTGTGCAATGCGCCGGAGGCTGACGTACACTTCCTGGTAGGCGGAACGCAGACGAACTTTACCGTGATCAGCGCAATCCTGCGTCCATATCAGGGAGCGCTTGCGGCAGTATCCGGCCATATCAACGTCCATGAGACCGGGGCGATCGAGGCCACGGGACACAAGGTGCTTGCATTGCCAAGCGAGGATGGAAAGATTACGGCGGCTCAGGTCAGGGAAGCATACGAGGCGCATTGGAATGATGCGGACCATGAACATATCGTACAGCCGGGAATGGTGTACATATCCCATCCTACGGAGAATGGAACGCTGTATGCGAAGGAAGAATTGCAGGCACTGTCAAGAACCTGTAGGGAATTAGGACTTCCATTATTCCTGGATGGGGCCAGGCTGGGCTATGGGCTGATGGCAGAAAAGAGTTCCCTGGGACTTACGGATATCGCGGAACTTACGGATGTATTCTATATCGGAGGAACGAAAGTGGGCGCCCTGTTCGGCGAGGCAGTCGTGATCACGAATCCGGCGCTTAAGAAGGATTTCCGCTATCTGATCAAGCAGCATGGAGGGATGCTTGCCAAGGGCAGGCTTCTGGGTATCCAGTTCGACGTGCTGTTCACAGATAATCTTTATTTTGATATTGCAAAAGGCGCGGATGAATTGGCGATGCGACTTAAGGCGGCATTTTTGGAGAAGGGGTATGGCCTGCGCTATGATTCCTATACCAACCAGCAGTTTCCGATCCTTCCGAATGAGCATCTTGGGAAACTGAAGGAAAAATATTCTTACGGATTCTGGGAGGTTGTGGATGATTCCCACAGCGCGGTTCGCTTCTGTACCAGCTGGGCGACAAAGAAAGAAGCAGTAGATGCGCTGATTGCGGATATCGAGGCTTTATAGGATGCTGGAGATTCGGATAGCGAAGGAACAGGAGATCGAGGAGATTGCCAGGCTTGAACAGGAGATATTTCCAGACCCCTGGAGCCTGACGGCTCTTAGGGATACCTGGAACCAGAAACAGGCACAGATATTAGGCGCGTGGCTGGACGGGCAGATGGCAGGATATGTGATCGTTTATTTTGCGGCAGATGAAAGCGAGATTGCCCGGATAGCCGTGGATGAAAAGTTCCGGAGGCAAGGGGTTGCCGGTGCTCTGCTTGATGAGATGGAAAGAGTCTTAGCCGGCAAGGGCATTGCAAGACTGATGCTGGATGTAAGAAAAAGCAATGCGGCGGCACTTAGATTCTATCTTAGCCGTGGCTTTAAAGAAGATGGAGTTCGCAAAAATTTCTATACGAATCCTATAGAAGATGCTATACTTATGAGTCGTAGACTTGGAAGATAACTGGCAGCACTGACAGCAGTTCCCACTAGGAAAAACCGATGGGCTCAGATATAATGAAGGCGTAGCAAGAAAGAAGAAGTGATAGGATACTCACAGGAGGAATTGTATGCGCCAGTATAGAAACGAGATAGAAGAGACAAAGAAGATAGAGAAGATCATATGCAATAAATGCGGCAGGGAGATTGAAGTCAAGGGAGGGGTTCCCCAGGAGGATGTGCTGGAAGTAAACAAGCGCTGGGGATATTTCTCAAGGAAAGATAACCAGATAGATCAATTCGACCTCTGCGAAGACTGCTATGATGAATTGGTAAAAAGTTTTCAAATCAAAGTAGGAAATTGAGGTAAAATATGTTAGATGTATGTTTGTTAGGAACGGGCGGCATGATGCCGCTTCCATACCGCTGGCTTACAGCGCTTATGGTGCGGTATAATGGCAGCAGTGTGCTGATTGACTGCGGGGAAGGAACGCAGATAGCGATTAAGGAAAAGGGATGGAGCTTCAAGCCGATCGATGTCATCTGTTTTACCCATTACCATGGGGATCATATCAGCGGGCTTCCGGGGCTTCTCCTTACGATGGGGAATGCCGACCGGACAGAGCCGTTGACCTTAGTGGGGCCGAAAGGCCTGGAGCGGGTAGTGAATTCATTACGGGTCATTGCGCCTGAACTGCCGTTTTCTATCAAATATATAGAGATTACAGAGCCGGAGCAGACATTCGAGATGAATGGCTACCGGCTAAAAGTATTTCGTGTGAACCACAATGTGACCTGTTACGGCTATAGCATGGAGATTGACCGGGCCGGGAAGTTTGACGTGGAGCGGGCAAATGCGGCAGGCATTCCTCAGAAATACTGGGGAATACTGCAAAAGGGAGAGACGGTGGAAGAAGGCGGCAGCGTCTATACGCCGGATATGGTGCTGGGCCCTGCCCGCAAAGGCATCAAGCTGACATACTGTACGGATACCCGTCCCACAGAATCCATGAAGAATAATGCGGCCGGATCGGATCTATTCATATGCGAGGGAATGTACGGCGAGAAAGACAAACTGAAAAAAGCAAAAGAATACAAGCATATGACCTTCTATGAAGCTGCCCAGGTTGCGAAAGAGGCAGGCGTTAAGGAGATGTGGCTGACCCATTATAGTCCTTCCCTGACCAGGCCGGAAGAATATATGGACGAAGTAAGGGCCATATTCCCCCAAGCGATTGCGGCAAAGGATCGCAGAAGCGCGGAACTTGTATTTTC